>CAZQNO010000008.1:0-60434 GCA_964594775.1 uncultured Spirochaetaceae bacterium
GGGGCGATCCGTATGCGGCGGATTTCGCTGCGGATTCCGCCGCCGGCAGCTCCGCAGTGCGTCTGGCCGCCGTGGGCCGCTGTAATCCCAAGAAGGGTTTCGCTACCCTTCTGCGAACCCTTGCTCTTCTTGAAGACCGCTTTCACCTCACCATCGTGGGGGACTGCGAGAACGACACGGCCCTGGCCGCTCTGGCATCGGAACTGGGGATCGAAGGAAGGCTGAGCTTCGCCGGCTTGCAGAGCAACCCCTATCCGTGGATTTTCCACGCCGACGTGCTGGTGCTCGCCAGCCGCTACGAGGGCTTTCCCAACGTGGCGATAGAGGCCCTGACCTGCGGAACGCCGGTGGCGGCCTTCTCCGGGCCCTGTTCCACCGGGGAGATCGTGCGTCCGGGGATAGACGGCTACCTGGCCGACTACGGGAACACGGAGGCCTTAGCCGATGCAGTGCGGCGGACCGCCTCCGCCGGGCTGAACGCACAGCGGATCCGGGAGGATGCCCGCCGGCGCTTCGGCCTTGATACGATAATCCGCCGTTACGAGTCCTTCTTCGAAGAGGTCTGCGGCAGATGAGCGGCAGGAAAATGCCGGGGCCGGACACGGAGAGTGGGCGGGGCCGCGGGACCGAAGGAGCGCCCTTGGTGCTCTTCACGGCGAACGCCGGCTGGAACATCTACAATTTCCGCCTCGGCCTGATGAAGTTTCTGCGGGACGAGGGCTGGACGGCCGCCGCTGCGGGTCCGCAAGACCCCTACGCGGATGAGGTGCGGAAGGAGGGTTTTTCCTACTATCCCGTCTCCTTCTCGCGCAAGGGAACGAATCCCTTTGTCGACCTCGGGACGTTCATCGCCCTGCGGCGGCTCTACCGGCACCTGCGCCCCCGGGCGGTCTGTCACTTCACCGTCAAGCCGAATATCTACGGCACCCTCGCCGCCGCCTCGCTGGGAAGCCGGGGAGAACGGGGGCCGGGGAAGGCCCCGCCGGCGGTACTGAACAACATCTCCGGTCTGGGGACGGTCTTCATCTCCCGTTCCTTCACCACTTCGATAGTCCGCCTTCTCTACCGCCTGAGCCAGCGCTTTGCCTGCCGGGTATTCTTTCAGAACGAGGACGACCGCGCCGATTTTCTCCGGGAAGCTCTGGTAAAGGAGGAGCGGACGGGCCTGCTGCCCGGCTCCGGGGTAGACCTGGAGAAGTTCCGGCCCCCCGATGACGGGCCGGGGGCAGTCGCGGGCGGCGCCTCTCAGGCCGGGGTCCGTTTCCTCTTGGCGGCGCGGCTGCTCACCGACAAGGGGATCGCCGAATACGCCGAGGCGGCCCGGCTGCTCAAGGCCGAATATCCGGATGCCCGCTTCTTGCTGGCCGGGCCGAAAGACCCGGAGAACCGCAGCGCCGTGGACCCGGCGGAGCTGGAGAGATGGCGGAATGAGGGGCTTCTTTCCTACCTGGGAAACCGCAGCGATGTGCCGGCCCTCCTTGCGGAGGCGGACTGCGTCGTCCTTCCCTCCTACCGCGAGGGCACGCCGAGGAGCCTCCTGGAGGCAGCCGCGGCGGCTAAGCCGCTCGTGGCCTCCGACGTGCCGGGCTGCCGGCAGACGATAGACGAGGGGAAAAGCGGCTACCTCTGCGCGCCCCGCGACCCCCGTTCCCTCGCCGAGGCGATGGGCCGGATACTCGAACTCTCCGCCGAAGAACGGCGAAAGATGGGCCGGGCGGGACGAGAGAAGATGAAGAGGGAGTACGACCAGGCGCTGGTCTTCCGCGCCTACCGGGATGCCCTCGCCTCCTGCGCCGGCGCCGCCGGAGGGCCGGCGGAATGAAGCTTGTGCACGTGATCACCGACACCGATACCGGCGGCGCGGAGATGATGCTGGAGAAGCTCGTCGCCGCCCTCGAACGGGAGAACGCCCGGCAAAGCCGGCAGGCCGGCGGACCGTTGGAGGAGCCGATAGAGCAGCGGGTCATCTCTCTGCTGCCGGTGGACACGGTAGGCCGCCGCATCCGCGAAAGCGGCGTTCCCGTGGAGAGCCCCGGCCTCCGCCCCGGCTTTCCGGGCCCTGCGGCCCTCCTGCGTTTGGCCGGGCTGCTGCGGGCAGAGAGGCCGGCGGTGCTGCAGACATGGATGTACCACGCCGACCTCTTGGGCGGCCTGGCCGGCCGCCTCTTCGCCGGTATGCCGGTGCTCTGGAACATCCGCCAGAGCAATCTGGACCCCGCCGTCAACACCTCCTCCACGATGCGCAGCGCGGCCCTCTGCCGCCGCCTCTCCCGAAAGGTGCCGCAGGTCATCGTCTGCGGGAGCGAGGCCGCCCGCCTGACCCACACCGGGTTCGGTTACGACGGGGGCAGAATGGTGGTGATTCCCAACGGCTTCGATCTGGAAAAGTTTTATCCCGACCGGGAGGAGGGCCGCGTACTTAGGCGGGAGCTGGGAATCCCGGACGGCGCGCCGGTAATCGGGCTCATGGCCCGTTTCGACCCGCAGAAGGACCACGCCACCTTCATCCGCGCCGCCCGGCATCTCACCGCTTCGGTCTCCGCGGGGGCGGGATCCGTCGGGCGGCGGAGCTCTCCGGCTGCGACGGCACCCCGCTTCGTACTCTGCGGCGAGGAGGTAGTGTGGGAGAACCCCCGCATCCGGGAGCTCATAGGCGAGGGGCCTGAAGGATCCTTCGGCGGGCTCTTTCATCTTCTCGGCCGGAGGCACGACCTGCGCAGGCTCTACAACGCCTTCGACATCGGCGGAACGAGCAGTCTCGGCGAGGGCTTTCCCAACGTGGTCGGCGAGGCGATGGCCTGCGCCGTGCCCTGCGTCGTCACCGATGTGGGCGATTCGGCCCTCATCGTCGCAGAGACCGGTCTTGTCGTTCCTCCCCGGGACCCGGAGGCCCTCGCCGCGGCCTGGAGACGCCTCATCGAGAGGGGGACGGAGGAAAGGGAACGGCTGGGGGCTGCCGCCCGGAGCCGGATAGAAGCGCACTACGGTATCGAGACCGTGGCTCGGCGCTACGCCGAGCTCTACCGAGGGCTGTGGAACAGGAGTTTTGCGCAATGTGCGGAATAACAGGAATATTGATGCCCGGAGTGCGGCCGGATGGTGAGTCGCAGGCCGTCTGCAGGGAGATGACCGACTGCCTCACCCACCGCGGCCCCGACGACGGGGGCATCTGGGCCGACCCGAAGGGAGATCTGCTGCTCGGCCACCGCCGCCTTGCCATCATCGACCTCTCGCCGGAGGGCCGCCAGCCCATGACGAGCCGCTCGGGCCGCTTCGTCATCGCCTACAACGGAGAGATCTACAACTTCGCCGAGCTGCGCCGCCGCCTGGAGGGCGGGGGCGTGCGTTTCCACGGGCACAGCGACACCGAGGTCCTCCTGGAAGCGGCCGAGGCCTGGGGCATCGACGAGGCCCTGCGGGCCTGCGTCGGCATGTTCGTCTTCGCCCTCTGGGACCGGAGCGAGCGCCGGCTTTACCTGGGCCGCGACCGCCTGGGAATAAAGCCTCTCTTCATCGGGACCGCCCGGGGCCGCAATGGATCCCGCGGCCCCCATGGGGCCGGCGGCGGGCCGGCCGGCGGCAGCGGCCCCCATCCCCCCCTCATCTTTTCTTCCGAACTCAAGAGCTTCCTGGTCCATCCGGGCTTCCGGCGGGAAATCAGAGAGGACGTCCTTCCCCTCTACCTGCGCTACAACTACATCCCCTCGCCCCACTCCGTCTACCGGGATGCGAAAAAGGTGCTGCCCGGCACCTACCTGACCGTCGATGCGGAGCGCTGGAACGGAGACCTCGATTCCCTGCAGGAGGTGCGCTACTGGTCCGCCCGGAAGACCGCCCTCGCCGGACTCGAGGCGCCCCTCGACCTGCCCGACGAAGAGGCCGTCGATCTCTTGGAGGAGGTCCTGGCTACGGCGGTCCGCGACCGGCTCGTCTCCGACGTGCCCCTCGGGGCCTTCCTCTCCGGCGGGGTCGACTCCTCGACGGTAGTTTCGCTGATGCAGGAGGCCTCGCCGGACCCGGTGAAGACCTTTTCGATAGGCTTCGCCGAGGAGCAGTTCGACGAGGCCCGCTACGCCTCGGAGGTAGCCCGGCATCTCGGTACCGACCACACCGAACTCCTGCTCAGCCCGAAGGAGGCGATGGACGTCATTCCCCTCCTGCCGGACATGTACGACGAGCCCTATTCGGACTATTCGAATATCCCCACCTATCTTGTCAGCAAACTCGCCCGTGGACAGGTGACGGTGAGTCTCTCGGGAGACGGAGGGGACGAGCTCTTCGGCGGCTACAACCGGCACATCTGGCTTGCCGGTCTGTGGCGGAAGATGGGACGCGTTCCCCGGCTCGCGCGGAAGGCCGCTTCCTCGGGGCTCCTCGCCCTCTCTCCGCAGGCCTGGGACCGGCTCTACGGCGCCTTCGGTTTTCTCCTGCCCCGCCGCCTGTCCCTCGTCGACCCCGGCTACAAGATCCACAAGCTGGCCGGCGTCATGGGCGCCGGCGATCCGCTCGAGCTCTACCACGGCGTGGTTTCCGAATGGAAACGGCCTTTGGATGCCCTGCGTTCCGGCAAAGCCCTTGCCCCTCCGGTCCTCGACGACCCGGCCTGGCGGCAGATGCGCGGCGTCACCGAAGCGATTATGTATCTGGACCTCGTTACCTATCTTCCCGACGACATTCTTACCAAGGTGGACCGGGCGAGCATGGCGGTGAGCTTGGAGTCGCGGGTGCCGATTCTCGACCACCGGGTCGCCGAGCTCGCCTGGAAACTGCCCCTTCATCAGAAGGTCCGCGGCGGGGAGGGAAAGTGGGCCCTCAGGCAGCTCCTCTACCGGAGAGTACCGCGGGAGCTGATCGAGCGGCCGAAGATGGGCTTTACCGTTCCCGTCGGGCTCTGGCTGCGCGGACCCCTGCGGGACTGGGCGGAGGAGCTCCTCGATCCGGCACAGCTGGCGGACGGCGGTTTTTTCCGGCCGAAGGTCATACGCGGTCTCTGGCAGGAACACCTCTCGGGCCGCCGCAACAGGGACTCCCTGCTCTGGCCGGTGCTGATGTTTCAGGCCTGGAGGAAAGATGGCCCCGGATAAAAGCGCCCCGGCGCTCATCATCGGCCTCTCCCCGGCGGGCCTCTACCTGCTCAGGGAGCTCTCCTCTCTGGGAATCCCGGTCTACGGCCTGTCGGACCGGAGGGAGAGCGGGTCCTTCTCCGCCTGCCTGCGGGGGGGAGGGGAGAAGCGGTTTCTCCTCGTCCGCAGCGAGGACGAACTGGTAGACGCGGTACGGGAGATCGGCCGGCGGCACGACTCGCCTCCGGTGCTCTTTCCCGCGAGCGACCGTTTTATCGAGTGGATCAGCCGCCGCTTCGGCGATCTCTCCGGCCAGGCCCGCTTTCCCTCGGTCTATGAAGCCTCCCGCTGCGGCGGCTTTCTCGACAAACACCGCTTCTACCGGGCCTGCGAAAAGACGGGGGTCCCCTATCCCCGCCGCGCCGCCGTGGAGGAACGCGGCTGGGAGGAAGCGGCGGCGGCCGTGAGCTTCCCCGTTTTGGTGAAACCGGGACGGCTCCACGAGGTGACCGATATCATGGCCGGCCGGAAGGTCTTCGAGTGTGCCTCGCCGGAGGAGCTCTTCTCCCTGGCCGCCGGCCTGCCTGCAGACCGCGGCGGCTGGCTGCTGCAGGAGATCGTCCGCGGACCCGACGATTCCATCTACTGCCTGGGAGGCGTCCGCCTGAAGGACGGCCGGATTGCTGCGGCGCTTTCCGGCCGCAAGCTCAGGCAGTTTCCCGCCGGTTACGGGACCGCCTCGGCCCTTCTCCTGGAAGAGCCGCCGGCAGAGCTGTGGGATTTTACAGAAAGGCTCCTGGCCGAACTGGAGATAGACGGTCTCTTCGAAATCGAGTTCAAGCCGGATGAGACCGACGGGCTGTGGAAGGTCTTCGAGATAAACGCCCGGTCGGCCCTCTGGTTCGAAGCCGCCCGCAAGGCGGGTATTCCCCTGGCCGCGGCCGCCTACCTCGACCTCTCGGGCGGGAAAGGCGACGGGGGCCTGATTTGGGATCCCGGCCGCGCCGAAAGGACCGGAAAGAACGCAAGAAACGGAGAGCCCTCAGGCGGTCCGGCGGCGCGCGAGCCCCTTCCCTCCGTGCTCTGGAGGTCGGGACTGAAGGACCTGGCGCGGCGTATCGCCCTCCGCCGGAGCTCGGCCTCGGCCCGGCGCCCACAGAACCGAGCCGCCGCCTCATCCTGGTCCTTCTTCGATCCCGCAGACCCGCTGCCGGCGGCTGCCGAGTTCTTCTCCTATTTCGGCAAGGCCCTGCACAGGCTCGGCGGGAGGCTTTTCGGAAGGTTTTTCGGGAGGCGGGGAAAGTGAGCAAAAGAAAGCGCGGCGCCCTCATCATCAGCCTCGATTTCGAGCTGCACTGGGGCTTTTTCGACCGCCGCCCCCTGGACGCTCCGGCGAAGAGGCAGCTGTCGGCGGCAAGGGAAGCGGCGGGGGACCTCCTGGATCTCTTCGAAGAGCGGAAGGTCCACGCCACCTGGGCGGCGGTGGGGCTCCTTTTGCCGGAAAACCGGGAAGCCCGGCGGGAACTCCGTCCGGCGCTCCTCCCCCGCTACGAAAGGCGGGAACTCGACCCTTACGCGGTGGAGGTGGGAGAAAACGAGGAGGAGGACCCCTGGCACTATGCCGCTTCAATCGCCCGCCGGATCGCCGCCGTGCCGGGTCAGGAGCCGGCCACCCATACCTATGGCCACTACTACTGTCTGGAGGAGGGCCAGGACGAAGCGAGTTTTGAGGCGGACCTCCGCAGCGCCGTGGAAGCCGGCGGGCGCCTCGGCGCCCGGCCCGTCTCCATTATATTCCCCCGCAACCAGCACAAGCCCGCCTACGACGATATCCTGCGGCGCTGGGGCATCCGAGCCTACCGGGGAAATCCGGCGGCCTGGTGCTACGCCGAGGCCGATGAACGGAAGGCGAACATGCCCTTCCGCCGGGCGCTGCGGCTCCTGGACGCCTATCTGCCGCTGGTGAGGGACCTCGACTACCGCTGGGAGGAGGCGCACTGCGGGGCTGCGGACACCGCAGCAGGCGCAGAAACTGAGGCCGCCGGGACGGGGCCCTGCAACTTCCGGGCATCCCGCTTCCTGCGGCCCTATTCACAGAAATTCCGCCTCTTCGAACCCCTGCGCCTGAAGAGGATCTGCGGGGAGCTGGAGGCGGCGGCGCGGGACGGAAAAATCTACCACCTCTGGTGGCATCCGCACAATTTCGCCGCTCACCGCGCCGAGAATATGGCATTTTTATGCCGGGTCCTCGACCGATTCGAAAAGCTGCGCCGCCGCTTCGGCATGGAGAGCCTTTCGATGGGGGAGGCCGCGCAGAAGGAATTGAAGGAAGGGCCGGAGCGTGCTACAAGTAGTGGGGGAGCGTAGAATGAAGATCTTGGTTACCGGCAGCGCCGGTTTTATCGGCTACCACACGGCAAAGCGCCTCTTGGAGCGGGGCGACGAGGTAGTCGGTCTCGATTCGATAAACAGCTACTACGACACGGCGATAAAATACGGCCGCCTGGCCGACACGGGCATTGATGCCGGTCCCTCCGGGGGAGAGGGGCTGACCTACGGCACACTGTATGTGAGCAGCCTCCGGCCTTCCTACCGCTTCATCCGCCTGGACCTGCAGGACCGGGAGTCCATTCTCGGCCTCTTCAAAAGCGAAGGATTCGACGGAGTCATCAATCTGGCCGCCCAGGCGGGGGTGCGCTACAGCTTGGAGAACCCCTACGCCTATGTGGAGAGCAACATTTCCGGCTTTCTCAACATCCTCGAGGGATGCCGGGCCGCTTCGGTAAGGCACCTGGTCTTCGCCTCCTCCAGTTCGGTCTACGGCCTCAACGAGAAGATGCCCTTCTCGACCTCCGACAACATAGACCACCCCATCAGCCTCTACGCGGCGAGCAAGAAGAGCAACGAGCTGATGGCCCATACCTACAGCCATCTCTACGGCCTGCCGACAACGGGGCTGCGCTTCTTCACCGTCTACGGACCCTGGGGCCGGCCCGACATGGCCCTCTTTCTCTTTACCCGGGCGATGCTCGCCGGTAAGCCGATACAGGTCTTCAACAGGGGGAACATGCGCCGCGACTTCACCTATATCGACGACATCGTCGAAGGCATCGTCCGCGTCTTCGACCGTCCGCCTGCGGAAAATCCCTCCTGGTCTGCGGAAAATCCGGACCCGGGAAGCGGCCCCGGGCCCTACAAGATCTACAACATCGGCAACGGCAGCCCGGTGGAGCTGATGGATTTTATTCACGCCCTGGAGGAGAAGCTCGGGAGAAAGGCGGAGATAGAGTACCAGCCGATGCAGCCGGGGGACGTGCCGGCGACCTGGGCGGACTGCAGCGACCTGGAGAGGGACACCGGCTACCGCCCCTCGACCCCCGCCGCCTACGGGATAGGCCGCTTCGTCGACTGGTACAGGGAGTTCTACGATGCATAGCAGCAAAGCCTGCGTCCTGCGGCGAAGGTCTCTTTGCGGCCTCACTGCCGCCGCCGCCCTTCTCTTCGGCCTGTTCGTCTTCCCGCCCCCCCTCGGCGCCGATGCCCTGAAAGCCGGCGACGGAAAGGGGCTGGAAGCCCTTATAGACGAAAACCTGAAGATCGACAGCTCCTCCACCGCCGTAGTGGACTACGGGGATTTTCGGCCCTTCCTCGAATATGCGGTAGAAAAGGGCTACCACGTCTTCGAGCTGCTCAACCTCGCCTATCCGCATCTGGTCGAGAGAAAGATCCGCCTGCGCATTCCCGGAGAGGTAATGAAGGAGGTAAAGAAGCACTACTTCATCGGCGGGTCGAAGATGCAGACCATCATTCCCTTCGATAGATTGACCTACATAGAGCTGGGCTACACCGGCGGCGGCAAAAACAACGCGATGGACGTGCATATAAACGACGAGTACGAGACGGACTTCTACGGTTTTGGAACGCTCCACGAGGAGCGGCACTTCGGTTTCCGGCGGATCGAACTCAATTACTACAGGGATGCCTTCGGCATGAAGGCCAAGCGCTTTCTCTTCTCGTTCCAGGTGTCCCATCTGCATCTCTACGAGCCGGAGCTCGTGGCAATACATCTGCGCAGCTTTCCCAAGGCAAAGCGGGAAAACTTTTGGAGGATCAAGAAAAAATGAGTCTAAGGCGACGTATCCTTATCACCGGCGGCGCCGGTTTCATCGGTTCCCACCTGAGCGAACGGCTGGTAGGGGAGGGGCACGATGTCATCTGCCTGGACAACTTCTTTACCGGCAGCAAGCGGAACATAGAAAAGCTCTTCGACTACAAGAACTTCGAGCTGATCCGCCACGACGTGGTAGAGCCGATTCTCCTGGAGGTGGACGAGATCTACAACCTGGCCTGTCCGGCCTCGCCGATTCACTATCAGTTCAATCCGGTCAAGACCACCAAGACCAGCGTGATGGGGGCGATCAACATGCTCGGCATGGCAAAGCGGATCAAGGCGAAGGTCCTGCAGGCCTCCACCAGCGAGGTCTACGGCGACCCGGAGGTGCATCCGCAGGTGGAGAGCTACCGCGGCAGCGTCAATCCCATAGGCCTGCGGGCCTGCTACGACGAGGGCAAGCGCTGCGCCGAGACTCTCTTTTTCGACTATCAGCGGCAGAACGGGGTGCGCATCCGGGTGGTCCGCATATTCAATACCTACGGGCCGAACATGCATCCCCACGACGGAAGGGTGGTGAGCAACTTCATCGTCCAGGCCCTGCAGGGAGAGGACATCACCGTCTACGGCGAGGGCGCGCAAACCCGCTCCTTCTGTTACGTCGACGACCTGGTGGAGGGTCTTATTCGTATGATGAACGGGCCGGAGGACTTCATCGGTCCGGTGAACCTGGGCAATCCCGTCGAATCGACCATAGTGGAACTGGCAGAACGGATCATCGAGCTCACCGGCAGCTCCTCGAAGATCATCCACGAGCCTCTTCCCGAGGATGATCCCCAGCGGCGCAGACCCAACATCGACCTCGCCCGAAAGAAGCTTGGCTGGGAGCCGAAGGTTCCCCTTGCCGAGGGGCTGGAAAAGACGATCGACTACTTCCGGCGGCTCTTCGAGGAGGAGCCGGCATGAAGCGGATCGAGGACATCACCCTCTCGGTTGTCATCCCCTGCTACAACGAGAGAGAGACCATCGAAGCTATCATAGACGCCGTGCGCGCGGCGCCGGTGGCGAAGAAGGAAATTATCGTGGTGGACGACTTTTCCACCGACGGCACGAGGGAGGTCCTCGAGACGGCAATCCGTCCAAAGGCCGCAAAGCTGCTCTACCACGAAAAAAACCAGGGCAAGGGGGCGGCCCTGCGCACGGGGATCGCCGCGGCGACCGGAGACATCGTGATCATCCAGGACGCGGACTTAGAGTACGATCCCCAGGAGTATCCCCTCGTGCTCGGGCCCTTTCTCCAGGAGAAGGCCGACGTGGTCTACGGCTCCCGCTTTATGGGCGGACAGGCCCACCGGGTGGTCTACTACTGGCACCGCCTGGGCAACTCCTTCCTCACCACCCTGAGCAACATGTTTACCAACATCAACCTCACCGACATGGAGACCTGCTACAAGGCTTTTAAGCGGGAGGTGATACAGGCCATAACAATCGAAGAGAACCGTTTCGGTTTCGAACCGGAGATTACCGCGAAGCTCGCCAAGCGCCGCCACGTTATCTACGAGGTCGGCATAAGCTACTACGGCCGCACCTACGAAGAGGGAAAGAAGATCGGCTGGAAGGACGGCTTTCGCGCCATCTGGTGCATCCTCAAATACAATCTTTTCAAGAAGTAATGGACCCGAACTCCCCCCGCAGCACAGACGCACCCCGCCGCCTGCCGCTTTCCCCCCTCCTGCGCCAGTTCATGCGCTACGTTGCCGTCGGCGGTACGGCGGCCCTCGTCGAGTGGGGCTCCTTCTACCTCTGTAACTATCCACTCGGCCTGCACTATCTCCTCTCGGTGGCCCTCGCCTTCATCCTGGCCACCGGGGTCAACTACCTCCTGAGCATTCTCTTCGTCTTTACCCGGGGCCGGTATTCGGCGCGGCTGGAGGCCTTGCTCGTCTACTTCGTCAGCGCCGTAGGCCTCCTTTTGAACATGCTGTTGATGTGGGCTCTGCACGGGCTGCTCGATATCAATGCGATGATCGCCAAGGTAATCGCCACGGGAATCGTGCTTATATGGAATTTTACTTCCCGAAAAGTCTTCATCTTCCGAGAATAAGAGAACTACCATGAAAAGAAGAAGCGTTTTTCACATCCTGAGCGCCGTCGGACTCCTGATGCTGCCGCTCCTGCCCGCAGCCGCCTACGAACTCTACTCTCCGGGGGACTGGGAGGTCGAACGCCTGCAGGCCCTCTACTTCCGCAGCGGGGTGGTCTTTCCTGTTGCGAGTTATCCTTTAGACGCCCGCACGCTCCACGGGCAGGCGCAGGCCCTGCGCCGCAAGGCCCCGACCCGGGAGCTGAGGGGGGAAATAGACTGGTACATCGACCGCCTCGCCTTCAAAAAAGAGGAGCGCTTCGTCGATACCCGTCTCGATCTCGCCTACGAACAGTTCCTGCGGGGGGCCGAGGCGGAATTCGAGGAGTACTACGACTTCGACAGGATCGCCGTTGAGCCGCCGCCGCTTATCTTACTCGACCTCTCGGCCGGGGAGGCGGGAAGGAGCGGCACCTCGATATCCGGCGAGATCCGCCGCCAGTACGAGCCGGGGAGCTTTCCCTCCTCCACGATGTTCGAACCGGAGGATGCGAGTTTCTTCTCCTTCGAGAACTACTTTCTCACCGAGGGCTATTTCGCCTGCCGCTTCGACACCCTGCTCCTCCTCTTCGGCCGGATGCCGGTGCACTACGGGCCGAGCGCCTTTTCCACCGCCCTTCCCTCCAAACGGCTGCCCTACATGGACGCCCTCTACTGCCAGTGGTACCTCGGCCCCCTCACGATGACCGCCCAGATAAGCACCGTCCCCAACCACGCGGCGGAGGGAGAGATCGAGGCGATGATCGGCTCCGGCCTGGACATAGACACAACGAAACTGGATGCGGACGGGAGATTAGGAGATCCGGATCCTGCCGGTAATTCCTACATCGCCTTCGACGAGACTACGGTCTTGGTGGCCCTGCACCGCTTCGAGTGGGCCTTCACCAAACTTCGTCTGGGAGTCTCGAACATGCAGATCGTCTCCCGGCCGGGAAACTCCTTTTATATCGGAGATTTCTTTCCCGTCTTCTCCTGGCATACCGCCGAGCTCGGCATGCACAACAACTCGCTTGTTGTGGAGGCGGACTGGAACGTTTTTCCTTCGGCGGAGCTCTTCTTCCAGGCGGCCTACGACGACATCAACGCCGGAGAGCTGCTGGGAGTGGGAGATTACGAGATACCCACGATCTACTCCTACATCGGCGGGCTCTCCTACTACCTCGAAGGCGGGGCCCTGCGGGGCGTTTTCTCCCTGGAGGGCGGTCTCTCCCA
Organism: uncultured Spirochaetaceae bacterium; assembly: GCA_964594775.1. GTDB lineage: Bacteria > Spirochaetota > Spirochaetia > DSM-16054 > Sediminispirochaetaceae > CAYFVU01. The sequence goes on from CAZQNO010000008.1 coordinate 12,530, forward strand.
CTATCTCTGGGGGAACTTCCACGAGTTCGATGTAGAGCGGGGTAACTACCTCTCCCGGGCGATCTACCGCTACAAGCGGGACGCCGGCTACATCGCCATGCCGATGACCTCCCCCCACGGGCCCGGTGCCCGCTGGATCCACGTCGACATCGCCATGGAGGAGAAGGCGGAGAAGGGCCGGGGGCTGCGGGCCGCCCTGCACGGTGAGTTTCTCTGGAAGAACCGGGAGGCCAGTCTTATCAGCACCTCCTACGAAGAGCACGATGATGTTAGACGCAGCAGCCTCGAGTTCAGCCTGCTCCTGGGCCTTCCCCTGGAGTATCCGCTTACCGAGCGGATTAGCGCCGTCGCAGAGCCGGTCTTCATCTCCCGCGCCTCGGGCAGCTGGGCCGAGCTGAGCCTGGGGGCGGCGGTAGAGTTCGGGTCCCGGACGATCCTCGAGGGGAGGGAAAAAAATCCATAGTATGGAAAGATTAGGCTTGCGGAGAGGCTTTGATTTAATTACTATTCAATACATATTGCAGATAAAGGATTTTTGTATTGGCCGATAGAAGCGGTTTCCGCCGGAGACCTTTCTTCATTGTACTCATACTCGCCTCGTTTTTCACCCCCGGCCTTCCCTTCCTCGCCGCCCAGGAGGACTTGGAGGAAGAGGTCTATGCCGAGTTCGGCTTCTCCGGCGTCCTGCAGCAGAAATATAAGCTCATCGAGGAGCAGGTCGAGCCGAAGACCGCCATACTAAACCTGCAGCTCAACGCGATGTATCTCTCGAAAAATTTCGACCTCGTAATAAAGGGCTCCCTTCGGGGAGACGCCAAGTACGACGGTTCCGACGAGATGGTGTATCTGGAGAAGGTGCTGCAGGGCCAGTACCTCTTCATGGATGAAGGCTACACCGCCTTCCATACCGGCAGCTTCGAATTCGAACTGGGAAGAAAGAGTCACCGCGACGAGGTCCGCTCCCCCTACAGTCTCTTCATAGGCGGCGGTGACAATCCGGTCCTCTTGGGAAACATGCGCTACGAGACGGACTTTTTCTTCTTCAATAACCGCTGGGTCTCGCTGAACGCGCGGAGCAGAAACGTCTACACCGGCTCTCAGGCCCTCAGCGGGGTGGGCGAGTATCTGGCGGGATACCCCAAATACGCCGACGGCATCTGTTGGGCCGACCGGGGAATGATCTACAGGACCTTCGGGTTTCACGCGGGGGACTTTAAATTCGGTTTCCAGGACACGGTGATCTATCTCGGCCGCGAATTCGCTCCGGAGTACTTCTTCAATCCCCTGCCCATGTTTTTGGCCCAGATCATCACGGCAAATCCCGGCCGGCCCTGGGGCGAGTACGCCAACACCTCCAGTCTCTACGGGGGTTTTGTAGAGTACGATACGCCAAAGCATTACATCGTCGGCCAGTTCCTCCTCGACGACGTAAACCTCAGTTTTCTTCCGGGAGTTTCTGCTTCCGAGAATGTGAACAAGGTCGCCTGGTCCTTCGGCGGACGCAAGCAGTTCTCCTTCGGCCGGCTGGGTTTCTTTCATGCCGGCGCCACCAAGTACACCTTTCAGGCAACCTACGCCAAGGACAAGGGCAGCTACAGCTCCCCGGAGGATTTCGAACAGGGGGAGGTGCCCCTCTACTACAACTTTCTTCCCTACGAGTACACCTATTATCCGGCAAGCACCTATCCGCTGGAGGACGGCACCCTCATGCCCGTCCACTACGCGGACAACTACATCGGCTACAAGTACGGCGAGAACAACCTCGCCTTCATGGTCGACTACGAAAACGACTTCTTCCGGGGCTCCCGCTGGGAATTCGGCTTCTACAATTCTCTGGAGTGGGTAATCAACGGGGCGAAGTCGCCGAACAATCCCTGGTTCACCTACCACGACCCCAAGCCGATCTCCGGCATCTTCATCCTCTTCGACGACACGGTGGAGCATCTGCTGGTCAACAGCTCGCGTTTCAGCAAGAGCTTCAACGACTTCTTCCTCTACCTGGACGTGAAGTTCGGCTGCGCCTTCAATGCCATGACCCTCACCGAGATAGTCCCCGACGAGGCCCGCGCCTTCGTCCCCCAGAGCGGAGTGCACGAGCCTGTCTTCGAGATGAGCCTCGGCGGTCTTTACTCTGTCAACGTGGTGGAGGCGGCGCAGAAGGAAAAGAAGGTAACGACGGGCTATAAGGAAGAGCAGCACGACCCTCTCATCTTTACCGATGAGGATGGGCACCGCCACGTATTCGAAAAGCGGACCAATGGAAAGAGGGAGGAGCCGTTTAAGCTGGTAATCGAGAGAGAGTTTGCCGATGAGGAGCTTGAAAGCCGGTATCGGATAGTAGATGTAGACTACCATATCGAGGGAAAGACAAAGGAGCATCTTATCGATCTCTATCTCGAGTTCGATGAGAAAAAAGTCTTTGTCTCGAAAAAGGAACTGGCCGCCTACCTCCTCGACCAGCAGCAGAAGATCATAAATAAGCGGGTCTTCCATACCGGCTGGATCGAGGCGAAGATTACTGAAACCGAAACGGGGCCGTATCATGTGCAGCTGGATGTCTACACGGTAGACACCAACAACATCTTCGTGCTCCCCTATTTCAAGTACGACTCCAACGAGGGGCTCCTCCTGAGCCTTCGGGGCAGGGACTACAACTTCCTCGGCTCCATGTTACCCCTCCGCCTGAACCTCGACTACTGGAACACGGTAGAGGGCTACAACGAAGTAGGCTTAGAGACGACCCTTACGATCCCCTTCAGGAAGTACGGGCGCGATTGGGAATACGACACCTCCCAGGCTATCCTCTTTAGCAGCGGTACGGGTTTGGCGTTTGACTGGGACAACGACGTTTCCCTTTTTCTCGAGTTCTGGGACATTAGATGGCAGCTGAAGGCGAGCCAGGACTACAGCCTGGAGGGCGAGGGAGACGCCGACGATTACTACTTTACCAGCGGTGTGAGCTTCGGCGGCAGCATCCCCACCGGCTTGTTTATTGGCGATTACGAGCTGAGTTACCGTCCGTCGATATCGAACAGCGTCGACTACAAGCTTGAGGAGCCGATAAGCTGCGGACGGCGGGGAGTGGAAAGCACCTTTTCCCACAGTCTCTCCTTCGGTCAGATCGACTGGAAAGAGAATTTTCGGGAAGGATTTCGAATATCCGTGTCGAATTCGGAGCTGTACAACTACTATAAGGATGACTGGGACATCGGCTTCGACGGGACCGTGCAGGGCCATGCCGCTTGGAGCGCGATCGGCATCAACAGCCGCCTAAAAGGGTTTTATAAGATCGATGCCGTCGAGGATGAGGCCGGAGATGTGATGCGGGGCATCATGGACGATCGCATCCAGGGGGACGCGGGCGTCTCCCTTAACCTGGATCTTCCCTTCAACATGTGGGTGTGGTTCATGTCTAAGTGGTTTTATGGACAGCTCGCTCCCTTTTTCGACATGGCGGTAGTACGGCCCGAAGGGGGCAGTTTCGATTTTGCCGACGCCTGGTACAGCGCAGGGTTTGAGGGCTTCGCGTATCTGAAGAAGGCGCGGAGCATCTATCTGCGGGTCTCGCTGGGGATCGACATGGAAGCGATGTTCACCGAGGGCGGACTGAGAGACCCGGCGCCGAGGGACGGAGGAAGCCGCTATGAGATCTACATCGGTTTTGGGCATCACTATTGAGAAAAAAGCATCCGCGCTGCAGAGGGTGAGTTTTTTTACCCCATATATATCTATATGATATAATAAATTTCTTCGGACCTCAAGCAAATACGGCAGTTCCTCCCTAGTAGCCTGCAAAGGAGGGACCGATGATTGTCACGTTTGTCCGCGGAGTTCGCCGAGAGGGAGGGCCCGCCGGGGCCGATACCCTTTCTTCTCAGCAGTCCAGGCAGCTCCTCCTGCCCTTCGAGGAGGATCAGCTCTGCATTGTGCGCTTCAATTTCTCTCCCTATTGCGGGGATTCAGGGGAACGCAGGAGGGGCCCGATCTGGCGGGAGGGAAGGATGCTCTACAGTGATTTTTCCGGCCGCGGGGCTTCGGCCTAGAGAGGGGGCCTCATTTGCCCTTCCTGCTGCCGCGCTTATCGAGCAGACGGGAGACTCCGATCCCCGCGAATATGTACAGGATGCTGGAAAAGGACATCCTGAACCGGGCGTAGGATTCCGGACCGGCGGAAACGAGGAGAAAGTAGAGACCGGTGCCGATGAGCAGTGCAAAGAATATTCTCAGCCGCGGAGACCGGGGCCATGAGGCGATGCTGCCGTAGAGGGCTGCCAGGTAGAGAATCGCTAAGAGCAGCAGGGCGGCGGCGAAATAGAAAAACCGCAGCGGGGCTCCCCTTATCCACTTTTCGAAGTAGTCCGCCGGGGATAGGCAAAAGAGATCGCCGAAGCGGCCCGTGTAGCCGGTGTCCCCGGTGAGGTAGCGAACCACCGCGCTGTCGCCGGGATCTGCGAGCATGCGGACCACGCCTAAGAGCATGATTTTTCCATAAGTCCCCTTGTGCCCGCCGATGATCCTCCCCGCCTCGTCCAAAAGGTACTCGTTCTGCGCTCCGGCGGACCACTGTTCGAATTGCTCGGGCAGACGGGACCTCAACAGGTCCCTCGCCTCATCGAAGGAAATGCTTTCCCGACGCGCGGTAATTTCCGCCGCCCGGTAGTTGTACATGTTGATGCCGGTAATCGAGCTTATGTGATGCAGATCCGCTGCCGCAGTATTTCGCAGCTGCCAGCCGCCGACGAAGAGAAGCAGGGGAAGAAAGAAGAGAAGGAGGGATGAAACCAGTTCTCGTGCCGAGAGTCCGGCTGCACGATAAGTAAAGACCACCCCCAAGGCTATGGGAACAGGCAGGTAGTAGGAGACGGGTCGTATAAGAGTCGCTGCGGCCAGGCAGAGGCCGAAAAAACCGCACATTAACGGTTTTCGGGTATCTTCGAGATAGAAGCGGAGGGCGAAGAAAAGGCCCAAGGTGATGAAGAGGCTAAAAAAGGTCTCCGTCAACACTATCTGGGAATAATAGAATTGAATGCTGTCTATTGCCGCGAATACCGCCGCGGCGAGTGCCGCCCGCCGGCTGCCCATCGGCTCGGCGATTCGGTAGACCAAAAGGACAATGAGGCCGGAGAGAATAATCTGAAAAAAAACGGGCCAGAAACGGCCGTAACCGAAGACAAGATAGACCGCGGCGAGATAGACGGGGTAGCCGGGTGTCCGTTTGAGCATCGGTTCTTTGCTCTCCGGCGAAAGGGTGAATCTTCCGTTCTCCGCCAAGGCAAGGGCCGAACGTTCATAGCCCCCCGTGTCGGGTTCGGCGAAGCGGTCCGTCTCCCCTCCCGCGTATACGGCAAGAAAGGCGGCAAGCCGGAGGATGAGGACTGCTGCAAGTATGATACCCGCCCATCGGTGCTCCCGGATAATTGATTTCAACGAACCCATTTTCTTCCTCATTCACTTGCCCGCGAAATCTTTGTACAGCATGCTCGTTTGAATTTCCCGGTTGCCCTGGTACTTGCCCTCGGCGTACTCTTGGTGGTCGGGAGAGATTTCGTGGTAGTAGATCTGGCAGATCTCGATGTGCGGATAAATGACGATGGGCTGGACGCAGAAGATCTCCAGAGTCCAGTAGCCCTTGAAACCGACGTCGCCGAATCCGGCGGTCACGTGAATGAAGAGCCCGAGCCTGCCCACCGAGGAGCGGCCCTCGAGCATCGGGACGGCGTTGTGGGTCTCGGTGTACTCCACCGTCCGTCCGAGGTAGAGCCTTCCCGGCTCCAGGTGCAGTCCTTCCGGAGGGATCTTCAGTTCATCGGCTTTGTTGTCTACCCGCATGTCCAGTTCGCTGCTGCGGTAGACGAGGAGGCGGTTGTGGAGACGGAGATTGTAGCTGTTGGGATTGAGCTGAGAGGCTTCGAAGGGATCGATAACGATGTCGCCGCCGAGCCGCTTTTCGATTTCCCGTCCCGAGAGAATCATGGCAGCCTCCTTTTTCCGGCCGGCCGGTGTGCCGCATGTATCGGGCTGTGCCCCTGCAGTGCCCCGGCTCCGGCAGTCGGGCAAGTGTAGCGCGAAATCTCTTTCTGTGCAACTTCCCGCGCAGGGGCGGGGGGCGGCCCGCCCCTGCGCGGGGCAGCTTTTACGCTTTTTTCTTGAAATCCGGCAGCCGCCGGCGGTATCTTATCGGTATGAAACTCTTGAAAAGGCTCGAATACGCAGGCTTTCCCTCCTATCTCGCGGCCTTTTCCGCCCTCGAGCGCTATTTCGATTTACCCGCCGGTCCCGTGGCCCTTGTGGAGACCGAGGGAAGCATAGTGGACCTTAGCAGGCTCTTCGAGAATGTTTCCTTTTTAGGGACTTCAGCCTACGATGCCGTAGTGGAAAAAGACGGAGAGATGCTGCTCTTTCGCTGTATCGACGAGGAAGACGTTTATGGCGGAGGGACCCTTGGGGCGGCGTTCGAATACGCGAACGGTCCGTACCCGCGAAGCTGCGATCTCGATTTTTCCCAGGCTGCGCCTGCCGTGCGAGATACAAGGGCCCCATTCGGCAGAACCTTTCCTCCGCCGAGCCCGCGGATTTCCGATATAAAGGATGCCTTTACCCTCCAGGGCTCACTTCTCTACGACATCTCTCGGGGGGCCTTTGTAGACCGTAAGGCTGTCTATTATTCCTTGCGAGATAAGAGCTTATCTTTACCGGCTGCAGGATTAGCCCGAAAAAGTATTCCGGCACGGAGCGGGTATCCGGTCTTCGAGGCGGCGCTCATCGCTGCGCGTCTGGGCTATGAGCCTTCCGAGGAGCTTCTCAGTGCCCTCGAGCGGCCGGACACAGCGCCGCCGCTATCGCCGCCGGCGCCAAAAGGGGCGGGAGCGCCTACAAGAGCGTCCACGGGAGACTCTTCAAAGCTCAGCGCGGCCGAGCAGCGCTTCCTTCTTACCGGCGTGCTCACCGGCAAGTGGACCGGGCGAGGTCTCGGTCTCTTGAAGCGCAGCGGCTTCATCGACGCCCATTGGCCCCTCCTGGCCCGCATGGGCGGGGTCGATCACGCAAAAGAGCAGCACCCGGAGGGCAATGTCTGGAACCACACGGTGGAAACCTTCGCCTACCGCAAGCTCCGGGAGCTGCCGCTCTCTCTGGGACTTCTCCTGCACGACTGCGGAAAACCCTTCACCGGCCCGAAAAACGGGAACGCCTTCGACCGTCATGCGCAGGCGGGGGCCGATAAAGCCCGGGAATTTCTGTCCCGTCTCGGCTACGACGATGAAGTGGTGCGAAAGGTCGCCTACTTCGTGCGCAACCATATGCTCGCGGCGTATGTGCCGAGAATCCCCTTCCATCGAATCGAAGACGTCCTTGCTTCTCCCCTCTTTCCCGAGCTTCTTGAATTGTATCGCTGTGATGTATCTTCAACTTTTCGCGGCCCCGACGGCTATTATGAGGCCTGCGCCGCCTACCGGCAGTTTCTCAAAAACAGAAGAAATCCCTTCCGTTCCGCCGACGGCAGGAAACGGCTCAAGCTCCTGGTGGAATAAAAAAGTGATGGATATTTTACCCGGCTCCTGGTAGTATTATGCGTACTCGGGAGCAGCATGGCGAGATTACTCTGGACAACATCCTCATACATCCTCACCGTCGTTGTGCTTTCGCTGCTTTTTTCCTGCGGCACCGTCCCGAAGTCAGGTGACGAGGGAGCCGGAGATGCGGCGCTTGGTGCCGAGGAGGGAAGCGCGGAAGGGAGCGGGACCCCCGACGAGAGACCCGCGGAGGATGGCTCTTCGTCGAAGGAAGGGGAGACTTTTCCGGCTTCCGCCGCTGCCGCGAAGGAAGGCTCGGCGGCCGCAGGGCCTCTCGGCCTGTCCCGCAGCGAGATCTTCCTTCAATCCCGCCGCACCATCCCCGACCGGTTTCTCTTTATCGAGAAGGACAAAAGCCCCTTGAACGTCTTTCACGATCTGGATGGAAACGGCTACCGGGACGCCCTCTTCCTTTTAGTAGAGAAGGATCCTTCCCTTGTGGAGGGGCTTCCGGAAGCCTCCTTTGACGAAATGGTTCCCAAAGAAGTCTTGGACGAGGTTTCGCGGATCTACTCCGACGAGGTCAAACGGGTGGACTACTATCTCTCCGTCTTCCTGCAAACCGAAGACGAACTGATTTCGATGTACCGCATCCCTCTCGGGGCGTGGAAGGTGCTGGAAGATTTTGCGGCCGTCGATATTGTCCGGGGGGCGCAGATGCCCCTCTGTGTGAGCGTGTCTTTTCAGACCGAGGAGGGGCGGGAACGAATCTGGGTCATTTTCTCGCGCTATAACAAGTTTTCCACCGTCAGCCTCAGCGATACGGTGAGCGAGCTCAACGAGACACGGGACATCGACGGCGACGGAATTCTCGACATCGTTACCTGGTCGCAGGTCTTCGAAGAGGGCACGGGGTACGAGACCTTTCTCACCTGGCTCAAGTGGAACGGGCGTGCCTATGAACAGACCGCCTCGGCGAATGTCGTGCGCGGCTTGAACGCGTTTCTCCGCGATGGCGGACGCCTTCTGCAGGATGCGCGCTGGCAGGAGGCTTTTTCGTATCTGATGAATCCCTCGGATTACCGGCGTCTCCGCCGGGAGGGCTACGGTCCGCAGCGGATCTTCGCTCTTCTTTTTCCCGAAATGGAGGAGACGGAGGGAGCGGCGGAGGAAGCAGGCGCGGCGATGTCCGATCCGGTGGAGATGATAGAAGCCGCCGTCGCGCAAGAGGGTCAGGCGGCCCGACCCTTTCAATTGGTAGTCTTTCCGCGGATCATGGAGAATCCCTTTCGCCGGCAGGTCGAGGCGGGAGACGGACCGCCCTACCGTATTCGTTTGACGGTACGGTTCGGCACCGCCGACGGACAAACCTTTGTGCGGCGCTGCACGGTCCAGATGCAGGAGAATCCCTTTGGGCCTTCACAGTTCTTCCTCGTACCTGCAGCATATTGAAGTATGGCCCCACATGGGGTAGAGTTTAAGCATGAACACTTACGAAGTAGAGGGAAGCTTTCCCATAAAGGGGAAGATCAAGGCGGGAGGTAATAAAAACTCCGCCCTTCCGTGTATCGCCGCGGCCATTCTCACCGACGAAGAGGTGATTCTGAGAAATATTCCCGCCATCGAAGATGTGCGGGTCATGCTGGACATTTTTCAGAAACTCGGCGGCAGCAGTGAACAGATCGATCCAAACTCCTACCGCCTCAAGGCGAAAGACATCCAGTCTCACGAGGTCCCCGCGGAAATCGCTAAGCATATCCGTGCATCGATTCTCTTTGCCGGGCCCCTTCTCGCCCGAACGGGAAGGGTGCATCTGCCGCCTCCGGGGGGAGACGTTATCGGCCGCCGCCGCCTGGACACCCACTTTCTCGCCTTCAGTACCCTGGGGGTAAGGGTGGAGGTCGACGGTCTCTTCAAACTTTCAGCGGAAAAGCTGGTGGGCGGGGACATCTTTCTCGACGAAGCCTCGGTCACGGCCACGGAGAACGCCCTCATGGCCGCCGCATCGGCCTCCGGAAAGACGGTTATTCGTAACGCCGCCAGCGAACCCCACGTGCAGGACCTTTGCCGGCTTCTCTCGGCGATGGGTGCACGCATAGAGGGCATAGGTTCGAATATCCTCACCATCCACGGAAGCAGCGGCCTGAAGGGGGCCGATTTTACCATCGGGCCCGACTTTATGGAGGTCGGCAGCTACATCGGTCTTACCGCCGTCACCGGGGGTGAGCTGGAAATAGAAGACGCGGGACCCGAACACCTGAGAATGACCCGCATGGCCTTTGGGAAACTGGGTATTCATTGGGAGTCCGACGGCGACACGATCTTTATTCCCTCCGGGCAAACCCTGCGGGTCGTGCCGGAGTTAGGCGGAATGATTCCCAAGATCGACGACGCCCCCTGGCCGGGTTTCCCGGCGGACCTGACGAGCATCATCACGGTGGTGGCCACGCAGGTAGAGGGGACGGTTCTCATTCACGAAAAGATGTTCGAATCGCGGATGTTCTTCGTCGATAAACTGATAGGCATGGGAGCCCGGATCATCCTCTGCGACCCGCACCGGGCGGTGGTCAGCGGACCCTCGCGGCTTCGGGGGGACGAACTGGTCTCTCCGGATGTGCGTGCAGGCATGGCGATGGTAATCGCCGCCCTCTGTGCCGAAGGCAAGAGTGTAATCCAGAACGTCTACCAGATCGAGCGGGGCTATGAGGACCTCATCGGCCGTCTGCGCTCCCTCGGCGCCCGCATCACCCGAAGCGATGCCCCCCGGCATCCCGTCGGCGCCGCGCCGGGGTACGGGCCCTCTCAAGACGGGTAGCGATCGTCCTTTAACTCTAGTGTTCCCGTTCCCGCATGACAGCTTCATAGGCCTTCCGGATTTTCACGAAGGCCTCTTCGGCGGCTTTTTTCTGCTCGTCCTCCAGGGCGTAAAGTCCGTCGGGATGGAACTCGGCGGCCAGAGAGCGGAAGACCCGCTTGATCTCCTGCGTCGGAGTGTCCGCGTCGACTCCCAGGAGGCGGTAGCTCTCTTCGTCTTTCTCGGCAAAGATGTAGTAAGCCGGCTGCTCCAATTCCGGAGGAACACCGAGGCGGGAGCTCAGCCGTTGAATCTCCGTCCTTGTTCCGGCCCCCACGGGACCGAAGAGCGAAGCGGCCTGGTAGAAGCTCTGCAGAAGGGCGAATTGCTCCGGCGGGTCATCGAAACGGAGAGTCCCGGATATTTCCGGCAGGTCCTCCCCGGCGGCATATGTGGAAATGACGGCATCGCAGGCCGCCGCACCCGAGGCCGAGAGAGCGAAGTTCCGGTGGAGCCGCTGCCTGATGATCTCGACTTCCGGATCGTCGAGAGAAGAGCCCTCTGCTCCGGGCCGCTCCTTCTTTGCCGTTTCTGCCGCGCGCAGCACCGCGGCGGCGGCGGCGCGGATTCTCCCGAGGGGACTCTCGTCGACGACGCTGCGGTCTTGGAAGATTCTGTCCAACAGACAGCCGGCGAGAAATCCGAAAATCAAACCGAATACCCGCAGTCCCGCGATGAGCCCGATGAGAGGTCCGAGAATTTTCCCGCTGTGAGGACAAAGCCGGTTCTTCCACCAGCCGGTCGCTTCGGTAAAAAAGCTCATGATTCGCGGTAGCGGACGCAGTAAAAAATTGCCAAAAAGAGAATTAGTCCCTGAAGGACGAGGAAGAGCGAGAGCCCCAAAGCGAATCCGCCGAAATTGAGCAGACCCGCGAAGATGAGGCGGTGGCCGAATACATAGAAGCTGATGAGATAGTCTAGCAAAAAGGGAACGAAAAGGAGGGAGGGATAGAGAAAAACGGGAACGCCGTCCTTTCGGGGGCGAAAGCGGAGGCCGATCCCCACGCCCAGAAGACTCAGCACGAGGATGAGGAAGGGCCCTAAGAGACGCATGAGCGTTATCAGCTGGATTTTACTGCGGGGATGATGATACACTTCATACTTTTTCTCTAGAATAAAGAGGTCCAGAAGGCTGAGACGTTCGAAGAAGTCATGGTCCCGGCTCAATCTCAACAGATCGCTCAATGGTGCCGAGCTGCGGTAGACGTTCTTGAGAGGGCCGGAAAGAGCCTCAAAATCCTCTCCTTCCTCCGTCCCGCTGAGGGAAAACTGCGGCTTTATCTCGATCTCGTCATTATACCGGTCGATACCGCGAAAAATAAAGAGGGAGTAGGGATCTCCGCCTTCGGAAATCCTCGATGAGAGCTTGGCGTACTGCGCCCTGATATGGCTGGATCGCGAAATCCCTCCTTCGGGGCTAGGGGAAAAGTGCAGGACCTCTACATCGTGCAGCCAGACAGCTCTCCCGTCCCGTACGAGTTTCCCGATATAGACGATTTGTGTGTCGCCGGTGATTCCCTTCGGTTCGGCGTAGATGATCGAAGGTGTTCCGGGCAGCGTGTCCGTTTCTCTGGCATCCTCGATAAAAAATGAGACATTCCTGGCCTGTAGACGACTTTCTTCCAGATACTCCTTCACATCCGGGTCTTCCGGGGCTTTTTCATTGAGCCGGTGAAAGAGGTAGTAAGCCTCCACCGGCCGCCCCTCCTGCAGGGCTTCGTAGCCCCTGAGTTTTTCCCGGTAGATCTTGTACAACTGCTCCTCGTCGCGGCTCGGTGCCATCGTGCCGATGCGGTCCCAGGCCTTGGCGGCCAGCCTTCTGGCGTCTTCCCTGTCCGGCTCGAGCTTGACGGCCATTTGGGCGAGGAAGTGGGCGGTAAACGGGTCTTCATCTTCGAGGGCCGCGCTGCCTCTTTCCATCAGCTCCACGGCGGTGAGGTTTTGAAGTTCTCTTCGGGCTATAAAGGGTTTTTCTTTCTTCTCCTTCTTCTCTTCTCCCTGCGTGAGACTCAAGCTCCCCTCGATGACTTCGAGCCTGCCGCCTATTTCGGCATCTTCCTCTACGATGGAGAGGTAGTTGCGGTAATAGCGGGCAGCCTCCTCCCTCTCTTCTCTTGTCTCGGCCTGTTCCGCCTTTTCCATAAACTCCCCCGCCAGACGGCTGAGGTAGAGGCGATTGAACCGGTCTCGATAGAGCCGGGGCTTGAGGCCGATGTCGAGGGCCGTATAGAGGAGGGTAAAGAGGATAAACAGCACCATCAAACGGCCTATGAGGCGGGGCAGGCTGTCGGCGCCGGAGGAGATGCCTGCGCCGGCGCGCATTGTGGCGAAGGCCATTATTACGGCGGAGATAATTACCGTCGGAAGCGCTTCGATGAGGAGTCTGAGCGCTTCTTCGAAGAGCCAGGCCGCTCGAAACTGGGGGAGAAGCTGGTCCGCCGGATATTCGAGGGCGGTAATGACGATAAAAAACAGATAGGCGGCGGCGGTCAAACCGAGAGTGAAGAACAGACTTCGGCGGACGACGGAACTCATTACCTGCCTCCCTCTTTGCTGCCGAGGTGAAAGGCTATTCCCCAGAAAAGAAAGAGAAAGGAAGCGGTGAGTAAAATGATCGATGGGAGGAGAGGAAGGTACTTTTCCATCGAGACCGCAAAGAGCATTGCTTCAACTGCATCGCCAATGGAGAGGCGATGCAGTAAAAAAAACACCCGCATAAGCAAGAGGCCGAGCAGGGCATTGAAGAGGGGCCAGGAGCTGGTACGGATAAAGGACCATCCGCTGATGATAAAGAGGATGTGCAGAGCCATGGCTCCGATGAAGAGAAGAAAAGAGTTCTCTCTCAGTCCGGTAAGAGAGCGGGTGATCATCCCTATCTCCTCTCCTATGCGCCGCACGGAAACGGGAGTCTCGAGGGAGGAGACCGGACCCGATGCGTCTTCTCCGAGGGGAATCGCATCCCGTCCTCCTTCAGGGTCTTCCAAAATGAGCTCGCCCTGGGTGAAGTAGAAGGTACCGCTGCGGTACAGGCTGAGAACCTGCTTCTCCTCCGCTTCTCTGTTATTCGGCGAAATGAGCGCAACGGGACCGAAGACGGGAAGGTCGGCGTCACTGTAGCGAATCGTCTCTCCGTAAAAAAGGTATTCGCTGAGGGGGTAGAGGTATCCGGCCCGGTAGGGGGAGCTGATGGGCGGACCTTCTTCATTGCTCTGCATTTCCGAGCTCAGAATGAAGAGGCCGGCATAGAGAAAAAAGGAAAAGAAAAAGGCAGAGAGGGCGGCGGGCAGGCCTATCCGTGATCGTCTGCGCTGGGTGAGCAGCAGGAAGAAGAGAGAAATGACGGTAGAGGCGACGACGATGGAAGGCAGAGCGTCGACGATATGGGGCAGAAGCACCGATGCTCCTAATTCGTTCACCGCGTGAGAGGCTCCTATCCAATAATAGACCGTCGAGAGGGCGGTAAAGAGAGAGAAGATTGCGATAAACAGGACCGCGTACACGGGGAGCACCAATAGGGCCGCTTTCACTCCACTACCTCACATTGCGCTAATAGTATCATGGCGCCGATAAAAGGGCAACAATCAAAAGGATCTTTGCTAGGCGGGCGGATTCCCGTACCCGCAGTTCCCGCCGCTTTTTCAGATCCCTCTACTACGGCAGCCAAACCTTCTCAGCCGGCCGTCCGAAAATCTGCAAATTTATCCACAACTAATCCACAAGAGGAGTCTACATGCATGAATAGTATATTCAATAAAAAAAATTGAAAAACCCCGCCCGCAGACCTCTTTTCACCTTGACAGCTACACAGATGTATAGGCAACAGTGGTATATCCATGAGTGAGTAGAGAGCGGGAAACGCGGGTTCCGGTTTTTATGCACAACTTATCCACAGGCTTTATGGTCCTTTGGTGAATTTCTCTTTTCCACACAGGCCGGCGAGATGCGGTATCCCTGCCTTCTCACGCTGAGGATAGGCTCTTCATCGCAGCCGAGATCCTTCAGTTTTCTGCGGAGAAGGGATACCTGCATATCGACGGCGCGGCTTTTTCGACGATACTCGTCCCGCAGCAGGTAGTGCAGCGCCTCCCGGTATACGGTCTCGCCGGCGGCGCCGACGAGGGCCTTGAGAATGAGCAGCTCGGGCCGGGAGAGAGGGATCGACCGGCTTCCCGAGACCGAACGGATCCCTCCTGCTTCGATTCGGTAGCTTTTTGAACCGATGCAGATGATAGACGGGGGAAGGGTCTTCAGTACTCGGGCCCGAAGCTCCGGGTACGTCCAGGATTCGGTGAGGTAATCGTCGCAGCCAAGGCTGAAGGCCCTGGGCAGATCTTCGGCTCTGCCGAATACGAGAACCGGTTTTGTAGAAATAAGAGAATCGGGTCCTTCGTCCTCATGGGCTCCGAGGAGTTGGTGCATCCGCTTTGCCTCTATGAGGTAGCAGTCCGTCTCAAAGGCCGGCAGGGGATAGGAGGAGAAGCGCAGCCGCAGCGTACCGTCTCTTTCTGCCTCTCTGCGTACGGCGGCGAGCTTCGGCGGGTCTAGGGTAACGATGTTACAGGTAAATCGCGGGTGTACGGATTGCTCCTTTACCCCTTCTCCTCTTCCGAAATTCTTGTTTTTAAATCTTCCAAGAGCAGCTCGGGAGATTGGGTTTTCTGCTCTAAGGCGGCGAATTGCTTCTCGAGAGAATCCTCGTTCTCGGACCACTCCTCGATTTCTTCCATGGCCTCGTTTTCCGATTCCTTCTGCTCGATTTCCTGGGAAATTCGGTCGAAGGTGGCGAAGGCGGAGCTGTCTTCGTATTTAAGAACAGTTGCTTGGAGCTTTCTTTGGGTTTCTACCCTTTTGGATCGGGCAATGAGAAGGTTCTTCTTCCGCTGGGCTTCTTCGATCTTCTGTTGGAATTTCCGCAGGGAGTGCTTGAGCTTCTCCACGGACTGGTGTTGTATCTCCCACTGTTGCTGGTACTCGGCGGCGATCTTCTCCTGCTCCTGTTTGCGAACGAGGGCCTCCTTGGCGAGGTCTTCGTTTCCCGCTTCAAGGGCCGCCCGCGCCTTCTGTTCCCATTGACCGGCCTGCGCTTCCGCCGCCGTCGCCTGACGCTCGAGCTTTTTCTCGTCGGCAATGGCCGAGGCCACGCTCTTCTTCGTGTCCACGAGTTCCCGATTCATGTCGGAGATCAGCTGATTGAGCATCTTCTCCGGGTCTTCGGCTTTGCTCATGATATCGTTGAGGTTGCTTCTGAACACTCGTGCAAATCGTTTAAAAAATCCCATACTCTTTTGTCCTAGAACGCTTTCACTACGTGGTGTCGATAGCTCGTCCCTTGAAAAAGGGCCGCGGGGAGAGACTTATCCGAGAAATACCTGTCCCGAATTATCGATGGCGAGGATCGTCTTGCACTCGCTGCATCTGAATCGACCGGGCTTCGTGGCCTTGAGTTTCTTCGAGCATATCGGGCACTTGAAAATCTTGGGAAAGACATCGGTTGATCCGGTTTTTCCCTCGGAATTGAAAAACTCGGTCGCCTCCTGGAGGTTGTCTTTGATGTTGAAGAACTGAGAGAAACCCAGCAGCTGAAACACCTCGTAGACCTTCGGCTGAATATCCAAGAGGACGATGTCGCCGCCCCGGGGCTTTACCGCCTTGAGAAACGCGGTGAATGAGCCTATTCCGGTACTGGACACGTAGTTCAGCCCCGCGCAGTTGAAAATGAGGCGGGAATAGCCCGATTCGACCGCCTTGGTTACCCTCTTTTGAAAGAAGTTGGAGTTATACGTGTCGATATACCCCGTAAGATAGAGGACAAGACAGCCCTCAACCTTGTCTACCTTCTCTAAGCGAATTTTTAGGCTGTCGTCTTTCTCGTCGTCGAATCCCTGAACGATATCGTTGTTAGTCATCAGTACCCTCTGTTTTAGACTTACAGTTGTCTCACATTTTATAGTATTCAGCAATGGGTGATTTGTCAAACCTTTCTAGGAGAATTTGTCCTTCCGGAAAGAAAAAAGCGATTGAACTTGACCGTTGGAGGAGAAAGACCTACAATTTATAGCGAAATAGAGGAGAAAAAGAGGCATTCGATGAAGAATTCGTCCGCTTTTACCATGGTTTTCGCGTTTTTCTTGGTTTTCGCGTTCACTCTCCGTGCTCAGGAGGAGGGGCAGGGAGGGACTCTGCCTCCCCTCGATTCGGTGATAAGCAGCGAGTACGGGCTCGACACTCTGAGCGAGAGCGTACGCAGCGGCCGGGTTGCCGGCATCCCAAAGGACAAATACCTCATAATCGAGGGGGTCGTCTCGTCCCGGCAGGTCATTCAAGAGGGCGAGGAAGACTTCTTCGGTATCCTGGAAATTTCCTCCGGCGCATGGGAGAACGGAGAAGAGCTCAAGATGTACCGCTGCTATTTTCAGCTCCGCGGCCCCGAATTCGTCGGTACCATTCCGCCTCCCCGCAGCAGATCCACCTCGCCGAATGAGATCGCCCTCCACAGCCACCTCATCGCCATCGGTCGTTATCTCGGCTACGGAGAAGACGCGGAGGGCAACCGGTTTCCCGTTTTGGAAGCCGTACAGATCAAGAAACTGCGCATGTAGCTTCCTCACGCGCTCAGTTCCGCGGAGGTAACGATGTGCCGCGGCTCTATGCTCTTTCCCTCCGCCAGTATCGCCGCCCTGCGAATGGTATTTCTCAGTTCCCGCACGTTTCCCGGCCAGTGGTGGCTGCTCAGTTTTTCCATGCTCTCTGCCGAGATGCTTTCTTGATCCACCCCCAATTCTCCGAGGAAGCAGCGGGAGAGTTCCGGAATATCCTCGATTCTCCTTCTCAAGGGAGGAACGGTGACGGTAAGGGTGTTGATGCGGTGGTACAGATCGAGCCTGAAGCTTCCCTCCTCGATCATCCCGGGAAGAATTCGGTGGGTCGCGGAGATCAGGCGAATATCGATGGGGATGCGCTTCCTTCCGCCGATGCGGATGAGCGAGCCGTCCTCCAAGATGCGCAGCAGCTTCATCTGCGCCGCACGGGGCATTTCTCCAATTTCATCGAGGAAGAAGGTGCCGCCGCTGCTCCGTTCGAGGTATCCCGGCCGAGACCGGGCGTCGGTAAAGGCTCCTGCATCGCTTCCGAAAAACTCCGTCTCTATGAGATTTTCGGGTATGGCTCCCGCATGAATGGGCTGGAAGGGGCCCTTTCTGCGGGAAGACAAGTCGTGGACGGCCCGGGCGAGAAGCTCCTTTCCCGTCCCGCTTTCCCCGTAAATCAGAACAGCCTCTTCGCTCCGCGCGTAGACGCGTAGTTTCTCCTTTAAACTGCAAATTAATCGTGAGTTTCCTTTGAAATGGGCCAGAGGGTCCGGTTTTTCCGGCTTACCGGTGAGTTCGGAAGACTTGGGAAGTTCCGGGGGCTGCGGCGGGAGATCGATGGGAAGGAGGGCATTGTCGATGGCGGCACTGAGCTTCTTGAGGCTATAGGGCTTCTCGATGAAGTTTTCGGCGCCCAGCCGAAGTGCCCGAACGACATTTTCCGCCCTGCCGAAGGCGCTGAGCATCACCACCGGCGGCGGGGTATCCATTGCCCGTATATGACTGAGGACGGCGAAACCGTTCATGTCGGGGAGATCGAGATCGAGAAGGACCAGATCGAAGGGCTTTTTTGAAAGCTGCCGCAGGCCTTCCGCTGCCGTAGCGCAGCCGGTCGTGATGAAGCCGGGCAATACCTGGGAGAGAATGGCGAGTTCCTTTTCGTCATCGTCGACGAAGAGAAGAGAGAGCACCGCCGGCCGCCTTTTTTCGATTCACTGTATCGAGTACTATATAATAAAAACAGTATAATGCGGGGCAAATAGGTAGCGAAATGCTTTTCCGGCGGGAAAACTCGTTAGGGCACTCCCCGAAAGAGAGATATGAGTCCTTCGCTGCCGCTTGATGTGCGGCGTCAGAATTGCTGGTGCGCGGCGTTGCATTTTCCCGGCGCTCTATGCTACTCTTCTTCCGTTATGATGGAGACACGGACACTCATTCGGCTTTTCGATACGGGATACATTCTCAAGTTCTTCCTGATCGTCATGCTGCTGTCCCTCGTTCCTTTCGCGGACATGTGGGGTGTTCTGTTTTTCGACAAGTACATTCCCCGCTATCTTCTGCTCGCCGGAATCGCCTCTACGGCCCTGTTGGGTCTGATCATCACTTTCCTTCTGATAAAGCGGCTTCTAGGGATCATTTTGGTAAACATAAGAGACGGATACTATCCGGGGGACGAATTCTTCCACCTGATTGGGCTTCTGGCAGCGGGAATCCTCCTGCTCACTCCCGGTTTCATCGGAGACTTTCTCGGTCTTCTCCTTCTCATTCCGGCGTTTCGCGCTGCCGTTGTCCGGCTCACGGCACGCCGGATAGAGGACCGGTTCAAGGAACTCTACGAGTATCTCAAGCTCTATGAATTATAGGCAGGGAGCCGGGCGCTTACCCGGCTACTCATTTCTTATCTTCGCGATCAAGAGCAGGATTTTGTAATAGAGGTAGGAGAAAAGGGAAAGAAGCTTCCATGGTCTGCGGCCGAGGTCGGAGAACCAGTAGGTACCGCGATCCCAGCTCTTGTCGGCGATCCGCTCTTTACGGCCGGCAAAGATGTCGAAGCACTCGCCGCACCAGAGAAAGAGGCTGTCGGAAAGCGTGTCGCGGTGAATTCTGAACCAGTGCTGCCGCTCCTTGACCCCGGGGCCTGCGAGAACCAGGGTGGGAGAGGCCTTTTTTATTGCCGTTACCACGTCCTGTTCCTTGTTTTCGTCGAAATAGCCGATATAGCGGCCGACGATTCTCAGTCCGGGAAACGAGTCCCGCAGGTTCGTTGCGGCGGTTTGCAGCGGTTGCGGTTTCAAGCCTACGAGATAGAGCGTTTTTCCGTGCTTTTCCAGGACCCCTAAAAGGCGTATCACGAAGCTGAAGGGCATGTAGCGGACCGGCACCGATTTACCGAGAAATCGTGCCCCCGAGACGATGTTTTTCGAAGTCGGGATTACCAGGCTTGCCTGACGCACCGTCTTACCGAACTCTCCCCTGCCCCGAGCGCGCAGCAGATCGAAAAGGCCGAGAAAGACGATGTGGTGTTTTCCCTCATTGTCCATGAGGTCTCTCACCGCATCTTCGATTTCGTTCTCCGGTAGCACATCGACGGGTACGCCGATGAGCCGGATCCGCTCTCTTCTCCTGTCTTTCATGTCTCTTTCTACTCCTGAGGATTCCACGATACTCTTTCCGCGAGCAGGGTCTGTACCGCGGCGATTGCATACAGGGCGGCGGTTTCCGCTCTCAATACGTTGGTCTGCAGGTGGACCGGCAGGAAGCCGCCGCCTCTCAGCAGCTCGACTTCCCGCGGGGAGAAGCCGCCCTCCGGGCCGACTCCGAGGGCCACCGTATTCGGATAATGGGAAAGATACCGATGAAGCGACGTCTGTTCAAGGGGTTCATGATGAAAGAACAGGGCAGGATCGCCGTCGTTCCGGATCCTCGGCAGCTCATCTATGTCGACGGGTTCTTCGATCTCCGTTATTACCGTACTTCCGCTCTGCTGTACCGCCTCTCGCGCTATGGCCTCCCATCTTTGCCGCTTTTTCTTTCCCTCTCCCGCGTCGTAGCGGGCTACCGTGTACTCACTCTTCACGGGAACTATGCGTTTGACTCCCGCCTCGGCGGCCTGTCGCACCACCGTATCCATCTTCTTTCCCTTAAGAAGGGCCTGAAAGAGGCAGATCGCCGTTTCGGTATTCCCGTTCTCCCGTTTTTCGCGGACTTCCACCACCAGGCTCTCATGGTCCATTTCCGTGATGACCAGCAGATAGCGTCTGCCCTCTCTGTCGGTACCGGCTAAGGTGTCGCCCCGAGAGAGGCGGAGGACCCGGCTGAGGTAGTGGAACGTGTCTCCCGTCATTTTGAGGGGAAGCTCGGGGGAAAAGCTGTGCGGCAGAAGGAGGCTTCTCATCCTACGGAAACTATCACCGACCTTGTCCGAGGTCCGTCGAATTCGCAGAGATAGATGCCCTGCCAGGTTCCGAGGAGCATCTGTCCCCCGGAAACGGGTATGCAGACGCTCGCCCCCATCAGGGATGCCTTGATATGGGCGGCGGAGTTGCCTTCCAGGTGCCGGTAGCCGTCGTCGAAGGGAATGACCTTGTTCAGTTCCATTATAATGTCCTGCCTGACGGATGGATCGGCATTTTCGTTTATCGTGACTCCGCAGGTGGTGTGCGGAATGTATACCGTGCAGATGCCCTCAGCCATATCGCTCTTCTTGACAGTTTGGTGGACCTCTCTGCTTATGTCGACGAGCTCCGTTTTTGATTTCGTCTGGACCTTGATGCGGGAATGGGTCAAATTTTTGCCCTCATTTCTCCCTGTTTTCTTCCGGGGCTCGGATAGGGGGTAAAGTCCGGTTGTGCTTCGCCCCTGCGGATCTTTTGGATTGCGTCCTTTAGGGCCTTGTCGAATTCGAGATCGTAGACCGGCGGAAAGTCCATCCGCCGGTGATATTCGTTTTTCAGGAGCCTGCGCAGCAGAATCGTAGCTAAGTCGATGTTTTTCTCCCTCTGCAGCGAGCGGATGAAACGGGCCTTCTGGGCCTCCGAAGCGTTGGGGTTCTCATCGACGAAGTTCTTGATGTAGTTGTTTTCAAAAATTTTCTGCATGGCTTCGCCGTCCTCTTCGCTGAGCTCCTCTTCCTCTACCACGATGTCCGGTTTTATCCCCACCTTGTCGATATTCACGTCGCGGGGGGTATAGTAACGGCTTATGGTCAGCTTAAACCCGCTCTCCCCGAAGGGAATTATTTTCTGTACCGACCCCTTCCCAAAGCTCGTCTCACCGATGATGAGGCCTCTGTTGGTGTCCTTGAAGGCTCCGGCGAGGATCTCCGATGCCGAGGCCGAGCCCTCGTCGATCAGCACTACAACGGGCAGGTCGCTCGGAACGAGGGTGGAGGGGTCCGCGTTGAAAACCTCGTTCTCCTGAGAGATACGGCTCTTTGTGCTGACGATCACGCCGGAGGGGAAGAAGAAGTCCACCGTGTCGGTTACCGCCGTAAGAAGACCGCCGGGATTACCCCGCACGTCGATGATGAGGCTGGAATAGCCCTGTCTCTCGAAGTCGGAGATCGCCTCTTTTACTCTGTCGTCGGTGTAGGGGGTGAATTGGATGATTCGCAGATAGCCGATTTTCCCGTCTATTATGTCGTGTTTTACCGTGGGCACCTCGATGATGGCCCGGGTAATGGTAACGTTGAAGGTGATGTTCTTGCCCCGAAGGATCGTGACCTGTACGTCCGAGCCGGGAGTTCCCCGCAGCCGGTCGACAACCTCGTCTACGGTAAGATCGGCGGTCGATTCATCCTCGACCTTTATGATGTAGTCCCCCGCGTGGATTCCGGCCCGGTAGGCCGGAGTGTCTTCGATGGGGGCCACCACCTTTATGTACTTGGCCCTTTTGTCCTTTGGGGCTTCGTCGGGGTCTTGATCTTCATCGCCGTTGGCTTGGCGCGCAGAAACAGGCCGGGAGATGTAGAGCCCTACCCCGCCGAAACGTCCGGTGGTCGTGTCGGTGAGGTCTTTCATATCGCTGCCGGTGAGGTAGTAGCTGTAGGGGTCCTCGAGACTGTCGAAGAGTCCCTTCATTGCTCCCTCGTAGAGCTGTTCGGCCGGGACCTGGTCTACGTAGTTGTTGAGGATAAACTCGAAGGCGTATTGCAGCCTGTTGATGTAGTAATGACTCTCGGCCCCGCTCTGGTCTGCGAAGAGCAGGTGGGGGCTGAGGGTGATTCCTCCGGCAAAGACCGCTACAAAGGCGGTAACCGCGATCCACGCGGTTCTTTCTCCTCGTTTCATGGGCACCTCGTATTCTTACTTTAGTCCATGACGGTAGAGCTTTCAAGGGCGCCGGGAGAACGCCGGGTTTTTCCCGGCCGGCTCATATCCGTTATCCGTAATTTACGAGGTTTTCCGAGAATTGCTGATTGACCTCAGCCGATGTGGCGCGTACACTTTTTTTATGAGATCATTCATTGCTCTTTCCGCGGCCCTCTGGGAGGCCGTTCGTTTCATCGTGCTCTTTTTCCTCGCAACTGCCCGGTTTAACAGCAGCCTGAGCGGTGATGTGAGCATCTTCTTTATATGGCTGGCCTCGGCGGGCCTGATCCTCATCGTCGCCCTCTTTATGGCGGGGCTCTATCCCGATACCTACGGGCTCTACCTGCCTCTGGCGGCGGTTCTCAAGGGACTCCAGGTCGTCTTCGGGGTCGCGCTGGTCTTCTTCCTCCTGGCGGATTCCTCTCTCAGGGTCTCGTCAGGCGCCTCTGCACCCCTCGCTCGCTCCCTTTCCGTTATCCTGCCGGTGGCGGGAATGGATATCATCGCCCTTTTGCTGCTCCTGGCGGCGAATGTCCGCCGGCGACGTTCGGTCCCATCCGCGCTGCAGCCCTCCGATTCACCCGGCCCGGATAGAGCAAAAGGCTCAGGCGAAGCCTCCGCCGCTTCCAAAACCCGAGTGTTCTTCAAAAAAGAGAAAAGGGTGAAATCGACGAAAAAGTCTGGAAAGGACGCGAACGAAGAGTCGTCTCTGCCGGAAGCCCGGGTAACCGACGTAAACGAGGAGGAATAGATGCAGATACTGCCGATTGCCAGCGGCAAGGGAGGCGTGGGGAAGTCTCTCGTGGCTACCAACCTCGCCGTCGCCCTGGGGCAAAATGGAAAGAAGGTTGTATTGGCGGACCTCGATCTCGGCGCATCCAACCTCCATCTCACCCTCGGCATGAGCGGGATGCGCACCGGCATAGGCACCTTTCTTAGCAACCGCAGCATGGCCTTTGAGGATATCATCGTTCCCACGGAGTACGAAAACCTCAGTTTCATTCCCGGAGACGCCGAGATCCCCGGCATGGCGAATCTCAAAACGGGGCAGAAGACCAAGCTGATCAAGCGCCTCTATACGGTGGACGCCGATTTTCTCGTCCTCGATTTGGGGGCGGGGACCAACTTCAATACCCTCGATTTCTTTCTCAGTTCATCCTACGGAGTCATCGTAACCGCCCCGACCCTCACCGCCACCCTCAACGCCTACCTCTTTTTGAAGAATATCGTCTTCAGATTGATGAACGCCACCTTTAAGAAGGGCAGCGCGGCGGCGGAGTACATAGAGTGGGTCAAGAAGGAAGGCACTCAGCTGCAGCGGGTCTACATTCCCAAGCTCCTCGACTATATTCGGCGGGAAGACCCGGAGAGTTACGAAGCGTTTCGCCGGAGGACGGCGAATTTTCACCCCATGCTGGTACTCAATCTCCTGGAGGATCCGAAAGATTCGCAGAAGGCGGAAAAAATTCGCCGTTCCTGCAGCGAATATTTGGGTATCGATATGGAACACCTGGGAATAATTTACTACGATCATACACAGGAGGTTGCGCTGAGTTCGCGCATTCCCATCGTCGTGTATAAGCCCAATTCGGTGCTCAGCCAGGCGATCTACCGCATCGCAGATAAGCTGATACAGCGGCGGGAAGAGGATAATCAGGGGAGTCTCCTGGATATCGAGACGCTCGATCAGAGTTATCAGGTCGCCGAGATGGAGGCGGAGATCGACTTCGACGCCAAGGCCCGGGACATGGAGGACCTGCTTCACAGCGGAGCCCTCACCAGGGGAGATCTGATCGAGACGATCAAGGCGCAGCAGTATGAGATCAATTCGCTGAAGAAGGAGAACAATCTTCTCAAGCATCGCCTTCGCAGGGCGATGGACGAAGGATTTACCGTATAAAAAATGCAGGCTAAGGGTACGCTTCAGATCCAGGTCGATGAGTCTCAGCTCAGCGCCTCGCTCGTTTTCACCCCGGCGGTGAACGGTCAAGAGTGGGACAAGGCGAAGCTCCTCGATCTTCTCGAGAAGAAGAAGATCGTAGAGGGCGTCGACGAGCTTGCCGTCGAGAAGGCCCTCGGCGAGTTCGCCCTTGCAAGCGAAGAACTCGAAGAGGCTGGAGACCAGTCGGCCGCCGAGGCGAACGTCGGCGAAGCGATTAGCCGCCTCATCGCCCGCGGTACGGCTCCCGTCGCCGGCGACACCGGCGCCTTCGAATGGAAGGAGTTACCCGTTCCCGAGGAATTCGCCGCCGACGTAGAGAGGGTCCTCAAGACCGCCGCAGCCCCGGAAATAACCCGTACCCGCAGCAAGAAGGTGAAGGTAAAAAAGAAGGTCGTGAAGAAGACGAAGCTTCCCTTCGGAAAGCCTAAGGAAGAGATCGTCGAGAACACGGAGACGCAGAGCTGGGAGGAGCCGGTCAACATAGATCCCAAGGTGCTGCAGTCCGGTTGGGCCGAAGAGGGAGAGGTCCTGGCCGAATGGAAGGAGGGTGAGACGGGGACGGTCGGCAAGTCGGTCTACGGCAAGCCTCTCCTTTGGAACGAGGACGACAAGGAGGAGTTTTTCGGCGGCCGTGGCGTGAAGGTCACGAAGAAGTCGGTGGAGGCGGAGGCAGGCGGCGTTCTTCGCCGAGGGAAGAACTGGGTGGAGATCATCCCCTTCAGCAGGCACGATTGGGAGCTCGGCCTCTCTAAGGACCAGGCCACCTGTTACATCGATTTCAATCCGGGGGCCTCTCACGCCTCTCCGCCTACCGCCGCGCAGATCCGGGAAAAGGCGAAGGAAATCGGCTTTCCCGAAGAGGAGCTGCTGCCGGAAAAGGACATCTCGATAATCGTCGGCAACGCCGTATCGGCGGGCAAGACCCTGGAAAAGGCGCCCATTTCCGTCGACCGGGACGGCTCGTTTTCCGTCGACGCGAGTGACGACAAGTTGAAGGGCCTGCTCAACGCGGTGAAGGGCGGCGGCCGGGGAGCCCCCCTCGTGCTCAAGGAGGTGGGGGCGGCGATAAAGAACAGCGGCTTCAAGGGGATGGACTACGAGAAGATCAAGCAGGATCTCCTCGAGTTTCAAAAAGGACCCGAAAGGGAGCTGAAAGATTACCTCCTGGCAGAGGGAAAGCCTCCCGCCGAGGGCGAAGACCGGACCGTCGAATATACCTGCCCCTTTGTTGAAGAGAAGGAATTGGAGCAGCTACAGAGGGTTGAGGAGTTGGGGCCGGAGATCCTAAAGCGTTATGCTTCTCTCGGCGAGTATCCGCTTCAGACGGTAACGAAGATGGCCGCCGTGCGAAAGAATTCCGTGGTGGCAAATCTCGCCGGCAGCGGCAAGGGAGAGGACGGGCTGGATGTGTTTGGCGCCAAGATCGAAGGGGGAAAGGGCAGCGATCCGATGGTCACCCTCTTAGAGAACATCGAGCGGCGGGAAGACGAATACTACGCTCTGGAAGACGGGATCCTCGATGTAATAGAGGGGGAATCCCAAGAAGGGCTTACCCTGCGGGTCCGGGAGCACGTGGACAGCGTGGTCTACGTACAGTTGGCCGAAGATAACATGAAGGCCTTCCTCACCCTCAGTCCCGCTCGAGGGACCGGAGAAGCCCTCAGTCTGGAAAAGGTCAACGCAACTCTCGACGAAAACGGGGTTAAGAAGGGCCTCGACAGCAAGGCTATTACCGAGGCCATCGAGAAGGCGAAGCGGGGTGAGCTGGTGGAGAAGGTGCCGGTTGCGGAGGGAATACCGCCGATCGACCCCGGTACGAGCAGGCTCAAGTTCCACGTCCGGCGGGCGACGGGCAAGGCCCTCACCCTAAAGGAAGACGGGCAGGCGGACTACAAGAACCAGGACAAGATTACCTCGGTGGAGAAGGACCAGCTCATCGCCGAAATCATATCTTCCGACACCATGCCCAAGGACGGCTGGGATGTCACGGGCAAGCCGATAAAGGCGAAGGAGCCGCCCCCCCTGGCCCTCGATATAGGGAAGGGACTACGCCAGGAGACACAGGAAAACGGGGACATTTACCTCTATGCGGAGAACAGCGGCGAGGTCTACTACGACCAGAGACGCCTCGAGGTCACTTCGATCCACACGGTGGAGGGAGATGTGGGGATGAAGTCGGGGAATATCAAGTTTCCCGGCGAAGTGCAGGTAAAGGGAAACGTCCACGAGGGTTTCTACGTGATGGCCGGCGGAGGGGTGAAGGTGGCGGGCAACGCTGAAGCCTGCCTCATCTCTTCGGGGCATACGGTAACCGTCATGCAGGGTATCGTCGGCGCAAACAAGGCGGCTATTAGGGCAAAGGAGCACATCGAGACCACCTTTGTCGAGCAGGCCACCCTCTTAGCGGTAGGGGACGTCCGTATCAAGAACTCCTGCCTGCGCTGCGATGTGAAGTGCAACGGTTCTCTGCAGCTTGTCGGAGACAAGGGCGATCTGGTTGGAGGAAAGGTATACACCCGCCGCGGCATAGATGCGCACAACATCGGCAACGATAAGGGGGCGAAGACCACCATCAGCTTCGGACAGGACTATCTGGTGGCCGACCAGATAGAGCAGCAGGAGAAGAAAATCCAACAGATCAAAGATTACCTCACCAAGCTGGACGGGATGATGAACCGGGCCGAGAAGGACGGTGACCGAAAGAAGCTCGATGCGGCCCGGCAGCAGAAGCTCAAGTACATGAAGGAGATAGAGAAGCGGAGCATGCACCTCTTCAGCCTCCGGGAGCGCTACGAAGAGCATTTCGAATCGATACTGCGCGTCCGCGGCACGATCTATCCCGGGGTGATTCTGGAGAGTCACGGGCGTTTCTACGAGGTCTCTAAGCCGAAGGAGCGGATTGCCTTCGTGTTCAATTCCACCAGCGGGAGGATCGAAGAGGAGCCCCTTGAGAAGGCGGAAAAGGCGGAGAAGGCCGGAGAGTCTGGAAAGCCCGATCAGCCGGAGCCGGCCGGCTCGGCCGAGCCGGCGGCAGCAGGCGCCGAACAGGCTCAGCAGCCCGAACAGCCCGATCAGCCGGAGCCGGAAGTAAAAACCGAGGCGCCGGCATAGACCGAATAAACCATAAGAGAAGGAGCAGCCAGTGCCCGCATACATAGAATTTCCCTCTTGGATACGCCCCACCATCATTCCCGGGCTCCCGTTTCACTGGTACGGCATGATGTATCTCGTCGCTTTTTTCATTACCTATCTTCTCGTGCGAAGGCAGGTAAAAGAGCAGGAACTCGACTATACGGACGACGAAATAACGGACCTCTTTTTCTACGCCATTGTCGGGCTGCTGGTGGGCGCGCGTATCCTTGCCGCTCTCGTCTACGACCCCTCGGGCTACTATCTTGCCAAGCCCTGGATGATCTTCTGGCCCTTCGACGAAGAGATGAATTTTACCGGTTTTCAGGGCATGAGCTACCACGGCGGGCTTCTTGGCGTCATACTGATGGGACTCATTTTCGCAAAGCGGAGAAAGAAAAATTTCTTCGATCTTGCCGATCTCTTCGTGGCGGGTATTCCCCTCGGTTACACCTTCGGACGGCTGGGAAACTTCATCAACGGCGAGCTCTGGGGCCGGGTTACCGCCGGCCCCCTGGGAATGATATTTCCCCACGCTCCGCCCTTTTCCACCCGGCACGAATGGGTGCGCCGCATCGCCGACGAAGCGGGGATTTCCTCCCGGGAGGGAGGCCTTGTCGATTTGCCCCGCCATCCCTCTCAACTCTACGAGGCCTTCTTTGAGGGGATCGTGCTCTGGCTGCTGCTCTGGTTCGTCTTTCGACCCCGGCGGCGTTTTACCGGTCAGCTCTTGGGCATCTACCTCATCGGTTACGGGATTGTTCGTTTCGTCATTGAATATTTCCGTGAGCCGGACATCGGGATCGGCTATCCTCTGAGCTTTGCCGCAGAGACGGAGCCCCAGGCCCTCTTTCTCTCCCTCTGGAACTTTACGACCGGGCAGATTCTCTGCGCGGGGATGATTCTTTTAGGGGCGGCTATTCTCTTCTTTCGGCGGAACAAGGGGCTCGAATAAGGGCCCCTCTCAGTCAAGCTTCTCTTTTACATCGGAGTAGGTCCGGTAGATATCCCGTATTTTCTCCGTATTCGAGAGAAAGGCGTCTACCGCACCGGGGTCGAAATGCTTTTCCCTCTCCGAGCGTATCAGTTCGATGGCTTTTTCGAAGCTCCACGGTTCCTTGTAGGGACGCTTGGAAGTAAGGGCGTCGAAGACATCCACCACCGCTACAATGCGGCCGCAGAGGGGAATATCCCCGCCGGCGAGTCCGTTCGGATAGCCGCTTCCGTCCCACTTCTCGTGATGACTGATGGCGATTTCCGCTCCCGTTTTGAGATAGGGGCTCTGCGTTTTGGATATTATCTCGAAGCCCTTGCTGGTGTGGGTCTTCATGAGTTCGAATTCCCGCCGGTCGAGTTTTCCCGGTTTTAGGAGAATGGTATCGGAGATCCCTATCTTACCGATGTCGTGCAGGGGAGCGGCGCGGTAGATGCGGTTCTGCAGGTCCGAGTCGTCGGTAAGGATTTCGGCGATGGTGAGAGAGTATTTTGCCACTCGTACGGTGTGCTCTCCCGTTTCCGGGTCCTTATACTCGGCGGCGTTTGCCAAGACCTTCAGGGTTTCATCTTCCCGCTGACGGATTCCCTCCGTGGCCGTGCGGACCTCCTCCCTCAACATGTCCGCCCAGTTCTTGTAGAGCAGCTGGCTCTGCCTCAGCTGCTTGAGATTCTCTACCCTGGCGCTGAACTCGGGAAGATTGAGGGGTTTGTTGAGAAAGTCCGTGGCTCCGGCCTTTAGGGCCTGCAGTTTTAGCTCGTTATTCGAACTCACCGCGGTAATCATGATGATAGGAATGTCGGGGTGGGTCTTCCGTGCCTCCTCGATGAAGGCAATACCGTCCATCACCGGCATCATGTAGTCGATAAAGATCAGGTCGATGACCTGCTGCTTTATGAAATCCAGGGCTTCGAGAGGTTTGGTAAAACTATCCACCTCTAAGCCGAGTTTCTGAGACATTTCCTCGATGAGCATGAGGTTGAGCTTTTCATCGTCTACCGAAAGAGCCTTCAATTTTCGAGCCATGAGAAAAGTATAATAAAGAGCCCGGTATATCGCAACTCACCGTGCACAAGAATCGCTGGAAACACCCCAGCGATTCTCATTTGGCCTTGACAGGAGGAAAAGCGGAGACGTACACTTATACGAGGATAAAAACGCGATGCCGAAAAATCAAAGCACCCTTTTCCGTTTGGAGGAGGCACAGAAGAGCCTGGACCTCGATACCGGCTTCATACTCGAGCTTGTGGAGGACTTTATCGAAAGCGGAGAGAGCTTTCTCTCACCCCTTCGCCGGGCCTTGGAAGATGAAGATTATGCGGAACTCCTCGAGCGTTCTCATAGACTAAAGGGGACCGCCGCGAATCTGCGGGTCAACGCAATCTCCGCTAAGACTTTGGAATTGGAGCAGGCGGCAAAGCAGGAAGAGGAGGAAAGCTGCCGCAGCCGGCTTCTCGAGCTGGAACGGCTCTTCTCCGCCCTCGAAGAGGAATTCCGCCTCGATCACCGCGACGGGAGCGGCTCTTGGTGAGTTTCCGGTATTCTCCCGTTGCAGGGGGCGGTGTCCGGGAGGCTGCGATCGTCTCTTTTGAAGCGAAAGAGGGGGGACTGCCGGCGATGCCGCGGATCCGTCTCATTCGCGAAGAGGCGGAGAGTGGAGACAGACCGGGGAGAATTGACGTGCTCGTAGAGACTCGGGAGGCGATACGGGCCCAAT
Source organism: uncultured Spirochaetaceae bacterium (assembly GCA_964594775.1). Taxonomy (GTDB): domain Bacteria; phylum Spirochaetota; class Spirochaetia; order DSM-16054; family Sediminispirochaetaceae; genus CAYFVU01. Next base: position 42,573 of record CAZQNO010000008.1, read on the forward strand.
CCCTCAGCCTGAAATTTTCCGTTTCCATCGAGGATATTTCGCGGGTCTATGCCAACGGTTTTCAGAGCTGGACGGAGAGCAGGGAATTCTCCCGGAATGAGCGGATGCGCGGACTCAACCCCTTCCTCAAGCCCGCCGCCCGGCGTTATCGGCTGGAGAACTACGGAGACTACCGGTTCGCCCGGTATTCCGGCCGCCCGGGACGTTTCCACGGCTATACCTATATGTACTTTCTTCGCGAGAAGGCCGGTGAGAGGATACTCGAGCTCTGGGCGGATCTCGACGAGTCCCACGGCTACACCCGCTTCGTGTGGGACTGGCAGCGGGGCGAACTGCTGGTCGAGAAGGACTGTGAGGGGCTGGTCCTCGAGGGTGGAGAACTCCTTCTCTCGCTAAAAACCTTCTCCGGCTCGGAGAACGAAGTCTTCGACGCCTACTTTTCCTACTTTGGAGACTTTATCGATCCCGAGCCAAAGGCAGGGTGGTGCAGCTGGTACAATCACTACAGCGGGATTACCGAGGAGACGGTGAGGATCAATCTCGAGGTCTTCCGCTCGAAGGGAATTCCCCTCGATATCTTTCAGATAGACGACGGCTGGCAGCGGGCCCTGGGAGACTGGATGGAGACGGACATTTCCTTCCCCTCCGGGATGGCATCTCTTGCCGAGAGTATTCGCGGCGCGGGCTATCAGGCGGGACTCTGGATCGCGCCCTTTCTCGTGGAGGAGAAGGCCCAAGTGTTCCGGGAGCATCCGGACTGGTGCATCCGCGGAGAGAAGGGAGACCCCCTGCTCATCGGCTGCAACCCCTTTCAATGGAGCGGCCGCTTCTACGCCCTCGACCCCCTCTACCCCCAGGTCGGTGAGTATCTCAGGAAGGTCTTTCGTACCATTTTCGAAGAGTGGGGCTTCTCCTTCGTCAAGCTCGACTTTCTCTATGCCGCGGCCCTGCAGCCGCGGGAGGGGATGAGCCGGGGGCGGATCATGTTCGAGGCCCTCCGAATGCTCAGGGAGTACACGAAGGGCAGGCTGACTCTCGGCTGCGGTGTGCCTATCGGCAGTGCCTTCGGCCGTTTCGACTACTGCCGGATCGGTGCCGACGCGGCACCGGTCTGGGAAGACGGTAAACTTCTGTTCGCCGGTTATCGGGAACGGGTCTCTACCCGCAACTCCCTGCGCAGCACTATCGGACGGCACCAGCTCTCCGGCAGGGCCTTCGGCAACGATCCGGATGTCTTTATTCTCCGTGAGCATAATCAGAAGATGAGCCGGCAGCAGCGGCGCAGCCTCTTCATTATCAATCAGATCTACGGCAGGCTGCTCTTTACCAGCGACAACCCGGCGGACTACGACAGAGACACCCTGCGGCTCTACCTCTCCCAGTTTCCCCTCTCCCGGGTCTGCATCGAAGAGGCCGATGAGACGATGGTCCGCTTTCGGGTCGGAGAGCATCGCTATCTGGCCTGTCACAATCTTCGGTCCCGAAAAAGGGAGCGGGAACTGCCGAAGGGACGGTATTACGGCTTCGAGGAGGGGTTCTTCGGCGGCGGTCCGCTTGTGCTCGATGCTTACCAAACCCGGCTCTATCTCCAGGTCGACGAAGAGCCCTACGCCGTCGCCGGATCTTCGGGACTCCTCTTCCCCGGCAGAGAGGTCTACGATTTTCGATTCAGCGGGGGACGGGTGGAATTCTCTCTTTGCGAAGGAGTGATGAACGAGGGGAGCATTTTCCTCAAGGTACCCTCCACGCTCGAAAAATGCGAGGTCAACGGCAGCACCTATCCCTGCGAAGAAATGGGCGACATGAAACTGGTCGTGATCCCCCGCGGCCGGCGGGAGTAATATCGCGGGATATAGGGGATTCCCCTATAATACGTCTCAAAAACCCCTTATTGTGGTATTTCCGGGCCCGTTGCATAGTTAGCTTGGTAACTACACGGTAAGGGGTTTGTGATGAAAAAAGAAACTAATATCGAAGAGTCTCAAGAACAGGAGCTGGGCGTACCGGCATACTCGGACTTTGCGTATGAAAGCGACCCTCTCTCCCTCTATTTGAAACAGATTTCCTGTTATCCTCTGCTCACAAAAGAGGAAGAACTCACCCTTGGTGAGTTCTTCCAGACCTACAAGAGCAAGCTGGCCGAGCTGGAAGAGGAGTACCAGGACGGGCGCTGCGAGCACGAACAGTATGTGGTGGAAAAGAAGTGGATGGAGGCGGAGCTGAACGCCTATCGCAACAAGATGATCACGAGCAATCTCAGGCTCGTCGTTTCGATCGCCAAGAAGTATCAGCATCGAGGGCTCAACTTTCTCGATCTCATCGAAGAGGGAAACATCGGCCTCATCGAGGCGGTGGAGCGTTTCGACTATACAAAGAAGTGTAAGTTCTCCACCTACGGTACCTGGTGGATTCAACAGGCAATCATAAAGGCTCTGGCGGACAAGGGAAGGACCATTCGCATCCCCATTCATGTTCTCAACGTTATTAGAAAGTGCTACACCGTCTCCAAGCTCCTCACCCAGGAGTACGGCCGCGAACCGAATTATGCGGAAATCGGCGAGTATATGGACCTCACCGAGGCGCAGGTAGAGAACATCATGAAGTACTCCGGCGAAACCGCCAGTCTCGATGTTACGGTGGACGAGGAGAACGTCACGACTCTTTCGGACCTCATCTTCAGCGACGAGTACACCGAACCCTTCGAAAGCGTATTCAACGTTACCCTCCAAGACCTCCTCGATCGTTCCCTCGACGAGCTGAGCGACAGAGAACAGAGGATCATACGGATGCGCTTCGGGCTCAACGGAACAAGTCCCCTCACACTCGAGGAGATCGGAAAAATCCTCGGCATTACCAGAGAGCGGGTTCGGCAGATCCAGAACAAGGCCATCTTGAAGATGCGAAATCACGCGGTAATACAGGAGTTGGAAAGCGTCATTTAGATGAAACACAGAGTTCTCGTGGTAGATGATTCCGCCGCTTCGAGGCAGCAGATACGTTACATCCTTTCTCAGGAAGGAATGGATCTGGACTTTGCCGATTCCTTTGACGACGCGGAAACGAAACTCCGAAGTTCGGGCTACGATCTTGTGATCATAGATGAGGAGGTCGAAGGCTTCGACGACAAGCGGCTTTTGGGAACTCTTCCCGGGCCGGGAGCGGACCGGATTTTGTCGCTGCTGTTCATCGGTTCCGAAACGGCCCCGGAGGAGGCCTTATCCGGCTGCAACGGCATAGATTGCCGGCGCATCAGCAAACCCTTCAGCACCGATACCCTGAGATCCGCGGTTCATCGATTTTCCTTTAGCTAGTGCAATTGCACTAGCTAAAGGAAAATCGATGCGGCATAAAGAGGCATATTGCTCACCGTAGACGTGAGCCGAGAGAATACCCAAGCTTCGCACCACTAATTCCCTTTAACCCGCTTTACAAAAAAGCCAAGAGACCCGGCACTCCCATGAAGGCACCGAAAAGGAAAATGAAGAGAGCACCGAGGACTTCCAAGACGCGTACTACCCTCGTCTTGAACCCGGTTTTCTCGAGACTGCGGAGGATACCCTTCTTCATCGTAAGCGTTAGAACTCCCACCGCGGAGAGGGTCAGCGCCATTCCCAGCGACATTGAGACAAGTGCCGACACCGCAAGGGCTGCCGCCTCGAGACTAATGCCGAAGAGGAGGATCGTCGCCGCCCCCGGACAGGGTACGATACCTGCCGAAACGACTATGAGAAGGAGGGTCCGCCTGCGGTCGCGGCGGTCACGGTGTCTATCTCCTTTCTCCTGTTCTTCCGCAGGCCGAAGCTTCCTGTTCGCGTTCCCCTCCTTCCACGAATGGATGAGGAGAAGAATTCCCATGGCGGCGATGAGAAGATAGCTCAGCGTCTCAATGAGATAGCCGGCCGAATCGAGGGCCGTGGAGAAAGGCAGGCGAATTATTCGATACATTCCCCAGACCATAACGAAGGCGCTCCCCGCGTGCACCACCGCGAGCCCCGTTCCCGCGGCAATACCGTGCCACCAGGAGCCGCCCTGCGAGAGGAAGTAGGAGAAGAGGATGGTTTTTCTGTGTCCCGGTCCCAGCGCGTGGAGAGCGCCGTAGATAAAGGCAGCGCCGAGGAGGAGCAGGGAAAAACCGTCTCCCGCCGAAGCCCGGTTAAAGAGCTCCACCAGTCTCCCGTGGACCGCCCGCTGCAGTTCGACGATCTTTGCAAAGGAGCCGCCGAAGAGGGGGGTGCCCGTCTCCGTGCCGCTGCCCCCTGAGATGAAGGGATTCTGCTGTGCCGCGCCGTCGAGGACGGGAAGGAGAAAGAGAAGAACAAAGAAAAGGAGAAGAAGAAGGGAGGAGCCCGGACGGAAAGGGCTCTCGGCGCCGAGGACAGGAAAGGAAAACAGAGCCATTCCGCTTTACCCGTTCTTGCGGAAAGTCAGCCGTATCTGGTCCGGATATGCGGTACCGGTGTAGCTGCGTCCGCTCCGCTGCCGCCCTCCCATCGGAGAATAGGTGATCTTTAGGTCTCGGTTCTTCTCCACCTTGTAACCGACAGAAAGGGCAGCAGGCGACTGGATGCGGACCGGCTGCTGTGCCTGCGTGGCGATGTCGCAGTAGAAGCTCTTGTCGTATATGGCCACCCGAAGGGTTTTTGGATTATTCTCCGCCTTTATAGGGTAGGGTACGAAGAAGCGGTAGTACATCACTCCCTCGTCGAGCCAGGCTTCGAAGTTCTCCACTATCTGCGGCTGCTCGGCGCCGGCATCGGTGAGCAGGTAGATGAAGTAGCCGTAGTTTTGCAGGTTGGAGAAGGCCCCGTCTTCGATCTCCCGCTGCTCCCGCTGCGAGAAGACACCGTTTCCGTCGCGGTCGTAGTCGCGGCTGATCATGGCGGTAAAGACCTCGTCGAACTTCCACTCTACCGAGAAGCCTTCCAGACCCTCCCCGGAGAGCTTGAAGGAAAGGCGGCTGTCGATGAACATGTGGGGATGAGAAAAGAGAGGGATCGCCGGAATGATCAGTACGGTAAGGGCGAAAAAACGGGTAAGTACACGCGGGCTCATCTGTTGTCCCTCCTATTTGAAACCGAGAAAAACACCGCCCCATCGTACGATAAAGGCGGCGAGCCATGCAAGAAGAACCTGATAGGCCACGGAAAAGACCGACCACTTCCACGATTGTATTTCTTTGATCAGGGTCACCAGGGCGACGATGCAGGGAGTGTAGAGCATCACGAAGAAGAGAAAGGCCAGCCCCGTCAAGGGACTGTAGGCGCGTTTGAGTGCCTCCTGCAGCTCACTGCTCTCCTCGTCGGCCTCTTCTCCCACGGTAAAGAGCACGCCGAGGGTGCTCACCACCACCTCCTTGGCAACGAAACCGGTAATAAGGCTCACCCCCATCCGCCAGTCGAATCCCAGGGGAGCAATGGCCGGTTCGATGAGGCGGCCCATTCGGCCGATATAGGTCCGGCTCATCAGTTTTCGATGATAGTCCCGGTTCTCCCGGTCCACGAGCAGCTCGGCCTGCTCCCGTTCGGCCCTTGTCTCCGCCTCATCGATGCTCCGCTCGATGCGCCTCAGCTCCTCCCGGTGTACCGTATCGAGCTGAGGCGCGGCGGGGTAGTTGCTGAGAAACCAGATGATGATGGAAAAAACGAGGACGACCCCGCCCATCTTCTGCAGATAATGTTTCGCCTTTTCCCACATGTGTATAAGAGCGCTCTTTACCGTGGGGATGCGGTAGGGGGGGAGTTCCATCACGAAGGGATGTCCCTCGCCGCGAAAGAGGGTCTTGCGAAAGAGAAAGCCCACGGCAAAGGCGAAGAAGAAGCTGAAGAAATAGAGCAGAAAGATCACGTTTCCCGCGTGTTCGGGGAAAAAGGTGCCGGCAAAGAGAATGTAGACCGGCAGCCGGGCCGAGCAGGTGATGAGAGGGGCGATGAGTATGGTCAGTACCCTGTCTCGATTGGATTCGAGGGTCCGGGCCGCCATTATGGCGGGAACGCTGCAGCCCACCCCCATGATGAGGGGAATAAAGCTCTTGCCGTGCAGGCCGATGCGGTGCATCAGCTTGTCCATGATAAAGGCGATGCGGGCCATGTAGCCCGTGTCCTCGAGAATGGAGATGCCGAAGAAGAGAATTAAAATGTTCGGAAGGAATACCAGTACCCCGCCCACCCCGCCGAGAATTCCGTCGACCATGAGACTCCGCAGGGGAGAGGGGGCCATGACCGCGGTGATTCCGGTCGAGAGGGCCGCTATACCCCGTTCTATCCAGCCCATGGGGTATTCACCGAGGCTGAAGGTTGCCTGAAAGAGCAGCCACATGAAGAGGGCGAAAATGGGATAGGCGAGAAGACGGTCGGTCATGATGTTGTCGATCTTTTCGGAGAGGTCCACCCGGTCTCCGGCGGGCCGCTGCACCGTCTCGCCGAGTGCGCCGAGGATGAAGCCGTAGCGCTTTTCGCTTATGAGGGTCGGCATATCCTCCTGGTAGATCTCCTGTATGTGCGTTACCGCCGCATTCCGCTCGTCGAATATTTTTTGAGCCTCGGGAAGCGGGCGGACCTTCTTCTCTACCTCTTCGTCTTCTTCTAAGAGTTTTACCGCGTACCAACGGGGCTGGATCTTTCTGAAGGCGAAACCGCCCTCTTCCAGGAGTTTTGAGAGCCGGGAAACGGCCTCCTCGATTTCGTTTCCATAGTTGATACGGACGGGGGGTCTGCCGCTGTCTCCGTTTTCGGCCAATTCCACTGCGGCGTCCACCAATTCGGCGGTACCCTTTCCCGTTCTCCCGACGGTGAATCGGATGGGGACGCCCAAGAGCCTGCTCAACTGCTCGATATCGACCCGGACCCCGGATTTGGACAACTCGTCGTACATGTTGAAGGCGAAGATGAGGGGTTTTCCCAGTTCCAGCAGCTGCACCCCCAGGTAGAGGTTTCGCTCGAGATTGGTCGAGTCGACCACGTTAATAACGGCGTCCACATCCTCTTCGATAATAAAGTCCCGGGCAACGATTTCCTCCAGGGTGTAGGCGCTGAGAGAGTAGGTGCCGGGGATGTCGGTAAACTCAAGGCGGCGGTCGTTACGTTTGATGCAGCCGCTCTTAATGTCGACGGTAACTCCGCCCCAGTTTCCCACCCGCTGATTGGCGCCGGTTATCTCGTTGAAGATGGAGGTTTTTCCGGAGTTAGGGTTGCCGGTAAGGGCGAATCGGATGGTGTCCATCGGGAATTATTCTAGGGGAGCCGGCGGCTCGATATCGACGAGAATACGCTCGGCCTCTTCGACCCGGAGGGTAATGTGGGAGCCGCACAATGCGACCTCCATGGGGTCCTTGAGCGGAGCGTATTTGACCACCGAAAGAAGTGTGCCTCTTCTAAAACCGAGGTCGAGAAGACGGTTCTTGAAAACGCCGTCTCCGCCGATGCGCTGAATATATACGTTGTCTTCCTCTCTGCAAAGGCTCAGTGGCTTGGGCATATCTATCCGTTGAAAAGAATGCCCGATGGTAGCATACGTTCCCTGGAAAGGCAAGGCAGGTTCTCTATTCATATGGGTAAAGTAATGAGTTAACCCGCATGAATCAATAGCCGTGCTGAAGATTGTTCGTATTGACAGCGGCCCCCATTTTCCCGAGAATCTTTACTAACATGAATGCAAAAAGCCTCGATACGATTAAGGCGGGTGAGAAAATCCTCGTTCTCCGTATTACGGGAGGCCGGCATGCCCGGGAGAAGCTGACGGGCATGGGCATCGTACCCGGGGAGAAGATAAAGGTGAGTAAGAACGACGGCAGCGGGCCCTTGATTGTCGACATCTACGGTTCCCGGACCGTTATCGGCATAGGTTTGGCGCAAAAAGTTATGGTGACGGAGCTCGGTGATGAGTTTGCCGATTCTCGAGGCGGCTCGGACCCGCCATGAGCGAAAAGGAGCTCATCGAGGCTACGGCGGCGGCACAAGCGGGGCCTGTCACCCTCGATGGACTGCTGCACGATCTTAAGGAACTCGGGGTCGAGCCCGGCCTCACCCCCACCCGCCTGATGGGGGTCATTCCCGAAACCTTCCGCACACAGGCCGATGTGCTTCGCAGCGCTCATCCCCAGGATTCCTTTGCCGCCTGGGGCGAAGGGGCCCTCGCTATAGTGAGCGGGCACAGTCTGGATTTTTCTCTCGGCGAGCGCTCGCCCCTGGCACGCCTCTACGAGGCGGAGGCAATGGTCCTTCTTCTCGGCGTGGGGTATGAGGTCAACACCTCCTTCCATCTCGCCGAGTACCGGGCCGAGTACCCGAAGAAGCGGATCGTCGATTCCGGAGCGCCGATCCTTTCGGGGGGACACCGCCGCCGGCACTGGTCTAAGGAGGTGGACATCGATTCGGGGGATTTCGCCGTTCGCTGGATGGAACAGCACCGCAGATGAGGAAGAAGATCAAGGAGCAGCTATGGAGATAGGGGAAAAAATTTCAGCATTGAGAGAGGAGATGCGCAGGGAGGGTCTGGATGCCTACATCGTTTTCGGGACCGATCCGCATCTGAGCGAGTACGTTGCTCCCCGCTGGAGGGACAGGGAGTGGATCAGCGGCTTTACCGGTTCGGCGGGAACGGTGGTGATCACCACCGACGAGGCCCTCCTTTGGACGGACCCCCGCTACCATCTCCAGGCGAAGCGGGAGCTGAAGGAGACCCCGTTCTTCCTGGTGAAGGACGGATTGCCCGATTCGCCGGTCTTCAGCGAGGTGCTGGGCAGCCGGCTGGCGCCCGGACAGAAGGCGGCGGCGGCGGCGCTTACCGTTTCCGTCAAGTACCGGCGGCGGCTGCAGAACGAGCTCGCCTCTTACGAGGTTTCCTTTATCACCGGTGAGGACCTTATCGATCGCATCTGGGAGGACAGACCGGAAAGCCCAAGAGAACGGATCTATCAGCACGATGTCTCCTACGCGGGCCGTTCCCGGAGGGATAAGCTCGAGGAGCTGAGAGAGGAGCTGGAGAGGAAAAAGGCGCAGCTGCAGGTCCTTTCCTCTCTCGACGATATCGCCTGGCTCTTTAATCTCCGGGGGAGCGACATAGCCTACAATCCTCTCTTTGTCGCCTACGCGCTCATCGGAGAAAAAGAGTGCCGGCTCTATGTGGGGCAGGGGAAGATCTCGGCGGATCTGGCCGCGCTTCTCGAGGAGGACGGGGTAAGGCTCGCAGACTATTCACAGATTTTCGAGGATCTTTCGAAGATCGAGAAAGGCAGCCGGGTACTCCTTTCGCCGGGCAAGACCAACTGCGCCGTCGCCGCGAGTATTGCCCGGGGCTGTCCGCAGACGGAGCAGGAAGATGTAACGACGCTGCGGAAGGCGAGAAAGAACGATACGGAGATTCGCGGTATTCGTGAGGCCATGCGAAAAGACGGGATTGCGATGATGCGCTTCATCAACTGGTGCATCAATGCCTGGCGCCGGGGCGGTGAGAACGAGCTCTCGGCGGCGGCGCAGCTGCGGGCATTCCGCAGCGAGATGCCCGGTTTCATGGGTGAGAGTTTCGCGCCAATCGTGGCTTTTCGGGACCACGGCGCGGTCATGCATTACTGCGCTTCGGAAGAGTCGGCCTACCCTCTGGAGGGAGAGGGACTCCTGCTCGTCGATTCGGGCGGACACTACCTGGAAGGGACCACCGACATTACCCGGGTCATCCCCTTCGGAAAGGTCGGCGAACAGCAGCGCAGCGACTACACCAGCGTTCTCAAGGCCCATATCGCCCTCTCTACAATGAGCTTTCCAAGGGGCAGCAGCGGCATGCAGCTCGACGCCGCCGCCCGCAAGCCCATGTGGGATTTCGGACTCGATTATGCTCACGGAACGGGGCACGGGGTCGGCTTCTTCCTCAATGTGCACGAGGGGCCGCAGAAGCTCACCTACCGCTATGTTCCGGCCCCTCTCGAACCGGGAATGGTTAACTCCAACGAGCCGGGACTCTACCGGGAGGGAGAATACGGCATTCGAATTGAGAACCTCATCCTCACCAAAGAGCTCTTCACCACGCCCTTCGGGACCTTCTACGGCTTCGAAACCCTCACCGTCTGTCCCTATGAAAGAAAACTGATAGAACCGCAGATGCTGAGCGTGAAAGAACGGGAGTGGATCGACGCCTATCACCGATGGGTGAATACTCTTCTTTCACCGGAGCTCAACGAGACCGAACGGAGACTCCTGGAGGATATGACGGCGCCCCTTTGAGGGCCCAAAGATGGGTTTATGAAAAAAGATAAAGAAAAACAGCTGCGGCGGCGGGATCTTACGCCTCGAGTCCGGATAATCCAACGAGCCAGCATCATTGGGATCATTGGAAACGCCCTTCTTTCGGCGTCGAAGCTGATTGCGGGATTTTTCGGCAATTCTCTCGCTCTGCTCGGCGACGGCATCGACTCCCTAACCGACGTGGTGACTTCGACGGTGACCCTCTACACGGCGAGAATTGCCGATAAGCCGCCGGACTTGACGCATCCTTACGGACACGGCCGTGCCGAAACGATAGCGACAAAGGTTCTTTCCCTAGTTATTCTGTTCGCCGGAGCGCAGCTGCTTATCTCCTCTGTCGAGCATCTGGTCTTCGGCAGCGAACGGGAATTGCCGCGGACTTACGCCCTTCTAGTGGCGGGAGTTTCCGTTGCCGGTAAGGTCTTTCTCGCGGTCAATAAGTACCGGGCCGGTAAGCGAGCCGACAGTTCTATGCTAATCGCCGATGCAAAAAACATGTCCATGGACGTGCTCATCTCCCTTTCCGTTCTGCTGGGACTTTTCTTTACGATCCGGCTCGATCTGCCGATTCTCGACAGCATCATCGCTCTCGCGGTGGGTGCCTGGATCATCAAGGTGGGTTTCGGCATTTTCATGGAGACCAGCGTGGAGTTGATGGACAGCATCGAGGACAGAACGGTATATGTGAGGGTCTGCCGGGCCGCCTCCTCCGTCGAAGGGATACACAATCCGCACAAGATGCGCATACGCCGCATCAATACCAAGCTTCTGGTAGATATGGATGTGGAGGTGAGCGGGGAACTCAGCGTTCAGCAGGGCCATGAGCTGGTAATGGAGGTACAGCGGCGGATCCACGAGGCGGTAGCCGAGGTCTACGACGTGCATATCCACATGGAACCTCTGGGGAATGAAGAGAGCCGTGAGCGTTTCGGGCTTTCTTCGTATGAGCTTTTTGAGGAAAGAAGAAGAGTGGACAGGTCCTCCGGCAGCGGCGGCTGCAGAGATGAGGAGGATGAAGGGGCCGAATAGTCCGGCCTGCACGATACCCGCAACGGCCGCCGCCGGTAATTCATTTCCTTAGCAATAATTTCGTTTTCTAAATTGCTGGGCCGCCGCCTTGCGGAATGCCCTCCCGTCCTATACCCTTAATGAAGAAGAAAAGGAGAACACTATGCAGGAAGCTTTGAAAAAGAATACCGGCTATAAGGGACGGAAGGGGCCGGTGGTTCTGGCCATTCTCGACGGAGTCGGGATAGGAACGTATGACGAGGGAAACGGGGTCCGCGAAGCCCATACAGAGTATCTCGATGACTTGAGGGAAAATTGCCCGCATACGCAGCTAAAGGCCCACGGTACTTTTGTGGGTTTGCCCTCAAACGACGACATGGGCAACAGCGAGGTGGGACACAACGCCATCGGCTGCGGCCGCGTCTATGCGCAGGGAGCGAAGCGGGTAAACGAGGCCATTAAAACCGGGGCGATCTTCGAAGCGGAAACCTGGAAGAAGCTCACCGTCCGAGTAAGAGAGAACGGAGGAAGTCTCCATTTCCTCGGCCTCCTCTCCGACGGAAACGTCCATTCCAACATCGAGCACCTGCGGGCGATGATCCGCCGGGCCAAGGAAGAGGGGGTTTCAAAGGTCCGGGTACACGCCCTTCTCGACGGACGGGATGTGGGTGAGACATCGGCCCTCGAGTATTTCGATCCCTTCGACGAATTTTTGAAGGAACTCTCCGACGCCTCATTCGACGCCCGCATTGCCTCGGGGGGCGGGCGAATGAAGATAACGATGGACCGCTACCAGGCCGATTGGGAAATGGTGGAGAAGGGCTGGAAGACCCACGTCCACGGTGAGGGCCGGGGTTTCGCCTCCGCTCATCAAGCCATAGAGACCCTGAGAGAGGAGACCGGCGCCATCGACCAGGACCTGCCTCCCTTCGTGATTACCGAAGACGGATCGGACGGCGGGTCGCCGGTGGGACCGGTGCGAGACGGCGATTCTTTTATCCTCTTTAACTTCCGCGGCGACCGGGCCCTCGAAATCACGGCGGCCTTCGAATCGGGAGAAGAATTCGACAAGTTCGACCGCAGTCCGATGCCAAAGGTAGAATACGCCGGCATGATGGAGTACGATGGAGACCTCCACGCGCCCAAGCAGTACCTCGTACCGCCTCCCTCCATCCAGCGGACGATGGGCGAGTATTTAGCGGCAACAGGGGTAAGGCAGTACGCGATCAGCGAAACGCAGAAATTCGGTCATGTGACCTACTTTTTTAACGGCAACCGCACGGGAAAGTTCGACGAGAAGCTCGAAACCTACTATGAGGTCCCCTCCGACCGGGTCCCCTTCGAGCAGCGGCCCTGGATGAAGGCGGCGGAGATCGCCGACAAGGTGATTGAGGTCATAGAGTCCGGCGAGTACGACTTCATCAGGCTCAACTTCGCCAACGGCGACATGGTCGGCCACACGGGCATCTACGAGGCGGTGCTCTGCGCCATGGAGGCGGTGGACCTCTCGCTGGGAAGGATCAGAAACGCAGTGGAAAAGGCCGGCGGGGTGCTCATTGTGAGCGCCGACCACGGCAATTCCGACGACATGTACGCCCGGGATAAGAAGGGCGCTATAAAGATTAAAAAGAACGGCAAGCCCGAAGCAAAGACCAGCCACTCCCTCAATCCGGTGCCGGTCAGCATTTTCGATCCGGAAAACAAGGAGGAGTATGAGCCCCGTCTGCGGGAGGGTCTCGGCATTTCCTCCTTGGCGGCGACGGTAATCGAATTCCTCGGCTACATCCCGCCGGAGGACTACGACCCGAGCATCATAGAGTGGAAGAAGGGCTGAGCACCGCATGAAGGCCTTCTTCGCCTCCCGTAAAGAGGACATGCTCCGCTTTCTCGGGAACTTCATGGAAGAGAAGGGGCGGGACTTGACGAGGGTGCACCCCTTAGGCCGCGAGGCGGCGGAAAGGATTCTCCGTTTTACCTCCCGGGGAAAGATGCTCCGGGGGGGGCTGGTCTTTCTTGCCTACGCTCTGTACGCGGAGGGGGACGAGACCGGCCTGCCGGAGTTTTCCGAATCGGTAACCGCTCTGGGGGCGGCAATGGAGCTCTTTCAATCGGCATTCCTCATCCACGACGACATCATGGACAGAGACACCCGGCGACGGGGGGCCGTTTCGGTCTTCGCACAATACGCCGAGTCGGCCCGGGCAGAGGGTCTGTCCGATTCCACCCATCTCGGGGAGGCAATGGGAATCTGTGCAGGAGACATCGCCTTCTTTCTTGCCTATGAGATTCTCGGCGGCATAGGCGGTGCGGGGTCTCTCCTCTCCTTTACTTCGCAGGAACTCTCCTACGTCGGGGTCGCCCAGATGCTGGATGTGAGATGGGGAAGCGGAGCCGACACGGTTGCCGAGAAGGAGGTACTGGACCTCTACAGATACAAGACGGGACGCTACACCTTTTCCCTGCCCCTTTCGGCGGGCGGTCTCATGGCCGGCATAGCGGAGGATGAGCGGAAGCGGCTCGAGAGGATAGGCGAACACCTCGGCATCGTCTTCCAGCTTCGGGACGATGAACTGGGCCTCTTCGGCGACGAGGAGGCCCTCGGTAAACCAATAGGGTCCGATGTGCGGGAAGGAAAGCGCACCCCCTTCTTTTTGGCCCTGCTGGCGGCGGCGGAGGAAGAGGAGAAAAATCGGCTCCTCGGTATATTCGGCAACAGCGATGCCGGTGTAGAGGACATCGCCTATGTGCGTGAGCTTATGGAAAGCCGGGGAATCAGAGAGCGTATCACCGCTGTCTGCCGGGAGCTTTCAGAGGAGGCCGGACAAGAAATGAAGGGTCTCACGGGTGTCCGGCCGGAGGCGTTTGAAATCTTGGAAGAGCTCCTCGCCTACGGTATGCAGCGAAGCAGCTGAAGCGGCGGAGCCGGCGCGGCCGGACAGACAAGGCCGTCGGCCTCTGCTATTCGACCGCTTTTTCCACGGGAAAAGGATTAATCTTGTCGTAGTGGGCACCGTCTTCGTGAATGTAGGGTCCGACGGGATTGTACACCCTCACCTCGAAGTGCAGATGGGGTCCCGTCGATTTACCCGTGTCTCCGATTAAGCCGATCTGCTCACCCGCCGATACCGTATCGCCTACTTCAATTTCCGGTTCATGCTCGAGGTGGGCGTAGTAGCTGGACCAGCCTTCGGCATTGGGCATTTGTTCCTTCACCGGTTCTGATAGAGGATGCTCGATTTCCAGATACCATCCATAGCGGTCGTCGAAACCCTTGGCTATTACCCTTCCTTCCTGTGCCGCAACTACCATGCCCGGCGGATTCCCTTCGCGGATTATTTTTCCGGCGTGGTTCACGTAGGAGATATTGCTCACGTTGATGATGTCTACGGCGAAGTGGGGGCTGACACCTCCCGTACCGAGGGGGTCTTCCCTTCTCTTCATGTAGCCGTCGGTTATCCGGAAACCTCTGCCGTCGTTCGCCTCATCTTTGAGTTTTACGGGATAGTGCATGTGAGGAAAGATCGGTTCGAAACGGGAAAGGGGTATGACGGACTGCCGGTTGGTGGCAAGAAAAATACGGGCCTGATATTCCTCGGTCGGCAGACGGGACATCTCATAGAATATCTCGCTGTAGGACGTGGCCTGCTGTATGTTCTCGGCGATGAGCAGGTAGGCCTTTTTCCTCGAGGGGAGGTAGGAGGGAAGCTCTTCGGCCATCCTCTTTACATTGAGATAGACGTTGTGCCGGTCGAAATCGAAGCTCTTCTTGTTTTGTTCCAGATCGTTCATCAGGCGATAAATTTCGTCCTCGGTGTCGGTGATGAAGGTTTCGACCTGACTGTCCATCTGCCGGGAATAGTCCCTCAGAGAGTCGGCCATTCTCCGCTCGATGGTCTGGACGCGGATTAGATGGATGCCGATGAGCAGAAGGGCCCCCATGGCAATAACCGCGGCGGTAAAGACGGGTGAGTAACGGGTGGCGAGACGGTGAAGCTTCGAAAAAACGCCGTTTCTGCGGATTCTTCCGTCGCTGGGAAGGTGGATGGACAGATTCTCCTTGGCATTGGCCGCGGTATCGGCGTAGTAGGGGCCCGAATGGGCCTGCAGAGCAAAAAGCACCTCGATCCGCCGCCGAAAATCCCTCAGATGCGCATCCACATTGGCGTAGGAGACCGGTTTCCCCAGGTGTTCCAGCCCCGCGATGTGCCACTTATCCTTTTCCCGGCGGATGGTCCAGCTCCGGTAGACGATCTGTCCCCGCATCTCGGAACTGAATATCTCCTGCGCGAAGAGCTCATCCTTCGATATCCTCACCGCAGAGATGAAATAGGTCGCCGGGGTAATCTCGTCTATCGTACAGCGGGCCGGTGGCGATGAGTAGGATGAATTGTCTCCGAGCCACTCTTCGAGGGCCCGTACCATGATGTCCATGAGACAAATTTTAGAAGAAAACGGCTATTTTTTCAATGGGTCGTCGAGATAACCGAACAGCTCCTCAATGGGAAGGGGTTTGCTGTAGAAGTAGCCCTGTACGGCGTCGCAGCCGATGGATTTGAGGTACTCTACCTGTTCCCGTGTTTCGACTCCCTCCGCGACAACCCACATTCCGATGTTGTGTGCCATCGTTACCACCGCCTGTACGATGGCGCGGTCCCCGGGATCGTCCGGAAGGTCCTCGACGAAGGACTTGTCGATCTTTATCTCATGGGCGGTAAAGCGCTTTATGTAGGCGAGAGAGCTGTAGCCGGTGCCGAAATCGTCTATCGAGATGCGGACCCCCGTTTCCTCTATCCCCTGCATCATATGGAGGGTCAAATCGACGTCGGAGACCGCCATGTTTTCCGTAATTTCCATGTAGATTCGGCCGGGGTCGACTTCCGTCTCCTTGAGAATACTGCCGATCTGTGCGACCAGCTCGGTATCCTGAAACTGTTTCGGCGAGAGATTCACCGACATGAAGAGCTTCTCGTCTATGCGTTCGTGGAGGATCTTGAGATCACGGCACGCTCGGTCTATGATACGCCTGCCGAGGGGAAAGATGAGCCCCGTCTCCTCCACGACGGGAATAAAGTCGGCCGGAGAGACGAGGTTTCCGTTTCGCTTCCATCGAATAAGTGCTTCGAAGCCGTAGGGCTTGTCGTTCTTCAGATCCACCTTCGGCTGATAGTGGAGAAGGAACTCGTTCGAGGTAAAACCCCGGTTCAGTGCCATTTCCAGTTCTATGCGCTTTTTCGCCTTCTCATGGAGAACCGGGTTGAACAGCGCGTAGCCGCCCTTCTCGTATTTTTTCGCCTGATACATGGCGAGGTCGGCGTTTTTCAGGAGGGTATCGGCGTCGGTGCCGTCGTCGGGGAAGAAGGTGACGCCGACGCTGGCGCTGGGGACCAGCTCGTGGTCCTCGATGCTCACCGGTTTGCCGATGACCGTCTTTACTCGTCCGATGATGTCTATAACATCGTTCTGGGAATGAATGTTTACCTGCAGAAGAGCGAACTCGTCTCCGCCGAGACGGGCTATGGTGTCTTCCTCCCTGGTGCCTTCTTTCAGGCGCTCGCCGATGATCTTGAGATAGCGGTCGCCGAAATAGTGGCCGAGGCTGTCGTTGATCTTCTTGAAATCGTCGATGTCTAAGAGGAGTACGGCGATCTTCGTCTTGTTCCGACGGGCCGATGCAATGGCCTTGTCGAGGCGGTCGTAGAAGAGGAGCCTGTTGGGAAGGGTGGTGAGAGGATCGTAGTAGGTCTGGTGCTTCAGCTTTTCCTCGGTGTGCTTGATCCGGCTCATGTCGTGGAAGACCGCCACGTGCTTTTTCGTGTCGCTTCCCGCATCTTGGATCGAAGTAATGGAGAGCCACACGGGTATCACCGCTCCGTCTTTTTTTCTGTTCCATATCTCGCCGGCCCATGTGCCTGTTTTCCGAATTTCTTCCCACATCTTGCGGTAGAATTCGGCGTCCTGATGCTCCGATTTGAGGATGCGGGGAGTGCTCCCGATCGTTTCGCCGGCATCGAAGCCGGTGATGGTGGTGAAGGCGGGGTTTATCCGTTCAATCTTTCCCTTCGTATCGGCGACGAAGATACCCTCGCTCGTGTTCTCTATTATGCTGGTCGAGAGATGGAGAAGGGCCTCGTACTTCTTCTGCAGCGTTACTTCCTGCCAGAAGAGGAACACCGAATCGGTGCGGGAGGCCTGCGAGGAGAGGATGTGGTAGAAGCTTTCCTCTATGCGGACCTCGAAAACGGTGCCGCTTGAGAAGGCGGGAAGGAGCTTTTCCATGAGCCATGAGGGGAGAAACCCGCCGCTGGGGATCTGAGAGCTTTCTAAAAGCGTTTTAGCCGACGTGTTCGCATAGAAAATGCGCCCGTTCGAGCCGATCCGCATAACCGGGTTGGGGTTTTCTTCGGGAAACGTTGCGAGTATCTCCAATTCTTCTTGGGTAACTTCACTCTTCATATTACTTTATAGTATGATATATTTTTAAGCGGCTGTCCAATCGTAAGGAGAAAAGGCTTGATACAAAACGAACGAGTGCATGTCTTGTCGCAAGGCACGGCCGGCGGCGCTGCCGGCGGGGCTGCCGGCGGCGCGAATGAGGGCAGCTGCGTCCTCTACTGGATGC
>CAZQNO010000008.1:60534-65308 GCA_964594775.1 uncultured Spirochaetaceae bacterium
GCCGGCCCGCACACAGGCCCGGCCGAAAACACCGACGACATAGACGGACTCCTGGCAAAAATAGCCCCCGATCCCTCGGTCGGTCCCGCTGCCGGTTTTCCCGGCGGGGAGGAGGAGGCGCAGCGGCGTCTGGAACTCTTTATCGAGAGGGACCTGCAGCACTTCGATGAACTGCGCAATAATCCGGCGGAGGATCATAGCTCCGGGCTCAGCCCCTACCTCCACTTCGGGCAGATAAGTCCCCTCACCATCGCTCTGGCGGCCCTCGAACGAAAGGACATTCCGACGGAGGGATTTCTCGAGGAGCTGGTGGTCCGCCGGGAGCTGGCATTCAATTTCACCTGGTACGACAGCGCCTACGACCGGCTCGAATGCCTCCCTCGATGGGCCCGGGAGAGCTTGGAGGTTCATGAGGCGGACATGAGAGAGCCGGAGTACTCTCTTGCGCAGCTCGAGGCCGCCGATACCTACGATCCTTACTGGAATGCTGCTCAGAAAGAACTGGTGACTACGGGGAAAATGCACGGCTACCTGCGGATGTACTGGGGAAAGAAGATTCTCGAATGGGCGCCGACGGTAAGGGAGGCTTTTCAGTGGGCCCTCTCCCTCAACAACCGCTACGCTTTGGACGGAAGGGACCCCAACAGCTACGCCGGAATAGCTTGGTGCTTCGGCAAGCACGACCGGGCCTGGACGGAGCGGAAGATCTTCGGCAAGGTCCGCTACATGAACGACCGGGGACTCGAGCGAAAGTTCAAGATCGCCGAGTATGTGAGGCGGGTGGAGGAACTTAGCCGCCTCGCCCCTTTGTGATCTTTTCCTTCTCCTCTTTCTCCCACCTCGCCAGGTATTGCTGATAGGCGGCGATGGTAGCCTCGCTGCTAATGTTGCCTACCTCTCCCCGGCCTGCCCAGTCGTTGCCCTGATTCACGTACTCGGCCTCCAGCATTCCCTTGAGCTTCTCCAAATTGAAGCCCGGATCGTGGGCGCGAAGCTGCTTTAGGTGATGCATCGTCTGATCGAATATCTCGTCGAATCGTCGTTCTTCCCAATCTCTCAGTGACATTATCTCTCTACTCTCTTTCCACGGCTTGTTTTCCCATAGTATACTCACAGTTCTTCGGAGAGGCAAAGATTGGACATCAGTAAAGAGACCATTACCATAAAAAAAATTCTGCTCCTATGGTTTCCTCTGGCGGTCATGTGGATATTCATGGCCGTCGAGCAGCCCGGAGTGAATGCGGTCATTGCACGCCTCAGTAATCCCACATTGAATCTGGCCGCTTACGGGGTCATGTTCCCCATAGCTCTCATCATAGAGGCGCCGATCATCCAGATGCTCGCCGCGGCGACCGCTCTTACCGACGGAATAGGAAACTACAGCCGACTGCTGCGCTTCATGCACAAGTGGGCCCTGGGATTGACCGCCGTTCATCTTCTCGTGGTAATCACCCCCATCTATTCGCTGCTGGTAGGCGATCTTCTGGGTGTTCCGGAAGAGATAATCGGCACGAGCCGCAATGCCTTTTTTATCATGCTTCCCTGGACGCCTAGCATTGGATATCGGCGGCTCTGGCAGGGAGTGCTTATTCGGCACGGAAAGACGAAGGAAATCAGCTACATCATGTTTATTCGTCTTGCCGTGACCCTCGGCAGTCTCTACTTTGCCTACCGGATCGGCTGGGACAGAGGAGCCTATGTGGGGGCCGGCGCCCTCGTTATGGGGGTGATTGCCGGAATGCTTTCCGCCTACTTTTTTTCCCGTCCGGTCGTCCGTGGTTTGGGAGAAGAGGATCCGGAGAAGGTCATCTCCGGCAGCGAGCTCTTAAAGTTTTACATTCCCCTCATTCTCACCAGTCTTATTACCTTTCTTGCCCGGCCGATGCTCAACTTCGGAATCGCCAGAGCTGCAATGCCCCTCGTTTCCTTGGCGGTCTGGCCGGTAGTCTTGAGCGTGATGTTTATCTTTCGCTCTCTTTCTCTCGCCTATCAGGAGGTGGTCGTGGCCCTGCTTAAGGAGGAGACGGATGTGCGGCTGCTGCGCAGATTCGCCGGCCTCTTGGCGCTCATCTCCGGATCTCTCTTTCTCGCCTTCGTGCTCTCGCCGGCGGGCTACTTCTGGTTCGACAAGGCGGCGGGGCTGCCGGGTGAGCTTCTTCCCCATGCTATGGTCCCCGCTCTCATCGTCACCACCCTGCCCGTTTTTTCGGCCTTCATCTCCTGGTTTCGCGGGCTGCTGATCTACCGGGGACAGACGGTGAAAATCGCCCAGGCGGTGATTGTGAATACCACCAGTCTCTTTCTCATCGTGTACTTTGGCCCGCTTTTTTTCGAAATAAGCGGGGTGAATCTCGCCGCCGGCGCATTCAGCCTTTCTCTTCTTTTCGAATTGATTTTTCTTCTTGTGGTGACGAGGCGGCAGAAGAGTTTCTTCAAATAGGATGACAAAATAAGCACGCACGAGTAGAATGCCGCTATGATTACCTTACCTATAGCCGATAGCAGTGAAACCTCTACGGTTTCTCCTTCAAAAATTATTGCCCTCGGGCTCAACTACATGGATCACGTGCAGGAACGGGGAGTTTTAGAGAAGGGGGCAAGCGCCGATGAAGCTCCTTCCGAACCGGTTCTCTTCGCAAAGACCCCCAACGTGCTGATCGGCCCCGATGAAGCGATCATCATCCCCGCCTTTCTCGACGAGTACGGTTTCGATGACATGCGGGTGGATTACGAGGCGGAGCTCGCCGTGGTCATAGGGAAGCGCTGTTCCCGGGTTTCTGAGGAAGAGGCCCTGGACTATGTCTTCGGCTATACCTGCATGAACGATGTCAGCCAGCGCAACCTGCAGCGGGGTGACCGTTCGGGCTGGTTCCGGGGCAAGAGTCTCGACACCTTCGGCCCCGTCGGGCCCCGGATAGTGCCGGCGGCGCTGCTGCCGGACCCGCAGACCCTCGATATCCGCTGTCGTCTCAACGGAAAAACGGTGCAGGAGTCCAATACCCGCCATATGATCTTTTCTGTTGCCCGCTCCATTGCCTTTATTTCCAAACAGATATGCCTGGAGCCCGGCGACATCATCGCCACCGGCACTCCCAGCGGCGTCGGGCGCATCAGCGGTGGAGACGTGGTGGAGGTCGAAGTCGAAGGCATAGGGGTCCTGAAAAACCCCGTAGTCAAAGAGGCCTAATAACCGCCCGCCCGGCCGCTGTCCCTCTTTTCCCTGTCTGCTCAGCTTTCGCTGCTCTCTAATGCCCGCAGCCCTTTTTCAATTTTTCGAATTCTCGTGTCCATCTGGGTCATCCTGAATTCTATTGAATTGAGGACCCAGAAAAGTTTATTAAAAGAGGAGAAGTTGTGAAATGAGCAGGGAGACACCCATCATTACCAGCGAAGGAGGAATGAGAGAAATAATACTCTTCTCGAGGCTGCTGCCGAAGTATTCACAGGTCACGATGAGGCAGACATGTATGGGCGAAAGCATCGTTCCGCTGAAGCCGAAGGGATAGGCGAGGGCAAGGCCGCCGAGCAGCTGCCACATCGTCGGGTCCGGACCTATGAGATTGAAGATGATGGGGAAGGCCGCTCCGACGAAACCGACGGAAATGCCTGTGGTAAAACCGCTCAAGAAGGTAATGATGATCATGAGGAGGAGGATTGGTATGCCCATTTGGTGGAGCTCGGTCCGCATCTGTTCCATCAGCAGGGTGCCCCCGGGAAGGCGAGCTTCGATAAAGGCGCCGTAGATCCGTATCAGCACGACGATGAAGACCATGTTCAACAGCCTTCGGCTGAAGATGATCTTCATCCAATCGGCAGCGGGAACGGGCCGTTGGAGGGCAAGGGTGAGGATGGCGACGAAGATTCCCACGACCATGGGAAGATACTTGCTGATCCGGTGAATTGCAGGGAAGAAGACCATGATCACGGCATAGACCGCGATAACGATGAGGATGGGGCTCAGCAGCTTGAGTATGTGGTGTTCTCCCCGTCTTCCCTCGGAAGGAGAGATATGAACGCCGCGCAGGATAAAAAAGTAGCCGGCTAGTGCCATAGCTCCGGCAAGAGGAATTCCGACGATAAAGATTTGCCAGATTTCCAGGCCGGCGATATCGGCAGCCAGGATCATTCCCGGAAAGAGGGGCCAGGTGTACTCCCAAATGTGGCGAAACCAGTAGTTAATACGGGTCTTCTCCAGCGGCGTGAGCTCCTTCTTTTCGTCTACATCGTCGACGAGGGGGGCGGAGAAGAGAGCGCCGCCGGGCATGGGCAGAAGACCTATCACCGCCGGAAGGGCCGCGAGGGCCATTTTGGGAGGAAGGAGAAAGCGGATATTTGTAACCAAATCCCGCATGATCCTCGTTTTGTCCATCAGGCTGGAGAGCCAAATCACCAGGGTCACCACGAGGAGAAGGAAGCCGTTGTCCTTGCTGAAGAAACGCTCCCAGGCGATGATAACAATTCCCTGCGGCGAATGGCCCGACCACAGGGCCAAGATGAGGGTAGCCGATACGATTGCAAGGGGGAGGTTCCTGCTGAGCCGGTTTACCGTCAGGATCGCCATGAGAGAGATGAAAATTTTCACGATTATCGGTACGCCCATGACGGCTAAGTATACGGGTTTTTCTTGAAAAACACTATAGGTACGGCAATTCTTGTATACGGCGCTTGACGAGATCGGCAAAAAAGAGTACATTCTAATTGATAATGATTATCATTACCGTTTTTGGAGGTGTGGTGAACAGGATGAGCGGGGGCCGCGGACAGGGCCGCGGAC
>CAZQNO010000008.1:65408-69971 GCA_964594775.1 uncultured Spirochaetaceae bacterium
GGGCCGCGGACAGGGCCGCGGACGCGGGGGAAGAGGCCCCGGTAAGGGTTTAGGCCCCGGTGGCCGATGCCGCTTCGAGGGACGCTTTAGAAAGCACGGGTATAAGCTCACCGTGCCGCGGCAGCTGATCATCGAGATCCTCGATGGGGAGAGTGAGTACCTCAGCGCCGATGAAATTTACCTGCGGGTCTATGAAAGGGATCCGCACATAGGGGTGGCGACGGTCTATCGAACCCTGCTGCTTCTCGAAGAGATCGCTCTGGTACACCGGCTCGATACGGGCGACGGAAAGTCCCGCTTCAGGCTCTACGGTGAAGAGGAGCGGAACGAACGAATGGTCTTCGTCTGTGCCGGCTGCGGCCGTACCACGGTAATAGATGATTTGAGTGAAGAGGAACGAAAAGCCCTCGATGCAATGGAACAGAGGGGAAGGGCCGAAGAGTCTTTCCGTTCGGTGCAGCGAACGGTGCAGTTCTACGGATACTGCACGAGCTGCAGAGAATAACAAATAATACCTGAGGAGGGAGAATTATGCCTAGAGGAGATCACAGAGGACCCCTTGGAGAGGGGCCGATGACAGGACGAGCAATGGGATACTGCGCGGGAAACGACCGGCCGGGATACGCCGCGGGAGGCCCTGGAATGGGCCGCGGATTGGGACACGGACGTGGGGCCCTCGCGCATGGCGCATACGGCGGCCGCGCAATGGCCTGGGGCCGCGGCTACGGCCGGCGCGGTTACGGTCAGGCTTATGGGCCCGCCTTCGGGCCGGCGGCTTTCGGTCCGGCATCCTTCGAGCAGGGCCCGGTTTCCAAGGAAAATCGAAAGGAACTGCTCCGGGACGAGGCCGAGGCCCTGGAAGAGCAGCTGAATTTTCTCAAACGTGAGATGGACGCGCTGGAAGAGGAGTCACAGAAGAAATGAGAATAGCCATTGCAAGCGACGGGGACAGAGTGGCCGAACACTTCGGCCGCTGTCCCTCCTACACACTGGTGGACATCGAGGACGGCACCGTCGTTCACCGGGAAACGGTGGACAATCCGGGCCATGAGCCGGGGCGTATTCCCGTTTTTCTCAAGGAACAGGGGGCCGAAATCATCGTTGCCGGCGGAATGGGAGGCAGAGCGCAGATGCTCTTCGATCAAATGGATATTCAGCAAATTCTGGGTATCACCGGTCCCGTCGAACAAGTTGTCGCCTCCTGCTTGGACGGGAGCCTGGAGGGAGCGGAAAGTCTCTGCTCTCACGGAGAGGGCCGCGGCGACGGCCACGGTCCCGGAGCCGGGGGCGGGGACCATGAGTGCGGGTCGCGTCACCGCATCATTTGTATTACGGCAAAGGGCGAAGGAGAGGATGCCGCCATAGACCCCCGTTTCGGCCGCTGCTCCTATTTCTGCTTTTACGACACCGAGACCAAAGAGTACCGCTTCGAAAAGAATGAGTTCGTCCACGAAAGCGGCGGCGTTGGAGTACTGACCAGTCAGCACCTGGTGAACCGAGGTGTTGAGGCTCTGCTTACCGGACAGGTGGGACCGAATGCCTTTAGGGCACTCGAAGCTGCGGGCATTTTGATGTACACCGGATTTGAGGGGAACGTGGCCGAGGGCGTAAAGAGGTATCTGGAAGGCGGATTGCAGACCGCCGGCGGGCCGAGCAACAAGGGACACGTCGGATAGTGTCATGACGATAGCGGTAGCGAGCGGAAAGGGCGGTACGGGAAAAACCACCGTTGCCGTCGGACTCGCCGAGGCCCTGGCGGCCTCCAAAAACAGTGTCCGGCTTCTCGACTGCGACGTGGAGGAGCCGAACGATCATCTCTTTATCGGTGCCGAAGAGAGCGCTAATCGGGAGTTTTTGGTAAAGGTCCCGAGGATCGATGAGCAGAAGTGTACCGCCTGCGAGGAGTGCGTGCGCTTCTGCGAATTCCATGCTTTGGTGCGCTTCGGCGCGAAGGTGATGGTCTTCGACAATCTCTGCCACGGCTGCGGCGGCTGCGGTATCGTCTGTCCCGAGGGAGCAATCACCGAAATCGACCGGCCGATCGGCCGGCTCGTCAGCGGGAAAGCTGAAACGGCGGGCTCCGGTGCTGCTGCAGACGCCGGCGGGATAGACACCCTCTACGGCATTCTCGATGTGGGAGAGGTTCTCGCCCCGCCGCTCATCCGGGCGGTGAAGCGTGAAGGTGGGGCCCTGCCCGCGCCTGTTGACGGTTTGCGAACTGATAAGGACCTTCCGGGCGGGCCGGTAATTGTCGACTCTCCTCCCGGGACCACCTGTCCGATGGTGACGGCGGTAAAGGACGCGGACTTCGCCCTGCTCGTGACGGAGAACACCCCCTTCGGGCTCCACGACCTCGAGCTTGCGATAGAGACTATCTCGGAGATGAACATTCCGATGGGAGTGGTAATAAACCGTGCCGATGTGGGACGGGCGGGGATAGAGGAGTACTGTAGAAAGATGGACATTCCCGTTCTGATGAAGATACCCTACGATGAGACGGTGGCGGCGGGCTGCGCAAAGGGGCGAAGCATCGTCTCTTCGGTAAAATCCTACGGAGGCCTTTTTCTCGAACTCTATGCGAAGATCACTCGGCTCGTGGCTGAGAAGGTGGAGGTTTCGTGAAGCAGGTGGTCATTCTCAGCGGAAAGGGCGGCACCGGAAAGACCTTCGTCTCCGCCTCCCTCGCCTGTGTGGCGGAAAACGCCGTCTACGCCGACTGCGACGTCGATGCGGCGAACCTTCATCTCCTGCTCAAACCGGAAACGAAGGAGCAACACGATTTTATCGGCGGCCAGGTGGCTTTCGTAGACGCGGAGGTCTGTACCGGCTGCGGTGAATGCGTCTCCCGCTGCCGATTCGACGCCCTTAGACTCGGTCTTAGTTTCGCCTGCGCTGAAAGCAGCCCTGCCGCCCTGGTGGATCCGATAGCCTGCGAAGGCTGCGGTGTCTGCAGCGCCGTTTGTCCCGTCGATGCGGTAAGCTATCGGAGGGGAAACGCGGGCCTCTGGTTCGTCTCCTCTACCGAGTACGGACCGATGGTCCATGCCAGGCTCTATGCCGGGCAGGAGAACTCGGGCAAGCTGGTGCAGCAGGTCCGTGAGCGGGCGCAGGCCGAGGCGGAAACCCTCAACAAGGACTGGGTCCTGATAGACGGTCCTCCCGGGACCGGCTGTCCCGTAATGTCGGCGATGACCGGGGTTGATTATGTCGTCCTGGTCACCGAACCCACGGTAGCCGGAGCTCACGACCTCAAACGGGTGGTCGATCTGGCGGCACACTTCTCCATACCGGTGGGGATGGTCGTTAACAAGAGCAGCATCAACCCCGAAGGAGTTGAAGAGTTAAGGGAATTTGCCGAAGAGCGAAAAATTCGCTACCTTGGAGAAATACCGTACGATAGGAAGGTCGTAGACTCGGTTGCCGAATTGAAGCCCTATGCCTGCAGTTACGAGGATGAAATCTCCGAAAGGCTGCGGGAGATTTGGCAACAGCTGCGGAAAACGGCCGAATAGAAACGGCCGCAGGCGGCGCCCGGCACCCGGCAGCGGGCCCGTGTACGGGAATACAAGAGCGACAGATCCATACATCAAGGAGTTTCCATGGCGGGATTGCAGCAGAATGAAGAACAGAAGGCGCAGGACGAACGCCTGAAAAAGCGGATGGCCGGAATCCGGCACAAAGTCATAATCCTCAGCGGGAAGGGCGGGGTGGGAAAGACCACCGTCTCCATCAACATGGCCCTGGCCCTGGCGCAGAAAGGTCACCGGGTGGGCCTCTTAGATACGGACCTCCACGGACCGAATGTGCCGAAGATGCTCGGGGTCGACGACGCCCAGCTCGTCGGCGGCGACGACGGGATAGAACCCTGCCGGGCGGCGGAAAACCTCCGGGTCGTGAGTCTGTCGATGGCCGGACACGGTCCGGACACCCCGGTTATCTGGCGGGGCCCCCTCAAAATCGGGGTAATAAAGCAGTTTCTCGCCGATGTGGCCTGGGGAGAGCTGGACTATCTGATCATCGATTCGCCGCCGGGAACGGGAGACGAACCGCTGACGGTCCTCCAGCTCATCCCCGAGCTCGACGGCAGCGTGGTGGTAACAACCCCGCAGAAGGTGGCTATTCTCGATTCGCGCAAGAGCATCAACTTTTCCAAGCAGCTGAATATTCCCGTCCTGGGCGTGGTGGAAAACATGAGCGGGCTTCTCTGCCCCCACTGCGGCAAAGAGATCCCCGTCTTCGGTAAGGGCGGCGGAAAGACCGCGGCGGAGGAGATGGAGGTGCCCTTCCTCGGCGCTATTCCCATCGATCAGGGACTGATGGAGGCCGAAGACGAGGGCCGGCACTATGTGACCGGAGACTCCGGGGGCCCCTCGGTGAAGGCCCTTCGCAACATCGTCGACGAGGTGGAAGGGCGGATCAACGGGAGTTAGTCGGCTGATAGGAGGAAGCAGCGTGGCGGCCGGAATAGTGCGCAATTACCCTAGCTGAAACCGGGATCTTTACCTAAGTAACTGACTTACGACGCCACTTCGCGCTTTTCAGATTTAATATAGCGGAAGCCGC
>CAZQNO010000009.1:0-68098 GCA_964594775.1 uncultured Spirochaetaceae bacterium
TAGGACACCGGGTTTTCATCCCGGCAACAGGGGTTCGACTCCCCTAGGAGATGCTATACAGAACCACACAGTTAAGCCGGCGCATTGCCGGTTTTTTTTCGGCCCGGAAAGCGGGCAGACCCGGTCGGAGCACACATGGGACGAAGAAAGTTTAGCGAGCGCTTGTTTTCAGAGGAACGATCGGCTATCCTCGCAAAGATATGATTACTCGCCTTTCCATAAAAAGGAAGCGCCATAGGGAAACGGCCGACGACGGTGAAACGAGAAGAACTCTCTAGGCTTGAGCAGGGCAGTTTCGGAAAGAATAGGCGTGTCGGGCGGCTCAGTCTTAGGCCACCGGAGTCTTCACTCCCTCAGCACCTTGGATGATCCAGTCCGGTTCGACAAGATAGACGATCTCCTCCTCCCGTTCCCGGCGGGCGACCTTCGAGTGTCGAGCGAAACCCTTGGTATCGCTTTGAAAAGAGGCGAGGGTAGATTCCTGGGCAATCCGGAGGGATTCGACGACTTCTACCTTGTCTACCACAACGGCGAACTTTTCGTCGTCCGTGTCGACAAGAATGACAACCTCTTTCCTGCCGATCTTGATATAGTGCTTGAGGTTTTCGAAAAGCTGGATAAGGCGGGCCAATTCTCCCTCTCGGCGGGATTTTATCAGCTCAACCGCCTCTTCTCGTTTTCCCTCTTCCCTGAGCATCAGCGCATCCTCGCCGGTCTGATGGATCAGTTTGTGCGGTTTATCGAATTTCTTCAACTCGAAGGCGACCTCGGTACTGTCCGCCTTATAGTGGTCGTACCAATGGCCGAATTTACACTTATGGGGATCTAATTCTCCTTCGAAGGGTTCATCGCTGTTCACCGCTTCCTCGAGCTGGTCCACCCA
Source organism: uncultured Spirochaetaceae bacterium (assembly GCA_964594775.1). Taxonomy (GTDB): domain Bacteria; phylum Spirochaetota; class Spirochaetia; order DSM-16054; family Sediminispirochaetaceae; genus CAYFVU01. The sequence continues at coordinate 884 of CAZQNO010000009.1, forward strand.
GACCTTGTGCTCGTGTTCCCGCTGCTCAAGCTGTTCGATGAGGGCGTTCTCCTCGTCCTCCAGACCCGTCATACCGACCCGTTTGCGAAAATCGACGAGACGAAAGGTCTCCGAGCGGACGTTTATTACCCCTCGCACCCAAGAAGGAGCGTTGGGAATGTGAATGACATCCTGAACGGGAAGCATCTCTCGGACCTTCGAAACGGGAAGGGCAAAATGCACGTCAACAGCAGAAAACACGAGATGCTGCTCTTCGGCACCCTCTTCGCCGCTGTCTGCATAAATATCATCATAATCACTCATGAGTCCATTATACTAGCGGGCGAAGCAGAATGCAAAAGATATTATGAGAAATTGAGAATTTTTGCGAAAAAATTTTTGAGAGTATTCGACGAACGCAGACGAGAAGCGCCGGCCATAAAGGCTAAAGGCCGGCGCCTGCAAAATTCCTACTTTATCGCCGCGCCGAAGGCGATGCCGAGGGCGAAGGCCCTGTTCGCGTCGAGTGCGTCCGTAATTATCGCGTCTACTGCGAATTTGAACTTGGAGAACTCGGGGATGCTGGCCAGGTCGATCCGGATACCCGTGTTGAACACACCGCGGAAGGTCGAATCGGCACCAATAGGCTGTACGCTGTAGGAGAAGTTGGAGAAGTCGTTGATCCAGTGGATGTAGCCCTGGAAGACCTCGGGGAAGAGGAGGAGGTCGAAACCCATGCCGAAGTCGATGGCGTCGTCGGGGGCGTGTTCTCCGAAGGTCTTACCTATGACGAATGTCGTCTCGGCGGGCATCTTGAAGAAGTCGCCGGGATAGGTGGCGGCTAAGTAGAGCTGTTGATAATTGGATTCAACGTCGTTCTCCTTGAGCATCTGTGCGTTGCCGCCGATGGCGATTGCGGTGGCGCGCTTGATGGGAAGCTGGATCTTGCCGTGGATGATCGTGTCCGAGTCTTCCGACTCCTCCTGCGTGTCGTGTGCCGCCCCCAATTCGAGCATCTTGAAGAGGCTGATGGACATCTTTGGGATATGAGTTGTCACTTCCTCTTCCACCACTGCATGATAGCCGAGATCGAAGCCGAAGTCCGCCGTTCTCTCCCAACCGATCCTGCCGGTCGGTATGCTTACCAGGCCGGTCGATCCGTTGAGGGACATACCCTTAAGAGGCGCTGCGCCAACCATGACAACTGAAACAGTTGTCACTATGAAGACGAGCATGAGTAATTTCTTTTTCATATAAGACTCCTTACTATGAATATATTATTAAGGTAATATATTGCAAGTAAGTATAAAAAACAAGGAAAGCCGTGGTATTTTCTGATAAAATACGGTGCTAAGAGGAGGATATATGATCGAAACGGACAGTATTGTCACATTGAAGGCGACGGATTTGGACGGATATCTTAATAAAAAGGACAAGGAACACCTCGGCCGGATGGATGAGTTGTACGGGCGGGCGTTTTCCTCCTTCGATATAATACACAGAACGGATAACGAGAAGCGGCTGAGTGGTGCGAAGCGGGACCTTATCGGCCTCTACGACGAAATGGGAAAACTGATGCAGCAGATCGTCGCCGAGGAGGAAGACCTGCACGTTTACTGCTTCGACACGCCGAAGGAGGTCCATGGAGAGGCCTCCCGGCTCATATCGAAGCTGCGGAACGTGAAGACGGAGCACCATGAGTTTGTCTACTACATACAGCGGGCCTATGAACTTCTCTTCAACCTGGCCTTTACCGAGAGAGTGACGAAAAAGAAAAACTATCTCATTACCGAAACGCCGGTGACCGTTCCGGTGCAGAACTACGCCGTGCATAAAATTCCCGACGTGGATGAGGCAATCGACAATACGGTCATGTGTGTGATGCTCAGGGGCTCCCTTCTTCCCTCGATGATCATGAGCAAGGAGATCCAGGAATACTCCTCTTCGAATTACGTCAGCCCCTTCGCCCTCTTCAAGATAAAAAGGGACGATTCTAAGAAGGAGCACAACATGGAGTACCTGTTGGACCTGGAAAAATCCTTCTTCGATCTCGATGAATTGCATGACAGAGACCTCATTTTCGCCGATCCAATGAACGCCACCGGCGGAAGTCTCGTTACCATCGTTAAGTATCTGTTGGGAAAGGGGGTAAAACCCCGTTCTATCGGCTGCATTAACGTCATATCGGCTCTCAAGGGCGCCGTCCGTATAGTACGGGCCCTCGAAAACGTCAAAGTCTACACCCTCTGGATGGATCCTGTCCTCAACGATGCGGCCTATATTCTTCCTGGCTTGGGGGATGCAGGGGACAGACTCAACGGCAGGGACGCCGACGACATGCCCCGCAACATTATTCAGCTTATCGCCGACTACGGTGCCGGAATTTCCGAGCTCTACCGCGCCCAGGTACGAAAGATCGAAGAGACTGTCCTGGGGAGCTACTGATGATGAGTTTTCGCCGCCGCAGAGAAGGAGACCGAACAGCTCCTTTTAGACACAAAGCTATAGCCGCGATTGGTATTATTCTTATTCTGTTTTTCCTGTCGGGCTGTGTTCATCGAAAGACGACCCTGGAGCTGGCCGAGACCTATTATAATTTGGGAAACGCCTATACCGAGTTGGGTGAATGGGAGAAGGCCGGTGAGGCTTACCTGCGGGCGATGGAACTCGACCCGTCCCTCCGGAGGGCCGGGTATCAGATGGCCCGGGTCTACGTGCAGGGGGGTGAGTACGAAGAGGCGCGGCTGCGATTGACCGGACTCCTCAAAGAAGACCCCGAAAATCTCTTGATAATGGAAAATCTCGCCTGGGTCTATGTGCAGCAGGGAAGAAATGAAGACGCCCTCAAAATTTATCGGGAGATTCTGGAGAAGAACCCGGCAGACTGCGATATTCGTTACAACGCCGCCCTCATTGAAGAGGAACGGGAGGATTGGCAGGGCGCCTGCGGGCTCTTGGAGAAATGTATCGACTATGAGCAGGCCGATGCGGAAATTTTCCGTTTATTGGGAAGGGCCTCCCTTGCTCTGGGGAAAGAAGAGGGAATCTCCTACCTCGAACGTGCCTACGAGGCGGACCCTGTACTCTCGGGACTCGGCGAGGAGCTCGCCTCCGCCTATCGAAGGGAAGAGCTCTACGCAGAAGCCGTGGAGATTTACGACGAGATACTCTCGCGAAGCGACGACGAGAAGGAGGCCGGCCGGATTCGCTACGAGCAGGCCTTCCTCCTTCTCACCGCTTTGGAGGACTACGAGAGGGGTATGCGCAGCCTAAGGGAGGTTGTGGAAGCGGGCTATAGAGATGATGAGGCCTTTGCGCGGCTCTACTCCTTTCCCTCCCTCCTCGATCCGGTGAGGATAAGGGAGCTTTTTCAGGAATACGGTATAGAGCCGTCTGCCGAAGAGAATCAGGAGAGACCGTCTAAGAACGGCCGCAGTGAATCGTAAACCGCTTCCGGCGAGGGAGAGGCATCCACATCATGAAGGATATTCTTCTCCCGATAAAAGGCGATTAGTGGTTCGGTCTGTGTGCGGTAGACCTCGAGGCGGTTCTCAATGGCTTCGGGTTTGTCGTCCGGCCTTTGGATGAGTTTTTCTCCCGTCTCGTCGCACTTCCCCTGGACTTTCGGCGGATTGTAGTGGATGTGATATACCCGGCCGGATTGCTTTGCTATCCGCCTGCCCGAAAGACGCGTGATGAGCAGGTCTTTTTCCACAATGAGGTTTATTACCGCGTCGATTCGGGCGAAATCCTCCAGCGATTCGGCCTGTCCAATGGTGCGCGGAAATCCATCGAGAATGAAGCCGTTCTGTGCGTCTTTCTCCTGCAGTCTTCTTCTCACCATTTCGACAGTCACCTCGTCCGGGACCAAATCACCGGAATCGAGAATGGCCTTCACCCTCTTGCCCAGCTCCGTTTCGTTCCGTATGGCATCGCGGAACAGATCGCCGGTGGAAATGTGAGGAATTGAATAAGCCTCCTTTACTCTCGCTGCCAATGTACCCTTTCCGGCCCCCGGAGGACCGAGAAAAATCAGATTCATCATTTTTCTCCTTCAAAATGTGGTATATCGATCTCCCGCAGCGGCATGCGGTATCCGTCCCGGCACTGCTGCGAGCAGAAATCTTCGTATTCGGATTCTTCGAGGCTGTAGTAACGTCCGCAGCTTCGGCATCGTAGCCGCTTCATGCTGCATTCTCTGCTGCAGAATTGATCATGATAGACTTCGGTGCGCTGAATGTACTTTCCACAGGTTTTACAGCGGGTATAGGCGTGTATCCCTTCCATATTCCCATTATAGGCGGCGGGGAGGAAAAATTACAAGTTCGGCGGCCCGAATTAGTGAAATGGGTCAAAAAGAAACAATGCTCTTTTATGAAAAAACGCCGGTGGAAAAAATGACACAGAAAGCGGTCGATTCTTCTTTTCGTTTTTCAATCTGGATAGTATATAAATTATTACTATATATATAGTTATCTTAGATATAAAAGATTGGCACGTTTTTTGCAATAATATATACGAAAGCTATTTCTATGAGATAGGAGGATACTATGAATCAGTTAGCGAAAAATCGAGGGATGTGGTACCCAACGGGAGAATTTTCCCGTCTGCAAAACGAGATAAACCGGCTTTTCGATTTCGATTATCCCGGAGGAATGTCCGGTTTATTCGATCGGCACGTGTCTCCGGCCATAGATGTGGTGGAGAAGAGCGATGAAATAGTCGTTTACTGCGATCTTCCCGGTATCAAGAAGGAAGACGTAGACCTCTCCATCGCCGGAAGTGTGCTGACCATCAAGGGGGAGAAGAAGAAGGAAACGGATAAGGGCAAGAGCTACCGCGATGAAACGTGGAGCGGTTCCTTTCAGCGGACCATCTCCCTGCCGGAGATCGTCGATCCGAACAAGGTGGACGCTTCCATGAAGGACGGCGTACTCAGCATCAGTCTCGCGAAGATGGAAGACAAGAAACCGAAGCAGATCGAAGTAAAGGTGAAATAAGGAGGATTACCATGGCGGATAAGAGCAGAGACAGAGAAAACCGAGAGATCGAGAAACGAGGTGAGGAAGGCAGCAGATGTGTCACTCCCCTGAGCGAAATCCGCGAGGAGGACGGCAAAGTCCTTCTCCGCCTGGAGATGCCCGGGGTAGCGAAGGGAGATATCGACATTCGTCTCGATAACGACGAACTCCACATAAAGGCGGTGCGCAGCGACAAGGTAGACGAAAGCGGCTACTTCCTTCTCCGGGAGCGGGCCTGCGCAGACTACGAAAAGGTCTTCACCATCGACGACACCATCGACCGCGAGAAGGTCGACGCGACGATGAGCAACGGGGTGCTCAATCTCGCCCTCTACATCAAAGAAGCGGTGAAGCCTCGAAAGATAGACGTAAAGACAGGCTGATCCGGATTTTGGCTCGTAACAAGAATTTGGACGGAAAAACACGAAAGAAGCATGCAAAGCGGCCCGTCGTTGCTGCGGCGGGCCTCATTCTTTTTCTCGTCGGTTTCATGCTTACCGGCTGTGCCCGCTTCCCTTCGCCGCCGAGTCGAGCGAGTGGGGCGCAGAGAGCGGGCCCCGCCGGCGGAGAGCCGGTTCCCTTCGATGCTGAGGTGCGGCGGGGGCGGCTGAAAAACGGCATGAGCTACTACATCCGAGAGAATAAAAAGCCCGAGGGACGTCTTCAGCTCAGGCTTGCGGTAGATGCCGGTTCCATCCTCGAGGAGGAGAACGAGCGGGGGCTCGCCCACTTTATCGAACACATGGCCTTCAACGGGACAGAGGCCTACGACAAGAACAGTCTCGTCGACTATTTGGAGAGCATCGGCATGAGTTTCGGCCCGGACATCAATGCCTATACGAGTTTTGACGAAACGGTCTACTCCCTCGACCTCCCCGTAGATGATCCGGAGATAGTGAAGAGGGGATTGGGCATCCTCAAGGAATGGGCCTTCCATATACGCTTCGATTTGCAGGAGATTGAAAAAGAGCGGGGAGTAATCGTCGAAGAGTGGCGCAGCGGAAGGGGCGCCTCGGCCCGTCTGCGGGAGCGTTGGTGGCCCGTTTTGGCGGGAGACGCGAAATATGCCGAGAGACTTCCCATCGGGTTGATGAAAGTGGTCGAAGAGGCGCCGCGGGGGCGTTTCTTGGCTTTTTACGACCGCTGGTATCGGCCCGAACTGATGGCCGTCGTGCTGGTGGGAGACATCGATCCGGAGAAAATGGAAGCGCTTTTGATCGAAATTTTTTCCGAAGAAGATGCGGATCCCCAACGGATGCAGGAGAAGACGGAGAGACCGAAATTCGAGATACCGGAGCCGAAAGAGGACCGTAGCGTAGTTGCCACCGATTTGGAGGCAGGTTCGGTTTCAATCCGAATATTCGCCCTGAGCGATCGTAGAGAGATTCGAACGAAAGATGAGTATAGAGAAGCCCTCGCCCTGTCCCTCTATGGGAGGATGATCTCCCGTCGACTACGGGAGGCGGCAAGAGGGGAGGATCCGCCCTTCATTCAGGGCTACTTCTCCAGGGGGCCGCTGGTACGCGGGAAAACGGCATCGGTCTACGCGGCTCTCGCCTATGAGGGGGATATCGAGGAGGGAATACGCCGACTCCTTATGGAGGAGCGGCGGGCGGACCTCTACGGCTTTAGCGAAACCGAATTGGAGCGGGCGAAAAAGGAACTCTCCAGCGCCATGGAAAAGGCATATAACGAGCGCGACAAGACCGAATCATCGATTTACGCAAGAGAATATGTTCGTCACTTTCTCGCCGGAGAAGTTTCCCCCGGGAGAGAATGGGAATGGCGGACCCTCCAAGAGGTGCTGCCTGCTATCGATGTGGAAATGATCGAGAGGCTCCATCGGGATCGGGTAAAGAGAGATCATAGAGTAATCGTGGTAACGGGGCCGGAAAAAAAAGGGCTTCGCTATCCGGCCGAAGAGGAGATCGGCCGCATCGTCGAAGAGGTTTCGAAGGCGGAAATAGCTCCCTACCGTGACGATTTTACCGGAGATTCGCTTCTCGGCGAGATGCCCGAGGGCGGAGCCGTAATTAGCCGCGACTACTTCCAAAGGGGGGACTACCACCGCATGGAATTGGAGAATGGGGCGCGGATAATCTATAAAAAGACGGAATTGAAGAACGACGAGATCCGTTTTTCCGCCTTCAGTGAGGGGGGCTATTCCCTGCTTGAGACGGAGGATATTCACCGGGCAAAGTATGCCCCTAATTTCATCGACGCCTGCGGCTTAGGCGGTTTCAGCCCCGTTCAATTGGAAAAGCTGCTGGCCGGACGAAACGTGGATCTGCGGCCCTATATAGGCCGATACCGCGAGGGTTTCAGCGGAGGAAGCCGCCCCGAGGATCTGGAACTGCTCTTTCAGCTCCTTTACCTCTATTTTACCGATCTGCGGGAAGATGAGGCCCTGTTTCGCGCCTACCGGAAACGCTTTGCCTCGGCCATACAGAACCGCCGAAAGAATCCCCAGATCGTCTACCGTGATGAACTGACCCGGCTGCTCTTTGACGGAAACGAGCGGACCCTTGCGCTGAATGCCGATGAGGTGAGAGATATGGAGATAAAGGAGGTCTTCCGCCTCTTTCGCGAGCGCTTTGCCGGCCCAGGAGATTTCACTTTCTTCTTCGTGGGAAACATAGAAGAGGAGAAGATAGAGGAATTTGCCTCCCGCTATCTCGGCGCTTTGGCCGGCGGGAACGGGAAAGTGAAGAAACAAGAGACCTGGCGGGACAACGGAGTCGGCTTCACCGGCGAATCGGCAAAGGCACGGGTTTTCGCGGGATCCGAGGAAAAGAGCCGTGTCACCCTCGTGTATACGGAAAATTATGACTGGGGACTGGAACAAAACCACGAACTTGTATCTCTTGTCGATCTGCTGAACATTCGCCTGAGAGAGGCGGTACGTGAAGATGCCGGCGGCAGTTACGGCGTAGGGGTCTCTAGTGCGGCAAACAAGTATCCCCAACAGGAGTATGCGCTGTGGATATCCTTTAGCTGCAAGCCGGAGAGAGTGGAGGAACTCGTGGCCGTCGTGGAGAGAGAACTTTCGGCCGTCATCGGCGGCGCGGTCTTTGAAGATGAGGCGCTTAAGGTCAGAGAGAAGCAGAAGAGTGAACTCGATCGGGAGAGACAGGAGAACTCTTATTGGCTGGGACTCCTTGCCGCCGCGCATCGATTCGATCTGCCGGTTTCGCGGCTGCATGAAAAGGAGAAGCGCATCGAACGAGTAACTGCTCCCCTGCTCGGCCGAGCTGCCAAGGAGTATCTCGACGGCGCCGTGCGGCTGGAACTGGTAATGATGCCCGAAGACCGCAGCGGCGGGGCTGTCGGTGAGAAAGACTAAACGGCATAGGTGTTAACCGTAGAGCTCCTTCTCCTGCATCCGAACGAAGAGAACGGCTAAGCCTTCGGCCAGGTCTTCCCGTTTGACCAGCACATGGCCGGGGACATGGATTTCTGCCGGGGAGAAGTTCCATATGGCGGTGATTCCCGCTTCCACCATTTGCTCCGCCACCGTCTGTGAATGGTTCTGCGGCACGGCGATGATACCCAGTTCCAGCCCTTCCCTCTGAACCGTTTCTTTCAGGGTCTCGATGGGGCGAATTTTTAGTCCATAGACCTCGCTGCCTATTTTCGACGCCTTGTTGTCGAAGATGCCGACGATGTGCAGGCCCCTCCTGGTAAATCCTTCGAAACCGGTGAGGGCGGTTCCGAGGGATCCGGCTCCCACGAGCACCGCCTTGGTTTTATGGTTCCAGCCTAAAAAGTCCCGGATACTGGTAACTATCGTCTCGGTGGGGTAACCGATCTTCGGTCTGCCGGCGATGCCGGTAAAAGCCATATCCTTTCTTATCTGAATCGGTTTCAGATCGAGCTCTTCGGCAATATCGGTGGCGGAGACGGTTTTTCTTCCCGCCTCGAGGAATTTTTCGAGAACGTTGAGATAGCGAGGGAGTCTTCGAAGGGAGGGGAGTGGGATACTGTGCAGTTTATTCATAAAGCACACGCTTTTTATCGATAGAAAAGATTTTGATTGATGTATAGTAGCAGTTGAAGGGCGAAAGGACAAGGGTTTTTTTGAAAATTTACGAAGGCTGCCGATCTTCAGGAAGCATGAGGCTCTCGGCCGCCTCTTCGAAGGCCCGGGAGGCCGGACGGTGGCCGAAGCTCACCACCACGCCGAGTCCGCTGTTTATCGCTTCATGAAGGAAATTACTGGTGAGCTTTGCGTAGACATCCTTCGCCGGTTTCCCCTCCTTGCGGAAGATCAGCTTTTTCAGCTCGAAGGTCCTGCTCATCACCTCTACCTGGCGCATGATCAAAGGCAGGAGTTTTCTAATCAGTGAGAGGTACTCCTTTCGGTAGTTCTGCGTCTTCTGCACGAGGCGCATGATCTGCCGATGCCGGTCTCGTACCTGACGGCCGTTTTCCTTCCGCTTGGGGACAAAGGCGTCGAGGGTTTCTTTCACCGAATCGGACTGCAGGAGCTTGTAGAGGCAAAAATAAAAGAGGATGAGCCCCGATTGGTTGGTAATTGCAGGTATACGGTCCACCTCTTCCTCGAGGAACATCAGCAGGGCGCTGAGTTCTCTGTCTACGGCGCCGCCCGGATCCTGAGAAGCCCCGTTGTTTGCGGCGAAAAGAGATGCGCCGTGCTCTTCTCTCTCGAGTTTCCGAGCTACGAGCAGACGCGCCTTGATGAGTTGTGCCCGGCTTCGGTTATCGTTGCAGCGAATGAAATACTTTTTGAGGGCCTGCTTTTGTTCCGGGCTGAAGAGAGGGGTCGATTCGGGAAAATTCCCTTCCTCAGCGCGTATCTCCCTCTCCTGGGAGGCGATTCCCATGATGTTTTTGAGGTAGGAACCGAAGTCCTTGAGCTGGGACTCCGACTCTGCTCCCTTGCTGCGGTTGCGGAGAAAGAGACGCAGGAGCAATTTGAAGCGCGGAGAAAGATCTATTTCGAGGGGGATCGAAGCGAGGATTTCCTCGTGAAGAGCATCGAGAGAAACGGCGAGATTTCTAAGAAGCTGGAGTCTCACCGCCACTCCTCCCTGCAGGAGGTCAAGGCTGCTGTCGTCGGGAATAAAGGCGGCGTGACGGATGGTAAAGTCTTCCGCCGAGAGCTGCTCTTCCTCCGGCATGTTGCGGTTGTAGTTTCCTATCACGTCGTTCGGACGGAAGGAAGCGGTTTCTACTCCACGGTAGCGGTTGTGCCAGAGGTAGACGGTAAGCTCCTTGAGAATGTCGGCGGCTGCGGACAGGTAGCTACCCGCGGCCACATGGGCGGCGGGGTCGGGATTGGTCACCAGCACTATTTTCTCCGCGAGTTTGAGAAAATCTCTGTTTTCCCGCTCATCCGAACCGGCAGGCATATCGAGGAGAATGAGGTCGTAATTCTCCTCGAGGCTGTTTTGCATGTGCTTTTCCAGGAAATCGAAAAGCTCGCCGCTTTCTTTCCCGCCCTTTGTGCTTCGGGGAAAGAGGAGGTCCAAGCCTTCGAACACGCGCAAACGATAGGATTCGATGTCCAGGGTCGGATCGACTTTGTCAGGAATAGATTCGATTTTACTCTTCGGCAGGTCAAATAGTTCGGCGATATCGGAAAGCGGATCAACGTCGATGACGGCTACCCGCCTTCCGCTTCGAGCCGCGTAGATTCCGAGATTGCTCACCGTTGTCGTCTTTCCGACGCCCCCCTTACCCGAGACAACTGCAATCACCACCGACATGTTCCTCCCCTCCTTTCCTGTATGTAGCATAAAAAAGGGTCCGTGTACAGATAAAATGATAATTGCCGGGCTGTCATCGCCCTCCCAAACATGCTAAAATGAAGACATGGAAGAGATGGATAATCAAGAAGTGGTAAAACCCCACAGCGGTCACATAGTTTTTTCTCCCGATCAAATACTTGAACATGCGAAGGATGTATCGCGCCGCTTTTCCGAAACCCCCGACTATGCCGTTTTTTACCTCGAGGAACTCTTGAAGAACAACGGTATGGGAGATTCGCAGGATGAGAGAATACAGGAGGTTCGAGAGATAGTCGAATCTCTAAGAGCTCATTCCGGGGGGAAAGAAGACTCCGAACTCCAGCGCCTGCAGGAGTTTATCCGCCGGAAGGATGCCGCTTTGGAACTCCAAAAGGCCTCTCAAGAGATAAGTTTTAGAAAAAGAATAGAGGAATTCTACCTTCCTAAACAGCTCGTTACCGCCATTCTCGAAAAGGGAGAAATCCCCTCATCCACAGAGGAGCAATTTGTCGGCATAGCCTTCATCGATATCGCCGATTATACCTACCTCTCGAAGTTTTTAAGTCCGAACGAAAATCAGATCGTCCTCAACGGTCTCTATGCCGCCTTTAACCACGTGCTCAAGCGCCATGGTGGTTTTCTCAATAAGATCGAGGGCGACAGCCTCATGTTTCATTTCGGCGGCACCATCGACCCGGAGGTGCAGTCCCTCGATAAGGTGGAGAAGGAGCGCTACATCGCCCGCGAGCTCTTCTACACCTGCATCGAGATGCAGCGAGTGGCCTTCCTCTTCAATCAGGCGAACGACCGCTTTCTCTACAACGAAGATGCCGGCACCCGGGAGGCCATCCGGCAAGCCTTTACCATTATCGGAGCCATGCGCACCAGCTCGGACCTCTCCCAAGTGATAAACGCCTACTTCCAGATACGGATTCGCATCGGCGCTAATATCGGCGAGGTCACCGTGGGGAATTTCGGTCCCGAGGGTGCCAAGCAGTGGGACATCATCGGTGTGCCGGTAATCAAGGCCAAGAGGATGGAGGCTACGGCTCCCATCGGCGGTTTTCGGATTTCCGAAGAGTTCTTCACTGTCTTGAAGGATATCGGAGTGGTGGACGAGTACTACAAGCGTTTCAAGAGAGAAGCGGAAGCCCTCTTCGGCAGCTTCAAGAACATCACGATGGACGAACTCTTCAGCTTCTGCTCGGTTCTCTTGAAGGACAAGAGAAACGCCGTTTTCAATACCTACAGCGTTCAGGTCAATCCCGGCCTCCCCGAGGCGATCATGAACCAGGTCGATCTTCTCATCAACAAGGAGGCCGAAGGAGCGCAGCGGATCATCGAGATGCTGAAGTATTACCGGGGAAACCGCTTCGTCATTAATGGTCTCGAATCGGTCTTTCAGCGGCGGGGAATCAATATCCGTAAGGGAGAGATTCTCTCCATCATTTCGCCTCACTTCTACGATAAGCTCAAAAGCCGGCATGATGAGGACGAAGAGGCCACGAACGAAGCCATACACAACGATTTTTCTCTTTTCAACCTCCTCGAACTGTTCGGAAGACTGCAGGATACGGTAAAGGTCGACGATATGCCTGAGCGTACGGTCTACGAGTTCACCACCTACGAGCAGTACATGCAGAGCGTCAAAGAGTGGATGAACTATGAAAATTCCCACCGGGAGAAGCGGGTCTATCAAAGGACCTACTTCTTTAACTACATTTTCCCCTTGATTTTCTATTCGATTCAGGCAAGTATCTTCGAATTTCAGTACCGCTCCGCCGAGCTCACCGAAGTGACGGCGGCCGATGAATCACAAAAGCGTTGATCCGTTTAAATATTTTTTCGATCTTCACCGATTCGCTTTGTGAGAGCGAGGCTCGGGTAAAGACATCGGTGAGGAGCCTCCGCACGTCCTCACGCTCCTGCTGTTTGAAGAAATCGAAGTCGTCCAAAGAAGAGACGACGCAGTCGCTCAGCTCCTGTACTCGTTTTCGCTCTATAGGAGTATATCTGCCCAAGGCATCACCGAATCCGCGGTAGCAGGCATAGGTACAGACCTGCACGGCCTGCGCCAGATTGAGGGAGGGAAAGCGGGGAGAGGAGGGAATGTGGACCGCGGTGCTGCAGAGTTGGAGTTCGTCGTCCCGCAACCCGCTGGACTCCCTTCCGAAGACCATCGAAACGGTTCCTTCGGCGATCGTATCGGCCTTTTCGACGAACTGTTCCGGCAGATAGGAGAAGTACTTTCGGTACTTTCCCCGCCGCCGGGTCACTCCCGCCGATAATACGGAATCTGCCAGCGCCTCTTCGAGGGTGGTACAGTACCTCGCATTGTCGAAGAGCTCCTTCGCGTGTACCGCCGGGGCATATACCCGGTCGAGATGGAAATAGCCGCGTTTCCTTCCCGTGATGCAGAGCCGGGATATGCCCATCGTCTTCATTGCCCTGCAGACCGAGCCGACATTCGCCGAGTCTTGAGGCTCCACTAGAACAATCTGTATACGGTCCAGCTTTTTCTGCATTTCTCCCATGGGTTTTTCGCGGCCTCTATTGTCTAGTACTAAAGATTTGTTTATTATATTGAACATCGACGGGATCGTCAAAGGGACAGAGGGGTTTGTGAATGAGCGATATACCGCCTTTTCAAATAGGTCGGAACATTCAGGAAATTCGAAGAAGGCGCAACATGACGCTTGGGCATCTCTCCGGCAAGAGCGGAGTATCCAAGGCAATGCTCTCGCAGATCGAATCGGACAAGGTGAATCCCACCGTCGTCACCGTCTGGAAAATCGCAACGGGGCTTCAGGTGGAAATCGAGACCCTTCTCAAAATCGACGGAGAGCTCGAGCGGAAATTCAACATAAGCAGGAAAAACGAAATCACCGTTATCGACTCCGAAAACGGTGGTGTTCACATACAGGTACTCTCTCCCATCAGCCAGGTGGAGGACTTAGAGATGTACCTCCTCACCTTCGATTCGGGCGGCAGTCTCGAATCGAATCCGCATTTCCCGCGGACGGAAGAGTTCCTTACCGTTATTGAAGGTAACGTAGAAGTGTCGGCGGGAAACAAGCGAGTCGAACTGGAAGCCGGTGATTTTATAAACTACCACTGCGATATCGATCATGCCATTTTCAACCGACGGCCAAATCCGGCGAAGCTCCACATGATTGTGAGATTCAATAAGCTTTAGGAGCCTTCCTCTATATCCGGAAGGTCCGTGTAGGAGAGGTCCTGCCGATAGTCGACACCGGGAACGGCGAAACCGTGGATTCTCAGAAAATCCTGCTGAAAGGCTTCAATATCCGCCAGCTCGCTGAGGTTCTCATCGTTCACCTCGTGCCACCTTCGTGCAACCTCTTCTTGCACGTCCTCTCGCATTTCCCAATCGTCTATGCGGATTCTCCCTTCGGTGTCGGTCGGCACCGGCGGCGGCCCAAGGAGCCTGTCGCGGGAGAGGCGGACCATCTGCTCTCTGCAGCCCTCGTGCAGCCCCTTCTCTTTCATGACCGAAAAGAGGAGCCCGATATAGAGGGGCACCGCCGGTATTACCGAGCTTGCCCTGGTAACAACGGCCTTATTTACTGAAACATAGGCGCTTCCGCCGATGTCATTGAGAAGATTTTGGCTAAGATCCGCCGCCGCAGCTTCTAAGTCTTCCTTTGCCCGTCCGATAGTGCCGGAACGGTAGATCCGGTGTGTCACTTCGGGACCGATGTAGGAGTAGGCGAGGCTAGTGCAGCCTTGAGAGAGAAGACCCCGCTCGGATAGTTTTCGAAGCCAGAGGCTCCAATCCTCGCCGCCCATAACCTTTCGTGTCGCTTCGATCTCTTCCTCAGTAGCCGGCTCAACGGAGCTTTCGCTGAGCTTGCCGCTCATTAGCTCCAGACCTCTGCTGGTGTAGCCGGAGCCGATGGGTTTGAGGACGGAGCGATAGGTTTCGCCCGTATCGGGATCTATTCGGAGCCCCGAGGCGAGACTGTAGACGAGAATATCTATCGTACGGCCTTCCTGCTTGAGCAGCGCGGCGATCTTTCCCTTCATCTCGTGGCTGAAGGCGTCGCCGACAAGGCTGCGGGCGAAGAGGCCGGCCCTTTCTGCTTCACGGTCGAAGGCTTGGTTGTTGTACCAGCCGGGGGTGCCGGACTTTTTCTCCGACGCCTCCCGTTCGAATGATACATTGATCGTCCCGGCTCCATAGCCGAAGGCCCAGACGATGCGGCTTGCCAGGCCGTAGCCGGTTGACCCGCCGATAACCAGAACCGTTTTCGGGGATCCCGGCCTCTTTCCTTCCGTTTCCCGCTCCAGTCCGGCGGCCCGAAGCGCTTCGATCTGGTTTTTCACCTCTTTCACGCAGCCGGCGGGGTGGGCGTTCATGCAGATTGCGCCGCGAATTTTCGGTTCGATCATGATTTTTCTCCTGCCGAGCTGTCTACGAGGCAGAGCCATTGGGCTTCCGCCGCTAATTCCTCTCCAACAAATGCCTTCCCTGACTGCTTCAGCGTCTTCGGGCTGACCCGGAGATTTTCTATTACAAAGCGCACCTCGTCGCCGGGGCGAACCTGTCGGCGGAATTTCGCCTTTTCTACCGTGGCGAGGAAGAAGAGTGCTTCATCGCCGAGGCTCCCCGATGCTCTGACCCCTGCGCCTCCGCACTGGGCCATAGACTCAATGAGGATAACACCGGGTACCACGGGGTATCCGGGGAAATGTCCTTTGAAAAAGAATTCATCTTCCCGGTAGTGTTTCTTTCCTACGATCCTCTCCTCGTCGAAGCTGACGAGGCTGTCTACGAAGAGGAAGGGGTCTCGATGGGGAAGAAGTTGGTAAATGCGCTGCTCTCTTTCGCTCATTGACGGTACTCCTTCATGATGATGACGCTGTTGTGGCCGCCGAAGCCGAGGGAGTTGGACATGAAGGCCTTCATATCTTTTTCTTCACCCCGGCCTTTTACGTAGTTGAGATCGCAGCCCTCTCCCGGTTCTTCCAAGTTTGCCGTCCCGGGATAGAAGCCGTCCCTCAGACCCATGACACCGGCGATGGCCTCCACCGCACCGGCGGCACCGATGAGGTGTCCGGTAAGGCCCTTGGTCGAAGAGACCCGTACCGCCTCGGCGTGAGCTCCGAAGGTATTACCAATCGCCTTCGATTCGATTGGGTCGTTCGTCGGAGTGCTCGTTCCATGGGCATTGATGTAATCGATGTCCTGCGGTTTCATGGCCGCATCGGCTAGGGCAAAATGCATCGCCTTGGACGCTCCGCTGCCTTCGGGGTCGGGAGCGGTGAGGTGGTAGGCGTCGCTGGTCGCGCCGTAGCCTGCTATCTCGGCGAGTATCACGGCCCCGCGCTCCTGGGCATGGGAGAGCTCTTCGAGCACGAGGATGCCGGCGCCCTCGGCTATGACGAAGCCGTCGCGGTCCTTGTCGAAGGGGCGGCTCGCGCTCTGCGGATCATCGTTTCGTGCGGTCGAGAGGGCTTTTAAGGCGCTGAAGCCGCCGACTCCCAAGCCGGTGATGCAGGCTTCGGTGCCTCCGCTTATGACGAGATCCGATCTGCCCTCGCGGATCGCGTGGAAGGCATGGCCTATGGCGTCGGTACCGGAGGCGCAGGCGGTTGTCACCGTGTAAGCGGGTCCATGAACGGCGAATTGCATGGCGATAGTTCCCGGTCCTTCGTTGCTGATGATTTTCGGTATGGTGAGAGGAGGAATCCGGGAAGGGCCCTTGTCAAAGAGTATGCGGTGGGAAGCCTCGATAGTTTCGAAACCGCCTATACCGTTGCCGAGGATCACCGCGCTTCTGTCCCTTGGAATCGATTCCTGCGAAAGGCCTGCCTCTTGCATTGCCTGGACAGTAGCGGCCATCGCATACTGGGCGAAGAGGGCGATCTTTCGTGCCGTCTTCTTGTCCATGAAATCCGTCGGATCAAAATCGCGGACCTCGCCGGCGATTTTCGACGGATATTCTCGTATGTCGATCTTCGTAGTCAAACCGATGCCGGACCGGCCTTCCTTGATGCCCCTCCAAAAGGTCGCAACGTCGTTGCCAAGGGGAGTCACCGCCCCCATTCCCGTTATCACTACTCTTCTGCTCTGCATTCCATTTCCTCCGAACTCACATGCTCAGACCGCCGTCTACCGGCAGCACCTGCCCGCTTATGTATGAGGCGCGCTCCGATGCGAGAAAGAGCACCGCTTCGGCCACCTCTTCCGGCTTTCCCGTTCTCCCGAGGGCTATCATCTCGGTCAAAGCGGCTTTTTGTTCCTCTTTAAGTCCTTCGGTCATCGAGGTATCGATGTAACCGGGGGCTACCACGTTTACCCGCACCCCCCTCGAGGCAAGCTCCTTGGCCAGACTCTTAGAGAAGCCGATCAAGCCCGCTTTCGAAGCGGCGTAATTGGTCTGACCGGCATTTCCTCCCATCCCGACGATTGAGGAGATGTTGACGATCGAGCCGCTGCGGCGTTTTATCATCGGCCGCGCCAGCCTGCGGCAAATCCTGAAGGCCGAGCCGAGATTGGTCTGCAGTACGGACTCCCAGTCTTCGTCCTTCATACGGAAGATGAGGCCGTCTCTTGTGATTCCCGCATTGTGTACGAGGATGTCAACCTCTCCCTCCTCGAGAATCTTATCGAGGGCCTTCTCTACGGCCGCCGGGTCGCAAATATCGGTCTCTATCCAGTTGAACCGGCCGCCGGTCTGCTCTGCGGTTTCGGCAAACTTCTTTGCAGAGGGTCCCTCGCTTCTGCTGAGTGAGTATACCCGGGCGCCTTCCTCCAGGAACCTCTGCACAATCGCCGCGCCTATTCCCCTTGATCCTCCGCTTACGAGGGCGGTTTTTCCTTTTAATTCCATAAGAGCTCCCTCTGTGACGGATCGTCCGCGCTTATGCAGGGGACGTCGAAATGCATTTTCGTCCATAGGCCGGACAGAACCTTTCCCGGTCCGCACTCTATGCAGCGTTCATAGGCGGCCTCGTGAACGGCTCTCATTTCATCGGTCCACCGGACCGGAGAGATTATCTGAAGCGATGCATTGCGGCGGATTTCCCCCGCATCGGTAATGATGCCGCCGGTGACGTTGGAAAAGAGCGGCTTTTTCGGTTTGCGGAATTCGATCTCCTCGAGCAGCTCGGCGAATAGGGAAGAGGCTTTCTTCAGCAGCGGGGTGTGGAAGGGTCCGGAGACCTTCAGCGGAATTACTCTTTTCGCCCCGGCCTCCTTGAGTGCCGCCGCGGCCCTCTCCACTCCGGCCTTCGATCCGGAAATAACCGTTTGAACGGGAGAGTTGTAGTTTGCCGGGTAGGCGGCGTCGATCTCTTCAACGAGCTGTTCTATCTTCTCCGCTTCCATACCCAGGACGGCGGCCATCGCGCTCCCTTCGGAGAGTTTAGGATGGGCATCCGCCGCTTCGCTCATCAGTTCTGCGCGTTTGAGCACCAGGGGAAAGAGATCGTGCTCATCCAATACGCCGGCATCGACGTAGGCGGACCATTCGCCGAGGCTGACGCCGGCGGCACCCGCCGATTCTATACCGCGGCCGCGAAGGTAGCGCAGCAGGGAGAGATTCATCAAGCTTATTACTATTTGCGTGTTTTTTGTTTCCTTCAGCTCGTTTTCGTCACCTTCGAAGATCATCTTCTTGAGATCCCTCTTCGTCAGCTCAGAGGCGAGTTCGAAGAGAGAACGGACTTCTTCGTCCTCTTCGTAGAGTTCCTTTCCCATTCCGGGGTACTGAGCGCCCTGTCCGGGATACAGAAAACAGTTCTTCATATTCCCTCCCTTTACCAGCGGATGAGATTGCCGCCGAAGGTAAGACCCGCTCCGAAGCCGATGAACATGAGGAGGTCTCCCCGATTGAGTTTTCCCGATTCGTTGAGCTCGTTCAGGGCTATGGGAATCGAGGCGGCCGAAGTGTTTGCGTATTCCTCGATGTTGAGAAAAAACTTTTCCATTGGAATTTTTAGACGCTTCGCCGCGGCCTGAATGATGCGGACATTGGCCTGGTGGGGCACGATCCAGGTGATATCGTCAATGGAAAGGGCGTTTCTCTCGAGCAGTTTGGAGATGAGCTCGGTATTGACCCGGACGGCGAAGTTGTAGACCTTCCTTCCGTCCATCTGAACGAAGAGATCCTCTTCGCGGGTCGATGAGAGGTCTATCGGATCCCGTGAACCGCCTGACTTTCTTATGAGGTAGTGGGCTCCGGAACCCTCCGAGCCTAAAAGAGAATCCACCATGCCGCGGTCGTTCGATTCGGTCTTAGAGATGACTGCCGCTCCCGCGCCGTCTCCGAAGAGGACGCAGGTGTTCCTGTCCTTCCAGTTTGTTACCTTCGAGAGGGCCTCCACTCCGACGAGGAGAATATTGCGGAAGCTGCCGCCCTTGAGCATGCTGCATGCCGTTTCCACGCCGTAGACGAAGCCGGTGCAGCCGGCGACGAGGTCGAAGGCCCCGGCATGCTGCAGCCCGAGCCGTTCCTGTACGATAGAAGCGGTGGAGGGAAATCCTAAATAGTCCGGCGAGGCGGTGGCGATAATCAACAGATCTATTTCCTGCGGATCGATCTCCGCCCGTTCCAATGCTTTTTGCGCCGCAGGTACGGCGAGATCGCTGGCCGCCTCATCGGGGCCGCAGAGGTGGCGGGAGCCGATTCCGGTGTGAGAGCGAATCCACTCGTCGGAGGTGTCGATCTGTTCGGCTAGTTCATCGTTCGTTACCCGTCGCTGCGGCACATGCGCGGCTACAGAGCGAATATATGCATTCATTGCTAGTCCTCCCAGTTTTTTCGGCGAACTACGGACTAATTATGCTACAGAATCCATACATAGCCCGATCCGTCAAGGGGGTATACGCGCATTTCGGCGGATTTATCGGTTTGTGGCCGAAAAAAAATCGTCAATAGCGGGTTTTTCGGTTGACGACCGAAAACAACTTATAGTAGCCTCTCGTGGTAAGCGGTGGAGGAATTGATGAAGAAGGATGAAATAATAGAATTAATGCATACTATGGATTCGAGCGCTCTGGCCGAAATGAGATTGAAGGACGGAGAGTTCGAACTGGTCCTGAAAAAGCAGGGAGATCTGCCGGCTCCTGCCGTTCCCGTGAAAAGAAGTCTTTCGGAAAATGAGGAAGCGGCGGAAAAAAAGACGGAAACGATCGATGCACCGATCGTCGGCACCTTCTACCGTGCCGCATCACCGGATTCGCCCCCCTTCGCCGAAGAGGGGCAGGAGGTGGCGGAGGGGGAAACCCTCTGCATCATCGAGGCAATGAAGGTGATGAATGAGCTGGAAGCCGAATTCCCCTGTCGTATCGGCAGGGTATTGGTAGAGAATCAGCAGATGGTAGAATATGGAACACCGCTTTTCGAAATAGAGCGCCTTTCCTAAGCAGGTAGAGCGGTATGATTACCTCGTTATTCATCGCAAACAGAGGAGAGATCGCGGTACGCATTATCCGCACCTGCCGCGAGATGGGGATCAGGACCGTTGCAGCCTACTCGCAGGCCGATTCGGACAGCCTGCCTGTAATGATGGCCGATGCTGCGGTCTGCGTTGGGCCACCCGCTACAAAGGACAGTTACACGCACAAAGGAAATCTCATCTCCGCGGCCCTCTACGCTTGCTGCGACGCGATTCATCCCGGAGTGGGTTTTCTCTCGGAGAACGCGGAGTTTGCCGCAAAGGTGCAGGAGGCCGGACTGCTCTTCATCGGACCGGAGCCCCGCACAATATCTTTTCTAGGAAACAAGGTCCACGCCAAGAAGACCGCCGCGGAGGCGGGTCTTCCGGTGATTCCCGGAAGCGACGGTTCTATCGAGGACTTAAAGGCGGCAAAGGGTTTTGCCGGCGAGGTTGGCTACCCGGTGATAATAAAGGCTGCATCCGGCGGCGGGGGAAAGGGTATGCGGATAGTCCGGGATGCGGAGAGTCTCGAGCGGAACATGAAGATTGCCGCCCACGAGGCACAGACTGCCTTCTCCGACGGGACCATCTACATGGAAAAGTACCTGGAGAATCCCCGTCACGTGGAGGTGCAGATTCTCGCCGATACCCACGGGAACGTAATCCATCTCGGAGAGAGAGACTGCTCGCTGCAGAGAAATCACCAGAAGCTGGTGGAGGAGAGCCCTTCACCGGCAATGGACGAGAGACTGCGGGATAAGATGTGCAGGGACGCGGTAACGCTTTTCGCCAAGCTCGATTACAAGGGCGCGGGAACGGTGGAATTCCTGTTCGACGGTAAGCAGTACTTCTTCATGGAGGTCAACGCCCGGGTTCAGGTGGAACATCCGGTTTCCGAACTCGTCAGCGGAATCGATATAATACGCGAACAGATCCGCGCCTGCAGCGGAGAATCATTAAAGTTGAGTCAGGAAGAGATCGGTTTGGAGGGGGCATCCATCGAATGCAGGATAAACGCCCTCAGCCCCGGCAGGGTAAGCGAGTTTTTCCCTCCAGGAGGGCGGAACGTCCGCTTCGACAGCTACCTCTATCAGGGATACACGGTACCGTCCTACTACGATGCTCTCCTGGGAAAACTCATCACCTACGGCAGCAGCCGCCGCAGTGCAGTTAACCGCATGGGCCGCGCACTGAACGAACTGAGAATCGGCGGAATATCGACGAATATCGAAGAGCAAAAGAGGATAATCGACAGCAATATTTTCCGCGGGGGTGTTTTTGGGACCTACGACCTAGCGAAGATTCTGGAGGAGTAAGTCATGGCCTTCTTTAATAGAGTTAGTGAGAAGCTGCGCCCCGGGAGCAAGGGCCCGAGGATTCGCTGGCGCAGCCGTTTGGAGAGAAAGCGGGAAGCGGAGAGGGATGAACGCGATTATATCGAGCGGAAGCACTCCTGCCCCATCTGTCATCGCCGGATAGACGATTCGATTATGAAGGAAAATTTCTTCGTCTGTCCCGGATGTTCTCACCACTTTCCCCTCAAGGTCGAAGAGCGGATACCGATTGTCGTAGACCCGGGGACCTTTACCGAACTCTATCCCGAACTGGCGTCGGTAGACCCTCTTCAGTTTCCGGGATACCGTGAGAAGCTCGAGAAGGCAAGAGAAAAAACCGGGGCCGGAGAGGCGATAGTTGCCGGTCTGGGAAAGATTAAAGGACGCGGGGCCGCCCTCGGCTTCATGTCCTTCGCCTTTATGGGCGGAAGCATGGGAGTGGCCGTGGGGGAGAAGATTGCCAGGTTATTGCGGATCGGGGTACGGGAACGTCTGCCGGTGGTCCTCTTTACCTCTTCCGGCGGAGCGAGAATGCAGGAGGGGATATTCTCCCTCATGCAGATGGCGAAAACGAGTCACGCCGCCGCCCTTCTTGAACGGGCGAGGCTGCCTCTCTTCATCGTTCTTACCCATCCGACTACCGGCGGGGTAACGGCCAGCTTCGCCATGCTCGGCAACGTGATTCTCGCCGAGCCCGGTGCGCTCATCGGCTTTGCCGGACCACGGGTGATAGAATCCACCATAAAGCAGAAACTTCCCGAGGGATTTCAACGGTCCGAATTCCAGGCGGAGAAGGGCTTTGTGGACGCGGTGGTACAGCGGAAGGAATTGAAGGCGCGTCTTGCCTTTCTCATCGACACGCATGTACCGCCGCAGGAGGGGGCCTGATCTATGGCGCAGAAGAACTTCGAACGCAAGCTCAAGGAACTGAAGAAACTCGCAGGAGAGGAGCATCTGCACCTCTACGAGGACATCAATAGGCTGGAGGATAAGCTCGGCGGGGGCGGGGATGTACACGCATGGGAAAAGGTGGGCCTGGCCAGGCATCCCGAACGCCCCACGACCTTAGATTATGTGGAACGGATTTTCGAGGAATTCATGGAGCTCAAGGGTGACCGATGTTACGGCGACGACCCGGCAATGGTGGGAGGTATCGCCCTGTTCAACGGCATGCCCGTGACCGTTTTGGGTCAGCAAAAGGGCAGAAACCTCAAGGAAAACATCACCCGCAACTACGGAATGGCCCATCCGGAGGGTTACAGAAAGGCTCTCCGGCTTGCCAAAGAGGCTGAGACCTTCGGCCGGCCCATTGTGACCTTTATCGACACCTCCGGCGCCTATCCCGGGCTCTCTGCCGAAGAACGGGGAATCGGAGAGGCCATTGCCAGGAACCTGAAGGAGTTCTCCACCTTAGAGGTACCGATCGTTTCGGTGGTAATCGGAGAGGGAGGCTCCGGGGGTGCCCTCGGTATTGGAGTAGGGGACGAGACCTATATGCTGGAGAATGCGGTATATTCGGTAATCTCTCCGGAGGGCTGTGCCTCGATACTTCTGCGGGATGCATCACGAGCGAGGCTGGCGGCGGAACTGATGAAGCTCACCTCGGAGGACCTCCTCTCCTTCAGGGTGATTCAGGGAATCGTAAAGGAGCCCGAGGGAGGAGCCCATGCGGACTTTACCGCCGCGGCCGCAGCCCTGCGGGAACAACTCATCGAGAGCCTGAGCCGTTTGCTGGAGAAGCGCACTCGGGTTTTATTGAAGGAACGTTCGGAAAGGCTGCTCTCGATGGGTCCCTTTTACGGAGAGGTGGAAAAACGGCAGAGTCTCTGGGACCGCCTGTTTAAAATCCGTTAGAAAAGGACTGCACGGATATAAACTCTATAAGAAATATGCTACCATCTCGTGCATAATGAAATACCAGGGTGTTGCCACAGGCCTGTTAGCGGTTGTCACGGTAATCATGTTGGGGGCGGTATTCAAAGCCGCAGCAGCGATACTCCTGCCCCTCATAATCGCCGTATTTCTCTCGTTCATCGTTGCTCCTCTGGTCAATTTTTTAGACCGAAGCCACTTTCCCCGCATCGTCGCCATTGCTCTGGTCATTCTTGTGCTCTTCGGCGTTATCTTCCTCATTTTTCTCTTTCTCCAAACCAGCGTAAACAGCTTGATCCGCGAGTACCCGAAGTATGCCGCGCGTTTCATCGAGCTAAACCGGGAGTTCACGCAATGGATGAGCGAACGCTTCGAAATCGATGTCAATCTTTCGGAGGACATAAACTGGCAGGGGGCCTTGAAAGAATATCTGGTCATGCTCTCCGGCTCCCTCATTGGTTTTATCAGTTCATTTATTCTCATTCTCATTTTCCTCATTTTCCTCCTTCTGGAGAAACCCTTTTTCAAGAACAAGATCGCCAGGGCCTTCGACATGGAGACGGGACGACAAATAGGAAGGATTATTGACCACATAAACCAGCAGGTGGGAAGATACATCAACCTCAAGTTTTTCATTAGCCTGGGAACAGGAATACTTGTCGGTTTTTCACTGGCCGTCATCGGGATGGATTTCGCCCTGGTATGGGGTGTCCTTGCCTTTCTGCTGAACTTCATTCCCTCAATCGGTTCTATTGTGGTAGTGATTATTACCATCATGATGGGGATAGTTCAGTTCTATCCATTGGCCGGAAGAATAGTGGCCGTCTCGGCCGCCATGATCGCAATACAGATGGTCATCGGTAACTTTCTCGACCCCCGGCTCCAGGGGCAGCGACTGGACCTCAGTCCCTTCCTCATCCTCTTTTCTCTTATCTTTTGGGGTTGGATTTGGGGACCCGTGGGGATGTTTCTCGCCGTGCCCATTACGGTGGTAATTCAGATCACCTGCGACAATATTCCGCCGCTGCGTTTCATCGGCGTGCTGATGAGCGGCGGGAAAGTTTCCGGTGAAGATGTGCCGCGGGGACCGGTAGAATCGCTGCCCCCCGAAAAAGATAAAATATAGACAGTGGTTCGAAGCTTGGGTATTTTTCCGGCTCTGTTCGCCGACCTCTCCATCCTCTCAGTTGTCTCTTTCCCGTGAAATCGCTATAGTGGGATCGACTACACGCGAAGAGGGTACGAAATGGAAAAGAAACGCATGTTGACAGGCGACCGGCCGACGGGAAAGCTCCACCTCGGACACTACGTAGGTTCGCTGTCCAATAGAGTACGGCTGCAGGATGAGTACGATTGCAGCTTTATTATTGCCGACCTCCACATGATGACCACAAAATCCACCAAGGCCGACGTTGAGGCGATCTATGAGAACTCCTGTGAAATGGTTCTCGATTACCTCGCCTGCGGGATAGATCCGGCAAAAGCGAATATCTATCTGCAGTCGGCGGTCCACGAAGTCTACGAGATGGATCTCATATTCGAAATGTTGGTAACGGTGCCCCGTCTGCAGAGGCTGCCGAGTATAAAGGACATGGCGAAGTCGGCCAACCTTACGGAGATGCCCTTGGGACTCCTCGGTTATCCGGTCCTTCAGGCGGCCGATATCCTCATGCCTCGGGCCCATATAGTGCCGGTTGGCAAAGACAACGAGTCTCATGTTGAGCTGACGCGGGAGATTGCCCGAAAATTCAACACGATGTATGACGAGGTCTTCCCCATTCCCGATGTACTGATAGGAGACGTTCCTACCCTGGTGGGGACGGACGGAAGTGCTAAAATGTCCAAGTCCCTCTCGAACGCCATCTTTATCTCCGACGATGCGAAGATGGTGGAGAAAAAAGTGGCGGGCATGTATACCGATCCGAACCGAGTACGGGCCGATATTCCGGGTAATGTCGAGGGAAACCCCGTCTTCATCTATCATGATATCTTCAATCCGAAAAAGGAAGAGGTGGAAGATTTGAAGGAGCGCTACCGCAAGGGGAGGGTAGGGGATGTGGAGGTCAAACAGAAGCTTGCCGCCGCACTTAACAATTTTCTCGATCCCCTGCGGGACAAGCGGCAGAGTTATCAGGAGCAGACGGGATTGGTCGAAGAGGTTATCTTCGACGGAACGCTTGCGGCACGGGAACTGGCACGGGAAACAGTGTTGGAAATGAAGAAGGCCATGGGCCTGACGGGGGTGTGGAACCGGATAAGCCGAAAATCGCAGAAGGTGAAGAAAAAGCGCGAAAAAGAGGAGGACCGGAATTAATCGCCGCGAGACAGCGGATTTTCGCGCCCTTATTTGGCGCCATTATGAGCAAGAGGGGCGAAGCTTTCCCTGGAGAGAAACGGATGAGGAGTATGAGATCCTCGTTTCGGAGATCATGCTTCAGCAGACTCAGACCGAGCGGGTAATGAATAAGTACGGCCCCTTTCTTCGGCGTTTTCCCGACTACCGGAGTCTTGCCGCCGCCTCTACTGCCCGGCTCTTGGACGCATGGCAGGGACTCGGCTATAACCGGCGTGCCCTTGCAATGCGCCGGATAGCCGAAAAAGTACTGAAAGACGGCGGGAGGCTCCCCTCGGACACCGAAGCCCTACTCGCTCTTCCCATGATAGGGCCGGCAACGGCAGGCTCGCTTCGGGCCTTTGTGTTCAATCTTCCTTCAGTCTTTATAGAAACGAATATCCGGCGGGTCTTCATTCATTGTGTTTTTCCCGATGCCGAGAGGGTTACCGACCGGGAGATACTGAGCCTGATAGAAAAGACCCTCGACAGGCGTAATCCGCGACACTGGTACTATGCTTTGATGGACTATGGGGTGTATTTGAAGGGAAAAGTCTCCAATCCCAACAGGAGAAGCAGCGGTTATCGCCTGCAGCCGGCCTTCGAGGGCTCTAAGAGGCAGCTGCGGGGACGGATACTGCGCCTTTTGTTAACCGAAGAGCACCGCGGATATGAGCAGCTGCTTTCAACAAGCAACGGCGGGGCGGAACGGCTTGATGCCTGTCTGGACGAGCTCGAACGGGAGGGCTTTATCGTTCGCGAAGCCGCCGGTTATCGACTGAAGGGATAAAGCAAAGCCGCTTAAGAGACCGCCGTTTCCAAGGCTACTTCCATCATGTCGGTAAAGGTCTGTTCCCTCTCTTCGCTGCTGGTGACTTCTCCGGTGACCAATTGATCGCTGGCGGTCAGGATGGTGAGAGCCTGGACGCCGTGCTTGGCGGCGATGCTGTAGAGGGCTGCAGCCTCCATCTCCACTGCCAAAACGCCGAAGGCGGCCCACTGCTTCCATGCCTCCGGATCGTCGTGGTAGAAGGTGTCCGTCGAATAGATATTGCCGACATGAAAGGAGAGCTTCTTCTTTCGCGCTTCGGCTACCGCCCGTTCGAGGAGGCCGTAATCCGCCGTCGGCGCAAAGGTCATACCGGGAAATCTCTCTTCGTTTATCCCCGAGTCGTGAGAAGCGGCCATGGCAAAGACCATGTCTCGGATCCGGATATTCTTCTGCAGGGCTCCGCAGGAACCGACCCGAAAAAGCCGCGTTACGCCGAACTCGTTGATAAGCTCGTGGGTGTAGATGGAAATCGAAGGTATCCCCATTCCCGAACCCTGAACGGAAACGTTTTTCCCCTTGTAGGTGCCCGTATATCCGTACATGCCCCGCACCTCGTTGTACCTCTTCGCGTCGCTGAGATAGTTCTCCGCGATGTATTTTGCCCGCAATGGGTCGCCGGGCAGTAAGACGGTATCGGCGATATCGCCCCGCTTTGCTCCTATGTGGATGCTCATTTCTCTTCCTCCTCGATGTTGTTGTCCGCCTCCTCGATCATGGCCCGGTGCCATGCAAGAAGATCGTCATGCCGTCGGCGGTCTTCTCCGCGGCAATCGGCAAGGACGCGGAACACCGGTTCGGTACCGGAGCCCCGCATCCAGATAAAATCGCTGTCTCGCTTTTCACGGTCGGAAAAAACGATCTTCAGGCCTCCCTTTTCCTCTCCGCTGCGGAAGTCCGGGCCAAAGCCTACGACTGTACGACCATCCTCGTAGTTTTCCTCACGAAAATCAAGAATACCGTAGGTATCGTGCAGCTCTTCTCTTCTTCTCTCCCATTGCCGGAGGAAGATTTCCTCGTAGCGTTTTTTTAGAAGATCGTGGCGGGTATTCCGTACCCGCATTTTAGCTTCTTCTTCATAGGCTCCCGTGGTGATATAGGAGGGAAGGCTTTCCAGCAATGCGGAAAGTCCCAAGTTCTTTCCGCGGGGAACTGCTTTGCCGCAAAGACGGCACCAGAGGGAAAAGGGGCCCTCGCCGTCGGGTCTTAGAAGTTTTATGAGAGAGAGAAGCGTATTGAGGGGGTCCCGCACCGTGGCAGGGTGGGTGATATTGCCTCCGTTGGACCCTTCACCTAAGATTCTCACCGTGTAGCCGTCTCTGCGCAGCTCCTCCGCCCGGCAAACCACGTTCGCCTCTCCCGTTTCGGTACGAAAGACCTCGACGTTTAGGGTTTCGGCAATTTCCGCTATACGCATGGAGGTGGGCCCGTTTATCACCACCGCCGCCTTGACATTGTTTCCTGAGCGAAGCCGTAAATCGGCCAACTCGGAGAGTACCGATAAGGCAAATACCGCCTGTGCCTCAACTGCTTTGACCGAAGCTTCCTCGTCGACGTAGACGATGTTGCCCCGGTCTCCGTCGTTGTCGGGCACATAGGCAAGGAGAAAGGAGGGGTCTTCGCGGTGCAGATCGCGAAGAAAGTCTTTGGCCGTGTCCAGATTTTCTCCCTCCGGGACGATGGGATGAACGATCTTCCGTGGGAGCTCGTTGATAGAACGAAAGCGTATTCCCATACGGCCTAAAAAATTTCCGTCTATGCTCCTGGTACGGGCGCTGCCGTTGAGCTCGGCGGCGATGCCGAGGGGGCTCCGGCGGATACCCGTCCGGAGACTCCTGAAGAAGGTTTTTCTCTTTTGCGGGTCCGAGCTTCCCGCCGCTACGGTCATGGTAAAGTCCTCGTACGCAGCGGAGGCATCGGCCTTTCGACCGCCGATGCTCTCCAGGACCGATGGATATGTCGTATATGCGCCTGTCTTCGGGCGGGAAAGGAGCGGGGAGAGCTCTCCGAGGAAGCTCCCTTCTTCGACAAGTGATCTAAAAATATCGATGGCCCTGCGGCTCTCTTCGCCGCCGGCTACCGCTCCGTTTGAGAATCCGAACTTGAAACCGTTGTGGCCTATGGGGTTATGACTTGCCGAAATGTAGAAAAAACCGTCGATATCCTTCCTTGTTTTTACATAGGCCATAATCTCCGGTGCCGGAGAAATGAAGAGGTAGTAAGGCTCTATACTCCGCAAGAGGAGCACCCTGCAGACGATATCCGCGAGGGCCGGGCCCGTCGGCCTCGTGTCGACGGCCACAGCCGCACGCGGCCGGCCGGTATCGCTCTTTTCGTAGAGAAGCTCGGCAAAGCTGAAAGCCGCGGCGGCCGCTAACGCGAGGTCCTGCGGGGAGACCAGCTCGGTGCGGCTCTCCTGGTCTCCGTCGGCGGCGAAGATCTTCCGCCATCCGGAGGCGGAGAGAATCATGCCCTCCGCCTCCCGCCTCACCTCTTGCGCCTGAGGGAGAGAGGCAAAAGGTGCGGTATCGGGATCGGCGATAAAAAAACCGGAAAGCGGATCCAGGTATTTCATGCTCCTTTTGTAGCACGGAGCGGCCTTCGATGAAAAGCCGAAGTGGTAAGCGGCGTGCTGGAAGCGGTAGGGGCTTCCGTGCTATGATTCGTCCATGAAGCGCCCGGTACCGAGAATAGCCGCCATTCACGATCTTTCCGGTTTCGGAAGATCCTCCCTTACGATCATACTTCCCGTTCTTTCCTCCATGGGAATGCAGGTCTGTCCCCTCCCCACAGCCCTCCTTTCCACCCACACCGGCGGTTTCGAGGACTACCTTTTTCTCGACCTCACCGAGCACATGGAAGAAATTGCCGCCCACTGGAAGAAGCTCGGAGTCGATTTCGAAGCCGTCTATTCGGGATTCCTCGGATCCAGCGATCAGGTGGAGATAGTAAGACGATTCATCGACGATTTTCAAAAAAAGGACCAACTGGTACTCGTCGATCCGGTCCTCGGAGACGACGGTGAGACCTACGGCCCCTTCGGTAATGATATGGTCAGGGAAATGCGGCGCCTGGTAGAAAAGGCGGATATTATCACCCCTAATTATACCGAAGCCTGCCTGCTTTTAGAGGAAGATTACGAGAAAAAGGCTCAGCCGGAAAAGCTAAAGGAGTGGATGCGGAGGCTCTCGGAAATGGGGCCAAAGATGGTTATTATCACCAGTGTCATGACCGTGGATCAAGCCCACCTTTCCACCGTTACGGCCTTCGACAGGGAGGACGGACGCTTCTGGAGAGTCATCTGTGATTATGTGCCGGCATTTTATCCGGGGACGGGTGATCTCTTCGCGGGGGTGCTGCTCGGCGCTCTGCTGCAGGGGGACAATCTGCCGATAGCGGTCGAGAGGGCGGTCCGCTTCGTTTCGCTTTCGATTCGGGCCACCTTCGGGCATAGGCTGCCGAACAGGGAAGGGGTTCTCTTTGAACGGGTGCTGGGTACGCTCAATTCTCCTCTTTCGGACAGCAATTACTCGATTTTTTAAATCCGCTGGAAGGTGAGCGTGTGAACGAGAGTTACAAGGGGCTTTTTGCCACCGATTTCGACGGCACCCTCTTGACCTTCGATAAACGGGTGCTTGCGGAAAACTACCGGGCACTGGAAAAATTATCCGAACGAAGGGTGATGCGGGTTATCGCCACCGGCCGCTCGCTCTATTCTCTCTCTACCGTTATTACCGACACATTTCCCGTTGAGTATGTTGTCTTTTCCTCTGGAGCGGGGGTCATGAGAGTGGATGACAGAATGGTGCTGATGAGCAGAGAGTTCGACGAGAAGGAAACCGCCGCCGTTGCCGAATACCTCCTCGAAGCCTCCGTCGACTTCATGATCCACCATCCGATACCGGAAAACCACCGTTTCTACTATCACCACAGCGGAAAGGACAACGAGGACTTCTTTCGCAGAAGAGACCACTATAGCGATCATGCCGAACCCTACGAAAAGAATGCCCTATCCGGATTACGGGCCTCTCAATTCCTCATTGTCGATCCTCGTGGTGCCCAAACCGTCGAGAGAATAGAATCCGCACTGGGAGAGAGGGTAAGCGTGATCCGCGCCACCTCTCCCCTCGATCACGAAAGCGTCTGGATAGAAATATTTCCTCCAAAGACGAATAAAGCCGCGGGCCTGGAGTGGATCTCACTGCGGCACGAAATTTCACGCAAGGATACCGCGGCGGCGGGAAACGACTACAACGACCTGCATATGCTCGAATGGGCCTCACGTGCCTTTGTCGTTTCCAACGCACCGCGGGAACTGAGGGAGAGGTACCGTACCGTTGCTTCCTGTGATGAAGGAGGGCTTGCCGAAGCCGTCGCCCTGTGGTTAGAGGAGTTTGAAGGAGAACAGGGATGATCCTGGTGCTCACACCGATGGAGGCGGAGATATGGGAAACGGTCCGGCGTTTTGACGCCGTGCAAGCGGGTTCTCTGAAGACGGGCGGACGACTGTGGACCGCCTCTGCTCATTCGGCGGCACCGGAGGACACCCTCCTTTTCGCCGTCGGCGGTGTGGGGAAGGTAAACGCCGCTCTCTCGGTGCAGGAGATCATTCATCGTTTCTCCCCCACTGCGATCCTCTGCGGCGGTATTGCCGGCGCCCTCTCTACTAAAATAACGTGGGGAGAGGTGCTGCTTGTAGCCGAGACCCTTCAGTGGGACATGGATGCCCGAGCGGTGAAGGTCCCATGGGGGAGTGTTCCCCATTCATCGGCGGGGAAAATTGCGCTGGACCGGGAGCTGCGACGCTCGACGGCAGAAGTTTTGAGCGCGGGGCATGCCCAAGGACCTGGCCCGGCTCTCGGTCAAGTCCCGGTCCTCTGCAGGGAGGGGCTTACCGTCTGCGGTGATCGCTTCCTCGGAAGAGACGATGAAGAGGAAAAACGAAAGATAGGGGAACAGTTCGGGGCCCTGGCCGTAGACATGGAGGACTGGTCCGTCGCGTACACGGCCGCTCTGCATGGAATTCCCGCGGTCATTGTGAGGATTATTGTCGATATGGCGGGAGAGAAGGGGCCTGTCGATATTCGCAGTGAGCTTTCACAGGCCTCCAAAAAGCTGGCTCGAATTTTCGGCAAACAGGTGGAGGCCCAGAAATTCTGATATGCCTCCAACAGTTTAGAAAACAAAATTTATGCGAAGAAAATGAGGCAGATTCTCAGTTTGGAAGTTAAAGACTTCCAAACTGAGAATCGCTGGTGGAGGCCGCTTAACTTGACTTTTTCGGCTCCCCCCGGTATAGTGACGATCCATGCAACGAGACAGGTAAGGAGAGTGTATGTCTAAATCACATCGCGGAAGCGGTATTAGAGAGATAGTGAGCAAGGGGAGAGGCGCCTGCCCGGTATGTAAGAGGTCGGGAATAAAGCTTCTCTATGAACACGAGGTCAACGAAAAGAAGATCATGGTCTGCAAGCAGTGTCACGCCCGCATCAAAAACGGGAAGGCCGACGAGGTGCTCGCCTCCGTATAGCCCCTCATAAGAGGCCTATTGCGCCAGTTGTCTGCTGAGGGCTAAGAATCTCGGCAGGATCTTCCCTTCTTTGTCGAGACTTATGCGGCGCTTGTCGATCCGTACAGGATAGGGGCGGACGTAGAGGGGCCTTCCATTGACAAAACCCACGGAAAGAATAAGCGACTCTTCGGCAAAGGGCATAACGTACATCCCGGGGAAGAGAAAGTTCCCGAGACTGTAAGCGATAAGGCCGTCCTCGTAGGCCTCCATCCCCTGCAGCACGTGAGGATGACTCCCGAAAACGAGATCGGCACCCGAATCTATGCAGCTGCGGTAGAAGGAGACCTGATCCTCCACGGGGTAGTTTTGCCACTCCTGTCCTCCGTGGACCGCAACGACATCTATCGAATCATCCGAAGAAAAGGAGGCAATGGCTTCGAGGGCCGGGGCTCCGGAAAAGATGATTCCCGGCCGTTCTTCGTTTACCGAAGCCCGGCTTCGGCCGTCGAAACCGTTTTGCTCCCTGGGATAGGCGGCGACCGAGAGGATACGGACTTCCGTCTTCCGTCCTCCCTTTGTAACTGTTTCCGTATGAGGCCGGTAAGCCTCCTCTATCGTTCTTCCGGCCCCCGAAGTGGGAATTTCGTAACGTTCAAGGTTATCCAGAGTATCGAGAAAACCGCCGCTTCCGAAATCGTAACAGTGATTATTGGTGATGGAGAGGTAGTCGAAGCCGGCCTCTTTCAGACGGGGAAGAACTTCGGGGCGAAATCTAAAGTTATAGCTCTTAGAAATTTTCGTTCCGCCGAGAGTAACGGCACCCTCTAGATTCCCAATGAGAACATCCTGGCTGCGAAGGACGGGCAGGGTATCGGAAAATATGTAGGAGAGTCCTTCTTCTCCGCGGGAGATGAGAGCGTCTTCGATTCCCCTGCCGACCATCATGTCGCCGACGCCGCCGACGGTGACCAGCGCAGGCGGCTCGACGGAAAGCAGTTCTCCGGCGGTTTCTTTCAGCTTCCCGAACCAGCGGTGCAGCTCCTCTTTCAGCGAAGGGTCATCGGTGTCGATTTCGAGGTGCGCCGCATAGTCTTCCTTTAATGGATAGTCCTGTGCGTCGACTCCCTTCCCGTCTATCGTGAGGGCCTTTAGGGGCGGGCGTATCTCCTCGATAGGGAGAATTCGTTTTTCTGAGAGGTCGGATAGTTTTTCCCAAGTGATATCGTGGGTTTCTTCCCAAATATAGGCCGTCGGGGCGAAGTAGCGGCGCTTGAGAATTATTCCCTCAGTTCCAGAGGCGGGGCCGAAGAGAATTCGCGCTGCTATCTCGAAAGTCGCTTCCCCCGACACGGTTGAGCCTTCCTGTTCGATAAGAATTCTCGCCGGTGCCTCTCCTGCGGCTCCAGAAAGCTTCTCAAATGCTTGAACTGTCTTTGTGTCCGTATCAAGCTCTATGAGTATGGCCGCTTCCCCCTGTACGTCCTTCGAAGCGGAATTCGATTCGGAAGCTTGTGAGCAGGAGATGAGGAGGAATACTCCGATGAAAGAAAACCATTTCCACATTCTTTCTTCTGAAATCATTCCAGGTTCTTCTTCTCGCTTATTTCGGCAACTACAGAGAGGACGGTGCTTTCTTCGAAAGAGTCGGTGCCCGAATGAAAGAAATTTTCCACCCGCTTGTTATTGTTGAAGGACTCATCAAAGGGAGAAGGGCTTTGTGCGCTTCCGAACAAAACGTGAAAAACCTCCTTCATCGAAGTAATCGCCGGTTCTTTGCTGATGACCGCGAATGAGGGGTGGGAGCGGGAATAGCTTATCAGTCCGCCGTTTTTCAGCAATCGAAGGTAGAACTCGAGATCGTTCGGTGAAAGAAAATGCAGCTGGGCGAGCCTGCGGAGGCTGCAGGGCTCCTTTCCTCTGTAGAATCGTTCGGCCATATCGAGATAGATGTCTAAGCCGGTGCGGATCTGTGCGAAGGGCTGCAGGGCTCCGCCATGAAAACCGACCCGCCCCGAGGCGCGGTATTGATGAAGAGAAGAGATCTCAACGGCCAGCAGTATTACGAACCACTGTATGGCCAGCCAGATGAGAAAAATGGGAACTGAGGCGAGGGAACCGTAGAGAACCGAGAGACGAATAACGTACTTGGTAAAAAAGAGAAAACCGAAACGGGCAATCTCCCATATAAGAGTGCCGCAGAAAGCGCCGATAAGACTGCTGTCTATTCGCACCCTTGTCGACGGAACGGTATAGATAATAAGCCAGATTATGAGGAATACAACAGCACTGGGACCTAGTAAGTAGACTGCCGAAAGGCCGGCAGGGATCTCCCGGCCATGGAAAAACATGCTCCTTAGAGAATGAAAAAAGGTGAATCCTACCCCGATGAGAAGGGTACCGAATACGAGTATCGATATATAGAGAAAGAATTTTCTCAACGGTCCCATAGCGGAAGAACTTCCCCAAACGGCATTGATATTTTCTGTGATTCCATTGAGCAAAAAGATCGAAGCAATAGCAAAAACAAGAAGGCCCACTATGCCGAGGGTACCGGCATTTTCTAAAAAGAGATCGATATATTCGATGATCTCCTGCTGCCGAGTGGGGATGAGAAAGCGAATGAGGAATTCCTTGAAATGGGCCTGTGCTTCGGCGAAGGCGCCGAAACCGGTGAAGAGAGAAAAGATGAATGCCGTGAGGGGTACGAGCGAGAGGAGACTTACGAAGGCCAATCCGGTTGCGCGGAGCATGCACTTGTCATAGTGCACGTTCTTCGTGAGAATGAGGAGCAGCCTCGCAGACTTCTCTGTGATCTCCTTTATCCGCGGCGCAAGAAGGGCGCTGTGACGCTCCTTTCCCCTATTGCCTGTATTAGTACTCATCGATGAAAGTATAATGAAAATAAGGAAAGGCGACACCCCTCAAGAGGTGCCGCCTAAAAAACGAAAAGGAGAAGAAATGAGAAGATCTCTTATCTGTCTACTCTAATCACTTCGAGATTGTCGAAACTCACGGCAAGGCTGTTGGTGCGAAGCGCTAGGTAGTTTCCTCTGCCCGGAGCTTCGTCGAGATAGAAACGATAGTAGACACCGCTGCGTGTGGGGTCCCAGACCTTTACCAGTCCGGTATCGCCGTTTACCTGGATGCGGGCGGGTACCGCAACATCGATATAGTCGATATCGAGATACTTTACGGGAAGCTGTGCCTGATAGTCCTCGAGAAGTCTCATGTCCACGTGGCTTCTGCTCTTGTAGACCTGTGCCTGAAAGCCCGGTCTTCCGTAGGTGGTGTTTTCGTCGTAGTTCAGCCAGAGAAGGTAGGACTTCCCGTTACCCCATGAACGCCCGGCGAATGCCTTATCTGCAAAGACCTGCAAGCCGAAACCGCCCATCCTGTCCTCATAACCGCCGCCTTCGTAACGAACGTCGAACCGATACTCCATGGTCCCGCTCTGCGGTACGCGGAAGTTGATCTTTGCCAGCCGTTGGTCTTCGTCGGACTGATAGAGCCGGCCCCTCATGCTGTGCCAATCACCGTAGGCTCCGGAGTGATCGGGGGAAGAGGAAAAGTCTTCGGAACCGATTACCGTGTCTCCCCATGCTACGGTTGTAATGAGAAAAAGACACACTAATCCACAGAGAATAATAGAATTTTTATGCATGTGCACCCTCCTACCTTGTAAACAGCTGAATCCCCCTCCTCGTTACATAAAAATGAAAAGATGCTACAATTCGTGCAATGGATGCGATAGATATTTTGCTCAAAGAGCTTAAAAGGGATGAAGCTTTTCTTCACGCCGTCACAAAAATCCACACTATCCCGGAGAGAGAGGCGCGTTTCGCCCCTATCCCCGAGGGGATCGCCCGGGAGCTGAGGCAGGTATTGGAAAGCAGAGGCATTTCGCGGCTCTACTCCCACCAAGCCGAGAGTTACGAAATGGTCAGAAGAGGAAAAAACGTCGTTTTGGTGACCCCTACCGCCAGCGGGAAGACCCTTGGCTACAATCTGCCGGTAATCCAGAGTCTCTTGGAGGAACCGGAGATGCGGGCCCTCTATCTCTTTCCCACCAAAGCATTGAGCCAGGACCAGCAGTCCACCCTCAATGAGGTAGTGATGGGGGGGGAAATGCCGCTTAAGGTATCCACCTACGATGGAGATACTCCCGGCAGTCTTAGGATAGCCGCTCGGGAGAGCGGGCGCATCGTGATCAGCAATCCGGACATGCTCCACGCCGGAATATTGCCAAACCATCCCAAGTGGATCAAATTCCTCAGCAATCTTCGCTTCGTGGTAATAGACGAACTCCACACCTACCGGGGGATATTCGGTTCTCACATGACCAATCTCGTGCGGAGGTTGAGGAGAATCGCAAAATTTTACGGCACCGAGCCTCAATTCATCTGCTGTTCCGCAACAATAGGCAATCCCGATGAGCTTGCCGAACGGATCATCGAGGCGCCGGTGGAAAAAATAGATGAAAACGGAGCGCCGGCAGGTAAGAGGCACATTGTATTCTACAATCCGCCCCTCGTCGATCCGGTACAGGGAATACGCAGAGGGGTGGTCCTGGAATCGAAGCGGATTGCCGCTCGTCTTTTAAAAAAGGGGATTAAGACCATTGTCTTCGCCCGCTCGAGAATACGGGCGGAACTCATCGCCGAGTATATTCGGGGGGAGCTGAAGAACTTCTATACCGATAACGGAGGGCTGCGAATAGAATCTTACCGGGGCGGCTATCTGCCGGGCGAACGAAGGAGTATAGAACAAGGGCTCCGTGAGGGAACTGTCCACGCGGTGGTTTCGACGGTTGCCCTGGAGCTGGGGATCGATATTGGTGAGCTCGATGCGGCGGTGCTCGCCGGTATTCCCTCTTCGATAGCCTCTGTATGGCAGCAGTCGGGAAGGGCGGGCCGCAGGAGGAGGAGCTCCGCCGCCTTTCTCATCGCCTCGGCCTCTGCGACGGATCAATTCCTCATCACACATCCGGACTACTTCTTCGCTCAGTCCCCGGAATCTGCCTGGGTCAATCCGGACAACATCTTCGTTTTGATGGACCATCTCAAATGCGCGGTATTCGAGATACCGATGGCAGAGGGGGAACTCTTCGGCGGAAAGGTCGATGAGCTTTTGGCATATCTTGAAGAGGGGGGGACTATTCGAAGAACCCGCGGAAAATGGTACTGGGCCGACCGGGGATACCCGGCCGAAGGAATAGGTTTGAGGTCCGCATCTTCGCAGAACGTCGTGATAATAGACCAAACGGGAGGGAAAAACGAGGTCATCGGAGAAATGGATCTTCCCTCGGCAAAGGAACTCCTCTTTCCCAATGCCGTCTATCTGCATCGAGGCACCCAGTACCTCTCCCTCTCTCTCGACGTGGAGGAGAGAACCTGCTATGTGCGTGAGGAGAAACTCAACTACTATACCGATTCCATTGTGAAGAGCGATATCAAGGTCCTGCAGGTCGATGAAGAGTCGAAGCTTCTCTCTTGTGATCTCCTGCTCTCCGATGTACTGGTGCGTTCACAAGTGGCGAAGTACAAGAAACTGAAATACGGCAGTCACGAAAATCTCGGATATGGGGACATACATCTGCCGGAGGAGGAGATCCATACGAGGGCGGCGGTCATCGTTTTTACCGAAGCCGGCGCGGCCCACCGGGCCTTTCATGGAATTCCCCCAGAGATCCGGGAGGATATTCTCTCGCGGATAGGCAGGCTGATTCGTAACGTGGCACCGATATTCCTTCTCTGCGAGCGACGGGACCTCGGTTTAGCCGAGCGGCTCAGAGATCCTCACACGGGAGCCCCCTCGATCTATCTCTATGACAAGGCTCCGGGGGGCATCGGTCTTTCAGAGGGCTTTATCGAACGGTGGCGGGAGATTCTCGAGGCGGCAGAGGATACCGTGGCCACCTGTTCCTGTGCTTCCGGTTGTCCCTCCTGCATAGGACCCGATGAAAGCGGAGACGGAAGGAATAGAAAGGAGCTGGCGAGGGAGTTTTTTCGCAGCTGGCTGAGAGAGAGGGACATCGAGGAATGAGTGCCCGTCTCTCCGATCGTCTCTCGCAGATGCGGATGCTGCGCGAGGCACGGGAAGGACGTACCGGAAGCTCCAACGAGCGCGGGAATAACGAGAGAACTCCCGGCGGCCGAAAGACCGCACCGGAGATCCGGAAAGAAGAGCTCTTCGAGGGCTGGAGCCGCCCGGCGCCCCTTGTTTTCACGCGGGAGAGTCTCTATCCCTTTCCCCTGCGGGAGAGACCGTACGGCGGGCTTCTCATTGCGGAGGAGAAATTGCCTGCCGCGGTGTTCTATGACTTCGAAACAACGGGACTTTCCGGCGGGGCGGGCACCTACATCTTTCTTGCCGGCTTCGCCGTTCTGCAGGAAGGAGAGATACATTTACGCCAATTTTTTCTCGAGGACTACCCGGGAGAGCCGGATTTTATTACCCTTATCCGGGAAAGCTTTGCCTCGGCCGAATATTTCATATCCTACAATGGAAAACGCTTCGATGCCCCACTGCTGCAGACAAGGGCCCGAATGAGCGGCGTGCCTGCGGAGATGGGAACACAGCTCGATCTCCTCTTTCCCTGCCGCCGCATCTGGAAGCGAAAGATAGGAAGCTGCAGTCTCTCAAACGTAGAACGAATGGTCTTGAACCGGGGGAGGGAAGATGATATCCCCGGCTCCCTCATCCCGGACTGCTATTTCTCCTTTCTTCGCGGAGAGGAAGCCGGCTGTATGGGACGGGTAATCGACCACCACCGGAGGGACATCATCAGTCTCGTCCACCTCCTCTTCAGAATCGAGGAAGCGGCGGCGAGGCCT
Source organism: uncultured Spirochaetaceae bacterium (assembly GCA_964594775.1). Lineage (GTDB taxonomy): Bacteria > Spirochaetota > Spirochaetia > DSM-16054 > Sediminispirochaetaceae > CAYFVU01. The sequence continues at coordinate 39,754 of CAZQNO010000009.1, forward strand.
GCCGACCTGAGCTCCCGCGAAGAACGGGAGGGGATGGCAAACCTGCTTCTTTACTACGGGGACGAGAGAGGACTCAGCATTCTGGAAGATGAGCTGGAAGCGGGATCCATGCGGGCAGGGCGAATGGCCGTGCCGGCCTACAGACGAAGGGGAAATTTCGAAAAAATGGAAATCCTTCTTCGGCGGATGTGGGAAAAAGACCGTGGTTTGTTTCAAGGGATAGCCCTGGCAAAGCTTTTAGAGCATAGGCGAAAAGACCTCTTCGGTGCCGTCGAAATTGTAGATCTGCTCAAGCAGAGGCATCCCTTTCTCTCTGATCCTATGAAAGAAGAACTGGAACACCGCCGGAGGAGATTGCAAAAAAAGATCGCGCTTGCGGGGAAGCTTTAAAGCGGTCCGTCCAGCACAGAACAGGCCCGGGAGGCTATGATACCGGAGAAGAGGATAAAAGCGAGCTGTAGAGCTCCCGATAGCGTTTGGACGACTCTTTCCAGGAAAATCTGCGCTGCATGGCCCTGCGGCGCATGATGTCGAACTGATCGCTCTTCTCATACCAGGTGGAGACTGCCCATTCGGTGGTGCCGTAGATGCTCTCCGGTGTGAGGTCGTCGAAGACGAAGCCCGTTCCCTCACCGCTTTTAGGATCGAAATTGTCTACCGTATCGGCCAGGCCGCCGGTGCGGTGGACGATGGGAAGGGTCCCGTAGCGGAGCGAATACATCTGGTTGAGACCGCAGGGTTCGTACCGGCTGGGCATGAGAAAGAGATCGGCGCCGGCTTCGATGAGATGGGCGAGGCGGTTGCTGAAACTGATCAAGGCCTTGAGATTGGGGTGCCTTGCGGCAATATCGAGGAGTTCTCGCTCTATCCAGTCCTCACCCGTTCCCAGGATGACGATCTGCACGGACATCTCGTTGCATATACCCCTGAGGCTCCCGCGGCGGGGCTCGCAAAGTTCACCGAAGCCCTTCTGTCCCGTTAATCTGCTCACCATGCCGATGAGGGGAAGATCCTCGCGAACGGCAAGCCCCGTTTCCTCCTGAAGTACCCGCTTAGCTTCGGCCTTGCCGCAAAGATCATTGTGAGAAAAGGAAGCAGGAATAGAGGGATCGTTTTCCGTGTCCCATTCGAGATAGTCCGCACCATTGAGGATTCCGTGAAGGGAGCTGCGCCGCTCGACGAGGAGTTTCTCCAGTCCCTCCCCGAATTCGGCGGTCTGTATTTCCTTCGCGTAGCTGGGGGAAACGGTGGTAACCGCATCGCAACGCAGAATTCCCGCCTTAAGAAAGTTGAGCCGTTCGCCATAGCTCCATTGATCGGAGAGAAGTTCCGCCTCAATATCAATAGAGTGGATGTCGAGTTTGGGAAAGATACCCTGATATCCTATGTTGTGTAGGGTTAAGACCGTTTTTGTCGCTGCAAAATCGGCGGAGTACCTTTCATCCTTCATATAAGCGGTGATAAGAGCCCCCTGCCAGTCATGGGCGTGGATGATTTCGGGTATCCAGGAGAGCTCGCGCAGGAGTTCCAGCCCGGCTCGACAGAAGAGGGCGAAGCGCAGGGAGTTGTCCCGGTAGGTATGACTCCCGCTTTTGCCGTAGAGGCCGGGCCTCTCGGAAAAGAGCGGATTATCGATGAAATAGACCGGCAGGGCGGTCTCCGGAAGCGTCGTTTCGTATACGGTGCAGTCGTACGCGGTCAATCCCATCGGGATGTGCAGATCGGTCTTCCTCGTCATATTCGCGATGGACACGGTGGAGAAGCGGGGCAGGACTATCCGCACCTCGTCTCTCGTCGAAGCAAGAGAGGCCGATAGGGCCCCGACTACGTCGGCGAGTCCGCCGGATTTGATAAAGGGGACCGCTTCGCTGGAAACCATACAGATATTCATACACACTCCGACAAATTACTGCTGTATATATACTATACGATAATCGGTGATAAGGTCAAAAGAGAGGCCCCGGTAGAGTTCGAGTGCCGCGGTGTTTCGGTCGCGAACAAAGAGGACGCTGGAGTACCCCCAATCGCGGCAGCGGTTGAGAAGATGTGTCATCAGGATCCTGGAGAGATGCCGTCGACGATAGGCCGGATCGGTGTATACCCCGCCGATCTGACAGTAGGCCAGGCCGATGGCGTTGGTTCCTGCCTTGGCGACCGGGCCATCCGGCCCTTCGATAAAAAAGATCCGCTGTTTCGCCGCCGTCTGCTTGAAATAGAGGAGGTGGGCCCGTCGATTGAATCGTTCGGGATGGATCAACACCTCCTCATGCTGATACCTCTCTTCGAGGGGAAAGACGCTTTCGTAGTTTTTCACGCTGAGACGCTGAAACCGAAAGGGTTTGGGCAGTTTCTCATCGGGAAGAGGAATTTCTTTTTCCCTCCGCATAAGGTAGTAGGAAAGAGCGGTATCCACGGGCCGGTCGAGAGAATGGCTGCAGAGCTGCACATTACCTGCGGGTCCGAGAATACTGAAGATACGTCTGTGGGGAGGGACGATGCGCTCGATCAGAGGAGCGATATCTTCCGGGGAGAAGAGCCGTTGGGGTGAGAAAAGAGGGAAAAGACTGCCCCGGCCGGTTAAAAGGGCAAGGGCGAGGGGAAGACGTGTCCCGTCTCCGTGCTCACGGTCCGATTCTTGCGCGAGAAAGAGGGCGGCCTCGTTTTCCGGGGGGAGTATAATTTTCCGTTTTCCTTTCAGACGGCTGGAGAGACTCACGTTGTAGGGTTCATATTCGGCGAGAAAGGCGCCGACGGAGGCGATGTCGGTTCGAAGGGCTCTACGCCAGATCACCGGCTTTCCTCGCCCCCTGTTTTGAATTCTTCAAAACCGATGGAGACAGGTAACTTCCCCTCTCCCTTTATCATCCCCTTGAGGGCGGCAAAACCGGCGACGGCGGAATCCTCCCCCGTTCCGTAGACCGCCAGAGCCCCATCAACCCACAATCTCTCGGATAGATAGACCGGCGTGAGGGTGGAAAGAACGATCAGTTCGGTGTCGCTGTCGCGAAGCCCGTCCAATACCTCGGCGCTGTTGGGATTTGCAAGACAGAAGATGACCCGCTTGTAGCTCTCCGCCCTCCGGGCCACCCTCCGGACCGTCGATTGGGCGGCATCGTAAAAGGGGGTGTAGGGGAAGTAGAGGGTGTCTGCTTCGGGGAAAAAGCGTTTTCCTGCTGCGAGGAAGCTGCGCAGCTGCCCGACTATGAGGGTGTCTTCCCCTTCGTCCCGTATCGGAATGCCCTCACCCTTTATAACGGAAACGCTGCGGCAGGCCTGCTCGAAGAAGAACTGCTCGGCTTCCTCCGTCGGCACCTGTTCTGCGACAAGAGCGGGGTCCGGATAGATGGGTACCGAGTCTTCACGGCGAAAATACCGGAGCTTGGTGAGAAGAATACGGCCGACCGACTCTTTCACCCGCTTGCGAAAGTTCTCGTCAAGCGCGAGTTCCCGTGAGAAGAGCCGCCAGACCTCTCTGTAGACATCCTGGTCCGGGCTGATCATGATCATGTCGTTCCCCGCGTTGAAGGCCCTCAAACAGGCATTCGCAATGGAGTAATCGACACCGATAGCCGCGTTCATCCGCATGTCGTCGGTTATGATTATACCGTCGAAGCCCATTCGCCGGCGCAGGATCTCCCGTAAAAAAAAGGAGGAGAGCGAAGCGGGAGTATTCTCATCCTCCATTAGAGGAAAAGAGAGATGACCGCTCATCACCGCAGGCAGGTCCTTTCGAATGAGAAAACGGTAGGGTAAAAGCTCCCGTTCCCAGAGGGTAGAGATATTAATAGCTATCTTCGGAAGGGTGCCGTGAGAGTCTTCGTCTGCAGCACCGTGACCGGGAAAGTGCTTGGCCGTGCAGACGATACCCGCCTTCTTCATTCCTTCGAAATAGGCAACGGCCAGTTTTGCCGTTGCCCGCGGATCGCTGGAAAAGGACCTTGGGCCGATGACGTGGGCCTCTCTATTACTGTAGACATCCACGGTCGGGGCGAAATTCATGTTGATGCCCACCATCTTCAGCTCTTCTCCTATGTAAAAGCCGGACCAGTAGGCGTCATAGGGGAGTCCGGTGGCGCCGATTGCCAGGTTCCCCGGCGTTATCGACGTGCTGCTCTTTACGTGTCGTACCCAGCCCCCCTCCTGGTCGGTGGCGATGAAGAGGGGAATACCGTGACGGCTCGCCGCGGCTCTCTGCTGCATCGTGACGATGCTTCTGCTGAGTTCTTCAAGATCGTTTGCATTCCACCCGAAGATCTTTACTCCGCCGATTTTTCTCTCTTCAATCCAGTAGAGAATTTCACGGGAAGGGGAGCCGCCGAAATAGCTCAAGAGAAAGAGCTGCCCGAGAAGCTCGGTATCGTCCATCGAGCCGATGAGCTTCTCAACGGCACGCTGTTCGGCGGCCGGATCTCCGGAGGGGAGGGAGAAAAAAGTCGGCACCGAAGCAATTGTTTCGGTGCCGAGCAGGAATACCGTGAGAAATGTGATGAGGACCCTAATGGTCCGACCCTTTATCAAGTCGATCTCTCTTACACTCTCTTAATCGTAGGACTGTCCTTTTATATCATCGATACGTTTTGAGGCGCAATGGGTAGCAATGGCCCCCTCTCCTGCGGAAACGACGAGTTGACGGAAAGGGGTAGAGCGGACGTCGCCGACGATGAATAGCCCCTTTACCCCGCTTTCCATGCACTGGTCGGTAATGACGTAGCCTCCGTCGTCCATCTTTATCCCCTCCGGCAGCAGTGACGTCTGCGGGTCCGAACCGATAAATACGAAGACCGCGTCCATTTCCTCTTCATGTGTTTCGCCGCTCTTGTTGTTTTCTACCACGACGCTTCCCACCTTCATGCCGCCCTTTATCTCACGCAGTTCGTGGTTGAAACGCACTTCGATGTTCTTATTTTTCTGCACCCGTTCGGCAAGGGATTTCTGTGCGCGGAATCGGTCCCGGCGGTGGATCATGATGACTTTGTCGGTGAGATTGGAGAGATAACCCGCCTCGTCGCAGGCAGCGTCTCCGCCTCCGACCACGAGCATCTTCTTCCCCTTAAAGAAGGGGCCGTCGCAGGTGGCGCAGTAAGAAACACCTCTGCCGGTAAATTCCTTCTCTCCGGGAACACCGAGGATTCTGTGTTTTGCCCCGGTGGCGGCGATTACCGCGTAGCTGCGATAGGATCCCTTGGGCGTTTCGACGGTGAAAATTTCTCCCTCCTTCGTAATTCCCGTTGCCGTGCTAACGAGGAATTCGGCCCCGAAATTGCGGGCCTGATCCTCCATGAGCTGGGCCAGTTCGCCTCCGCTCACCGGCTCGGGAAAACCGGGATAATTCTCTATATCGCCGATTATGAGGCATTGTCCGCCCGGCGCCATCTCCTCGATCACTAAGACCTTGAGATTTGCCCGTGCGGCGTATTGTGCTGCACTCAGTCCGGCGGCTCCTCCGCCGATGATGATCAGGTCTCTATCGACTTGCATTAGTTCCTCCTAAGATGTATGTGGAATTGTCAGGCAGAAACAATATAAGAATATTTCTATGTAAAATCAAGTGCTGGGCACGAGAGGATCCTGTGCGTTTTCGCGGTGAGTTTTCCTAAAATTCCTTCTAAAAACGACCGAAAATAGATAAGGAGGGCCCGAACTATGACGAAAAAGACGAAAAAAAAGACCGCTGTAGAGCAAACGGCGGAGAGACTCGGCGAGATTTTCGGCCGGGAGATCGAAGGACTGAAAGTCGGTCTCTCGAAAGCAGAAAAGGTACGGGAACATATTTTTTCCCATGACTGGCAGGCCCTCTCGAAGGGACTGCAGGAGATGGACGATGCCTCGCATCGGGTAACCGAAATTGAAGCGGAGCGGAACGAAATTTTCGGAGAGTTGAGATATCTTGTAGGAGCAAAAGAGGGCAGCGGTTTTTACTCGGTTGTTGTTCGTCTTGAGCCGGAATTACGTGACAGCCTTTCCGCCCTATTTCGAAATTTGAAGGTCGAGGTGCTGCAGCTGCAGGGAATAACCTGGTCCATCGATGCCTATGTAAAGAGCATGTGCGAAACGATCCAGGAGATCCTCAGGACCGCTTTTCCCCATAGAAGGGGCACGATGTACGAAAAATCGGGAAAAAAGCGGGATCTCGGCAGCGATCCCCTCGTGCTCAATAGAAGGCTCTAGGAGATAGAAGGAGTAGCAAATGCACTCGACATTCACCGGAATAGAGATGGGGAAAAGAAGCCTCATCACCCACAATCAGGCGCTATCCACGGTAGGCCACAATCTCAGTAACGCGGCGGTGGAAGGCTACAGCCGGCAGCGGGTGGAGATGGAACCCTTCCATCCTATATATCTCCCCGGACTGAACCGCGCGGAGACTGCGGGACAGCTCGGGCAGGGCGTCACGGCCCAGCGGATCGAGCGCATTCACGATCAAATACTCGAAGGAAGGATCGTTGCCCAGGCAAACGGCGAGGGCTTCTGGAAGACCAGAGACCGCTACATGCTTATGGTGGAGCAGATCTACAACGAACCGGAAGACATATCGGTGCGGGCCTTGATGGACCGCTTTTGGGAGTCCTGGCAGGAGCTCTCCATTCATCCCGAACAGACGGCGGCACGCCATGCGGTGCTGCAGCGGGGGCACACCCTCATCGACGGCATACACCGCCGCTACGAGGGACTCAAAGAGATACGGGACATGCTCGAACAGGACGTTCAGGCTACGGTTCTGCGGATTAACGGCATACTCAGCGAGATTTCCAAGACCAACGAAGAGATCGTAAAGATCGAGGCGATGGACGATAATCCCAACGATCTGCTCGACCGGCGGGACAAGCTGGTGAAGGAGCTCTCCTCCCTGATAAACATTACCGTCGACGGAAGAGATCCGGATGAGTTTACCATTCATACCGGCGGAATGCACCTCCTGCAGGGAAGAGTGCCCACCTACCTCACTGCCGAGCCTGACCCGCAGAACGAGGGATACTCCAACGTGCGGTGGCGGGAAAGCGGAGAACGGCTCTATCCTCAGGGAGGGGAGCTGGCCGGACTGCTGGAAATGCGGGATGAAGATCTTCGTGAAGAAATCCAGGGACTGGACATGATGACGATCCATTTCGTCGATATGGTAAACGAAGTGCACCGAGCGGGCTACGGAAAAAACGGAAAGACCGGCAACGATTTCTTTACCGAGTATCCCTTTGTCAACAACGTAGCGGGCAACTACGACCGCAGCGGAGACGGACAGTTCGATTCGACCTATCTCTTTAGGATCGCCGGTGCCAACAGGCTCGACCCGCAGGCTCAGATAGGCCTGGAGGGCGCGATGATACTTTCCGGACCGAACGGAAACGTGGAGGTGGCCTACCGGCCCACCGACACGGTCGAAGAGGTGGTGGAGAGAATCAATACCTCCGGAACCGAGGTGGTGGCCCGTCTCGACAGAAACGGCAGGCTCAACCTCAAGGCCTCACCGTCGGCGGATGTGGAAAATCCCGACTTTGTGATACGCCACGTGGAGGACACGGGACGCTTTCTCGCCGGATATGCGGGTATATTGAACACATCCGGTCCTGAAGGTTCCTACGATTGGCAGCAGGCAGACGCGGTGACTCTGCTGAGAGGCGACGGCGTGGACTATTCCGTTGCACCGCTCTCTCATCCGGCGGGGTGGATCGAGATAAACCGTGAGGTCGCGGCGGACCCCAACACCATAGCGGCGGGATTGGGAGAGAACGGTGAACCGGCGAACACCGGCGACGGGTCGGCGGCATTAGCCATTGCCGCCCTCCGCAACAGCGATGTGATGGTTGGGCGCTTCTCCAGCTTCGACGAATACTTCTCCCAAGCCGTGGCCAATGTCGGTCTAAAGGGAGAGGCTGCCGAGAGGGCCTTTGAAACGGAAAACGAAATAATGCGGGAACTTTTGAGCATGAAGGATTCGATATCCGGGGTAAACATAGATGAAGAACTCTCCCAGATGATTAAATTTCAACACGGCTATGCCGCGGCGAGCCGTTTCGTAACGGAAGTCGACAAGATGCTCGACACGATTATCAACAGAATGGGTGTGTAAATCATGGAAAGAATAAGCAGCCAAATGACCAACAACGACATGCAGTTCTATCTCCAGCGTCGGAGTGAGAAGCTCAACGAGATGCACAACAAGATGGGGAGGCAGAAACGCTTTAAGGACCTGCGCGACGCCCCGCTGGCAGCCGCCAGGTCCACCCGCTATCTCTCTTCGATCGATCGAATGAACCGCTATTCGGAAAACGCTCAGAGGATCCGCAGCGAACACAGGGCAGCTGAGGGTTACATGAAGAGCGCCAACGAGATCCTCCACCGAATCCGGGAACTGACCGTGCAGGGGGCCAACGATACCTATTCGAAGTCGCAGAAGAGGGCCATAGGGGAGGAAGTCAACCAACTGCTGAACGAGCTCGTAGAAATTGCAAACGCCCGGGGGGCCGATGGAACAAGCATGTTCGCCGGTGATAAAACTCAGACAACTCCCTACCGTGTGCTCAGCGGCGCGGTGCCGGGATCAACGGGAAACGTGGTAACGACGGTGGAATACCGCGGTTCGATTAATCCCTCCATGGTAGAAGTTTCGGAAGGCAGCTATATGGAAAACCATCTGGCCGGCAATCGGGTCTTTTGGGCGGAGGAACAGCAGATTCATGCCGGAATAGACGCACGGGACTATACCGTAACCGAAGACACCACGATAAAGATAGACGATGAGACGATACAGCTCGATGCCGGTGATAATATCTATACCCTCATCAGCAAGATCAACGATTCGGACGCACCGGTAAAGGCAAGCCTCGACCCGGTGGAAAACTCTCTCGTTATCTCCTCGACCCACCCGCATCAGCTCTGGCTTCGGGACGGGGAGGGCGGCACGGTTCTTCAGGACCTCGGGGTAATAAGCGAGATCGGTAAACCGCCCTTCAATATGGCGGAGGGAGCCGTTTCGTCCGGAGGCAGCCTGTTCGATATGGTAATTTACCTGCGCGACCGGCTCTACGAGGGAGACACGATCGATATCGGCGGCTCGGCCCTCAAGGGGATAGACATGGCGCAGAACCACCTCGTCGACACGATGGGCCGCCTGGGCGCTCAGGATGAGAGACTGCAGATTGTGCAGCGGCGGATTGAGGCGACGGTGCCCGAGATTCAACAGAGAAACTCAAATGAGACCGATCTCGATATGGCCGAGGCGGCGACGGACCTAAAAATGCTCGAATACACCCACAAGGCCGCCTTGGGCGCCGCGGGTAGGATTCTGCAGCCCACGCTGCTGGATTTTCTGAGATAAGGTGAAGAAGGGATGCTGAAAGTAAATACGAAGCCCTACGGCTTGATAGAAGTCGACGAAAGACAAAAAATTTTCTTTCCCGCGGGGATTCTCGGTTTCGAGAACCTTCGCCAATACATTCTCCTCGACGCGTTACAGCAGCCTTTCTACTGGCTGCAGTCGATGGACGTGCAGGAAATAGCCTTCGTTCTTATAGAACCGTCGGTTTTTCGTCCCGATTACACACCGAAAGTCGCCGAAGCCGAGCTCGATGAACTACAACTGCAAGAGATGGACGAAGAGCATATGCTCGTGTTTGCCATAGTTACGATTCCGGAGAACTACCGGGACATGACAGCCAACCTTCAGGGACCGATAATAATCAACAGAAAAACCCATACCGGACGACAGTGCATCTCTCTCGAAGAGAAGTGGATGACCCGCCACAAAATAGTGGAAGAACTCTCGAAGGTGAGGAACAACGTATGTTGATCCTCTCGAGGAAAGTCGATGAAAGCATCGTAATAGGCGATAGTATCGAAATTTCGATTGTCGACATAAAGGGTGACCAGGTGAAACTCGGGATTAAGGCGCCGAAAGAGGTAAAGGTCTACAGACTCGAGGTTTTTACGGCAATTCAGAATGAAAACAAGGCCGCGGCGAAAACCGGCACCACGCTGCCGGAAATAGATTTTTTCTCCCGCGACGATTCTTAAGCAGTGCTAATGAAAATGAAGCGTGTAATTGCCGCGAATTAGACGGAGATTTAGGCCTCTTCGTCCTTTAACTCTTCGAAAATAGCGATAATATCGTCGGAAACGGCGAAAAAGGTATCCAGCAGAACCGGATCGAACTGTCTCTCTCTTCCGTCGCACATGACCGAGAGACTCTTTTCGTGTGAAAAGGGCTCCTTGTAGCTTCTTTGCATGCGAAGCGCGTCGTATACGTCGGCAATGGAAACGATCCTAGCGGCCAGGGGTATCATCTCTCCCTGGATCTGGTAGGGGTAGCCGCTGCCGTCCCAGCGTTCATGGTGATGCAGAGCGATCTGCTTCGCCATGATATCGGGATAGGTGTTCATGATGTAGGCGCCGTTTATGGTGTGTTCCTTCATTATTTCCCACTCCCTTTCATCGAGGGGGCCGTTCTTGTTGAGGATGTCGTCGGGAGTGCCTATTTTCCCCACGTCGTGCATGGGGGCGAGAAACTGAATATTGTGGATGAACTCTATTGTCACCTCGCCATAGCCTTGTCCGTTTCCGTTCTGCTTTTTGTACAGTTCCTTCGAAAGGCGCTTTGAGTATTCGCCTACGCGGCTGATGTGACTGCCCGTGTCGTTGTCCTTCAGTTTTGAGGCTTCGAGCAGAGAGAGGAATGTGTGCTGCAGGAGTGATTTTTCCTCCTCCGTAACTATGTCGAAGAAGACTTGGTAGCAGCACGGGATTTCTCCGGCGGTGGGAAAAACGGGAGTAAAATGGGCATTTGTCGCCACGGTACGGCGGTTAGGCCGTATCGACTGGAGCCTTACCCTGCAGCTGAAGCCGTTTTCACTGCTGCCGAGGGCACGGTAGAGCAGACTGCTCTTCTCTGCATCGAGGTCCGGAGAGAAGTCTTTGGCCAGACTAACGGGAAGCTCTCGCCGGGATTCACCGAAAATGGCGTGATATTCGTCGTTTTCCCATACGATTTGGAGGTTCCGCGACACGAGTATCGAGGGAAAGCGGTAATTTTGCATGAGCGAGAGAACAGGTCCGCTTTCGGGAGAGGAGAGAAACTGCCGGCAGGAGCATATATCGTCATTGCCGCCTGCTGCTGCCGGGACTTCTCCGTAGTCAGGCTCTTCGAAAAGCTCTTCCAGTTCCTCGAGTTCTTCTTCGCTCATACCGCTTTTTCCGCATCGCTCGGTCTCACATAGAAAGGGCCGGATGTCTCATCATCGGCACCGCTCTCTTTATACCTTCTCTCGGCATATTGGACAAGCAGGTGCCCCATGGGAAGAGTTCCGAGGGGATCGATGAGGAGGGAAGCATTGCGGATCTGCTCTTCGGCGGCTTCTGCATGAGGTCCGCTCAGAAGGACCCGGCGGTCTTTGGGAAGCAGGGCAGCGAGTTCCTCTGCGGTAATGTCGAGGTAGTCGGTAAATCGTTTCCCCCCCCGGTAGCCGGCGCTGTAGAAACGGCCCTTGCGGGCATCGATGCAGGGAAAGACCGGTCCCTCATACTCCCTGCGGCCGTAGGCATAGAGATCGAGAGAAGGGACGGATACCAGGGGAAGACCGGCGGCAAAGGAAAAACCCTTTGCATAAGCCATGCCGATGCGGAGGCCGGTAAAGGAACCGGGGCCGGAGACAATGCCGATGAGGTCGAGGAGCGAAGTTTCGGCACCCGCTTTTTTCATCAGCAAATCCTGTTCAACGGCGATATGTTCGGTATGATGAAGGCCGAAGTCTAGAGCGTGTTCGTAAATTCTCCCGCCGAAAGAGAGAGTGATATCGAGAAGGGAACTCGAAGTATCGAATGCCAGACAGTTCATACAGCAATTCCATTGATTGCAATTTCACGACTACCATTCTCTCGGAGTCGAAATACGAGAGAAATGCGGTTGAGGGGCAGGAGTTCTTCCATCTTTTCGGCCCATTCTATGGCGCTGATTCCCTCGCCGTAGAGATACTCTTCTATGCCCAGCAGGCGGAATTCCTCCGGCGAATCTATTCGGTAAAAATCCATGTGAAAAAGCTCGAGTCTTCCCCGGTATTCGGATATGAGGGTGTAGCTGGGACTGGTTATCTCCTCCGGAATATCGAGGGCTTTTGCAATGCCTTTGACCAAGGCGGTTTTACCGCAGCCGAGGGGCCCCTGCAGGGCTATCACCGCTCCGGCCTGGAGCCTGCCGCCGATCTCTTCTCCTAAACGAATCGTATCTTCAAAGCTCTCCGACAGGCGAAGCATCAGCGCAGTATTCCCCGCTTGTCGAGATTGCGAATGTGATCGGTCAGCAGTTTACGCGCCGGAAGGAGGGGGTAGTTGAGTTCATCGAGGAAGTTCAACTGGATATCCACCGCTCCGGTGGCAGAGCGTTCTAAAACGAATTCGATCTTTTTTTCTTCGGGTATCTTCTTTTGACCGAACTCGAGTACCGCCATTGCGCTGTACTCGTTTCGATAGTGCAGCGGGATGTCCTTTTTTACGATATCACGTAACTCGATGATCTTCATATATTAACTGTAGGTGATATGAGTGGGCGGGTCAATATGAGGAATAACTATTGTCATAATCTGGGAGATCTCGTTTCTCGTCTATTATCGAAGGTGTATACATACTCGTTTATCTGGTTAAGGTTGTGCCGGGAGACGCGGGTAAACATGACATGCATGATTCCCCCCCTCGGTTCGGCCTTGCGCATTCTGCGGATTTTTCCCAAGACAATGACCTTTTGTCCCTTCACCGTTTCGAACTCGACTTTTATCAGTTCCCCGCCGACGAGGGGACGTGTGCTGCGAATGGAACAGCCGCCGGCGGAAACCTCCAAGATGGTTCCAAGGGTTCCCCTGCGGGTTTCTACCATCGCCTTTTTTGTGGCGCTTTTGCCGACTCCGGATTTTATGAGCGTAATGGGATAATAGTAGCAGGGCCGCTCGAGCTCTCTGCGGCGGTAGCGTCTCTGCTGTGCTTCCTTTATGGAAGTCGAGTGTTGGACGAAGAGGCTCGTGCTTCCCTTTACCACGTTGTAGCCGAGGACCTTCGTGGAAAAGGAGAAGCCTTGACCGTTGCTTCTCCAAAAGAAAATAGTCGCCTTGGTCCATTTCTTCCATCTCACCTGGTCGCCCCGCTGGTCTGTGGGAATCTGCAGGCCCAAACTCTTCTGAAGGTTGCTGGTGACCCTGGATTGGTAGCGCACACCGGCGACCGCTATGGAGAGGTTCTGACCGAGACGAAGGGTACGGGTGGAGCCGGGGGGTTTTACCCCCTTGGTGCTGCGCTCGATTTTCTGTTTGATTCTGTACAGGCTGAGCTTTTGGGCCTCCTTCTCCTGCTCGGTCATCTGACTCTCTTCTATCGAGTTGATGGCTCTCTTGAGGGCGGAGTCGAGAATGCCGGAATTCGCCAGAAGCTGATAGGGTTTCTGAATCCGGTAGCGCCGGTAAATGGCTTCGAGGTGGTTTATCTCTCCCTTACTGAGGCCCCTGCCGCCGGCGACCTTTCTAAACTTGCGTTTGCTGAATTTTACCGGCCCCCCGCTGCCGCTCCTGCCCGATGAACTTCGTCCGGCGACGATGAGCATGAGGATGAAGATAAAGAGGATTGAAATTCCCACGATAATCGAAGTGGTGTTGCTCTTGGCAAGGGTCGGCATGGCCTGAAGAAGGATGACGTGCACTTAACTCTCCTTGGGTGCTTCCTTCACCGTCGCTTCTATTGCCCCGATGTAGGCGTTGAGTTTTTCCGTTCTCGGGACCACCTCGTACTCGATAAGATCGCCGATGAGAACCGAATCCTGAGAGTCGAAGGCCTCTAAGAGTTCGCGCAGAATGCCATTGAACTCCTCGTAGAAGGCATCGAAGCGCTGATGCTCGACGGTAATGTCCGAGAAGTCGAGAAGTTTCTGTTCCTTGAGGATATGGTTTATCCGGATCAGTTTGTCGGAGAATTCGGTAAACTCGATGACAAAACCCATTGCCGTCTCGTCTTTCCCCGTCTGAAGGAGGACCGGTACCTCCAACAACTGCGGAACAAGGGTGTTTAGGCCCGCGGCGGCGCTCTTCAACTCTTCGAAGGGATGGGTTGCCTCACGGATCCTCCCTTCGAGTATGAGGGAGAGATTCTTGCAAAAGGAGAGAAGCTGCTGAACCTGCGGCTTCATGTCTGCCTTTTCGACACCGGATGCCTGCAGGAGGAATAGGAGCCGGGCACCATAGCCTTCCGCGCCGAGGAGGGCATCGAGATTGGCAGCGACGAAACCGTGTTCCTCCTTCAGCTGTCTAAGAATTTCCCCGTTTCCCGAGGCTATCGAACGTTGAAGGAGGGCTATGTACTGATATACCGTATGGAGATTCACCACGTACTGCTGCGGTCCCGAAAGGATCGTAAGGTCGAGAACTTCCGTCTCGTCTACGCTGCTGCTCTCCCAAGCGGCACTATCGTACAGATCGAGGCTCTCACCGTTTTTTTCTATCGAAGAGACGAGAAAACCGGAATCTCCGAGCCAGGAGCGAATACCGAGGAGGACTTCGCCGAGGGTCTTTTCCTCTTCCAGAGTAAAATCGATCTTCTTCTCGTTTATTCGTATCTCCACCTGCTGCTCACCTCCGTCTCTTTAGTTCACCGAAGCTCACTGTCCGCTGTTCTGCAGATTGAAATTTTCTATGGCCTGCTGACTCTTTTCCATCTGACCGAGACTGCTCTCCATTTGCCCGTACTTACGTTTGAGGTCTTGTTCCTTCCGCTCCAACTGGTCTTTGAAATCGTCAATATCCTCGTCGGTTTCGGAAATACGATTATCCAAGCCGGAGAGCCGCGTGGCGATTATTCCTCCGGTTCGTGTATAGGTCCGCACGTACCGATTCATCTCGAAAGCCAGTCCCGAGTCTACCACGAGATCCCCGTCCGAGTCTCGTCCGAACAATTCCTTTACCTCCGGAAGCCGATTTTCCAGTACGGAATCGAGTTTGGATTCGTCGAGTTCGAGATATCCCCTCAGCCTGCTCCTGGTTACCCCGCCGCCGAAGCCGGCGGCGTTGGTTGAAATTCCCATCTGGGCGAGCATGGAGAGTTCCCGTCCCGCAGCGGTCTGGTAGGGGGCCGATACAATGCGCTGCAGACGGTCCTTCATGTGCATGAAGGTGGTTTCTCCTTGAAAAAGCCCGAGCTTTTCACGAGCCGCCTCCTTCTCGTCTTCCTCGAAGTAGGAGATCTCTTCAATAACCGATTCCTGATTACTGGTGAGAATGTTGATCTCCGTCAAGCTACGGTTGTAATTGGCGATAAAGCTGTAGAGACTGTTTTTTACCGATTCTAAATCCGGTTCTATGCTCAGCTCGATGGTCCTGTCGGATTCCTGCTTCGGCTGCAGAACCACACCGGGAATGAGATCGTCTATCTCGTTGCTCGGCCGCTGCACGACAACACCGTTTACCTCCAGGCGGGCATCGGCGGCCCTGGAACCGGGATTAACCGGAGTAAAATCGCCTCGTGCCTCAGGATCTACGACCTCGACGGAAGAGAGGGATATCCTCCTGTGAGTGTTGTCATTTTCTATGTCGATCGATCGTACCGCGCCGCCGGCCTGGTCGGCGGTAAGGGTGATAGTCTGCGTCTCCCGGCTGTCGGAGAGGGCAGGGAGAGGCTTTGAGCCGTTTATCCTGAGGATCTCGAGGTCATCCACCCGCAGCGGCGGCGGCGGGGTTTCCCATTCGGGAAGGTCGACCCTGCTGGGCTCGTTCTCCACGCGGACTCCTTCGAGCTCGACGCCCTCCGGCGGCGGGACAGACGGTCCCGGGGGAGGGGAGGGTGGAACGTATGCATCTTCGGAGAGATTTTCAATGCGCACATCGAAGCGGAGCTGCAGAGATCCTTCGAGCTGCACCGGCGGAGAGATGTTCAGTGATGCCGAGCCGCGCGGCTCAACGGTGAGCAGTCCGTCGCTAACGGAAAAGGCGCGGGATTCTGTGGCAGAGACATTCTCCGCCGCCGGGGTGATGCTGCGTTCCTTAGAAATATTTTTCTTTAAAATGCCCGCGTCCGTGGCAAAGCCGGTGGAGTCCTCAAGAAAGGAGAGGGTGTTTTCCTTGCCCGTATCTCCGCCCTCGAAGACGATGATGCTGCTGTTCGGCGTGTTGCGTACCGTTCTGGCCATCACCAGACCCTTCCCCTTTTTTTTGATCGCTTCTGCAAAGTCTTCGAGATCTCCCCCCTTAAAGGAAAAGCTTACTTCCCTGTCTCCGAGAGAGAAGCCGTAGGTTCCGGCGGGCACCTGATAGTCTCTGGGGAGGGACTTTGACTGAAAGACGTCCCTCTTGGCCGTTTGGAGGACCTTTATCGACTCTATGCTCTCCTTTGCGTTTCGGTCTACCGTTGCGGTGAGGATGGAGGAGTCGGAGGAGTCGGCGATGTAGTTCTGAAAGGGATTTTCGAAACCGTAGAGGGAATTCGAACTGTCGGCGAGATTGCTGAGGCGCTGGTTGACCGTAGTCCAGGCCTTCTTCTGCTCGGCATACTCGTCCTTGCGGTCCTCCATGCGGTTGAGGGGGACGCGTTCGGCGTTCATGATCGCGTCGATGAGTTTATCGGTTTGGTATTTGCTGCTGACACCGGGGATGCTAATATCCGACATACGATCACACTCCCCGTTTAGGCTCTAGGGAGAAGGCTTGAAGAGAGTGCCTGACCAAGCCTCCTCGTCCTAGATTTCTTCATCGATAAGAAGTCCCATGACCTCCTGCATGCGTTCATGGAGCCTCTGAAGAGCCTCAGGGGGAATCTCCTTTATTACTTTATCGGTATCGCGGTCAAGCACCTTGACAACCACCTGCTGGAGCTGTCGGTTGACGCTGAACTTGAGTTTTCGATTAAACAGGTTGGTAAACCGAAGGATGTCGCCGAGGTACTTCTCGGGGTCCGTCGAGGAACCTTGGCTCTTCAATTTAGCCTGTGCCTCTTCCGCCGCGGCCTTTGCCTGTTTCTGCACCGTTTTTTTCTGCACGGCGAGTGCTTCTGCGGCGGAAATTTTCTGTGTCGGTTTTTTGCTCGATACCGGTGTATACCGTCGTATCGAACTGCTGCCGTATGTCGATATGTTTAATTCCATAGTACACCTGCCTGGAAAAAAAGCGGAGGAGGGGCGCCGGCCCCCTCCGCGTCGTTGAGGATGAGACAACGTCCAGTGATCTCATCCCGCCTTTTTGACGAACCTTAGAGCAACTGCAGAACAGCCTGCGACTTGGTGTTGGCCTGGGCCAACATCGCGGTGCTGGACTGAGTGAGGATCTGGTTCTTCATATAGCCTACCATTTCGGCGGCCATGTCGACATCCCTAATCCTCGACTCGGCAGCGGTAAGGTTCTCCGCTGCGACGGCGACGCCATGCGAAGCCATCTCGAAACGGTTCTGGTACGCACCGAGATCGGCGCGCTGCCGGGAAACCTGTGTAAGAGCGCTGTCCAACGAACCAATGGCCATGTTGGCAGCTTCAGGGGTGGAGATGGAAATGGTATCCGTCTCACCCTGGGCTCCCTGCAATCCGAGTGCCGTTGCCGTCATGGTTCCGATGTAGACTCTCTCGCTCTGGTCCATGTTCGCGCCCACCTGGAATTGCATAACCCTTTCTGAGTCACGGGAAAAGCTTCCGGTAAGCATGTTCATGCCGTTGAACTGCGCGTGAGAGGCGATCCGGTTGACCTCGTCTACCAGTTGGGAGACTTCGACCTGGATCTGCATACGGTCCTCGTCGGAATAAATTCCGTTTGCGGACTGTACGGAAAGCTCTCTGAGCCGGTGGAGAATATCCTGCGTTTCCTGAAGATATCCTTCCGTTGCCTGAATGAAGGAAACACCGTTTTGGATGTTTCTTTCGGCCTGATTAAGGCCCCTGATCTGGCTGCGAAGCTTTTCCGAGACCGCGAGTCCCGACGCATCATCGCCTGCCCTGTTTATTCTCATGCCTGAGCTAAGCTTCTCGATGTTGGTTTCCAGGGCTGAGTTCCGTACGCCGAGCTGACGGCTGGCATACAAAGCACTCATGTTGTGATTAATAATCATATAACCCTCCTTGATTTCTCACTAGGAGCAATCCTTGCTCCTGTTCACATATCCGGTGGAGATCGGACGGCCGTGTGCGCCCCGTGCCGATTAGTTCCACATTGTAGGGAGAAAGTTCCGACCCTTAACGGGCCGGAACATCCCCTTACATCGATACGCTCACATAGGAGGGTACGTTTTCAAAGAACAACAGTCTCCACTATAAATATAGCGCGCTATCCGAACAGTTGCAAGACCGTTTGTGTCTTTGTGTTGGCCTGGGCCAGCATGGCGGTTCCCGACTGTACGAGGATCTGGTTTTTCGTGTACTCAACCATCTCTCTGGCCATGTCTACGTCGCGAATCCGTGATTCGGCGGCCTGCAGGTTTTCCGCGGCCACATCGATCCCGCGAACCGCATGATCGAGCCGGTTCTGGTAGGCGCCGAGGTCCGCTCTCTGCTTGTTGATCTTCTTCAGAGCCGCGTCGAGGGTGCCGATCGCCCGGTTGGCTTCCTCCGGAGTCTCAATGGTGATAATGTCGTTGGTCGCGCCCTGCTTGAGGGCGAGAGCCTCTGAAGTCATGGTGCCGATGTAGACTCGTTCGCGCTGGTCCATGTTGGCGCCGATGTGAAACCACATAGATGCGGTAACGCTGTTCTCTCCCGTTTCATTTGCAAAACGGCCGGTAAGCATGTTCATGCCGTTGAACTGAGCGTGGCTGGCGATCCTGTCCACTTCGTCGACGAGCTGGCTGACCTCGACCTGGATCTGCATTCTGTCTTCGTCGGAATAGATGCCGTTTGCCGCCTGGACGGCCAGTTCCCGCATTCTGTGCAGAATATCCTGACTCTCCTGCAGATAGCCTTCCGTGCTCTGGATGAAGGAGATACCGTTTGCCGCGTTTCTCGATGCCTGGTTGAGTCCGCCGATCTGGGAGCGCATCTTTTCCGATACGGCCAATCCGGAGGCATCGTCGCCCGCGCGGTTGATGCGCAGACCCGAGGACAGTTTCTCGATGTTCCTCTGTACCTCGTTGTTGGTGACTTTCAGCTTGTTGTGCGCGAATATCGCACTCATGTTGTGATTGATAATCATGAATTCCTCCTTGAATTCGTATGGAGCTTCCCTGCTCCACTTTATCTCACGGGACTCTTCGACGAAGCTTTCCCGTACTGCATCAGCATCGGCGGCAGGAGCGAAGAAAAATTACTTTTTTCTCAGCAATCCTAAAGTTTCGCCGATATTCATACTAAAGGGGTAGAAGCGGCTCTTAGCCTTGTTTTCCGCGGATGCTTCTTCCTCATTCATAAGTTTCGGCAACCCGCTATATAAACTTTACCAAAAATCGATTTTTTTCCGGAAATTTCCAAAAAAAGAGAAGGGCCGGTCGAAACGCGGTGAGGGGATAAAAAAAGGGGCTGCCTACGAATAGGACAGCCCCAGTGGGTTAGGTGTCGGGGCAGTATATAGTAAACTGGGAGGGGAACTATACCACTACTCCCGACACGTTTATTATCGTCTATGGCTTTTAGAAACCTTAACGTTCATTTACAAGAATATCAAAAAAAAGCGCTACTTTGTAGGTCTCTCCGCCGTTAAAACGAATCTTTTTGCTCAGAGAGTAGTCTCCTAACTGAACGAGCACGACGTGTTCTCCCGGTTCGGCGGTAAACGCTTCGAACTCTTGCGGTGAAACGAGCTCTCCGTCAAAGAATATCTGGGCCTCTTCGGGGGCCTCGAAGTTCACGAAGACCTTCGCCGGTTCAAGATCGACCCGCACCTCGGTCCGCTCGGCCTGTTCTATGCCGAAGGTGGTCTTATACGGGACGGTGAGGGGAGAACTCACTTCCAGCTCATGAACTCCCGTTGAAACGATGTAGCTCTCCTTTCCGGGTGGAAAGTTCTCCCCGTCAATCTTTATCACCAGGTCGGAACGTTCGAACTCTTCGGGAAGAATGAGCGAGAGGGTGCCGAGGTCGCGGAGAACGGGGCGTATGATAAAGTCGAAAGGGGCGGAGGAGACAGTTCCCGGAATTCCCTTCATAACCGGATCGATGCGGAGAAGAAGGGGAAACTCCTCCATGGAGAGGGGAGGATCTACGACGGTCAATCCGACTCCTGAGGGTTTCCACGTCTTCCTTCCGGTGATGGGGATGCTTATGTAGAGGGTCTTTCCGATGGGAAAGGCCTTGCGCAAAGTCTCATTTCCCGAGTATTGTCTGAGCTCCGTTGAAGGCTGAGGAGAGAGACCGGAAAAAATTCTAAAGAGAAAACTTTCTCTAAACTCCATTACCGATGAGGGAACGGAAAGGCGGATCTCCAGACCCTTGATAAAGGGGGAATCGGCGAGATCAATGGCAACGAGCTGATGGATCTTGAGGCTGCCGCGGGTTTCTTCTTTTTCAATGACGGCATAGACCTCATGAACCGTGCCTTGTATCCTCTCGGAAAAGAGCTCCGGTGCAAGAATCAGCCCGGCGGCGAGGAGGAGTAAAATAAATCGAATGCTCGTTTTTCCGACCATGTTTTTCCCTAACGTATCATCTCGGAAGGATCCCAGGATTCTCCCGATTTACGAATTTCGAAATGCAGGTGGGGACCTGTAGAGATCCCGGTGTTTCCCACTAATCCAATTATAGTACCTGTACCTACCGTTGTCCCCCCTTTTACTAGAATTTTTTCAAGATGGCCATAAATTGTGCGAAAACCGTTGGAGTGGGAAATTACGACGTAGCGGCCGAGGACAGTGTTAAAACCGATGCTCGTTACCTCGCCCTTCCACGAGGCGAATACCTCCGTCCCGGTGGGGGCGGCGATGTCGATTCCGTGGTGAAAGTGTACGGTGTCGGTAAAGGGACTGCGGCGGGGGCCATAAGGGCTGCTGATAATGCCGTCGGGGAGGGGGAAACGAAAGAGGACCTGGAGGAAAAAGGCGCGCTCCACCGGATGAAAGCGTTCTCCGGACAGGAAGAAGAGGGACCTTCTGCCGAATTTCGGACTGCGGATTACGATCTGTTCCCCCTTTTTATCCGCCTCCTGACGCCATGAAACCATGAGTTTTTCGAGATCCGTGCGGGGCTGGAGAGGAACAAAAATTCCGGGAGTGTTGGGTATGAGTAGTTCCTTCCCCTCCTCGATGTCCTGGGGACCGGAGAAGGAGTTCAGCAGAGCAATGCTCTCGTAGGGGAGATTACAACGTGAGGCGAGGCTGAAGAGGGTGTCCTCCTCAGCCGGCCGATAGGAGAAGATACCGAAGGGGGGAGGTGCATCTCCCGCGGCGCTGAGCCTGTAGTAATCGTCGATGTCCGCCATTGCTTGGCGAAAGAGGGGATCGTCGCGGTTGAGGCTGAGTATTTGCGGATATCCGCTTTCGCCGACGGCGGGCCAGGGACAGCAAAAAAGAAGGATAAGAGGGAGAATGAGAAGGAGGAGAGGTGCCGGCACATCGCAGACTGCAGGGCTCCATGAAAATGCCGTTCGAGAGCGAGGGCACATTAGTTCCCCCTAAAAAAGACCAGCCCCAGCAAAAGAACGGCTGCAATGGCAAAAAGAAGCGATAGAGCGGGCCGGCCGGCCGAAAAGAGACTCATGACGCCGTAGAGAAGCACGAGGAGGAGAAGGAAGCTCCCCAGCTTCTTCAAGGGGGTGAGAATGATCTGCACAGAGGAGAGTCCGGCCGTTCGTTTTTGCCTTATCGCTGCCGAAATCCGATGAAAGATGAGGAAAATGACGACGGCGGTGACCGCAAGGACCATGACGAGGGTGAAGCTTTCGGCACCATGTACGGCCCAGTACCAGAGAGGGAAGGTGAATACCAGGCTTAGCACGGCGAGAGAGAGGAGAAAGAGCGTAAGCCTGAGGGCGCCGTTAAAGACGGAAACGTAGCCCCGGAGGATTCTGCCGAATATTCCCGTGTTACTCATTCTTCCTCACAAGAGCAGCTATTCGGTGAGCGGGGAACCGAGGGTCTCTTTATCGATAAGGGACACGGCACCCGCTTCACGGAGGTACTCTATCACTTTTTTCTTCCCGTCCTCAAGCGCGAGGGAGTCGTAGATTCGATAGGCGCGGAGGTAGTAGTGAGCCCCTGTCTCATTGTTTCCGGTTTTTCGAGCGATATGGCCGAGGGCGAGGAGATCCTGTGCGATACCGAGGCTGTTCTCCACCTTTTTGTCGAGGCGAAGAGCATTGAGCCCGTGGGCCCGGGCCGTTTGATAGTCTTTCTGCTGAGACGCCAGGGATGAGAGCATGTAGTGGTTCGTCGCCATCTCCTGAAAACGGTCGGCCTTCTCGTTCAGCTCCAAGGCCCGTTCCAGGTCGTTTTGTGACGCTTCGTATTCGCCCCTGTTCTTATAGACGCCGCCGCGGTTGTGCAGGAGAACCGCCAGTTCCCGCGGGTTATCGAGCTTCGTGGCGAGATCGATTCCCCTGTTGAACTCCCGCAGCGCCGTCTGGGGGTCATCTTTGCGCAGGGCTAGTTCTCCCCGGTTGTTGTAGGTTTCCGCCTTCAGCAGGGCGAGTTCGTAGGCCGAAACAGCTCCTTCCCGCTCGATCCCTTCCACCACCTGTATCGCCGCGGCAAAGGCCTCTTCGCTTCGGGATACGGTTCCGGCGGCGAGGTATACCTTGCCGAGGCTGTTGTAGGCCCTGACCATGCCGGGTCGATCGTCCACCCGTTTGTAGTACTCAAGCGAAAAGAGGTACATCTCTTCCGCTTCCTTCAGTCGGCCCTGCCGATAGAATTTGTTGCCGAAGACCGCGTATTCCGATGCCGCGGCGCTGATTTCCCTCTTAGGCAGCTGCTCCTTTGGGGCGGAGCTGCAGGAGCCCAAGGCGGAGAGGAGTACGAGAACGGCGAGACAGAAGGAAAGCTTATGGACGGATTTGGCTTTCAGCCGGCCGATTAATCTCCCTCTTCGTTTCGCTCTCATCAAAACTCCTCATCCCGGTAACCCTGAAAGGTCGACGGGGTGGGATAGTCTTCGGTGATGCCCTTTCTCAGCAGTGGATTGTTTGACAATCCTTCGAGGACATTTTCTCCCTCGTCGATGGCCGACTTCCCCTTCTCGATAAGAGTGCTTATCTGAGGTTTCTGTTCGTTGATGTAGACCGAGAGGCTGGAGAACTCGGCGGCGATGACCTCGAGTTCGGCGACGATGGAGGTAATGCTGTTGTACAGCTCCTCGTCGTTGAAGAGCATCCCCACCGATCCCTCGTCTCCTAAGAGCTTGGCCACCAATCCCTGGGTTTCGGTGAGTTCTGCGGTGGTCTTCTCTATGTTCGCCGTGATCCCGGCGGTGTTGGCGATCACGGGCGAGATTTCATCGGTCATCTGCGCGAGGGTCACGTTGACCTGTTGAAGAAGAGTCTCTGTTTCTCTGAGCATTCGGGCCAAGGGACCTTTGTCGGTGCCTTTGAGCGTTCCGTCTACCGTCCGGAGAATGCTGTTGACGGACTTGATCGTGTCGTGGGTGGAGTCGAGCATGGGACCTATCCGGTCTATGATGTCGGAGGCCGCGTCGGCCTTCTGCGGCATCTCGACGAGACCGCGCGCCACCAGACGCCGACCTTCCTCGAAATCGAGGGAGGGGATGTAAGCGCCTTCGGGCAGAAGCTCGCCACCCGGTTTACCGGGGTGGAAGGTGAGTCCTCCGCCTCCTATGCCGATGGGGCTGGTGGTGAGTTCTATGACGGAAAAACGGCGTACCCTGTTGTAGTAGGTGTCGAACACATGAAAGTCGATCGCCACCGAGTTGTCCGGAGAGAGGACTACCGTATCGACCGCGCCGATCTTGAAGCCCTTGAGCTTTATCGCCATGCCGCGGGTCAGCCCTTCGCCCGATTCGAAGCGGCTCACAAAGGCATAGTCCTTCTTGAACCAGCGCTGATTGATTCCCATAAAGATAAGAATGCCCGCCAAAGATACGAAGGCGATGATCACGAAGAGGCCGACGATCTGTTCTGCGTAGCGAATTCGAAACTTCATGCTTCTAGTATACTACGAGAGCCGGAGATTCTAGTCAAACAATAATGACAAATTTTCGGCATTTTCGGCAGTTTTGGGGGTGCTTACGAAAAGAGGTCCTCTCCATCTATCAACTCGAGAATATCTTCGTCGAAGCTCGCCGCTTCGTTGAAAAGGGCCGCGAGGATCTTCTTTGCCGTGGGATCGTCGGTATTGCGGACCTCGCGAAAGGGACCGGATATGATAACCTCTCCCTTGTGCAGGACCACCAGATCGTCGGCGATGAGGGAGATCAGTTCGGCCGATGCGAAGCTGCCGATGAGAGTCGTCTCCCTCTTGTGCAGCTGCTTGATCACCTCCATCATCGTTTCGGCGGAGCCTGAGTCTATGCTGACCAGCGGGTCGTCGAGAAAGAGAAGTTCCGGCTCGGTCACCAGGGCTCTGGCGAGGGAGACCATCTTCTGTTCCCCGGTGGAAATCTGGCTCGGCCGGTAGTGCAGGCTGTCCCAATAGCCCGTGCGTTCGAGCTGTGCCTCCACCTTTTTCTTGCGGACCTCCTGCTCCATGTGGGGGTAATGCACCTCCAGGGGGAACTCTACGTTCTGGAAAACCGAACGATTTGCCCAAAGGGCCGCATCTTGAAAGACGAAGCCGCTGCTGCGCCGAAACTCGCTCTCCTCTTTCTCGTTGAGCGTCAGAAGATTGAGGTCGTTCACCCAGACCGCGCCCTCTGTGGGGGGAAAGAGACCGGCCGCTATCTTCAGGAGAATACTCTTTCCGCTGCCCGAGGTACCGAGCAGAACCGTCGTCTTTTTCGGCTGAAAGGTAAGGTCGATGTCCGAGAGAATGCGTTTTCCCTCTACATCTACAGACACATGGTCAAGCCGAATGGAGATATTCTTCATGCCCGGCCCCTAGAGGTAGTACACCATCGTGATAAGCGCGTCGAAGAGAACGCAGAGAGTGAAACCCTGCACCACCGCTTTTATCACCATCTGGGGCACTTCGGTGGAGGACTGCTGGACCTTGAGCCCGTTGTAGGTGGCGGCATGGCTGATGACCAGGCCGAAGACGACGCTCTTGAGAAGAGAAGAGATAATATCCGCCGTCTTGAGGTGAAAGAGGAGGTTCTGAAAGTATTCGGCAGCCGGAATGGGTTCGAAGAACTGAGTGAGGATGAAGGAGCCGATGAGACCGAAAAAGTTGAAATAGAGGTTGAGGAGGATCACAGACAGCGTCACTCCGAGAAAGCGGGGCGCCACCAGGTAGCGGATGGGGTTGACGCCGGTGGCGATGTAGGCCTCGATCTGGTGGCTCACCACCATGTGGCCTAATTCGGTGGCGATGGCCGTGGCCGAGCGGGCGATGACGATGAATGCGCAGAGAATAGGCCCGAGCTCGCGGGTGATAACGGTAATGAGGATGGTGTAGATGAGCTGGCCCTGCCCGAACTGGGGCAGAACGCTCACTCCTTGAATGATGATGACCGCTCCGAGGGAAACGGAGATGAGGGCGGTAACGCCGAGGGCCTCGAAACCGGTGAAGAGCAGCTGCATCGTCAGGACCCGTGAGCCGATCTTCCGTTCTTTGAAGAATGCAAAAGAGGCCCGGAGGGCTTGAAAGAAGAAGCCCGCCGCGTAGAGGAAATCGTCGAAAGAGGTGAGAACGTTTCTGCCGAGACGCGTAATCATTGTACCGGCTCCTCCGTTAATAGTATATTGAATTGTTTCCTTTATTGACACCCATAGAATAGAAAAGTACAATTTTTACAGTGAGACCTCATCTTTGCCGATAATCGAGAAGGTAACGAGTTCGGCTGCGGGAACACTAAGTAGGGGAAATTATGCCTAAAGCGGTGATGTATAAAGCCAATTCAATCGTCTACTTCCAGGGAGATGTAAACGAGCGGATCTACATACTCAATTCGGGGAAGGTGAGCCTCAATTCAAACGACATCGAGACGGGTCAGGAAATTCGGGACCTCATCGGCACCGGCGAGTTCTTCGGGGTCAAGTCCGCCTTGGGGAAATATCCCCGGGAGGAGACGGCGGTGGTTTTGAGCGATGCGAACATGCTGATGTTTTCCGTTCCCGAATTCGAACAGGTCGTTCTTCAGAACACCAGAATAATAATGAAAATGCTCAAGGTCTTCTCCAATCAGCTGCGGAGGATCCACAAGCAGGTACGGAACCTTCTCGACTCGGGCAATACCATGGACCCTGAGGAGGGGCTCTTTCGCATCGGCACCTATTATCTCGAATGCGGGAAGTATCATCAGGCCCTCTATGCCTTCCGGCGATATATCACCTACTATCCTTCGGGAAAATTTTCAAGCGAGGCAACTACGAACATCGAAAAATCCGAACAGCTTCTGCAGAAGCACGGGAAGGTCGGCGCGCCCGGTGCCGACGGGGCGGGCATGAGCGGCAAAAGGGTAAGCGCCCCCGCCTCGGCAACTACGGAAGAGCTGACCGGATTGGCGAAGAAATACTACAATGCCGTAAGCCTCTTCAGCCAGGAACAGTACCAGGAGGCCCTCAATGAGTTCAGCGAGATCCTGCAGAGCGGCGAGGAGGGCGAATACGGCGCTAAATCGGTGTACGAATACGGAAGATGCCTCTTCGGCTTGAAACAGTACGATAAGTGTATCGAGCACTATACGGGGATGATCAAGAAGCATCCGAAGCATCCGGAGCTCCGCAACTCCCTCATATACGTAGGAAACTGCCAAGAGCTGATGGGAAACACGGACAAGGCGGTGAGTTTCTACAAGAAGGTCATGGCGATGTCCTCGGAAAACGAGGTCGTCTACAGAAAGGCCAAGAAGGCCCTGCGCCACCTGGAGGGAAAGTAGATGTCCATTGATCTTTCGATGTTCGAACGCTTTGCGGTGAATTTTCAGCCCGGCGACATCATTTTTTGCGAGTACGAGCCGGGGGACAATTTCTACCTCATTCAGTCGGGGCGGGTACAGATCGTGAAAATTCTGGGGAACATCGAAAAAAACATCGACATTCTCCAGCCCGGGGAGATCTTCGGCGAAATGGCCATTTTAGAGGAGGCGCCTCGCTCGGCCACAGCCGTTGCCTTGGACAAGGTTAAGGCTCTTGAGTTCAACCGGGCGAACTTCGAGATTTTAATGAAGGGTAATCCGCAGATCGCCCTCAAGCTCCTCAAGCTGCTGACCAAACGAATCTACGATCAGAAGCGCCGGTTTATGATCCTCACCCTGGACGACGTGGAGGCCAAGATCGCCGATGTCTTCCTCATGCTTTGCGAAGGACAGACCGAAGACTTTCCCGACGAGGACCAGCGGGTCTTCAAGACCTCCATAGACGACGTGGCCCACTGGGCCGGCATCTCTCCGCAGGAGTGCCGCAAGGTCCTCAACCATTTCGCCGGTCAGCGTCGTGTAGAGCTGTTCGACGACAAAATCATCGTGAAAAACATCAATGAGTTTCAACGATTCGTCAATTCCCGCCGCAAGAAGCAGCGTACCGACGAATAAGCGCCCCAGACTTGATTATTTTTTGCTAATTCGCTACCGTTGCTTTCCAAGCCAAAATAGCTCAGTGGTAGAGCAACGCTCTCGTAAAGCGTAGGTCCGCGGTTCGAATCCGCGTTTTGGCTCTTTTTTTACTACTATGGTGCCGGCTGCCGGCGTAGCAGAACGGCAGCGCGCATATACGCCGGCAGCGGTAAGCCGGGCAGGCACTTCGCCGCAGCCCTCGAGGCTATCGTGCGGAAGAGCACTCCGGCAATGCAAGTGCTCATCGAAACACCGATCTAGTAGAGAACCGGCGAAAGCAGTCTTCGTTTTACGCGCATATCCATGTAATCGCGAAGTTTATGCCAAAAAATTCCGGCAGATGGAGCGAAAAACAGACATGAAAGCAGGGCGTAGACACAAAAAATGGTGAAAAATGAAAATATTTTGTTTCTTCTCCTGCGGGAGATGACTACAAATCTCCCGAAAGATCCAAAAGATCCATATGAAGGATGATTTAAGGTTTTTATCGCTATTCCAGCTATGCGAACGCAACGTTAAAGAAAGACAAAAGAATTAACATAAGAATCTCTGATAAAGACTTAGAATATATTCAACATATCGCAATCGAAGAAGGAATTCCGTAGCAAACCCTTATTTCGAGTTTGATTCATAAAATTGTCACCGGTAAACTGAGAGAAAGTAATAAAGTGTCATGTGTAGTCCAAAATTTTGTTTTAGATAGGAGGACTTACTTGAAAAAACAATAACAATGTGTATAATTATAGTGTATAATACACATGGGAGGCAATCTATTGAGAACCAATATTGTAATTGATGACAGCTTAATGAATGAAGCCATAGCAT
>CAZQNO010000010.1:0-15872 GCA_964594775.1 uncultured Spirochaetaceae bacterium
CGGAGATGCTCATCCGGGTGAAGTAGCTGAGGAGGGTGATGATGAGAATAAGACCTAAAATGAAGCGCTGGGTAGATTTCGATACTATAATGTGATTTGTCTTCAAATTCACATTACCTCCTATGAAGAATAACACTTTCTTATATCATATTATCTGAAAAAAAACTTGACCATCCAGAAATCTATCGTAGAATAAAGGGAGTTTTTCCTGCGGAGGAGTATATGCAACGATTGCACATAATCGATCCGGAAGCTGCGCTTCTGCTTGACGGAGAAAAGCGGAGACAAATTTCTACCATAGAGCTTATCGCCTCGGAAAATTTTGTCTATCCGACAATTCTTGAAGTTCAAGGGTCGATTCTGACAAATAAATACGCCGAGGGCTATCCCGGACGAAGATATCACGGAGGTTGTGAATACATCGACGGCATGGAAAGCCTTGCCATCGAAAGGGCAAAGACTCTTTTCGAAGCCGATCATGCAAATGTCCAGCCACATTCCGGGGTAAGTGCCAATCTGGCGGCACTTTCGGCCCTGCTCGAACCGGGTGACAGAATTTTAGGAATGAAACTGAAACACGGCGGACATCTCTCCCATGGAAGCGGTGTAAGCATTACCGGAACGGTGTATTCATCTCATTCATACGGAGTTAATAGAGAGACGGAACTGCTTGACTATGAGGAAATAGATGCTTTAGCGGGCGAACATAAGCCGAAGCTCATTATTGCAGGCGGAAGCGCCTATCCGCGGGAAATCGATTTTGCCCGTATTAGGGAAATCGCCGACCGTCATGATGCATATCTCTTAGTCGATATGGCTCATATAGCCGGGCTCGTTGCGGCGAAGATCCACCCCAGTCCTGTTCCCTTTGCGGACATTGTCACTACAACCACCACAAAAACGCTTCGGGGAGCAAGGGGCGGTGTCATCTTATGTAAGGAACAATATACCAAAAAGGTCGATAAAGCGGTTTTCCCCGGAACACAAGGCGGTCCTATCCTTCAAAATGTGCTTGCCAAAGCAGTTACCTTCAAAATTGCCGCTACTGAGGGTTTCGCCGATTATCAACGGAGGGTCGTGCGAAATGCCCAATGTCTTGCAGCCCATTTAGCAGATCAAGGCTTTCGCATAGTCACAGGGGGGACCGACAATCATCTAATGCTCGTAGATCTCAGACCAAAAGATCTCACTGGCGACATCGCCGAAAAAGCGCTTGAGAAAATCGGGATCACGGTAAATAAGAACATGATTCCCTATGATCCCCAGCCTCCGACAAAAGCCAGCGGCATTCGTATCGGGACTCCTGCCGTTACTTCCAGAGGCTTCGAAGAAGAGGATATCTCACATATAGGCGAACTCATCGGGGATGTCCTGAGCAAGGCAAAAACCGATTTTGATCCAAGCGCCTATAGAGAAAAGGTAGCAGCGCTCTGTCGTGCACATCCTCTCTATCTTGATCACCTTGAAATTCCCGTAATAGAGGGGATATAGATGCCTGCAAAATCATTGAGAGAGGATGCCTACCGGCTTGAAGAGCGACTCATTGAATTAAGAAGAGATCTCCACATGAACCCGGAACTGAGTTTTCAGGAGTTTAAGACGGGAGATAAGATCGAATCGATACTCAAGGAGTGCGGGATAGCTGTCACCAGAGAAGTGGGTAAAACAGGTATTGTAGGTATCCTCGAAGGAAGAGGAGCCGCAGCCGGCTCGAATGACGGTAGTAAAAAAGTGGTTGCACTCCGGGCGGACATGGACGCCCTGCCGATCGAAGAACAAAATTCACATGAGTATGTTTCCCGTACAAAAGGTATAATGCATGCGTGCGGGCACGATGTTCATACCACATCCCTGCTGGGAGCCGCCCTTATACTCAGCCGCTACAAGAATGAACTGCCGGGAATCGTGAAGTTCATCTTCCAGGCAGCGGAAGAGAAAAACGCCGGCGCAAAAGCCATGATGAAGGACCGGGTCCTGAAAAATCCCGAGGTAGATGCCATCTTCGGACTCCACACATCACCGAATATCGAAGCGGGAAAGGTCGGCGTGAAGGAAGGTCCATTAATGGCTGCCGTGGATACTATCGGAATCACAATTCGGGGAGAAGGCGGACACGGGGCCGTACCGGAAAAAGCACGGGATGCCATCGTAGCTGCCGCGACGGTCGTACAATCACTTCAGACTGTGGTAAGCAGGAAGATATCCCCCTTCGACAGTGCAGTAGTGAGTATTGGTACGATAGAAGGAGGCAGGGCCAACAATGTCATTGCGGACTTTGTAAAGATGACAGGTACGTGCAGATCCTTCAATCCGAAAGTAAGAGAGAGACTGCCGAAACTGCTCGAACGGATCATCTGGGACACCTGCAGCGCTCTCGATACAGAGGGAGAGCTCGATTACCTCTTCGACCTTCCTGCGGTCATCAACGATCCATATTGTACGCAGATAGGGAGGACCGCCGTAGAAACTATCGGGGGAGAAGGCGCGGCAGTAACTCCCGCGATTAGCGGTGGCGGAGAGGATTTTGCTATATTCATGGAAAAGGTTCCGGGGTGTTTCTTTCACCTCGGAGTTCGCAACGAAGAACGGGGAATAGTCTACGAGTGGCATCATCCGAGGTTCGACGCGGATGAAAGGGCGCTACCGGTCGGTGCCGGCATACTGGCACAGTCAGCCTGGGACTATCTCTCAGCCGTATGAAGGAGGTATAGGAAGAATTGCTATTCCGAATGCAAGTAAATTACAAAAAACTACTACACTAACAACGGAGGATTTGAATGGCTGATACCAAAGAGCCAAAGAAAACAAACGAAGAATTGATCGAGACGAGGGGGAATTGGGGTCCTTTTACTCGGTTGTACGTTACAGTCTTTTTGATTGTAATCATAACCGAGATAATTGGAATTATTAAAATTGCCCTTGGTCCCGGGCAAGTGGTGCTTCTTCCGATGCTCTACGCAGTAGTAATCGGAATTCTCATCACTCCGGACATTCTTGGAAAGCCTATCAAGGTACTGCAGAAAGCGATTTCCTGGGATGAAATCGAAATCGCAGGTCCCCTGGTTATGGTTTCTCTCCTCCCGCT
The DNA here is from genome assembly GCA_964594775.1 of uncultured Spirochaetaceae bacterium. GTDB lineage: Bacteria > Spirochaetota > Spirochaetia > DSM-16054 > Sediminispirochaetaceae > CAYFVU01. The sequence continues at coordinate 3,086 of CAZQNO010000010.1, forward strand.
GGGGGTCAAGTACGGTACCCTTGTGGGCCCGAATATTGTAAAAATCATCCAGGCCGGCCCCGCATTCCTTCTCCAGGAACTGGGAAACCTAGGAACGATTTTTATCGCTTTTCCGCTCGCGATGCTCCTCGGACTCAGACGCGAGGCCATCGGTGCTACGGTCAGCATCTGTCGAGAACCTACCCTCGGTGTTATCGGAGAGAAGTATGGAATCTCTTCGCCGGAAGGGACTGGTGTGCTCGGCACCTACCTCACGGGAACCGTCTTCGGAACCATTTTCTTCGGACTTCTCGGTTCATTCGCCGTATTAACAGGACTCCATCCCTACGCTCTTGCGATGGCAAGCGGCATGGGAAGCGGAAGCATGATGACTGCCGCCTCCAGCGCCCTGGCTCAGACCGTCCCGGAGATGAAGGATACGATCCTCGCCTATGCGGCAACTAGTAACATGCTCACGGGTGTTACCGGTATGTATGTGACAATCTTCATCGGTCTACCGCTTGTGAATGCGCTCTATAAGAAATTCGGACCTAAAGAAACCGAAATGGAGGTCGACGAGAAATGATTACCGGTAGAAACATAATAAACGAACTAAAGGCTCTTTTTATTGTCGGCGTTATGATTCTTATCGGCCAGCAATTAGGGTACGGAATAGCCATCGGTCCAGCAATCCCCGGTATGCTCTTGGTTATTCTCATCTCCCAGGTCGCACTGATTGTCAAAGGCTATCTGCCCAAGGTACCCCTACCTGCCTTTGCATGGGCGTCCCTGATAGCTATGGTCCTCTGCTTTCCATTCATGCCGACGGCCGAAGGCTTTCTCAAATACACCAATGAAGTAAACTTTCTCGGAACAACAACTCCCATCCTCGCATTTGCCGGTATTTCAGTCGGCAACAAGATTACAAAACTGGGAAAGCTCAGCTGGCGGGTATTCATAATTGCCATCACGGTATTCATCGGAACCTATTTCGGTTCTGCAATTATCGCTCAAATCGTGCTAAAGATTCAAGGAATTATTTAGCCTTTTGCAGTTACGGCGGCCTCCGGGCCGTCGGCTGTTATCCTCGTATAGACCTTTCAAATAATCGGGTTGAAGACAATGGAAGAACTCAAGAAAAAGATAATTCACAAGATCGATGAGAATCGGGAACGTATAATTGAAATCGCAAAAAAGATATATGAAAATCCGGAACTCGGCTATAAGGAAAGCTTTGCTACGGACATCGTGACGGAAGAACTGGAACACATAGGATTGAAAACGAAAAAAAACATAGCCGTTACCGGCTGCAGAGCACGGGTAAACGAAGACAAATCGGGACCCGCCGTAGCTGTGATGGGAGAACTCGACGCGGTAATATCATGGGAACACCCGAACTGCAACAAGGAGACCGGCGCGGTCCACGCCTGCGGGCACAACAACCAAGTAGCCGCTATGCTCGGAGCGGCGATTGGAATTATGGAAACCGGAGCATTCAAGAATCTCGACGGACCGGTGGACTTCATCGGTGTTCCCGCGGAGGAATTCGTCGAGATAGAATACCGTTCGGAATTGCGCAAGAAGGGTTTGATTACCTTTTTCGGAGGAAAGCAGGAACTCATTGCCCGCGGCGCCTTAGATAACATTGACATGGTAATGATGGTTCATTCCATGGACCTTTCAAAGATGGGAAAGAAACTTCTCATCGGCCCTGAAGGTAACGGATTCGTGGGCAAGCGCTTTCGTTTCAGCGGAAAGGAGGCCCATGCCGGCGCCGCACCTCACGAAGGGATTAATGCCCTCAATGCCGCGGTCCTCGCAATGAACAACATTCATGCGCAGAGAGAGACCTTCCCCGACGAAGAGAAGATTCGGATCCATCCCATCATTACCAAAGGAGGAGACATCGTCAACATTGTACCGGCAGACGTACACATGGAGAGTTACGTGAGAGGGAGGAGTACAGACGGTATTCTGGATGCCAATCAAAAGGTTAACCGAGCGGTGAAAGCCGGAGCCGCCGCCGTCGGTGCGGGAATACGCATCGACGATATTCCCGGTTATCTTCCCATGATCCGCTGTGAGAGTCTGGATCGAATATTCAGTAATAATGCTCAGACCTTCATAAAGGAGAAGGAAATCCAAGACGGCGCTTCATTCGCCGGTTCTTTTGATATCGGTGATGTATCCCACATCATGCCCGTCCTGCATCCTCTTTCCGGCGGTGTAAGGGGCAACATTCATACCAGGAACTTCCAGCTCGACGATCCGGAACAGGCCTTCATCATCCCTGCGAAAACCATGGCGATGACACTCGTAGATCTCCTTTCTGACGGAGCGAAAAAGGCCCGTGAGATCCGGGAAGCATATGAACCGAAAATGACGAAAGAGAAGTATCTCACCTTCATGAATGGACTGTCAAAAAGCATCGAATGGGAAGAAGAATGAACATATCGGAAAAAAGCTTGAAGGATGAGATCGAACAACTTGCCGCCTTCAACTCCAGCCCCGGCAAGGGAATAAGCCGCCTCTCCTACTCCACTGAGGACCGGATGGCCAGAGATTACCTCCTTGGATTAATGGATGAGGCCGGCATGACCACATGGACAGATCCCGTTGGCAACATATTCGGTCGGCTCGAAGGCATCATAGCGGATCTTCCGCCGGTCATGAGCGGTTCTCACATCGATACGGTTCTATGCGGAGGAAAATACGACGGCGTTGTGGGAGTTCTCTGCGCGTTAGAGGCTCTGCGTTCGATCCGGGAAAGCGGTACTTCCTTCCAACGCCCCCTGCAGATGGTCATTTTCGTCGAAGAAGAGGGACCGAACTTCGGTTCACCGCTGGCAGGAAGCAAAAGCCTAACAGGGATCTACTCCCCGGAGCATCTAAAGACGCTGAAAAACAGGGAAGGTGTGAGCATGCATGATGCCGCCGTCCGCTTCGGGCTTCGACCGAAGGAAATGCCGAATCATACCCTGAAGAGGGGAGATATTTATGCAATGGTCGAGGTGCACATCGAGCAGAGCATCGTTCTAGACCGGGAATCAATAAGCGCCGGCATCATCACCGGCATTGCAGGGATGCGGCTGGCCCGAGTGAGTTTTACCGGTGAGTCAAATCACGCGGGAGCTACCCCCATGAACTACAGGAAAGATCCGATGCTCGGTGCAGCAGAACTCATGCTCGCCCTGGAGAAGTCGGCCCGAACTACTCATCCGAGCACCGTAGGAACCTCTGCAAAGATCTTCTGCGTACCCAACATGCACAATGTGATCCCGGAACGCGTGGAACTCTATCTGGATATACGGGACGTAGAGCAAGACGGGATCGACAATATGCTCGAAGGGCTGGAAAGCAGCTGTAGGGAAATTGCTTCACGTCGCGCTCTCGGCTGTCAGATCAATGTATTCGGCGACGTCGAACCCAGCATTTGCAGTCCGAATGTAGTGAAAGCACTCAAAAGCTCTGCCGATTCCTTAGAAATCCCCTACCGGGAAATGACCAGCGGAGCCCTCCACGACACGGCGGTAATGGCGGCAATCACGGATATTGGAATGCTCTTTCTCCCCAGCATCGGCGGCCGCAGCCACGTTCCGGAGGAAGAGACAAAAATAGAGGACATCAGCAAGGGCTGTGAAATCCTCGCCGGTGCCCTTCTCCGCCTGGCAAACGAATGAGCAGAGGAGTCTAAATTAATCCCTGCTCTCTACCGACCTTGACGAATGCGGCGACGGCCCGGTCGATCTCCTCCCTGCTGTGGGCGGCCGATAGTTGCACCCGGATACGGGCCCTGCCCTTCGGCACTACGGGATAGGAAAAGCCGATAACATAGATTCCCTCCGCTAAGAGGGCCCCGGCCATGGCGCCGGCCTTCTTCTCATCATAGAGCATCACCGGCACGATGGCGGTCTCTCCCGGCACGAGATCGAATCCCGCCTCCCGCATCCGCAGCTTGAAGTAAGCGGCGTTCTCCGTCACTTTCTCTCTCAAAAGAGGTGAGCTTTTTACGATCTCCAGCGCCTTGAGAGTTCCCCCGGCGACTGCGGGAGCGAGGGTGTTGGAAAAGAGATAAGGGCGTGATCTCTGTCGAAGGAGCTCGATGATCTCCTTCCGCCCGGTAACGCAGCCGCCGGAGGCGCCGCCCAGGGCCTTGCCGAAGGTGGTGGTGATAAGATCGACCCTCTCCTGCACCCCGTGATAGGTCGGGGTCCCCTTCCCTCCCCGGCCGATGTAGCCGGTAGCATGGGAGTCGTCGACGATGACCAGGGCTTCGTAGCGGTCGGCGAGATCGCAGATACCGTCGAGCCTCGCAATATCACCGTCCATGGAGAAGACCCCGTCGGTGCAGATGATTTTTCGACCGGTACCCTCATCTGAAGCCTCCTTGAGGGCCGCTTCTAGCTCAGTCATATCCGAGTGGGCATAGCGGTAGCGGCGGGCCTTCGTCAGCCGGACTCCATCGATAATGGAAGCGTGGTTGAGTTCGTCGGAGATAATCGCATCATCCGGACCGGCGAGGGGTTCAAAAACGCCGCCGTTCGCGTCGAAGCAGGCGGCATAGAGAATGGTATCCTCGGTGCCGAGAAAGTCCGATACCGCCGCCTCCAGGTTTTTATGGAGCTGCTGGGTACCGCAGATAAAACGAACCGAGGAGAGACCGTAGCCCCACTTCTCCATCGCCTCGGAGGCGGCCCGCACGACCTCCTCATTGTTCGCCAGACCCAGGTAATTGTTAGCACAGAAGTTGACGACCTTTCCGCCGTCCCGAACGTCTATGCTGCTGCCCTGCGGGCCCATGAGAATACGCTCACCCTTGTACAAGCCCCCGCTCTTGATTTCCTCTATCGTTTCCTTCAATTCCTCTCGAAGTTTTCCATACATACGCCGCTCCTCTTTTCTCTTTTTGTGTCTCGCCTCTTCACGCACCTAGCGCAGCCGCCCCTCATCGGACCGTTTCTGCAGCACCTGCAGCATGTCCTTTGTCATCGATTCCAGGTCGAAGTCAGGCGACCAGCCCCATTCGACCCGGGCTGCGTAATCCTCCAAAGAATTGGGCCAGGAGTTCGCCAGGGCTTGCCGGACGGGATCGACGTCATAAGAAATGACGAAATCCGGTAGATGTTTTCGTATATAGGCCGCCTGGTCCTCGGGACAGAAACTCATCGCCGTTACATTGAAAGCGTTCCTGTGCCGGAGCTTAGCGGGATCTGCCTCCATGATGTCGATTGCCGCCTTCAGGGCATCGGGCATGTACATCATGTCCAGATAGGTGTCCCCCTTGAGGAAACAGGTGTAGCGGCCCTTCTCCACCGCCTCGTAGTAGATATCGACGGCATAGTCTGTAGTTCCTCCACCCGGCGGCGTCTTATTCGAAATGAGACCGGGATAGCGAACCCCGCGGCAGTCCACCTCGAAGCGGTGGTAGTAGTAATCGCAGAGAAGCTCTCCAGCCACCTTGCTGACCCCGTAGATCGAGCTGGGCCGCTGAGGAGCATCCTGTGGGGTAAAATTCTTCAGCGTGGTGGGACCGAAGCTGCCTATCGAACTGGGAGTAAAGACGGCGCAGCCCTCTTCACGGGCCACTTCGAGGACCGCGTAGAGGCCGTTTATGTTGATGTCCCAGGCCTTCTGAGGATTCACCTCCGCAGTGGCCGACAGCAGGGCGGCGAGATGGTAGATCGTATCGATACGGTACTCTCTTACCAGCTCGGCGAGGGTCTTCGCATCCCGGCAGTCGAGAAGGTGAAATGGTCCGGTCTCGATCACTTCCCTGTTCACGTCGGCTCTTACATCCGTCAGGAGCACGTGTTCATCGCCGTATCGTTCCCGCAGGGCGCCGGCCAGCTCGGAGCCGATCTGTCCCAAAGCGCCGGTGATCAATATCCGCCTCATCTCAACTCCTTGCGCACCGCTCTTTTTTCGTTACAATGGTAAATGCAGAGAATAGCGCCGTCAAGTAGAGGAAGGCATATGGGAAAACAAGAACACGGGGCCATCGGTCGAAATCTCAAGCTACTTCGGGAGAAGCGTGAAACCACCCTCAGCGTTCTCGCCGAGCGGTGCGGGGTAAACAGGAATATTCTGTCGGAAATAGAAAGCGGGCAGGTCAATCCCACGATTGCCACCGTGTGGAAGATCGCCCGGGGCCTGGATGTGGATATAAACGCCCTCTTAAGCGGACAGGACGAGCTTCACCGAACCTTCTCGGTGAGCCGAAAAGACGAGATCACCCGCCTGGAGACCGACGAGGAAGGAGTCCATATCCGCGTTTTGAGCCCCCTCGACATGGCGGGAGACTTAGAGATGTACATCCTCACCTTTAAAAGAGGTCAGGTCCTGCACTCGGACCCCCATTCGGTCCGCACAGAGGAGTTCCTCACTATTCTAAAGGGAGCGGTGCGGGTGAGCGCAGACAACAACGTCGGTGAGCTCGCTGAGGGCGATTTCATCCGCTACCATGCAGATACCGAGCACGCAATAGAAAATATCCACGAAGGAGAGACCGAGATCTACATGGTCGTTCGCTTTGAAAAACGGCAGTACGAGTAGGGTGCCTAAGATCCCGAAAAACCCTGCGCATCGGTGTATATTTCCGGCTTTTTCTAATAAACGGCGAAATCGCCCCTTTATTACTAAATAAATCGGGTTTATAATAATGAAAGAGACAAGCAACTGATGAGACAATTTCTTCAGTAATGCCCATACTTATACAGCTGTTGTGCTTTTTTTTGCTTTTTTACAAGCGCCCTGCCTGCTAATGTAATCATCCGGCCTTTGTTTCACCGGTTGCCCACCCACTTATTTTGCAAGGAGGGAAGCATGAGTAAAAAGGATCAGATTCTCGAACTCTTTCACGATTACCAAGATACGCACAGGGAAGCAAACTTTATTCCTCCGGAGGAACTGCGGAATATCGCCCGGGATCTGGACATCTCGGTGGCGGAGGCCTATGGGGTTCTCTCCTTCTACCATCTCTTTTCCCCCACACCGAGGGGAAGATTCGTGCTGCGGCTCTGCGATTCCCTCTCGTGTCGGATATGCGGTTCCGTCGATCTCTACACCCGTCTTTCAGCCCTGCTCGAAATCGATAAGGGAGAGACCACGAAGGACGGCCTGTTCAGCCTCGAAATAGTCAACTGCCTCGGCAGCTGCGACACCGCCCCGAACCTCATGGTCAACGATCGGCTCGTAAGGAATCTCACCGAAGAAAAAATCGATTCCCTAATCGAAGAACTCAAGGAGGCACAGGCATGAGCAGCAAGGCAAAACCCCTATCCCATATCAGCGCGATTGCGGAGCAACGGCCGAGTATCGAATCGTACAAGAAGCACGGAGGCTTCAAGGGTCTCGATGCGGCGCTCAAGATGGACCCTGCAGAGGTCATCGAAACGGTCATCGCTTCCGGCCTGAGAGGACGAGGCGGCGCCGGCTTTCCTACCGGGAAAAAATGGGCACGCATCTCGAAGAAAGAAAAACCGATCCTCGTCTGCAACGCCGACGAGGGTGAACCGGGGACCTTTAAAGACCGCTACATCATGCACTTCGCCCCCTTTGCCATGCTCGAAGGGATGGCCATCGCCGCCTACGCTGTCGGTGCGGAGAAGGGCTATATCTACATTAGGGGAGAATACCCGGAAATCGCCGACAGCCTCCTTGCCGCCGTCACCGCGGCCCGGGATGCCCGCCTCCTCGGAGAGGACATCCTCGGAAGCGGCTTTACCTTCCATGTCGAGCTGCGCCGGGGCGGCGGTTCCTATGTCGTAGGTGACGAAACGGCCCTCCTGAGCTCTCTTATGGGCGGTCGGGGCTTTCCGTGGATGAAGCCGCCCTATCCGACGGAAAAAGGGGCATGGGACAAGCCGACGGTGGTGAACAATGTCGAAACCCTCTCCTACCTCCCCCTCATCTTCACGAAGGGTGCCAAGCACTTCTCAGGCATAGGACCGAAGGGCTCACCGGGCCCGAAGCTCTTCTGCTTGAGCGGACATGTTGCCCGCCCGGGAGTCTACGAATACCCGATGGGCACGACGGTGGAACAGCTCATCGAAGCCGCCGGCGGCGTAAGCGGTTCCCTCAAGGCGGTGCAGATAGGCGGCACCGCCGGACCGGTCTACCCGGAGCGGGCTCTCCCCTACCGGCTCGACTACGACTCGATGAAGGAGATAGGAGGCAGCCTTGGATCCGGAGCCGTCGTCGTCATGAATGCAAAAACCTCCATGATCGCTGTGCTCGAAGTTACCATGCGATTCTTCGCCGAGGAATCCTGCGGACAGTGCTTCCCCTGCCGCTACGGTACCCGACAGCTCTCCTACATGGCAGGGAGTATCGCCTCGGCCGGGGGAAGCACCTCCTTTATTCCCCTCATGAGGCAAACCGCCGAGGTGATGGATGCGGCTTCTTTCTGTCCCTTCGGACAGTCCCTTAAAATTCCGCTCAATTCCATTCTCGATGATTTCGGCGACGAAATCGAGCGGTATATTCGAGAACAGGATTACATGAGAAAGGTGGGATAATATGGCGAAAATAACGATAGAGGGAAATGCACTGCACGTCGACGAGGGAACAACGATCCTCGAAGCGGCACGAACAATTGGAATAGAGATACCTACCCTCTGTAATCACCAGGACATCGTATCGCGGGGGACCTGCGGCATGTGTATCGTCCGCATAGAGGGAGACCCTTCTTACCGCCGGGCCTGCATTACACCGGTTCAGGACGGGATGCAAATCAAGACCCATACACGGGAGCTCCGAAAGATACGCCGCGGCCTGCTCGAGCTGGTCTTAGCCGCCCACCCCGACGATTGTCTTCAATGCATTCGTCACGGTGAATGCGAGCTGCAGCGTTTGGCCGAACGCTTCGAAATCAGGAAACTCTGCTACGATCAGTATACGAGAGGTCTTCCCCTCGACATCACCTCCAAGGGCATCGTCCGCGACATGAACAAGTGCATCGGCTGCGGCCGCTGCGTGGAGGTCTGCAGAGAACTCCAATCCGTCAACGCCATCTCCTTCTACGGGAGGGGAGCCGACACCATCGTGTCCCCCGGCCTCGACACGGACATGGGATCGAGTGTCTGCGTCAACTGCGGCCAGTGCGTCGTTTACTGTCCCGTGGGGGCCCTCTACGAGAAGGAACACGTGGAAGAGGTGTGGAACGCAATAGAGAATCCGGAGAAAACCGTAGTGGCTCAGATCGCCCCCTCCGTCCGTGTGGCCCTCGGCGAGGAGTTCGGCTTGGCCGCGGGGGAACTGGTGATTGGAAAGATCTATGCCGCTCTGCGGCGTATGGGAATAGACGTGGTATTCGACACCAATTTTTCCGCCGACCTCACGATTATGGAAGAGGGCACCGAGTGTCTCTCTCACATCGAAAATGGCGGCCCCTTCCCCCTCATAACCTCCTGCTCTCCCGGCTGGATCAAGTTCGGCGAGACCTACTTTCCCGACCTCGTCGATCACATCTCCTCCTGCAAGAGTCCCCAGCAGATGATGGGCAGCCTCATCAAGACCTACTATGCAGAGACGAGAGGCGTCGAGCCCGATAAGATCGTCTCCCTCTCCATCATGCCCTGTACAGCAAAAAAATATGAGGCCCGAAGACCGGAGATGAACAGCAGCGGCCATCGTGACGTCGATTACGTCCTGACCACCCGGGAGCTGGCCCGAATGATTCAGCAGGCCGGCATCGAATTCGCCCTTCTTAAGGATGAGAAGGCCGATCCCCTCCTCTCGGACTACAGCGGCGCTGCGACGATCTTCGGCGCCACCGGCGGGGTCATGGAGGCAGCCCTGAGAACTGCCTACGAGCTGAAAACGGGAAAACGCCTGGAGAAGCTCGAGTTCTCCCCGGTGCGGGGTCTGCAGGGAATAAAAGAGGCCGAGATAGACGTAGACGGCCTTCCCCTGCGGGTGGCGGTCGCCCACGGCCTCTCCAACGCCAGAGAACTCTTAGAGCGGGTAGCAGCGGCCAAGAAGCGGGGCGAGCCGCCCTACCACTTCATCGAGATCATGGCCTGCCGCGGCGGCTGCATCGGCGGCGGCGGACAGCCCATCGACAACTCGATGCGGCAGAGGGAAGAGCGGATCCTTGGACTCTACAGAGAGGACGGTGCGAGACCGATACGCCGCTCCCACGAAAATCCGGAGGTCTCGGCGATCTACAAAGAGTTTCTCGATTCGCCCGGCAGCGAACGGGCCCACCACCTCCTGCACACCCGCTACCTGCGGAGGGACCCTTACGCGCGGGTGGTCTAAGAAAGGAGAATAGCAAGGTCACGGCGGTCGAAAAGAATTCCTGATTTCTTTACTCTTTTTTACGACGAATGGTGCATTAAACTGCCCTTGAAAGTCTTTTACTATTAATTCTATACTTTTATGTGAAAGCAATCACAATACTTTAGTAAAACACTAAATTTTTAAGGGAGTATAGGGTATGAGTAGAAGAATCATAGTAGTCGGCGGATCGGCCGCCGGACCGAAAGCGGCATCCAAGATAAGGCGGCTCGACCAGGATACTGAAATCACCATCATCCAGAAGGGAAAGTACCTCAGCATGGCCTCCTGCGGCTATCCCTACTTCGTAGGCGGCGTATTCGACGAACGAAACAAGCTCATCGCCACACCGACGGGAGCACCGAGAGACCCTTCCTTCTTCTCCAACGTGAAGGACATAAAGGCGATGGTAAGCACCGAGGTCATCGCAATCAACCGGGAACAAAAGAATCTAAAAGCGAGGGATCTCGATACGGGGAAGGAGAGCGAATTGAGTTACGACAAGCTCGTTCTCTGCACCGGGGCTAATCCCTTCGTCCCCAATCTTCCCGGAAAGGAGCTGGAGGGGATCACGACCCTTCAGAGCATGGAAGAGGCCGACTACCTGAAGAAAATCGCTACGGAAAAGAAGATCAAGAATGCCGTAGTCGTCGGCGGCGGGCTGATCGGTATCGAGACCTGTGAAGCCTTGGAGCTGGCGGGAATCAAAATGACCGTCGTGGAGATGCTCGATCAGGTCCTGCCCTTCCTCGACTGGGAGATGGCGAAACTGGTGCAGAACCATCTCGAGGAGAAGGGAATCCGCGTCATGACGGGCTCGCAGGTTACGGAGTTTGTTGGAAAGGACGGTAAGATCAGCGGTGTCAAACTCGCCTCGGGCGAGGTGATTGATACCGAACTCGCCGTCGTGTCGATCGGCGTACGCCCGAACGGCAAACTCGCCGCAGACGCCGGTATAGAGGTCGGAAAGAAAGGCGGTATCGTGGTCAACCGCTTCATGCAGACCAACGACCCCGACATCTACGCCGCCGGAGACTGCACAGAAGTGATGAACCTGCTGACCATGCGCAATCAGCACTGGCCCATGGGAGACGCGGCCAACCTGCAGGGACGAGTAGTTGCGCAAAACGTCGTATTCGGTAACAGTAAAGAGTATCAGGGCTTTGTAGGTACCGGTATCTGTAAGATCTTCGACTATGAAGCCGGATCTACGGGACTTTCCGAACAGATGGCCCGCAGAGAGGGATATACCAATATCATCACTTCCATCCACGCTGCTCCGGATAAACCCGGTTTCATGGGAGCGAAACCCGTCATCATAAAGATGATCGCCGATAAGACCACGGGAAAATTCCTCGGTATGCAGGCGGTAGGAACGGGAGATGTGTCCAAACGGGTGGCGATCGGCGCTATGGCCCTTCACGGAAGAATGCACGTGTGTGATCTCATGAACCTCGATCTTCCCTACGCACCTCCATTCTCGCCTGCCATCGAAAACTTCATCGCCGCCGCACACGTTATCGAAAACAAGTTGCGAAAATTCATGGCCGGTATATCCTCCTCGGAGGTCAAGCGAAAAGTCGACGCCGGAGAAAAACCCTTCCTCCTCGACGTACGGGACCCGGATGAATTAGCGCATATGCGTTTGGGAAAGGGAGAGACCCTTATTCCTCTCGGAAAGCTTCGAAAGAATCTCGACAAACTCCCCAAGGATAAGGACACGGAGATCATCACCTACTGCAAGATATCGCTCCGCGGTTATGAAGCCGCCTGCTTCCTAAAAAGCCTGGGATACAGTAATGTAAAGGTCATGGAGGGCGGTCTCGTCGCCTGGCCCTTCGGACTGGAAAAATAGGAGCGTAACTGAGGCGCGTGAGAACTCATTCAAACACCACGGAACGGGCGGTCGAGCTCCTCGCCGATCTCGTCGCCTTTCCCACCGTGAGCAGGGGCTCGAACGAGCCCCTCATCTCTTATATCGAAGAGTACCTCTCCGGCTGCGGTCTCTCGCCCCGTCGCATCTACGGCTCCCACGAAGACCGCTTCAGCCTCTTTGCCTGCATCGCAGCGGCCGGGGCTGGTGCGGCCGGCAGAGGAGTGCACAGCGCCCGAGGGCTCCTCCTTTCCGGGCACACCGACGTGGTGCCGGCCCAGCCCGAACAGTGGACGGGTGACCCCTTTCTCCTGCGCAGCGTTGCTGAGGGAGAGGCCCAGCGCCTCTATGGCCGCGGCAGTACCGACATGAAAGGCTTTCTCGCCTGCCTCCTCGCCCTCGTCCCGAGCTGGATGGAGAAACGGTCCCGCCATTCCGCTACGGGCGACCCTCTCTACCTCGCCTTTACCTACGACGAGGAGATAGGCTGTGTGGGAGTCGACGACCTCATTGCCGAACTGGGACGCAGCCTGCCCCGCCCCGAGGCGGTCATCGTCGGCGAACCGACGGAGTGCCGTCCACTATTCGGCCACAAGGGAGCCGCCCAGTTCCGCACAACGGTTACGGGGGCCGAGGCCCATTCGAGCCGCCCCGACG
>CAZQNO010000010.1:15972-61621 GCA_964594775.1 uncultured Spirochaetaceae bacterium
GCCCAGTTCCGCACAACGGTTACGGGGGCCGAGGCCCATTCGAGCCGCCCCGACGAGGGCACAAATGCCATATACTTTGCCGCGGAGATCGTGCGATTCCTTCGCTCCCGCGCCGACACACTACGACGGAACGGGGCCGGAGGGGAGCACGGGACCGCAAAGACGAAGCTCCATCTCTTTGACCCTCCCCATTCTACGCTCTCCGTGGGTATGATTCACGGCGGTACTGCACGGAACATCGTAGCGGGAAGCTGCGAGATCATCTGGGAAATTCGCAATCTCCCCGGTGAGGATCCTATGGAGATACTTAAAGAACTCGAGAGCTTCGTCGAAGAGTTGGGGCCGGCCCAGGTGCAGGGAGCACCGCGCATCGAGACGGTCTTAGAAAGTTCCTACCCTGGCCTCATCACCGAAAAGGAGAGCCCCGTGCTTCGATACTACTGCCGGATGACGGGAGAAAAGGACGAGCCGCTTGTGGCGCATGAAGCAGGGCAGCCGCGGCAAGATGAAAGACTTCCCACCGCCCCCTTCGGCACCGAAGCCGGCAAGTACGCCGCCGCGGGGATATCCGCCCTCGTTTGGGGCCCGGGTTCTATCGCCCAGGCCCACCGGAAGGATGAATACATCGAAAGATCTCAGATCGAAAGGTGTCTTACCTGCCTGGCCCGGTTGTAAGTCCTTCGTACTGCACAGACAGCTGTTTTCACATCGACTTCAGAGCGCCCCTAACATCTCCCTCTTTCTGGACGATGTAGACTACCTACCCTATGTAAAGAAACGTAACTGGTTCAAAGCTTGGGTAAAGCGCAAGCAGGGGCAGCACAATGGCCATAGTAGGGGAAAAGAGGAGACTGAATAAGGAGGACCTTGCTATGATTCGCCCCCAATTTTGCCCGAATCCCCTCTGCATCTATCACCGGGGAGGGCCGAAAGATCGGCGGTGGTACCACCGCACAGGAAGCTACTCTACGGAAGCCTTCGGAGCGGTGCAGCGCTACCGATGCCTGCACTGCAGAAGCGGTTTCTCAGAGCAGACTTTCGCCCTGGATTACTATGTCAAACACCCGGTCAGCTACCGGGAGGTTTTCGACAGGATCACCGCGGGAGGAGGGCTGAGGAGCACCGGCCGAAGCCTGAAGCTCAGCCACCAGGGCATAGCCAACCGCATCGGACGGCTTGCCCGACAGGCGATGGGGCTACAGGCAGGGCTGACTGCCGGCCTGCAGCTGCAGGAAGATCTGGTTGTCGATGGGTTCGAGAGCTTCGTCACCGATCAGTATATGCCGAACAACATCCATCTGCTGGCCGGAGCGCGGTCACAGTTTCTCTACCTCTTCGACTATGCCCACCTCAGGAGAAAGGGAAGGATGAGCGAGAGGCAGAAACACCAACGAGCAATACGTGAGAGAGAGTATCTGAGAGAGCCGATCAGCATCAGCGCCTCCTTTGTGCGGATAATCGATGAGGTAGAGCAGCTCATCGGGCGTGACACCGCAGGGCGGACTCTGATCTTAGACAGCGATGAGAGGAAGGAGTATGTGCGGCTTATCAACAGATCGACGGTGCTGCAGACTCTCAAGGCACGGGGGAGATTTCTCCACCGCAGGACCAACTCTAAGGTGCCGCGCACATCGGCGAACCGGCTCTTTGCGGTGAACTACCTCGATCGGCAGATACGCAAAGACAATGCAAACCATGTCAGAGAGACGGTGCAGTTCTCCCGTGATGTGAACAACTGTATGGAGCGAATGGCCGTCTATCAGATGTATCACAACTTCTTCAAGCCCTATCGGGTGGAGGGAAGGCAGGGGCGGGCCCTGCGCCATGGTCAGGTCGCCGGTATTGACAGGAGGAGAATCGACCGGAACTTGAACGAGATCTTTCACCTGAGGCTCTTCTTCTCACATGTTCGGCTGAGCTTCTCACAGCTGCTGTTGTGGGCGAGGATGATAGGTAACCGCGACCGCCACAGCGGCGGGTATTGGCCTCAGTATGTGTGGATGTGAGGCCCTGATCCTTCGCTCGTTCTGCCGCCGGCCGGCCTCTACCCAAGCTTTGAACCAGCTTGTAAAGAAAGACATCCATTTTTGCTTGATTCACGTTAAAAGCTGAAATTAGTTTTTGTATTGACAAAATGTATTGACATTGCAATATCTGTACTATGGCATTTGAGTAGGATGGCCGTAAAAATACACAAAATATTGAAAAGCATGGAATCGATTTTGTTGATGCACGTGATATTTTTCTAAGTAAAAGATTGAGTATTGAGGATACAAGACAGAATTACGGTGAAAAGAGAATTATTACGATTGGATTGATTGGAAAAAGTGTGTGCGTTGTTGTCTATACGGAAAGAGGAAACACCATTCGAATAATTTCAGCAAGGAAAGCAAATGAGAGGGAGAGGAGAAGATATCATGAAAGAGTCAAAGAACCGGAGGCTTGAAAATATTGAAAAAATTCAAGATAAGAATATCGACTATTCCGATATACCCGAGCTGAAGGACTCTTTTTGGAAAGATGCGAAAGTCGAATATCCGGAAAATAAAAAACCTGTTACTATGCGGATAGACAGGGATGTTCTTGAATGGTTTAAATCAACCGGCAAAGGATACCAGACGAGGATAAACGCTGTTTTACGCTCATACGTTGAAGCGCATAGAAAAGATGTTTCGTAACAATGCTCACACCGACTTCAGAGCGACCCTAACATCTCCCTCTTCCGGGCCGATGTCGACAACGGCATAGCAGCCGTCTTTGAAGGGGCCCGGATTGACCACACAGCTTCGTCCGTAGAACTCGTAGCCCCGGGACTCGTGAATGTGTCCGGTGAGGAGGAGAAGCGGCCCGCGGCGCTCCATCCAGTCCCTCAAAACCCTGCTCCCCACATGTTTAAGCTTCATTACACGATCTGCTACGGTCCCGTGGGGCGGCTGGTGGGACACGAGAACAAGACCGGTTCCGGGCTCGTCTCCTTGCCCGCTCACCGCCTGCCCCTTCTCTTTCAAACGGGTTTCGAGTTCGGCCTCCGAATACTCATTGGGAGTGGAAACGGGCCCCGGGAGGGCCCCGCCGATCCCGTAGAACAGCATATTTTTGCCGCCTCCGTTTCCGTCGGCCGGAGGGAGTCTTTCCCCGCGGCCGTCGATGCTGATCCCTTCGGCCTCCATAACGGCGGCTGCTTCATCGTTGTCGCAGTTACCGGGAACAGCTAAAACCCGGTGGTGGATCTCCTTGAGGGCGGTGACCACGCGCTCAGCTTCCTCGGCATCCCCGAAATGGGTGAGGTCGCCATTGACCACCAAAGCGGCCGACTCCGCCGAAATACCGCGAAGGGCTTCAAGCCCCTCTGTCCTTCCATGGATATCGGAAATTACCAGCAGTTTCATACCGACAGTATACCACATAAAATGTCCGCCTACCCCGCAAGCAGGGCGTACAGCTTCCGTTCCAGCAGTCCTATGTCCTCGTCGGAGAGACTGCGCCGGCCCGCCTCCAGGGGATTCTCGAATTCGCCGACGACTTCTGCGGGACGATCCGAGAGTACGATGATGCGGTCCCCAAGAACGAGTGCCTCTTGGATATCGTGGGTGACGAAGACCGTCGTACGCGGATTCTTATTCCATAGGCGGAGAAAGAGCCGGGTGAGTTCCAGCTTCAGCCGGAGGTCGAGGGCCTGAAACGGCTCATCCAGCAGCATGAGGTCGGCGGGAAAGGCAAAGGCCCGGGCTATGGCTACCCGCTGACGCATCCCCCCGGAAAGGGCCCGCGGATAGTAGTCGAGAAAATCGGAGAGCCCGACGGCACCGAGAAACTCTTCGGCGATACCCCGCCGCTGCTGTGCCGAATAGATCTCTTCCAGCACGATTTCGACGTTTCTCCGCACGCTCTTCCACGGCAGGAGGCGGGGTTCCTGGAAGAGATAGCCTATGCGGTCGCCGTTCTTCCCCTCGGCCTCATCTGTCTGTTCCAAGAGCAGGCTGCCCGAATCGGCGCTGAGCACCCCGGAGATGAGATGGAGCAGGCTCGTCTTGCCGCAGCCGGAGGGGCCGAGGACCGCCGTCACCCTCTTCTCCGGAAAATCGATATCCAGCTCCTTGAACACTTCGAGCGAACCATAGGAGAAGGAGAGAGCGCTGCACCTAAGCCGCATGCCGGTCCCTCCAGGGAAAGAGCCGGAGAATCCGTGCAAGAAGAGCGTGGCTGAGGGCGGCACAGAGAATCGCCGCGGCGGTCCAGGCGAACACCTCCGCCGTCTCCAGACTCATCTGTGCATACTGCATTCTCGCCCCAATCCCCCGCTTCGGCAGACTGAGAACCTCCGCCGCCACAACAACCTTCCAGGTAAGGCCCAGAGCTGTCTGAGCGCCCGAGATGAGGTAGGGAACGACGGAGGGAACGTACACGGCCGTGAGCATCCGCCGGGGCCCGAAGCGGTAGGCCCGCCCCATCTCGATGAGCCGTGTATCGGTCTGGCCTATTCCCTCGATGATGTTACGAACGATAACAGGAAAGCCGATAAGAAAGGCGGAAAAGATGGGAACGGTCCCCGTTTTGAACCAGAGAAGAGCGATGAGGATGATGGACATGATGGGGGTGCTGCGTATCAAGGCCAAAAGAGGATCGAAGGCCGCACGAACGGAGGTTCTCATTCCCGCGGGGATTCCTACCACCATTCCTATCGCCGCCGAGAGGATGAAGCCCGCCAGCACCCGGAACGCGCTGACCGCCACGGAGCGCCAAAAGGCGCCTTCGGATAAAAGCTGCAAAAAAACCGCTGCAGTTCTTTCAGGATCGGGGAGAATTATTTCCGCCCCAACCATAAGCGCCGCGTATTTCCAGATCAAAAGAATCGCCGACACCGCGAGAAAGGACGGCAGCCCCTGAAGAAAGTTCCTGCTCTTAGGGTTCGAAGTAGAAGTCCTCATCGGGTAGTTTTCCTCCCACCGAGGCAGGATTGAAGGAGAGAAGAACGGAGAGGTACTCCTCCATGAGGCCCCGCGCCTCTGCGGCGGGTATATAGACGAGATTACAGTGGACAATGGCAGGCTCGGCCATGGCCGCCGGCAGGATCTCATACTTACCGATGAGCCGGGCCGCCTCCGCCGGCTCTTCGTTCACCCAGGCGATAGAGCCGCGATAGGCATCGAGAAAGGCCGCCACCAGTTCGGGATGCTCTTCGGCGAGGGACGGCTTTACCACAACGACAGTAAAGGGATAGGCGGTCTCGCTCCCCTGCACCCGCATCCATTCACTCTGGAAATCGAGGACCGCCGTAACGGCGCCCTTCGACTTAAGACGAACCATCGTGATAAAGGGTTCCGGGAGAACGGCGGTCTCGGCCTTTCCGCCTATGAGGAGCTGCGCGAGCTGCGGCGCACTCTTGACCGAAAAGTCGATCTCCACATCTTCGCCGGCATCCAGGCCGTTCTCGGCGAGAAGGTAGCGCAGGAGATAGTCGGGGGTCGCCCCCTTGCCGACGGCCCGTACGCTTCTTCCTTCCAGATCGTGCCAGCTGTCGATGCTCTTGTCTCTCGAAAGGACGGAGAGCGCCCCTAAGCCTACAACGGCTCCCAGACGATACCCCGGCCCCTCTGTATAGAGCTTTGCCCCCATATTCGCGGGAAAAACGGCAAAATCTAATTCTCCGCCGCTTACCCGGGCCACCATCTCCTGGGGCGTGGGGAGAACCTCCAACTCCAGGGAAACCCCCTCGCCCAAGTACGGAGGGTCTTCAAACAGTTTAATCGTTCCGAAGCCGGAGGGACCCTTCAGGGTTGCCGCTTTAACCGTAAAAACCTCTCTCCGCTCCTGCGCACCTTCTGCCGGGAGACTCATTGCCGCACAAATCATTAGTGTACACACCTGGAATATTCGCCGCACAATTCACCTCCTATCTAAAGCTTTAGCCGCCGGGTTGGGATTTTTCTCCCGGCCCTGCAGTTATCAGCCTTTTCTTACCCCTCGGCGAGAATACGGAAATAGCGCTTCTTGCCGGCCCGCAGGACCATGGCATTATCTTCGAGATAGGCGGCGTCGATGACCGCTTCGATGTCGTCGATCTTTTCCTCGTTTATCCGGGCCCCGCCTTGGCTTACCAGACGACGCGCCTCGCTTTTTGAAGAGCAGAGATCGGTCAGGGCAAAGAGATCGAGGACAGTTATTCCCGCTTCGAGATCCGTCCGCGGGATCGAAAGAGCGGGAATCGAATCGGTATCCGCACCGGGGACGCTGCCGGCAGCCCCGGAAAAGGCGGCCTTAGATGCAGCTAAGGCCTTCTGCGCCTCCTCCTCCCCGTGCATGATCTTCGTCTGCTCGAAGGCCAAGCGCTCCTTAGCGCGGTTAATCTCCTGCCCCTCGAGCCTTTCCAGTTCGGCAATTTCCTCGAGTGGAAGAAAGGTGAAGAGTTTGAGAAAGCGTCCCGCGTCGGCATCGTTGACATTTCGCCAGTACTGGAAGAACTCATAGGGACTGAACATCTCTGCATCGAGGAAGACCGCCCCTTTCTCCGACTTGCCCATCTTCTTGCCGTCGGCCCGGGTCACCAGAGGAAAGGTGAGGCCGAAGGCCTCCTCGCCGTCGACCCGGCGGATCAGCTCGATCCCCGCCACGATATTCCCCCACTGATCGTCACCGCCGATCTGCAGTCTGCAGTCGTAGTTTCGCTTCAGCACCAAAAAGTCGTAGGCCTGCAGGAGCTGGTAGTTAAATTCGATAAAGGAGAGTCCCCGCTCGAGGCGCTGCTTGTAACTCTCGAAGCTGAGCATTCGATTTACTGAAAAATGCCGGCCGATGTCCCGGAGAAATTCGATGTAGTTGAGATCGCCGAGCCAATCGAAATTGTTCAGAAGAACACCCTTCTCTCCGTCCAGTGACACTACGCGTCCCACCTGTTCTCCGATCATCTTGGTGTTGTACCGGATTTCCTCTACCGAGAGAATCTTCCGCATTTCCGTCTTTCCGGAAGGGTCGCCGATCAGCCCCGTGCCGCCGCCGGCGATAATGAGGGGTTTATGCCCGCAGCGCTGCAGATGGGCCATGGCGAAGATCGGCACCATGTGCCCCACATGCAGACTCCTGCCGGTAGGATCGACGCCGACATAAACGGTGACGGGCTTCTCCTGCATCAGGCCGCTGAGCCTTTCGATATCGGTACACTGCTGAATAAATCCGCGAGCTTCGAGCTCCTCTAGGGCCTTCTCCATCTTACGCTCTCCTGTACTCCTTTATTCCCGCACGGATTTTTTCCGGCAGTTCGGCGATCGGCACCCGTTCCTGCTTCATCGAGTCACGGTAACGAACCGTCACCTTCTTGTCTTCCTTGCTGTCGTAGTCGATAGTGATGCAGAAGGGGGTGCCGATTTCATCCTGCCGCCGGTAGCGGCGGCCGATGGCGCCGGATTGGTCGTAGAAGCTCGCGAAGTCCTCCCGCAGGTCATTCTCGATATCCTTCGCCATTTCGGCGATGCCGTCTTTTTTCACCAGGGGAAGGACCGCCACCGTCACCGGGGCGACTTTTGGATGAAAGTGGAGGACCGTCCGGCTCTCGCCGTCATCCAGCTCCTCCTCTTCGTAGGCATCGGAGAGGGTCATCAGGACCGTTCTTGTGAGGCCGGCGGAGGTTTCGATTACATACGGCACGAAACGCTCGCTGCTCTGATCTTCGAGATAAGTCAGATCCTTTTTAGCGAACTCCTGGTGCCGCCCAAGGTCGAAGTCCGTCCGTGAGTGGATTCCCTCCAATTCCTGCCAGCCCATGGGGAACTCGAACTGAATGTCGAAGGCATCCTTCGCGTAGTGGGCCAATTCGTCGGGGCCGTGCTGGTGAAACCGCAGCTTCTCCTTACGAATGCCGAGCTTCTCGTAGTAGGAGATCCGCTCACTTTTCCAGTATTCGAACCACTCGGTATCCGTACCCGGTTTTACGAAAAACTGCATCTCCATCTGCTCGAATTCACAGGTGCGGAAGATGAAGTTCTTCGTCGTCACCTCGTTGCGGAAGGCCTTTCCGACCTGGGCGATGCCGAAGGGAATCTTTACTCTGCTGGTCTGCACGACATTCTTAAAATTGACGAAAATCCCCTGCGCCGTTTCGGGCCGCAGGTATACGACACTGTGCGAATCTTTTACCGGCCCGAGATGGGTTTCGAACATCAGATTGAAATCTCTCGGTTCGGTAAACGTCCCCTTGTTCCCGCAGTTAGGACAGGGTGAATCGAGATCTACCTGGTCCGCTCTGAAACGGGACTTACATTCCTTGCAGTCGACCAGTGGATCGGAGAAGTTGTCCACGTGTCCCGAGGCTTCCCAGACCCGGGGATGCATCATGATTGCCGCATCGAGACCGACGATATTGTCATGGAGCTGGGTCATCTCCCGCCACCAAAAACGCTGTACGTTGCTCTTTAACTCGACTCCGAGGGGGCCGTAGTCCCAGGCCCCCTGTAGTCCACCGTATATTTCACTGGATTGGTAGACGAAGCCTCGCCGTTTGCACAGTGACACCAGTTTTTCCATCGTTACTTCAGCCATCAGTCAACCTCCCGTTGCAGCAATGTGATTACTCTATCTATTCGTTTTAGGGCCGTCTCCATCCCCAAAAGGCGTATCGATCCCAAGAGGGGGGGTGAGACCTTGCTTCCCGTCACGGCCACGCGTACCGGCATGAGCAGGGCTCCAAGCTTGACTTCCAGCTCTTGCGCCCGCTGACGGAGCAGCTCCTCTGCCGCCTCATCGCTTTGTTCAGGAAGGCCGGCGACGATCTCCCGCCCCGCCTTCAAGACCTCCAAGGTCTTCGCCGCGTTCAGCTTTTTCGGAATAAGCTCTTCGAGCCGGTAGGACTCTATCTCCCCGAAAAGGAAGCGCGACAGTTCAACAATATCGCCGAGGAGGTGCAGCCGCTCCTTCACCAGAGGCATCATCTCATCGACGATTTTCTTCTGCTCTGCGCTGGGCGGGCTTTCCACCAATCCCGCTTCGCTGAGATAGGGCAGCAGCAGCTCTTTTAGCTCCTCGTCGGATGTTTCGCGGATATACTGCCCGTTGAACCACTCCAATTTCTTGTAGTCGAAGACCGCCGGGGCCTTGTTCAGCTTCTCGAGACTGAAGAGTTTTTCGAACTCCTCCTTTGTGAAGAACTCCCGTTTATCGTCGTAAGACCAGCCGAGAAGGGAGATGTAGTTGATCAAGGCCTCGGGCAGGTATCCCTGGCGGCGAAACTCCTTTACCGCCGTCGCCCCGTGCCGCTTGCTGAGTTTTTGTCCGTCCTTGCCCATCACCATGGGAAGATGGCAGTATTCGGGGGGCTCCCAGCCGAAGGCCCGGTAGAGCAGCACATGCAGCGGACCGGAGGGAATCCACTCCTGGGCACGGAGGATGTGGCTGATCTCCATAAGATGATCGTCCACTACGTTGGCCAGATGGTAGGTAGGAAATCCGTCGGACTTGAGCAGAATGGGATCGGCGGGAAGATCCTTGTTCTTCTTCTTTACCTCACCGAGGAGAACATCGTGAAAACTCGTCGCGCCCTCCGTCGGTACCTTGAGCCGAATCACCGGCTTTATTCCTTGAGACAGGTAGTCCTTCCGCTGCTCTTCGGTCAAATTTCGACAGGCCCGGTCGTAGCCGACGGCCTTCTTCTCCTTCTGCTGGCGCTCCCTCAATTCGGCGAGTCTCTCGGCGCTGCAGAAACACCGGTAGGCGTGACCGCTCTCAAGCAGCCTCTCCGCATGCTCCTTGTAGGCGGCAAATCTCAAAGATTGCACGTAAGGCCCATGGGGCCCTTCCTTGTCGGGGCCCTCGTCCCAATCGATGCCCAGCCACTGAAAGGTGTCGTAGAGGTCCTGCAGCGCATCGGGATGAAAACGCTCTCTGTCGGTATCTTCCACCCGCAGAATAAATGTACCGCCCTGTGCCCGGGCGTAGAAATAGTTGAAGAGGGCCGTACGTACTCCTCCTATGTGCTGCAGCCCCGTTGGAGAGGGGGCGTAGCGAACTCTTACACTCATGAAGACTCCTCTGTCTCTTTGTTCGATATAGTATCTTTGCCGTATAACCAGTCCAGAGCATCGGAAACGAGGCGGCCGAGAACGATTACCGCCACATTGTCCCGCTGCTTATTCATCTCCCGCTCGAGCGCGCTTCTGCCGTAACGGGAGGAAAGCTCCTCCCGTCCCCTGCGCACGAGACTCAAGACCTCGTCGTCGACAGTCTTGAAGGGGTCGATGGTATAGATGGAAAGGAGACGGAGAACCGGATCCTTCGTCTCTCGGATGATCCCCAAAAGCACCTCTCTTCCTTCGGTGTTCTCCCGTTTCATCAGCAGCCCGAAGGAGTAGAGAAAACGCAGCCAGTTTCTTTTCGATGTACGGGCATCCTTGAATTCCTCAAAGTACCGCACGATGTCGTCGGGGTCGTTGTGGAGCATCTTCGGTATGCCGAACTGAAGGGCGAACTTCTTGAGGAGCGCGGGCTTCTTCTCTCTCACCTCTTTCTCGAGAAGCTCAATGCGGCTCACCTTATTGGTGATGAAATAGGCGTTTATCAGGGTTCTGACAAACTGACTGCGCAGCCGTTCCCTTCTCAGGCACTGCTCTTCCAAATATTCTATCAGTCCGCCCCAGTTCTCCTCTTCCAGAAGATTGAGAAGACGCCAGTGAACGAGGAAATATCCGTCGATGATGGCTATGGTCAGGAGAAAAAAGAGGGGAAGATACCAGGTGCTGTGCCAAAATGAGCGGGTATACTCCGGTCCCAGCAGAATAATGGGCATAAACAGCACAACCGCGAAGGAAAGGAGAATAATGAAGTTAAAAAGGAAAAAAATTAGCTTAAATTTCACGCCGTTTTCCCCTATAATATATGTGAGGGATTGTACTCCATCTTTCGCTGAGGGGTCAACGGTGGCAAAGGTATGAAGAAGGTTACGGTAGCTTCAATAGAAGAAAACTCATATATCGATTCTCCCGTATATTTGGAAGAAGGGTATATCCTAACCAGTCCGGAAATCCCCATCAAGCCGGAACTGATCGAACGGCTCAAGCGGTGGAATTACGGGCAGATCTTTACCGACGGCATGCCGACCGAAGGCCCTTCGGGCAACGGTTCCTCCGCCGGACTGGAAGACGGCTCCGGCTCTCTCCTCGATCAGGACATCAAGGAGTCGATGGCCCGGGAAGAAGCCAAAGCGGTACTCCAAAAACTCAAGGAGAACACGGAAAGACTCTTCAACGACTTCCGGGAATACGACAACCTCAATCAGAACGTCGTAATCGAACATGTAAAAGAGGTAATGAACGAATTGAAGGAGAAGAAGCGCTTTCTCCTCAGCATAGAACAGGATGAAGATGAAGAGGATTCGGCTCACTCCTACATCATTACCCATTCGGTAAAGACCACGCTATTCGCCATTGCCATCGCCGAATTTCTCAAGCTTCTTCCCCATAAACAGATTGAGCTCGGTACGGCGGCGGTGCTTCACGAAATCGGCATGCTCCGAATTCCCCCGCAGGTCTACCAGCACGACAGAAAACTCACCGAAAAGGAGCGGCAGACGATCAATGCCCATCCGGTCATCAGCTTCAAGGTGCTGAAGGCCATCGGCTTCCCCAATACGGTATGTCTTGCCGTACTCGAGCACCACGAATATGTCGACGGAACGGGTTATCCGCGGAAACTCAAGGGAGGCGACATCAGTCTCTACGGGAAAATCCTCGGAGTTGCCTCATCCTACGCAGCCTCTACATCGAAAAGACCTTTCAGAGAGGGGCACGACGGCCACACCAGCATCATGGACCTCATCAAGTCTATGGGAAACCGTTACGACAAACAGGTTCTCCAGGCCCTCGTCTTTACCCTGTCGATCTTCCCCCTGGGCACCTACGTACTGCTGAGCAACGGTGCGAAAGGTCTTGTGATAAAGACCGATCCTAAAGCCCCCAAACACCCCATCATTCGACTCCTTACCAACGAACATAACGAAACCTACAAAGAGAGACCCACCGTTCAACCGCGGGAGGGAGATGCGGTACAAATCGACCGCCCGCTTGCCAAGAGCGAAGTAAAGGACCTGGTCGAACAGATAAAAAGCTGAGCAGCAGGGGGAGAATGCACATGCAGGAAGTACGCGTGACCATGCCCGACGGAGCGGCGGTATCCTGTCCATACGGCACCCGGGTAGAAGACATCATAGGAAAGAGAGAAGCGGAGGATTCTAATAATCCGCTGGTCGCCGCCCTGGTAAACAATAAGCTGGTAAGCCTCACCTTCAAGGTGGAGATAAACGCTCAGCTCGAGCCGGTGAGGCTCCGCAGCCATTACGGAAACAGAATCTACCGCCGTTCCCTCTCCTATCTTCTGGCCATGGCAGCGGCGGAGGTCTTTCCCGACCGCCACCTGATCATCGGACACTCCCTCGGGGACGGCTACTACTACTATTTCGAAGGCATGGCAGAGGTCGAAGAGAAGGATGTTGTGGCCCTTCAGGAGAAGATGCGGGAGCTGAAGGACAGAGCCCTTCCCATCCGCCGACAGGTTATTGCCTACGATGAGGCTCTGGAACACTTTCGCCAAGAGGGCCTCGAGGCCACCCTAACCCTCCTCAAATACCGTAACGATTCGAAGATCCCCGTCTACCGCTGCGGAGACTTCATCGACCTTTCCTACGAGCCGCTGGTGCCGAATACCGCACTTCTCTTCATCTTTGAACTGCGTGCCTATATCCCCGGTTTTCTCCTGCGCTTTCCCCTGGTTCAGAGTCCGGGCCGAATAGCCGATTTTTCCGACAACCCGGTCCTCTTTTCCATTTTCAAGGAGTACAAGGCCTGGGGAAAGATCCTCGGCGTGAACTGTACCGGAGCCCTCAACGACTTGGTAGAAAAGAGGGAGGCCCGCCACTTCATACAGGTGGCCGAGGCCCTGCACGAGAAGAAGATCTCTCAGATCGCCGACAAGATTCACGAGAAGAGAGATGCGGTGGGTGTGGTGCTCATCGCCGGCCCCTCATCTTCGGGAAAGACCACCTTTACCCACCGACTGTCCATCCAGCTTCGCGTTCTGGGTTTCAACCCGGTCATCATCGGCTTAGACGACTACTACCTGCCGAAGGAACGAACCCCCATAGACGAGGAGGGCAAACCGGACTTCGAAAACCTCAACGCCCTCGACGTGGAGCTCCTCAATACCCACCTGCTTTCACTCTTCGCGGGAGAAGAGGTGGAAATCCCCATCTTCGATTTTTACGTGCAGAGGCCGAAGGAGAACGGGCGAAAACTCCGTTTCTCACCTCGAAGCGTCCTTCTCATGGAGGGGATCCACGGACTGAATCCCGGCCTCACTCCGGATATTCCCGAAGAACGGAAGTTCAGGGTGTACATCTCCGCCCTCACCCAGCTCAACCTCGACGACAGAAACCGCATTCCCACCACCGACAACCGGCTCATTCGTCGAATCGTACGGGACCATCAGTTTCGCGGCAACAGCGCCCTGACCACCCTCAACATGTGGGATTCGGTGCGGCGGGGAGAAAACGAGAACATCTTCGCCTATCAGAACAATGCGGATACGGCCTTCAATTCGGCCCTCGATTACGAACTCTCTGTCCTCAAGCCCTTCGTTGAACCCTTGCTGCGAACGGCCAAGCCTCAGGACCCCGTTTTCAACGAGGCGAAACGTCTTCACTCCTTTCTCGAAAACTTTTCTCCGATTCCAAGCAGTTTCGTTCCGGAGGATTCTATCCTCAGAGAGTTTATCGGCGGAAGCATCTTTTATTAGAGAAGAAATCTTCGCCGGCGAAGCTCCTCCAAGTCGAACATGCTTTTCCAGCTTCCCCGGACGGTACCCCTCGAAAGGGCCAGAAAGAGAACTTTCAGATATTCGTCCCGGGATATTTCCCGTGCCCCGAGAGAGTGGAGGTGGTCGGTGTACACCTGACAGTCGATACACTGAAAGCCCCGTTCCCGCAGGGCCTCAGAGAAGAGGATGAGTCCCGTCTTCGACGCATTGCTTCTGCGGGAGAACATCGATTCGCCGAAGAATATGGCGCCGAGGCTCACTCCGTAGAGACCGCCGACCAATTCGCCTTCCTCCCGGACCTCAACGGAGTGGGCGTAGCCGAGGCGGTGAAGCCGCGTATAGGCTTGCACCATCTCTTCGACGATCCAGGTCCCCGACTCGTGGCGCCGCTCGATCTCGGCGCAGCCTCTGATAACTCCAGAAAAATCCTCGTCCACGCTTACCTTAAACGCACAGCCGCGGATGAATTTCCGCATAGACCTTGAGATATGGAGCTCTTCGGGAAAGAGTGCGAATCGGGGGTCGGGACTCCACCAGAGAATGGGACTGTCTTCATCGTACCAGGGGAAAATTCCCTGGCGGTAGGCAGACAGCAGCATCCCCGGCGAGAGGTTTCCCTCCGCCGCGACTATGCCGTAATCGTTTGCCTTGTCTACCGCAGGAAACTCTACGTAGGTGTTCTCGTCGAAATAGGGGAGATTAGTCTGCTCCATGGGATTCTATGACGATTTCTCCGTCCTTTTCCTCTACGCGCGCCGTGCCCCCGCCGGTCAACTCTCCGAAGAGTACGGCATCGACGAAATAGTCCTTTATCTTCTCCTGGATCAGGCGGGTAATATTGCGGGCGCCGAACTCTGCGGAGTAACCGTTGCGGGCAAACCAGAGCCTTGCCTCTTTGGAGACTTCCAGGTTCACCCTTTTTTCCACCAGCTGCTGCTGGAAATCCCAAATCTCCTTGTCGACGATCTGCAGAACGATCTCCTCGGGCAGCCGGTTGAAGACCACCACCTTATCGAGGCGGTTTCGGAATTCCGGACTGAAGATCCGCTGCACCGCCGCGTTCACCTCTCCTCCGTCGGTCATCCGATCGCCGAAACCGATTAAGGGCTTGTCCATCTCCCGGGCGCCGGCGTTGCTGGTCATTATGAGCACGATGTTTCTGAAGTCCGCCTTCCGTCCGCTGTTGTCGGTGAGGGTAGCATAGTCCATGATCTGCAGAAGCACGTTGTAGATGTCCTGGTGGGCCTTTTCTATCTCATCGAGGAGGAGGACCGCGTGGGGCTGCTTTCTCACCGCATCGGTCATCAGACCGCCCTCCTCATAGCCCACATAGCCCGGCGGCGAGCCTACGAGACGGCTGACGGTATGTTTCTCCTGGTACTCGCTCATGTCGAAGCGGAGGAGATCGACCCCGAGGACCTCGGCGAGCCGCCGGGCGAGTTCGGTTTTACCCACTCCCGTGGGCCCGACGAAGAGGAGATTGGCCACCGGCTTATCCGCGTTCTTGAATCCCGCCCGCGAGCGCTTGACCGCCTTCGAGACCGTTTCGATCGCCCCATCCTGACCGAATACGTGGCGCCTGATGTCGCGCTCCAGGTCCTTCAGCCGCTCAGCTTCATGGACCGATACCTGCCGCTCGGGGATCTTGGCGATCTTCGCCACAACCCGCTCGATTATCTGTTCGTCGATGTGATACTGCTCGGGCGGAGTAGCTTCTCCCTCGGTTTCATCCGCCGCCGGCGGTTCAGAATCCGCCGCAGGCGGTGGCTCGGGAGCGGGTCTGCCCCGGAAATTCAGCATATGAATATAGGCCCCCGCCTCGTCGAGCACGTCGATCGCCTTATCCGGCTGATACCGGTCGTTGATGTACTGGGTGGAGAGGTCGACGGTGCTTTCCACGGCCCCCTCGTCGTAGACGACGTGGTGGTAGTCCTCGTAGCGGCTCTTTATGCCGTTGAGGATATCTATCGTCTCCTGACGGCCTGGCTCATCCACCTCGATTTTTTGAAACCGCCTAGAGAGGGCCCGGTCCTTGTCGAAGTACTTCTTATACTCGTCGTAAGTCGTCGAGCCGATACAGCGAATTTTCCCCGAAGCGAGTACGGGCTTCAGTATGTTCGAAGCATCCATCGACCCCCCGGAGACGGCTCCCGCCCCGACGATGGTATGGATCTCATCGATGAAGAGGATGACCTTCGTCTCCTTCTCCAGCTCCGAGAGCACCTGCTTCATCCGCTCTTCGAAGTCTCCCCGGTACTTCGTACCCGCCAGCATTCCGCCCAGATCGAGGTTAATGACCCGGTACCCCTTGATGATGTCGGGAACCTCATCCTCCGCCACTCTGGCCGCAAGCCCTTCGGCGATGGCGGTCTTTCCCACCCCGGCCTCACCGACGAGAACGGGATTGTTCTTCATCCGCCGGCAGAGCACCTGGATCGTCCTCTCCAAGACATCCTTTCGGCCGATCAAGGGTTCGAGCTCATCTGCCGCAGCGGCCTTCGTGAGGTCTCTGGTATAGAGTTCCAGGGCCCGTTTCTTTCCCTTCTTCGGCGCGGCTTCGCCTTGGCGGGCTTCCTCCTCCGTCGGTTTCTCCTCGCCGCCGCCCGCTTCTTCCTCCTTGGTCTTTTCGAGGATGCCGCCGTGGCTTATCGTTACCAGAAGGCTGTAGCGGGTCACTCCGTAGCGGCGGAGAAAAAAGCTTCCGTAGGAATCTTCCTCGTCGAAAATGGATACGAGGATGTCTCCCAGATCGACGATTTCCTTCGATGAGGTTTCGGTATGAAAGATGGCCCGTTCTATCACTTCCTGGAAACCGAGAGTTTGGATCGGCTCATCCGACTCCACCTTCGGTACTTTGGAGTTGAGATACTCGTCTACCTCTTCCTTTACCCTGTCGATTTCCAAACCGCATTCCTCTAAGATCCGCTGAGAGGTATCGAAGAAAAGAGAGGCGTAGAGAATATGTTCGGGCGTGAGATACTCGCTGCTTCTTTCCTTCGCGTCAAGATAGGCAGCGTTGATAACGCTCTGTACGTCTTCGGAAATTTTCATTTCTTCGACTCTTACTCCTTCTCAATGATGCATTCGAGAGGATATTCACTCTCCTGCGCCAGCTTCTTTACCTGCCCAACCTTGGTGCGGGCGATATCGAAGGGATACACGCCGACCTTTCCCTTCCCCTTCTTATGGACATCCATCATTATTTTCGTCGCCTCCGCGGCGGGTTTATGAAAAACCTTCTGAATAACGTAGACGACGAAATCCATCGTCGTGTAGTCGTCGTTCAGGAGGGCGACGCTGTACCTCTCCGGTTCCTTGATGTCGAGCTCTTCATGCTGCTCCGTTTCCGTACCGAAGCCGCCGGCGAATTGGGACATTGAGTTCCTCCGTCGTTTAAATGGTACTCAAGCCTCCTGCGGCAGTCAAGAGCAGCTGTTCATATTCAGGTATTCTCCTGTGTGAGTGGGACCGCTTTACATCTCCGGCTGGGTATAGTACCCCGACTCCACCCTTCCACTTCGTCCAAAGACCGATACCTGCAGCTCCAACGGCATGTAGGAGCGGCCGAATTCCTCCTCCAGCCGCGAACGGAAGGTAAGGTAGTATCTCCCGGTGGGCTTTCCCCGCTCCATTTCCACTATTTCCCCTATACCCTCGGGTCTGTACACGTACATCACCTTACCGCCGGTTTGATCGCAGAGGTACTGAAGCTCCCTGTCTATGCTGTCGTAGCGGTTCACGGTAATGTAGTAGAAGGTGATGTCGTTGTTCCGGAGATAGGAGAGCAGGCTGGAGAGGCCGTACTCGTCGAAGGCATGAGAGGGAAGTGAGCCGCTTCCCAGGAAAACAAGGGCCCGCCGCCCCATCGTGCCGGTGAGCCTGTTGGCCGCCAAACGGAGACCGAGGTCGAAGCTCCACTTGGAGGAAAAGTTCTTCCCGTTCAGCGCCGCCGCTCGGGCGACATCGGCCGAAGAGGTCCCTTCCTCCTGAAGGACCGGAACTTCTCCCGCACTCACCACAGAGATCAGCCCCTTATCGCCGAGAGCCTTACTCAATTCACCGGCCGCCTGTCCGACGGCTTCCGCCTCCGCCTGCACCAGCTCGGATGATTCCACCAAGAGGGAAATATCGGTCAGCGGCTGTTCGTCGACGGCATACTGGAGCTTCAGCTCATCCACCGGATATCGTCCTTCGGTGATGAAGAAGTTGTTCTGCATCAGCCCGATATAGGGAGGTCCCTCTCTTCGGGAAACCGCCACCTCCACCAGCACCCGGGGAAACTCATCGGCAAGGATTCTTCGTATTTCGGCATGCATGCCCGAATACATCTGACTGAAATCGGCATACCACTGCACGATATTTCTGTCAAACTCCACCGTAACGAGATTATCGTTGGCATCCTTTACCGCTTTGAGAATTTCCACCCGGAGCCCCTCCACTTCCTTGATAACCTCGAATTTTTCCTGGGCCACAACGAAGCGGTACACGCGGTCACCGTCGGCGACCAGCAGCTCGCCCTCCCGGAAGAGGGAGATTCCCTCGGGTCTTCTCAAGACATCTCCTCCGTAGCTGCGGATAAAATTACCACTCTCGTCGAAGACCGCCATTTCTCCCCTGAGCTTGTCGGCCACATAGAGTCTCCCGCGGTAATGGAAGATTCCCGTCGGTTCGTGGAAACCGCCGAAGGAACGGCTCCTGCGTCCGAAGGAGAGCACGTAGTTTCCCTCATAGTCGAATTTTACCACCCGGCGATTTCCCTGGTCGGTAACGTAGATGTACCCCTTGCCGTCGTCGGTGATAAATTGCGGACCCAAGAGCTCACCCTCGCCGGTCCCCGATCCGCCGAAACGAAAAATGCCCCGGCCGTCCCTGCTCATGCGGGTAATACGGTCCCCGGAAAACTCGGTAACAAAAAGGTGTCCCTCCTTCGTCAAGACCAGGTCGAAGGGGTGGTTAAAACCCTCTAAACCGCCTCTCAGGCTCCGCCGCAGACTGCCGTTTGCATTGAACTCCAGCAGTTCGTTCGAGCCGAAGGCAACGACGTAGAAACGGCCTTCCGGACCGGCGGCCAGCGAAGTCGGTCTGTTGAAAACCTTTACTCCGTCCTCTTCCGCTTCGATGTGGTGAAACGCCACATATTGCGGTTCATCCAGCAGGTCCCCCTCCAAACTGCGCCGGTACTCGAGGGTGCGGATCTTCGCCTCGAGACTTGCCCCCGCCTTGCCGCTCTCGGCCAGACGGCTCCACATGTCCAGGGCCGTCGGGACAAATCCGCTGCGATAGTAGGCCTCGGCGAGCCACCTCTTGGCAGCGGGAAAGTCCGGAGAATAGCTGAGGGCATCCTCGAATGCCTTTATCGCCCGGTTGAACTCGCCTTCATGAAAGGCCCTTACCCCGAACTCCAATTCCCGCTCGGCATAGACCCTGTCCATGTCGATCTCGTTGCCGCCACCTTCTTCTTTAGTTTCCTCCTGCGCAAAGAGGAAGGCCGCCGCGAGCAACAGGAGGAGAAGGATAATCGCTTTTTGAAGCTTCATGTTCACTCTCCCTCCTGTTCCGCCGCTTCGAGCACCGCCTGAAGATGTGTCTTAATGACCTTGTGCCCCTTGCTCAGTTTATAGGCCCGGGAAAGGTAATTCTTCGCCGCCTGCATCTGTCCCATCTTATAGTAAATCCAGCCGAGGGTATCGAGATAGGCCGGCTGGTCCGGCTTTTTCTCTATCGCCCTCCTGCATAAGTCCGCCGCCCGCTCCAGGTCTTCTCCGTTTTCGGCTTTTACATATCCGATGCTGTTCAAGACGTTCGGATTCTCAGGATCCAGCTCCACCGCCTTGTCGAGATAGGCAAGACTCTGCCGGATCTCTCCCTTTTCATAGAGAACGTAGGAGTAAATCGAGTAGACCTGAGCAGACTCATACCCCGCCGTCTCCAATCGCTTGAGTTCATATTCCGCCAGAGAGTAGCGTTCGGTAATAGTGTAAATCGTCGCAAGGAGCATTCTGCACTGGTAGAGATGGAGAAAATCGGGGTGGGTCGTCACCACCTGCTCGAGATGGAGCAGCGCTTCATCATACTTCTCCAGCCGTGTATAGCAGAGTCCGAGGTAGTAGTAGAGTTCCGGATCTTCTCCGAACTCTTCGTCTATCGAAAGCAAGAGCTCGAGGGCGGGTTCGTACTTCTTACTCTTGTAGAGTCTCTTTCCCGTTTCAAACGCCTCGTTGTTAGTCATGAACAATAAACTCCGTGTTTCGATATATCTCGTCCTCTTTCTCATTAAGCGGATGTAAGAAGACGGGAGAAATCGATATCTTTTTCTCCTGTACCGCGTTCCAATCACTTCCCTCCTCTTCCCTCGCGTGGACCTTCGAGCCCGAGAGAAAGTAGAAGCGGTCTCCGTTCGGACCGGTACAAAAGGAGGCGGTATCGGTATAAATCCTCCGGGAAGGATGGGTCACCGCCACTTTCGGCGCCGCGCCGGGGTGAAGAGGGTAGTTGATATTGATGAAGTGATCGCTTCCCCAGATGGAGAGAAAGACTTCCACGTTTCTCCGGATAAAGCGGGCCGCCTCCGCGAAGGGAAAGGGCGGTTTCATCGGAGCGGCCGAGACGGCTACAGAGGGGATGCCGGAAAGCGCTCCCTGGCGCGCTGCCGCGGCGGTCCCCGAGTAGATGATATCCGTTCCCAAATTGGGCCCGAGGTTGATGCCGGAGATGATGAGTTCGGGAATTACCGGAACGGCCCCCAAGAGAGCGAACATGACCGCATCGGCCGGTGAGCCTCCGCAGGAATAGGACCGCTCATCTATTTGGCGAAAACGAACGGGTACCTTTAGGCTTATGCTGTGACTGGTACCGCTTCGTTCTCCGTCGGGAGCACTTATCCATACCTCGTGCTCCTCTTCCAACTCTTTTTTCAAAAGTTGGATACCGGGACTGTCTATTCCGTCGTCGTTACTCAGTAGTATTCGCATTGTTCACTGGGGATATACGATGCGAGCCCCCCCGTCGGGCTTGATATCATGAAGGGTCGGATGAAAACCAAAGATATGTTCGTACTCATCGAGCCGCTTCCTGTACTCTTCGAGGGAATCGGGGGAGAAAAGTCCTATTGTGCAGCCTCCGAAGCCCGGTCCGATCAGCTTCGCGCCGTAACACCCGTTTAGCTCGGAGGAGCGTTTCACCAGCCAGTCAATTTCGGGACAGGAGACCTCGAAATTGTCCCTCAGACTTTCATGAGAGCGGCCGAGGAGCTTTCCGAAGCCGAGCCAGTCCTTTCGTTTCATGAGATTTCTCCCCTCAAGGACCCTGGCATTCTCCTTTACCACATGGGAGCAAAGCCGTCTGGCGCTCTCCGAAAGAACGCCCATACTCATCTTTAGATCCTGCTCGGTGTAATCGCGCAGGGTTTTCTGGTTCAGCTGGTCCCTGAGCTGGTCCGCACACTCGTTGCACTTTT
Source organism: uncultured Spirochaetaceae bacterium (assembly GCA_964594775.1). GTDB lineage: Bacteria > Spirochaetota > Spirochaetia > DSM-16054 > Sediminispirochaetaceae > CAYFVU01. Next base: position 37,220 of record CAZQNO010000010.1, read on the forward strand.
CGTAACGTTCTTCGACCTCCTCCTCTACTCCCTGCGGTTTCACTCCGCTGTCGGTAAGGATGAGGCGCAGATCACCCAATTGTACGGGCAGACGCGTGTATTCGAGGCTGCGAAGGTCGATGAAGATGGCATGGCCGGGACTGACAAAAAAGGAGCTGAGTTGATCGGTGATCTTCTCCCTCTTTCCCATGAAGGCGGTTTCCGAGAGGTAGGCTGCCTGCACAAGCTGGATATCTTCCAGATCGAAGTTGTAGACCCTTCGGGCCGCCAATGCGGCAGCGACACCGAGTGCCGCGGAGGAGCCCAGCCCAATACCCTGAGGGATTTTCCCTAAACTGGTGATGTTCATTCCCTTGAACTCGGAGCCGACCTGGAGCAGCTCGTAGAGCACTCCTTTTAGGTAGTTGGCCCAACGGTCTTCCCGCTTATACTTGAGGTTTGCGATGGTTGTGCGTTTTCTTTCTCCCAATTCCGCCGAATGGAAACGCAGAGAGGTGTCCTTACGCCGAGAAATGGCTAGCTGCACGCGAAGATCGAGACCCACCTGCAGAACGTAACCTTCATGAAAATCGGTATGCTCACCAAGTAAATTTACAATGCCGGGAGCCTCCGCTACAACCTCGGGTTCCTCTCCATATTCGGCGGCATGGTAAGAGAAAATATCATCCATGTACTTCCCTTAAATTGGAAATATCCTGCTTCACTATGTCGTCCCCCACATCTTATAGGAAATGGCGCTCATTTGCAACAAAAATCCGATTATTAGAATGAGCATACATAAGGGAAGCAAAAAAACGCCGTCTCCAGCGATTCACATTTTAGCTGGTGCGTTGCACCAGCTAAAATGTGAATGCCGCAAACGGTTTAGAAAACCACACGTTTGCTAAGATAATGAAGCAGATTCCCCGTTTGGAAGACGTGTGTCTTGCAAACCGAGAATCGCTTCGCCGTCCCGATAAATTTCGGTGCGGCGAAGCGTCGACGATAGGGTGAAGGCCCTAGTTGATCCCGTATTTTCTCTTGAATCTTTCAACACGGCCCGCCGTATCGACGAGTTTCTGCTTACCGGTAAAAAACGGGTGGCACTGCGAGCAGATTTCGACCTCTATATCCTTTGCCGTAGATCTAGTCGTTATCTCGTTGCCGCAGGCACACTTGATGGTGGTAAGCTCGTATTTGGGATGTAGTCCCTGCTTCATACCTATTCCTCCAAATGCTCTATACTGATCTCCCCTGCCCGGCTGCCGCGCTCGGCGGAAAACCACAGAAGAATTCATTTCTCTCTTTGTCTGCGAAATATACCACTTTTTGCGGGCTTTCGTCCAGTATACGCCCCCTCGCAGCTCGGCGCTACTCTCCCGGAGAGGTATTCATCGACCGGAGGAAGGCCTCGTTGTTCTTCGTCTTTTTCATCCTTTCGACTAAAAGCTCTATTATTTCCATATCATCCATGGGGTTTATGACCTTGCGAAGGACCCACATCTTTGCCAGCTCCTCTTCGGTGAGAAGCAGCTCCTCCTTTCTCGTTCCCGACTTTTTGATATTGAAGGCCGGAAAGAGACGACGGTCGGCGACCTTTCTGTCGAGATTGATCTCCATGTTACCGGTCCCCTTGAACTCCTCGAAGATGACCTCATCCATCCGAGAACCGGTGTCTATGAGAGCGGTGGCGACGATGGTCAGGCTGCCGCCGTTTTCTATGTTTCGCGCGGCGCCGAAAAAGCGCTTCGGCTTGTGCAGGGCGTTGGAATCAACGCCTCCGGAGAGGATCTTGCCGCTGGTAGGGACCGTTTGGTTGTAGGCCCGGGCCAGTCTGGTGATGGAATCGAGGAGGATGACCACATCGTGCTTGTGCTCGACAAGGCGTTTAGCCTTCTCAATTACCATCTCGGCGACTTGAACGTGCCGGCCGGCCTGTTCGTCGAAGGTCGAGGCTATCACCTCTCCCTTCACATTCCGCTCCATATCGGTTACCTCTTCCGGGCGCTCATCGATAAGCAGCACGATAACAAAGACATCCGGATGGTTTTCCGTGATGGCGTTCGCTACCTTCTGCATGAGTATCGTCTTTCCCGTCCGGGGCGGAGACACTATGAGACCCCGCTGGCCCTTTCCGATGGGACAGAAGAGATTGATCATGCGGGTCGATACGTCGCCGTCTTTCATCTCCATGTCGAGCCGTTCCTCGGGGTAGAGGGGGGTGAGATTATCGAACTGCACCCGGGTTTGCGCCGTTGAAGGATCGTCCGAATTGACGGTCTCGACCCGCAGCATGGCGAAAAACCGTTCCCCCTCTTTGGGCGGTCTGATCTGACCGGCTATGGTATCTCCCGTTCTGAGGTTGAAGAGGCGTATTTGAGAGGGGGAAATATAGATGTCGTCGGGTCCCGGAAGATAGCTGTTCTGGGGCGACCGGAGAAAACCGTAGCCGTCGGGAAGAATTTCCAGCGAGCCGTAGGCATAGATCTGGCCGCCCTTCTGCGTATGGTTCTTGAGAACGGCGAAGATCGCCTCCTGCTTCTTCATGGTGATGAGCGTTTCGTGATCGAGCCCCTGCTCGGTGGCGAATTCCCTCAGTTTCGGCACCGACATCTTCGAGAGATCGTTGATGCTGAGTTTTTCGCCCTGGGCTTCGTTGCTGCGCTGCTTATCTCTTTTTCCGCTTCGGGAATCCTTCTTCCCGCTCCGCCCCTTGCGCTTATTGATTCCCTGATTCTTTATCAGTTCATCGGCTGAAGGGATATCGTCGTCGTCTTCATAGTCATAGCCGGCAGAACCTTTCTCTTCCGCTTTCGCCTCGCCGGCTTCTTTCTCCACCTCGCCGCCGCCCGCTGTGCCGGCGCTTCCGGTCCCGTTGCCGTTTTCCTCGGCGCCGTTTTCTTCGACTTCGTTATCCGACGAGTCCTTGATCAGCTCTACCCGAACCTTTCTCTTTTTCGGACGTCTTTTTGACGATACCGTCGAAGATGCCGAATTGTTTTCCTCTTCTTTCATCGACTCCTCACTTGTTTCTTCTTCAAAACTCAATGACTCCCGGCTGTTCTTTGCTGCTCCCATTGGAAACTCCAGTTGTATACCATTTGCAGGTGATGTGGTGTAGTTAAAAAACAGGGAATTGTGGAATCTACATGTTTCAACCGAAACTAACTATAGTTCCACTTCTCAAGCCTGTCAAGACTTCGAAAATCCCTTATCGCCTTTTCCACCAAAAGGGCCGCACATACCGCCCCTCGACGCCGGACTATCTGTCTTCGAGTGCCCAAGTTCATCAGCCAAGACCTGACGCCGAACTCTTCTCCCGCCACTGAGAAACAGACGGTACCCACCGGTTTTTCCTCACTGCCCCCGGAGGGTCCGGCGATCCCCGATATGGCAAGGCTATATTCCGTACCGGCGTAGTCACGAAGTCCTGTCGCCATCGCCTCGGCAACCTCTCGAGAGACCGCGCCGTGACTCCGCAGAAGCTCCTCATCTACTCCAAGAATCTTCATCTTCGCCTCGTTGTCGTAGCTCACTACCGAACCCCAGAAGATTTCGGAGCTTCCCGGCAAATCGGTCATGAGAGCGGCAAATAGGCCGCCGGTGCAGCTCTCCGCCGCGGCGATCTTTACTCCCCGCTTGCCGGCCGTTGCGTGCAGAAGCTCGAAGGCTTCTACGTTCCCCTCCCGCACGAGGTCCTCTCCGAAACGCTCCCGCAATCCCCCGGCAAAGGCCGCCCGATGCGATACGTCTCCCCCTTCCAGGTAGAGACTTATCTTATTCGGCTGAAAGCGGGTCCGCCACTGCACATCCCCCACCCGCTTCTCGGCACATACATCCTCGAGGACGGCCTCGGGGATGAGAAAGGTGCTCAACTCGGTAAACTCCTTGGCATCGAGTTGGAAGAAGGAGCCTATCCGCTCCTGCAGTGTTTCGAAGAACATCGGCTGCAGCTCTCTAGGCGGTCCGGGAAGCGCACAGACCATCGATCCGTTTACGCTGCCCCAAAAACCCGGGGCGGTGCCGTTGTTGTTTCTCACCGGGTGGAAGCCCCGGGGAATCTGCGCCTGCCGGCGGTTGGCCTTCGCCTTTGAAAGACCGTAGCGGCTCTGCAGATCCTCCCAGAGCGCATTTTGAAAGACCGTCTCCACGCCTGCCGCCCGGGCAACGGCTTCCCGGGTAATGTCGTCGGCGGTGGGCCCGAGCCCTCCCGTAATGATCACCAGCTGATAATCCCGGATCGCCTCCTCGATAAAGGAAGCCGCTTCGGGACCGTCACGAAGGGTACAGATACGGTCGACGATGATTCCCATGGACGATAATTCTCCCGAAAGAAAACGACCGTGCGTGTCCTGGATGATACCCTCGGTGATCTCCGTCCCGAGAGAAATAATACCGCCGTGAACGTTTCTAGGCACTACTCACCGTTTTCTTGAGAGTCTCTACCGGGGCGGCGAAAATATCAACCGTATCGGGGTCCCGTATCATCTCACATTTTCCGTCGAATTCCACGCCGTCGGCCAAGCGGACCCTGGCCGCCTTGATGTCGCCGATGAGTCGAGCAGAGCTGAGGAGCTCCACCCTGTCCTCGGCGATGATGTTACCCTTTACCTCACCGCCGATGATCACCGAAACCGCCGAGATATCCGCGTTCACCTTCGCACCTTCATCAATATAGAGATACCCCTGAGAGACGATCTCCCCTTCGAATATACCCTTTATCTTGAGAGAATCCTTGTAGCTCAGCTTTCCGGCGAGCTTCGTAGCTCTGCCTAAAATAGTGTTGTAGTCTACGTCTCTGTTTCTGCTATAATTACGTGCCATGAAAATACCTGTCGTTTTCGGTTCAAAATCGGTCAATAACGGTGCAGCACGCGAAAGGTTTCGTGCATTATTTTGTCTGCATGACGAATACTCCGTCCCAGTCTTCCGGCGGAGGATTTCCGATATAGTGGTCGCATCGGGAGTAATAGACCTTCGAAGGGCCGTCTTCCGGATCAACTTTAAGTGCCTGGGCAAAGAGCTTTTTCGCCTCTTCGAAGTTCATCAGTTTATACTGTTTACGTCCTTCGGCAAAGAGATCCAGAACCTTCCGCTTCTCTTCGGTAATCACGTATTCACCTCTTTGATGGTATCTTCGTTATCCTTTAAGCCGGCGAAGTGAGCCCTCATCCGGTCGTCGAGATTCTTCAGTACTTCCTCACTCTTCGCATCCTTCAGTCTTTCTTGGTCGATCTTGCCGATCTCGCCCTCCAGCCGCTCTACGCTTAGCCGTACCTTTTCGATGAAATCGCGCACCTTTTCGCTGCTTTCATCCTTTGTCTCGACCAGGAGCTGTTCGATTTCTTCAATCGGCTCTTTCAGCTCATCGAGAAAACCGGTGAAGGTCCGATAGAGATATTCCGCCAGATCCTGCTTTTTCTCCTGGACGCGCAGCTGTTTGTAGAGCTCCTGCCCCCGCAGTACCGCTCGTATGCGGGCCAGCACCTCGGAGAAGTTGAAGGGCTTGGTGATGTAATCTTCAACCCCGAGTTCAAAGCCCTCCACCTTGTCCCGCACATCGTCCATCGCGGAAAACATGATGATAGGAATATTTCGAAACCGCTCATATTCGGCGTCATTCTTGAGCAGGCGGGTAACCTGCCAGCCCGACATTTTGGGCATAACGTTGTCCAGAATAATGAGGTCGGGAAAGAAGTCTTCCAGTCTTTCCAGCGCCTCTTCTCCGTGGGACGCCGTTTCTACCTCGAAGCCCAGCTTTCCGAGCATTACCTCGAAAAAATCCAGGTTTACCGGCTCATCGTCTACGATTAGGACTTTCGTCTTTTCCTGCATACACCTATATCTTCCTAGAAGTATCGGGACTTGTCAATTGCTTTTCTTCGTTCAGGCAAAGATAGACGGCCCGCCCCAGCCCAAAGAGCAGTGATCCCAGGGCCGCCGCCAGGGAAAGGACGGCGAACCAGTTTCCCCCGCGCGTATAGGGAGTTCTGCGTTCGGTATACACCGGTACCGTGCTGATCAGATAATCTCTCGTAAAGGGTTCGTGCATGTCGATTATTCGGCCGTTCGGGTCTATCGTGCAGGTCATTCCCGAGTTCGAGGACCGGACCATGCTCCGCCGATTTTCCACCGCCCGAAAGACCGCCATTGCCATGTGCTGCATCTGCGCCGCAACGGAGCCGGACCAGCTGTCGTTGGTAAGATTTACGATTACCTGCGCCCCCTCGTTGACAAAACGCCGGGAAATATAGCCAAAGACATCCTCAAAACAGATGGGTGTGGAGAACCGGACCCCTCCCGCTTCGAAGACGGTATACTCCTGCCCCTCCTCCCAGAAGTGATAATCCTTCTCCACAAGGGTTTTATGAAAACGAGGGAAGGTCTTTTCATAGGGAAAATGTTCGGTAAAGGGAACGAGATGGGTTTTGCGGTATATCTTCTTCAGCTCGTTCTCGTGATACATCAACACCGCGTTGTAATCCACCCGGTTATAGCTTCCGTCGGGAAGAAGAGGAGGCTTATCCGGATATTCGAGCTGACCGTCGTCATTGCCCGTTACGAAGGGAACATTCTGATTCCGCATATACTCCTTGAATTTTCTCACCAGCTCATATCGGTCCGGGTCGGTCCGGTACTTCGAATGCCAATCCACCCCGGGAACGAAGGCCGTTTCCGACCAGAAGACGATTTCCGGCTTATGGGTCAGGGCCTCATCGCTCAAGTCCATGAGATAGCCGAGGTTTCTCCTGAAGGCCCGTATGCCCCCCTCCCAAGTGTCCGCATTATGCTGAATGAGGGCGACCTTCCACTGCCGAGCATCCGAATAGTCCTGCTGCACGGCAAGTCCGTATACGATGCTCGCCGCCGCGATACTGCCGTAGACCGCCGCTTCGAGCCGGCGGCGGCGGAAGAAGGTTTTAAGACCGGAGAAACCGGCTAAGAGCCCCCGGCCAATATAAAAGGAGGGAAATGCGGTGAGGGCCGAGACTCCCCAGATGCCGGTGAGGGCGGATATCTGGATGAAGGGGATGAACAGATACTGACTGTAGCCGAGGTTCCCATAGGGATAACCGAGAAAGCCCTGGGTCCGCAGATATTCGTAGGCAATCCACAAGAGCAGCTGGACGAGATAGCCGTACCGGGGAAAGAGGCTGTCCGCCAATTTTAAGGCCGGAAAGAGGAGCAGAAAATAGACTGCGTAAATAGTCGGTACAATGAGAATCGCCAGGGGATGAAAGGTGGAAAGCCAATAGTTGAAAAGGGCGTAGGAGAAAAAGCCGTAGAGAAGTCCGTAGAGAGCGATGAACTTCCAGGAACTTCTATGCACCAGTATGACTACCGGGACGAGGGAAATAAAGGCCAGGGGAAAGAAGCCCCATTGCGAGGCAAAGCTGGGAAAGGAGAGGCCGAAGAGCAGAGCGCCCAAGAGCAACAAGCCCAGCTGAAAGGCCGGCTCTCTGAGTCTTCCCCTACCCTTTACCTTTGATTGATCGGATTTTGGTTTTCTTGCCACCTGCCGTCTCTTGTGTTGTTGTGTTTCTGTCGGAACTTGCTATTCGGCCTTGTTTCTGAGGGGCCAGGCAATCTGCTTGAGTTCTTTGCCGGGGCGGAATACGGCGACCCCGTGGGTTCGCACGGGAACGATCTCGCCGGTTTTCGGGTTTCGGGCCCGCTCACGCCCCTTGCGGGTGCGGATCTCGAAGGTACCGAAACCTCGCAGCTCCACTACACGATCATCTTTCAGTGCGGATTTCAACTCTTCGAAGAGCTCGTCCAGCACCGTGTGGATCTCGTTTCGGCCCACGTCGACCTGCTCATGAATTCGATCTATTATTTCGGCTTTCGTTAATTTCTTGTTAGCCATAATCGACCGTTCAACGCTTCGATTTTTACTCAGCCTTGAGCTGGTTGAGCTTGTGGTGCAGTCTCGATTTACTTCGTCCGGCGGTGTTCCGATGAAAAACGCCCTTTCCGGCGGCATTGTCTATGAGGCGGGAAAAATTGTGAAAGGCGTTTTCCGCTTCTTGCACGTCCTGTGCTTCTACGGCCTGGAGAAATCGCTTCTTCGCGCTGCGCACGCCGCTCTTTACTGCCTTGTTTCCCATTCTTCTTTTCAGGCTCTGTCTATGTCGTTTTTGAGCCGATAATGATCCACTCAAGAGTATACCCTCCCTACTGAATTGCGGTTGCTAAGCCTATCAAAATACCGATACGCTGTCAAGCGCTACGGCGTAAGTTTATCTGCAAATAGAAATTAAGTGACGATCCCTTCGAGATCCACCTCCCAACGACGCTTCCCTTCGTCCCAGGTAAAACGGTCGAAGGGAACCTCGAAGGGACCGCTCTCTCGACTTCCGAGACTGGCCTTTCCGGAGAGGATGTTTACTTCCTGTATCTTGTACTCTTCTTTTCGATAACGAACGCGGTTCCCCTCCCGGGGCGCCTTTGCCTTCTCTTCCTTGTAGAAGTCGAACTCATAGGCTAGGCAGCAGAGAAGCCGGCCGCAGGGACCGGAGATCTTCATCGAATTGAGGGAGAGATTCTGCTCTTTCGCCATTTTTATGGATACGGGATTCAACTTATCGGTGATACCGTGGCAGCAGTAGGTCCGTCCGCAGACGGCCACGCCGCCTAAGATGCGGGATTCGTCTCTCACGCCTATCTGACGCAGTTCTATGCGCATCTTGAATACTGCAACGAGGTCTTTTACCAGCTCCCTGAAGTCTACCCGGGCATCGGCAGTAAAGAAAAAAAGGATTTTCGATTCGTCGAGGAGGTAGTGGGCAGAGACCAGCTTCATATCCAGCCCGTGCTTCGCCACCTTCTCCCTGCATATCCGAAGCGCCTCTTCCTCCTTTGCCAAATTATCCTCGTAGAGCTGCATATCGTTTTGATCGGCCGTGCGAAGGATTTCCTTCGCCTCGTCGACCTTGCAGCCCGCCAAATTTTCCGGAATGCCGAGTACCACGGCCAGATCCTTTCCATATCTACTCGAGGCAACCACGTAATCTCCCTTCTCACACTGAGCGTCCGGTGGAAGGGTACAGAGAAGAATTTCACTGGTATGGAGGAATTTTACCAATACGTAGCTCATGTGTTCTTGTACTCCTGCTTCAGCTCAACAGATCGACCACCAGTCCGTTTATCTCTTCCACCCGGCTGAGGATATCGATCTGAGCGCCCTGGCTCTGCATAATCTCGGCGGCAAGGCGTTCGAGCTTTTCGTCGATGGTCTTTATCAGCGTATAGCGTCGCTGCTTCTTTAAAGGATTGAAACGGGAGCCCTCCTTCGTTTCGACCTCCAGGGTGTGTCGAATCACGTAGGCGAGGAAATTCTTCACGGCCCCCTTGTAGTCCCGAATGTGTTCATAGCTGGGTTTTTCCTTGAGTTTCTCGCCCTGCGAATGAACCTCATCCACCAGATCCTCGAGGCTTCCGTCAAAATCATCGATAAAGGCCGCTGCGGATGTATCCGAGGCGGCTTTGCTCTTCGCCTCCCATAATTCGTTGAAAGATATCCTGTCCTGTGCATCTATGGGAGAGCTGTCTTTTCTCGTATCGGGGGGACGGTATTTTCTGAATGTCCCGCTTCCGGGTCTCCGGATCTTATCCATCTTTTTTCGCGCTTACTTTGTGACGGAAAGGGGATTGTATCTCTCGATATTACTCTCCTGATGAAAGGATTCGTTCCCCCTCGATTCCGATTCCTGAGCCTTCTGCCCATCCTTTACTTCCCGGAGCGCGGTGCAGCGTCCGTTTAGCACCACCCCCTCCTCGACCAGCAGCCTTCGTGTTTTAATGTTTCCCAGGACCATACCCGTTGAGAGTATTACTACCTTCTTGTCGGCTCGTATATCACCCTTTACCACACCGCCGACAACGACCGTTCCCGCCTGTATCGAGCACTTGGCTCGGCCGTTCTTTCCCACCAAAACCTTATCCGCCTTGGTAATGGTGCCGGAAAAATCGCCGTCGATGCGAAAGAGGCCTCCCAGGGAGACATCTCCGGAAAAGACGGCTCCCTCGCCGACGATCGAATTTATAAAAACTCCGTGTAAATCAAGTTGATCACTCATCAATGCATCCAATCAGAAAGAATTTCTTCCCGGACCGCTCTACCTGAGGTCCGACTGCACGTTGAGGAACCGTTCGGGATCCACTACCTGCGACCCGATGCGAACCTCGAAGTGAAGATGGGGCCCCGTCGAGAGACCGGTGTTTCCCATGGTACCGATTATTTGGCCCTGTGTCACCTCGTCGCCTTCCTCGACATACACGTTATCGAGGTGAGCATACTTGGTCGCAAAGCCATAGGCATGACGAATAACGATGTAGTTGCCGAAGCCCATGGCATCGTACTTGCGTTCCACCACCTTGCCGTTCGCCGCAGAGACGATCTCTTTGCCCCGTCTGTAGGCCAGGTCCAGTCCCTTATGGAGGTACCACTGCTGGGTGAAAGGATGAATCTCCGGGCCGAAGTAGTTGGTGATTCTTCCCACTCCCCCTTCAACGGGCCAGAAGGTGGGAAGATCAACAAGCAGATCGCCCTGAGAGTCGAGCAAGCCCTTCACTTTTTGGAGTGATTCTTGACTTTTTTTCAATACCGCCTGAATGTTCCGCAGCTCGTTCACCTCGCGCATGATACCCGAATCCTGCTCTTCGAAATTGATGAAGGCGGCCAGGTCCCCTCCGGCGGAAGGATCGACCCGCTCCTCCGCCGACGGGAAACCGAAGGAGTTGAGGGTCGTTTTGAGGGACTTTTCGAACTCCTGAGATACCTTCCGGAGTTCGGTTATTTCGTCCCGGACAAGTTCCAGATTCGCCTTCGTCACGGAAAGATTCTCCGACTTCTCGGTGAGAAGATTCGAGACCCCGCTGAACTTAGTGCTGAAGACGAAGAAGGCAACTATCACCGAAAGGGTGAGAAACGAGATAAACGCGAGTGAAAAGACGGAAATGTGGAAGTTGAAGATCTTTTTTTCGGAATGCGGAATGAGCATTACGGTAAACTTTTGTTTACCGAGCCGGATGAACTTTCGCCATATCCCGCCTATCGTCGCCGAAACGGCGGAAAAGAGGCCAGTGAAAAAGGAGAACACTCGCTTTTCCACCCTTTTATATTGATAAGCAGGGGACATTACTTCTCCTCACACGCGCTGCACGTCAAAATACCTAGCAAAAGAGTAGCATGTGCGAAAAAAATTGTCAAATATAATTGACCGTGCCGCATTTTCGTGTTACTGTTTCTCCTGTATAACCAAAAGCTATACATAATCCCAACAATCGGAAAGCCGTATGCAGTTGTTTGACTCGCACGCACACATCGGATTGATTCATGAGGATCCGATAGAACAGTTACTCATCGTACAAGAGGCAAAGCAGGCCGAGGTGAAACACATCATGAGCATCTGCAACAGCCTGTACGACTTCTTCCAGGTGTATGAAAACCTGAGAACCGCATCCCACGTGTATCATGCCGTCGGGGTCTCTCCCTCGGAGGTCACAAATCCCGGCAAGGACTGGATAGACAAGATCAAGGAAGGCGCCGGATTCGACCGGGTAGCAGCCCTCGGAGAGATCGGCCTAGACTACTATAGAAAATTCGGCAATAAAGACAGTCAAATTGAGCTTTTTATTCATCAGCTCGAGATGGCGGAACAGTTGGAACTGCCGGTAATTATTCACAATCGGGAGGCCGGCGCGGATGTCCTCGACATTCTCCGGGACAAGATCCCGACAAAAGGCGGTGTCCTCCATTGTTACTCGGAGGATTGGGCCTACGCGCAAAAGGCACTCGAACTGAACCTCTACCTCTCCTTCGCCGGTAACGTGACCTACAGGAACGCTCGAAACCTCCACGAAACGGCGAAAAACATGCCCATAGACAGGATGCTGATTGAAACGGAAAGCCCCTTTATGGTACCGGCTAAGTACCGGGGAAAACGGAACCGCCCCTCCTATCTCGAAGCCACAGCACAGGCAATTGCCGAGCTGCGGGATGAACCGGCGGAGGAAGTGGCCGAAAATCTCTACAACAACAGTCTCCGTTTCTTCGGCGTGGAGGACTAGGCGGAGCCTAAAACCGCGCGGGACCGAGTCCTATGGCCGAAAGCAGCTCAGCACCAAATTCGCTCTTTCATCCCCTCTCCATAGGCGGAAGGGAGATTCCCGGCAATGTATTTCTCGCCCCTCTTGCCGGTTATTCCGACCGAGCCTTCCGCGAAATTTGCCGGCGCTTCGGCGCCTCCTTCAGCTATACCGAAATGGTTTCCGCCGAAGCAATTGCCAGGGGAAGCGAAAAATCTCTCGCCCTAATGGAGCGGGGAGAGGAAGAGAAGCTCTTGGGTATTCAAATTTTCCTTTCCCACGCGTCCCAGGCCGAAAGGGCCCTTCCGGAAATACTTCGCCGCCGGCCGACTCTCATCGACATTAACTGCGGATGTCCGGTGCCGAAGGTGGTGAAAACCGGCGCCGGAGCTGCTCTTATGCAAAATCCCGGGAACATCTACAAAATCGTTTCCCACATCGCCTCCTCCACGGAGATACCGGTTACCGTTAAGATCCGTTCCGGCTGGGATGAAAATTCCCTCAACTACGTCGAAGCCGGCAGGGCCGCCGTGGAGGCCGGTGCTCAGGCGGTGGGCCTCCACGCACGCACACGGGCGCAGGGATATTCCGGCACCGCGTGCTGGGAACACATTGCCGATCTCGCTTCGATTCTTCAGGTGCCCGTTATCGGATCGGGTGATCTTTTTTCCCCCGAAGACATAAAAGAGATGCTCCGGCAGACCCGCTGTTCGGCGCTAATGTGCGCCCGCGGCGCTGTCGGTAATCCGTTCATCTTCAGCCCGGAGTCCAGACCGCCGTCGCCGAAAGAACGGCTCGATACGGCCCTCCGTCATTACGAGAGGGCCTGCTCCTACGACGGCGAGACCGCCGCTTTCAAAGAGATGAAGAAACACTTTGCCGCCTACGCCAAGGGATTGCCCGAAGCATCGGCTCTGCGGAACAGACTGATGCGCTGCCGCAAGAGAGACTGCTACCGCCGCGTGATAGACGACTATCTGGCAAATCACGGTGAATAAGGGGACTCCCGGTGCGCGCGGGCAAAAGGGAGAGCGCGGGGAGGGATAAGCGGAGGCACCCCGCTTGATTAATTAGCCGAGCAATGATAGGTTCGGCTGTACCGAAGGGAGGCCGACTTGAAGGTACTTGTCATCGGTTCGGGGGCCAAGGAGCATGCCGTTACCTGGGCTTTCTCTCGAAGCCACCGGATCAGTGCCCTCTGCGCTGCTCCGGGAAACGCCGGAACCGGCGAAATCGCAGAGAATATTTCAGACATCGATATAACGAATCCTGAAGCGGTCCTCGATCTTTGCCGCCGAAGAGAGATCGATTTCGTTTTCTGCGGGACCGCACGGTCTCAGGCTGCAGGAGTCGTGGACGCCCTCATCGCCGAAGGCTTTTCCGTCTTCGGCGCTCCGGGAGAAAGCGCCCGCTTAGAGGCCGACCGCTCCTTCGCCAAGTCGTTTATGGAGCGGCATAAGATCCCGACCCTTCCCTCTAAGAAAATTTGCTCGGAAAGAGAACTCAAGCGCTATCTTGCCAAGCATCCCGGGAGACTCGTTCTGAAGAAAAACGGCCTGGCTCGATACGTTCGCAGCGTCGAGTCTGCGGACAGGGAAGCGTTGTGGGACTTCGGCCGCGAGGTCTTAGCGGAGGATTCACTTATAGCCGAAACCTACAGGGAGGGCTGTAACCTTTCTCTGCTGGCCCTCATCGACGGTGAGCATCACCTCCTTCTCCCTCCCGCCTCTGATTATAAAAAGACCCAACGAAACGGAGACGGAGTCCTGACTAACGGTATGGGGGCGGTCTGCCCTGTGCCGATAATCGAGAGTTCAACCTACGAGAAAATTCTCCGTGATATCGTCGAACCTTCCATTAAGGGTCTCAAAAAGGACGGGCTCATCTATCAGGGAGCCTTCTTTATCGGACTCCTCGTTCAGGGGGAACAGGCCTTCGTTACCTCTTATCATGTCCGCTTCGGCGATCCCGAAGCCCAGGTGCTTATACCTCTCATCACATCCGACTTCGGCAAACTGATGGAGGCTGTTGGTAATCGACAGCTCGACTCCTATCGCCTCGAACTGTCAAAGGATGCGGCGGTCGGCGTGGTGGTGGCCGGAGATGCCTATCCGCAGAGGGAAGATACGGACATTCCCGTCCAAATTCTCCGTCATTATCCGGAGAGGGACATTCTCATCTTTCACGGAGCCACCTATACGAAAAACGGTTCCCAGAAGATATATACCACCGGGAGAAGGAGTTTCACCGTCGTCGGGCTGGGAGAAAACATCATGAAGGCCAATGCAAAGGCCTACAGGGGAACCGAACGGATCGAGTTCTCCGGCGCATGGAAGAGAAGCGATATCGGCAACAATTTCTTTGATTCTTGAATAACGCGTGAACAGACCACTTTCAGCCGTTTAGCCGTTCTGCCGAACGAACTCATACAGGAGAATACCCGCCGCCACCGAAACGTTGAGGGAATCGATGTGTCCCGTCGTGGGAATGGAAATGAGACCGTCACACTCCTTTCGGACTATTCTGCGGGTTCCCTTTTCCTCCGAGCCGAAAACATAGGCGATTTTCCCTCGCAAGTCGAGCTTCCAAGGCGCTTCTCCCTGCACATCGGCGGCGAATATCCAGTAGCCCGCTTCCTTGAGACGGGAAACCGCTCTCCGAAGATTGTTCTCCACCGCGACGGGCACATAGGAAGCTGCCCCGGATGAAGTCCTGCGTACCGTCTCATTGACCTGCGCACTTCTGCGAGAAGGAATGACAACGAGGTCCACGGCAAAGAGATCGCAGCTCCGCAGAACGGCACCGAGGTTCTGCGGATCGGTGATACCGTCGAGAAGAACGACAAGGGATTTTCCGTTTCGCCGGTCGATGAAGTCGTTCAGGTCCGCCTCCGCCGGCGCATCCCCCTTCTTTTCGACTATGAGCAGGAGATCTCTCGCCTTCGGCGATGCCGCAGTTTCTTCCAGCTCACGCCGATGGACCTTCTTTACGGCGCATCCCCGCTTCTTCGCCAGGGCAGCGATGCGTGATATTCGCTCGCTTTCCTTTGAGAAGAGCAAGGTACCGTCGATCTTCTCTCCCTTCAGCGCCTCCTCTATTGCATGAAAACCCGATATTGTCTGCCTCATCGCCTATCCGATGCCTGTGCACGCTGCTCCGCTTCCTTTTCGTAGTCCTTCACCGTTTCCACCACGCCGTCGAAGTCCGTATCCCGTTCATACTTCTTTACATAGACACCCTCATCGAGATATACCCATATATCGATCATGCCGTCGGAATTGGAATCCAGCTCCCGCCGCGTAAGAATGCCCTTTGTATAGTAGTAGAAGTCGTCCATCACCCCATCGTGATCGAAGTCCAGCACTTCCACGCTCTTCTTTCCCTTGCCGTTCATCTTTAGATAATAATCGATACTTCCGTCGTTGTTCGAATCGAACTCGAAGGCCTCTCCTCCTGCCTTGAAGGCATGATAGTTCTCCAGCAAAACGGCAGTATCAAATATCCGTTCTTCCTTCTCCTCTCCGGCGAGGGTGGACGGAGTGAGAATGATTACCGATAAGATGAGAATAGGCAGCAAGGATAATCGTTTGCTAAACACCGCTGGTCTCCCCCCTTTATTGAGTTTCCTCTCCTATGTATCGGCACTCTCGGTCAATAGCAAAAGGCCATTCACGGTTCCATGACGCTCGGTCCGGTAAATAGTTCAAACCGCAGCTCGCCCTTCGATGACGTGAGACGGCAGAAGACCGCCGAGCAAGAGGGTACCGCTTCGGCGGACTGGGGACGCGGAAAAGCAAACTCTTCGTTTGCCGCCGCCGATTCCAAGCGCCTATAGTCTTGCGGGGCCGTCTCCGCCCTGCGCAGAAAAAGGGCAATTCCCGGCTGCCGTTCTGCTTCCCGCTCCGCCTGCTCTACGCGCATCGACACGCAGCCCGCCGTACGCAGAATCATCGCGATAAGTCCGGCAAGCGGACCGAAAAAGCGGAACCAGCATTGATCTGAAAGAGTGAAGACCTTTGGATCGCCGACGAGTTCGGCTTTGGCAAAGGAAGCGGCATTGCGCAGGATACTCAATGCCATTTGGGCAAGGGGACGATCGCTCTGCGTGTGCTCGCCGAGCACGTGACAGGGAAATTTTTCTGCGAGATACCTGCCGTCCTGATAGAGGCTGTGCAGCAATTCGATAAAGGGGGCCAATTCCGAGTCGTAGGAGTCGGCGGTTTCCGAAAGCAGGGCCGCCAAAGCGGTCCTCTCTGCGCTTCCTTTCGAAACTTCAGGCTTTTTTGCTCCGTCATGCTGCAAGACTTCTAAGAGCAGCTGGTAGCGGGTAAAGACGTTCTTCACGTAGTGCAGTATACCGGGGAGGAGGAAGGACCTGGCGGCGGCAAGGGAGTCTGCAGGAGAACCGTCCGCTGCCCCTGCATCGTAGCAGGTAAAGTACGCTTCTTTCTCCACGACTCGGCTCCTGTCTTTCAGAGCTATATTTCGGAAAGCGAGACCGGTTGGGGACTCTCGTTTTCACCCTGAAGCTGAGAAAGTTCCTCTAAGAGCCGTTTCGACTTACTACTCAGCTTCTTCGGGACCTCCACGCGAATCTTGATGTACAGGTCTCCCCGCTTGCTCGCATTGTGTAAAAAGGGAATCCCTTCGTTTTTCAAACGGAGGACCTTCCCGTTCTGCGTACCCGGGGGAATTTTCATCTTTACCTTTTTTCTATCGAGGGTCGGCACCCGTATCTCCGCCCCCAGGGCTGCCTGGGTGAAGGATATGGGGACGACGCAGTAAATGTCGTTGCCGTGACGCTCGAAGAACTCGTGAGGCCGCACCTGAATATACACATAGAGGTCTCCTTCCGGCCCGCCGTTAGGACCGGCGTCTCCCTGCCGGGGGATATTGATCCTCTTTCCGCTCTCTATACCCGCCGGTATGGTGACCTTGAGCTTCTGCTGCTTTTCCGTGACTCCTGTACCGTGGCAGACCTTGCAGGGATTGTCGATAACATAGCCCTCTCCACTGCAGGTAGGGCAGGGCGAGGCGATGGAGAAGAAACCGGAGCTCCTGCGCACCTGTCCGCTGCCTCCACAGGTGGGGCAGGTCTTACGCCCGCTGCCGTTTTCGGCGCCGCTGCCGCCGCAGGATGCACAGTTCACATGGCGCTTATAGGAGATTTCGGCCTTCGTACCGAAGACCGCGTCCTCGAAGCGTATTTCGAGATTGTAGCGAAGGTCGGCTCCTCTCGCCGCCGAATGTCTCGAGGACCGTCCCCTTCTGCTCTCTCCGCCGAAAAAGGATCCGAAGATGTCGCCGAAATCTCCGAAGATGTCTTCGAAATCCCTGAAGGAGGAGCTGAAATCCTGGGCGCCGGCCCCGCCGCCGCCCATTCCTTCTACTCCGGCAAACCCGAACTGATCGTAGGCCTGCCGCTTCTTTTCGTCACCGAGAACCTCATAGGCCTCGGTGGCCTCCTTGAAGAGCTCCTCGGCCTTCGAGTCGTTCGGATTGCGGTCCGGATGATGCTTAACTGCGAGCTTGCGGTAGGCTTTCTTGATGTCGTCTTTGGAGGCATTTTTTGCCAGCCCAAGAACCTCGTAGTAGTCTCTCTTTGCCACAGTTTATATCACCCTGTTAGTTGCTGTTTTCTTCGTCGTCTACCACTTCGTAGTCCACGTCTTCCACGTTTTCACCGGAGCTGCCTTGACTTTCCTGCCCGGCCGTTCCGCTGTCCTGCTCTCCGCCGGCTTTTGCGCCTTCGCCACCCTCCGCACCGGCACCGGCCGCTCCCGCGGTCCCGGCACCTTCGGCCTGGGCCCCGGCGTTCTTGTACATCTCTTCGGCAAGTTTGTGGCTCGCCTGCTTCACCGCTTCGATCTTTTCCTTCATCTGCGCTAAATCGCCGCCTTCGACGGCCTTTTTCAGCTCGTCATTTGCCGTTTCGATCTTCTGTTTATCGTCCTCGGAGATCTTGTCGCCGTAGTCCTTGAGAGACTTCTCCGTCGTGTAGATGAGGGAGTCCGCCTCGTTCTGTACCTCGACCTTCTCTCTTTCCATTTTGTCTTCTTCGGCATGCTCTTCGGCCTCGTTGACCATCTTGCTGATCTCGTCCTCCGAGAGTCCCGAAGAGGCTTCTATACGGATTTTCTGTTCCTTACCCGTTCCAAGGTCTTTCGCCGAAACGTGCACGATGCCGTTTGCATCAATGTCGAAGGTTACCTCGATCTGTGGTACTCCCCGCGGTGCAGCAGGGATTCCTACGAGGTCGAAACGGCCGAGTGTCCTGTTCTGGCCGGCCATCTCCCTTTCACCCTGAAGCACATGGATGGATACGGCGGTCTGGTTGTCCGCCGCGGTGGAGAATATCTGGCTCTTTCTGGTGGGTATAGTCGTGTTCCGTTCGATGAGCTTGGTAAAAACTCCTCCTAAGGTCTCGATTCCGAGAGAGAGGGGAGTTACATCGAGAAGGAGAACGTCCTTTACGTCACCGCCGAGGATACCGCCCTGAATAGCCGCTCCCATAGCTACAACCTCATCGGGGTTGACCCCCCGGTGGGGGTCTTTTCCGAAGATACTCTTCACAATTTCCTGTACCGCCGGGATACGGGTGGACCCGCCGACGAGTATGATTTCGTCGATATCGGCTGCGCCGACACCGGCATCCTTAATGGCACTCTCACAGGGGCCTTTCGTGCTTTCGATTAAATCGCTTATCATCTGCTCGAATTTCGACCGGGTCAAGTTGTACTGCAGATGCTTCGGGCCCGAATTGTCGGCGGTGATAAAGGGAAGATTGATGTCCGTAGACTGAGTGCTGGAGAGCTCTATCTTCGCCTTTTCCGCCGCCTCTTTGAGGCGCTGAAGGGCCATCCTGTCCTGGGACAGGTCGATACCCTGATCGTTCTTGAAATTCTGCACCAGCCAATCGATGATCCGCTGGTCGAAGTTGTCACCCCCCAGATGGGTGTCACCGTTGGTAGACTTGACCTCGAAGACACCGTCGCCGAGCTCGAGAACGGAAACATCGAATGTTCCGCCGCCGAGGTCATAGACGGCGATTCGCTCCTCTTTGTTCTCTTTGCCCAAACCGTAGGCGAGGGAGGCGGCGGTGGGCTCATTTACGATCCGCTTCACCTCAAGGCCGGCTATCCGGCCCGCGTCTTTCGTCGCCTGCCGTTGACTGTCGTTGAAATAGGCGGGGACGGTGATGACCGCTTCCTTGACCTCTTCGCCGAGATAATCCTCCGCCGTTTTTTTCATCTTCTGGAGGATCGCCGCCGAGATCTCCTGCGGCGAGTACTCCTTATCTCTTATCTTGACGCGGACGTCCCCGTTGGGAGCCTCGTCTATCTGGTACGGAACCATCTGTATCTCTTTCGGGACCTCCGGATGACGACGTCCCATGAATCTCTTGATAGAATAGACGGTATTTTCCGGGTTGGTGATCATCTGGTTCTTGGCGGGCTGCCCGACCAGCCGCTCCCCTTTACCGGTAAACCCGACGATTGACGGGGTCGTTCTCTGTCCTTCGGCATTCTGAATAACCACCGGCTCACTACCGTCCATTACCGCAACGCAGGAGTTTGTAGTTCCTAAGTCGATTCCAATGATTCTCGCCATTATCTTTTCTCCTTTTCCTTATTCCGATTTCTCTTCCGCCGAGTCGTCGCTCTTCGCGGGGACGGCTACCTTCACCTTCGAGTGCCGCAGCACTCTATCGTGGAGCTGGTAGCCGCGCTGATAGTCCTCCACAACGGTCTGAACCTCGTAGTCGGGGCTCTCTTCCATGTTGATCGCTTCGTGTCTCTCCGGATCGAACTCTTTGCCTTCACTCTCCATCCGGCTGAGACCGTACTTCCTCTCCAACATGCCGACGAACTGCTTTTCTATAAGCTTAATGCCGGAGTGAAAGCTCTCGAAGTCCTTTGAATCTTCGGAGGATTTGATTGCTCTCTCGAAATCGTCGATGATGGTGACGAGATCGAGAAGAAGCTCGGCATTGGCAAAGCGGATCGCCTCGCTCTTTTCGCGCTGCATGCGCTTGCGAAAGTTCTCGAAGTCCGCCTGTTTTCTCAGGTACTGAGACTTCAATTCGCTGTTCTCTTCTTCCAGTTCCTTTATCCGGTCCTCCAGTTGGCTGATCTGTTCCTCCTGGACGGACTCCTCCTCCCGATCCTTTTCTACGGTTCCGAGACCCGTCTCATTTTCCTCGGGAGTTTTTCGCTCTTCCTTTTTTGCAGACATAACAACCTCAATATGATGTAATGTGGACAATTAGCGATGTTTATCGTGTCGATGTAAAAATACTAAGCGAGTATATAGAGCGTCAAGTTTTTAGGGAATTTATGTGTGAAATGCGGTAAAAAAGGGGCCTACTTGCGGGGTACGATCTCGAGGATGAGCTCTACCTCTCCCTTTGAGAGCTTCGTGGCCTTTACTATCTCATCGACGGTCCAGCCCTGATGAGCAAGACGGGCAACCACTTCCCGGGCCCCCATCGACGGGGCTCCCTCTCCCTTCTTTCCCTTTTTCGCCCCTTCCTTGAGGATGCTGCCGAGGAGATTGACCTGCTCCTTGGCCTGCTCTCCGACCTCCGTGAGTCTCGTTTCGGTCTTCGCCAGCCACTCCCGGGCCTTCTGCATCTTCTCCATCCGCTCTTCGATCTCCGCTAAGAGCCGGTCCAAGGCCCTTAACTGTTCCATGGCTTCGTCGGCCTTCTCCTTGTTCTCCGAGAGGACTTCTATATCTCCGCGGATCTCGGTGAGCTGCCTCGGTACCTCGCCGGCCCGGCTTTCCAGCTGCATAATATTCTGTTCCAAACCCTCAATACGCTGGAAATTCTTATCGACCTGATTGATGGTCGTGTCGAGGATCCGCTGCTTGTTCTCCAACCTCTCGTACTTCTGCTCTACACTCTGCTCCAGCTCTTCGAGCTGCCGGATTTGCGCTAAGATATTCTGCAGCTCATCGTGGCTGTCGGTGACCTGGTCGAGCTTGATATCGATGTTCTGAGAAATATTGATGAGTTTTTTGAAGTCTCCCTCCATCTCCTCGACCCGCCTCTTCTCCGACATAAAGCGGTTCATCCTCGCCGACACCTCTTCGCCGAGCTTCTTCAGATTGAGGAACTTCTTTTCCGTCTCTTGGATTTCCCCGGTAAGCGCCTGTACGCGGCTTATCTCCGTTTTAAGATCCTCTATGTTCTCCTGCAGTCCCTCCTTGAGGCTGTCGGCCCGGTCGAAGATCTTCGTCTGCCCGATAAAAGACTTAAGCCGCTTGTCGATCTCCTGCAGGGTTGTCTGGAGGACCTTAGAATCTTCCTCTACCTTGCCGAAGAGCTTCTTCTGCATCTGCTCCGACTTATCCCTGGTCTCCTGCGCGACACCGCGGAAGTCTTTTACCTTCTTGTCGAGCTCTCCATGGAAGTCTCTGTTGCGCTTCTGGACCTCTATCATGAAGTTTTCGTATTCCCTTTCGAAGTTTTCCAAGGCCGTATCTGTCCTTCGCTGCAGCTCCGTCTCCAGATCCAAGACTCTTTCCGAAAGTTCCTTCAGCTCATTTTTCAGCCGTGTGCGTTCCTCCTGGCTCTGCAAAATGAGGTCTTCCCGCTGACCTTCGAATTCGTCCTTGAGGATGGTGATGGTGTTGTCGATCTCCTTTTTCAGGTCCTCGTACCTCGTGGTAATGTCGGAACTCGTATCCTGCATCTTTTGATCGATCTGGCTGCGCCAGAGACTGAGGTCCGATTCGGTGCTCTCGACTTCGGCAACGACCTCATCCCGCTTCTCCTTGATCGAGCTTTCCAGCCCCGAGAGAAGATTTTCCATCTCCCGCTGAGAGCGTTTGAGACTGTCTTCCACCTCCGTGCGGTACTCGGTGAACTCCTTCTGAAAACCCGTCCATGATTGGTTCTTCACTTCCTCCACGCGGCTCTTCATCTCTGCATCGAGAGAATCGAGGCGGTGGGAGGTGAGGTCCATGCGCTCATTGATACGCTCTTGAAAGGACTGAACCTGTCCGTCGAACTTGTCCTGCTGCCCGTAGATCTTCGTCTGCAGCTCGGCCAGCCGTTCCTTGAGGCTTTCGGCATACTCGATCTCCACCTGGCGGCGTTCCTCCTCCGCCTTTTCCGTCATAGTGGAAAAACGCGTGTCCAGCTCGGCCTTCCAATCGGAAAAATTCTGCTGCACCTGTACTTCCCGCTGGTCCAGCTCACGGTAAAAACCGTGTTCGAAGGATTCAAGCTTATTGGATACGTTTTTCGACGCCTGCTCCTTGAGCTCCGAGAGCTCCTGCTCAACCTCGGCGAGGGCGCTGTGTACCGCGTCGATATCCTTTTTGGCGTTCTGCCGCTCATTCTCCCGTTCGCTCTGGAGTTCTTCTTCGAATTTCTTGAAATCGGCCTTTATTCGTTCACTTACCCGCTCCATCGCCCCCTGGAGATTCTCTTCCAGGGTATCGACGTCTCTGGCAGCCTGCTCCATCTTTTCGAATCGGTAGGCCATGTCCGATTCGTAGTCGCCTAGGCCCGTCTCCAGTTCGCCAATTTTCCCCTCGAGCCACGAGGAAACTCCGCCCAGCCTCTCGTCCAGCTCCTGGATCCGGCCGGACAGCGTCTCATCCAGGGCCTCCGCCTTCTGCCGAATATGGGTCTTGACCGTATCGAATACCTCGTCCTGCAGGTCCGAACTCCGTTCCGCCGCCTCTTCGATGCTCTGCCTCAGCATCTTCTTCATATTTTCCAGCTCCGCCGCTAGTGAGCTGCGCAGCTCCTCGCCCCGCTGCTCCGCCCGGTAGATCTGCTCGTCGACGGCGTTTCTGACCTGCTCGAGCCCGTCGCTTTCCAATTCCCGGCGGCGGACCTCTATCTGTTCGAGCCCCTCGCCTATGCCGGTGAGTCGTTTCTCCGTTTCCCCCACCTCCGCTTCGAGTTTCTTCGCCCGCTGCTTTGCGTCCTTGACCACGAGCTCACGGGTTTCCTTTATCTGTTTCATGTTCCGGCCGGCAAACTCCTTGACCAGGACGGGAATCCGCTTTTCCGTCTCCTCGAGACGTCCCTGCATCTCTCTGAGCCGCTTCCCCACCTTGTCGACGAACTCGGATTCCGAATGAAGCCGGGTGAGGTTCTCCTCCACCCGGTCCGTCATGAGGTGCAGATCGTTGAGGGCCTTGTCGTATTCGCCGATGCGGGCGCCGATCTTCTCTATCTCGCCGGCCCGTTCGTTGAGGTTCTCCTCCACCGTTTGAATCCGCTTGAGTATCTGCTTGCCCGTCTTCTGATGGACATCGAGCTCCACCCCCATGTTCTTCAGTTCGTTTGTCTTACTGTCCACATAGGCGTCCAGCTCGCCCTTCACCTTTTCGGAGTATCTCTTTACTTTGTCGAGGGACCTGTTGTTGATATCCAGCTGCCGATATACGGCGAGGATGATCCCCACAATAACAAGGGTGAGAATATTACCTAAAGAGAAAATCATGTGCCCGCTCCCAGTTTTTCCTCAAATCGTACTTGCTGCCGCTTCCTCCAATTGTTACCCAGGAAGCTGAACTTGTCAATTATTTCTCCCGGTCCCCCCGGTCCTCCCGGCCGGCGAAGATCCAGTCTCTCAGGGCAAAAAAATCGGAGAAGACGAAATCGGCGCCGGGGCCGCCGTCGCGTGCCTTTACAAAGTGAGCCGTCTTCATTCCCGCCCCGGCAGCCCCCTCGATGTCGTACTCGGCGCTGTTGCCCACATAGAGAATCTCCTGCGGCGCCTGGCCGAGTCTCCGTGCCATGTGGAGGAAGGGAACCGAATGGGGCTTGAGGTAGCCCGTTTCTTCCGAAGAGAGGGCCGCATCAAAGAGATCATCAATGCCGAGATAACGGAGCTTATCTGCCAAAGGGAAGTCGGAGAGGGCCGCCAGAGGATATCCCGCGTTTTTTAGGCAGAGGAGGGTCTCCCGCACCCCGGCAAAGGGCCGAATGAAACGAAAGGAGCTCTCCCACCGGCGGTAAAGGCGGCGCTCTATGAGGCGTTGTGCGGTCTTTGGGTCGATTGCCATTCTGTGGGCCACAAGCTTTGCCTGCATGTGATGAAATTCTTCGTCGAAGACGATTCGGCGAATCTCCCTTCGCATTTTCGCGAAGTGGTACATCAGGCGCGGGGCGGCGATGAAGGAAGGGAGGGCGGCGAAAATCATCTGGTAGGACGGGTAGAGTGTGCCGTCTACGTCGAAGCCGACCGCTTTTATGCGCATTATACCGAACCCCCGGCTCTATCTTGCCGACCGGAGGTCAATTGTCAAGGTCCCTTCGACGTTTTTTTGACTTTCACTCGATTCAAAGCGCCAGCTGCGGACGCT
>CAZQNO010000011.1:0-61432 GCA_964594775.1 uncultured Spirochaetaceae bacterium
GCCCTCCCGCCGAATCATGGGTAAAACCGGCGAAAGAAGAGGCGCTCGCCTATGCCTACGGTAAACTCAAGCAGACAGCGGCCCATGTGGAAAATCTTTTAGGCTACGAGGGGAACGAATTCGCCGCGAGCGGGGATGCCGCCGCAGACCTTCTCAGCATATGCTCGGTACATCCGATGAGACGGGAGGCCGTTGAGGAGCTGCTTCGGAAAGATGGAGCGGAACACGAGGTGCTTTCAAGACTGCTTTCGCAGGGTGAGCTCAAGGAAGTAGAGTTTTCCGGCCACACCTACTATGTGCGGGGTTTCCGGAAATAGTCCCGCAAACACTCATATGATGCGGGGCAAGATTATCGCCGAGATTCCCATCACCCCGTCCAAAAGGCGGCGAAAACGAGTACTGAGACCAGGCCGGCGGCGATGCAGAGGTAAATCCAATTTCTCCTGATCGCGTACAGGAAAATGAGGACGAAGCAGGCAACACAGGATGCCGATGCAAGCAGCATAACTATCCCGAGAAGGACCGCGTCCGGAGCCGGCAGTCTTTCAAAGACCTCCGACGCCTCCATCGAAGGCCCCTCTTGCGCATATTTTGCGGCTGAAAGGTGCCACAGCTCGGCGGCGTCCGCCGGAGTGCCGGCGAAAACATAAAAAAGAAAACCGACGCAGAGGGCGGCGAGGCCGGTAAGAGCGAAGCCTCTCAGGACGGCGCCGTAGATTCTCTCATCCGTTTCAGGTATTTTCATGCTGTCCCCCATTCGGAAATTCCCGCCAGCATCATCCTGAGTCCCGCAAGGAAGAGAATGATGATTACCATTACGCGGATATGCTTCGGTTTTACATGGGGCAGCAGCTGGGCGCCTATCCGTGATCCGAGCATCATTCCCACGGCGGAGGGTACGGCGATGAGGGGAAGGACGGCGCCCTCGTTGAGATAGACCCAGGAAGCGGCGCTGCTGTTTATGCTTATGAGGGAAAGACTCGTCGCCACCGCTATCTTCGTGGGTACTCCGAGGACGAGATGGAGAACGGGGAAGTTCGCCCAGCCGGCGCCGAGGCCGAACATGCCGCCGAGAAAACCTATCCCGATAAAGAGCAGCATGCCGATGATGGTCCTGTGGACGTACCACTTGCTCTCTAATTCGAGGGCCTGATCGTAGTACCAGCCTTGGAGGCCGAGTCTGCGCGAGAGAGAATCGCCACCTTCTACGGCCTCGACGGAGAGCCGCCTGGTTAGATACATCAGCACGACGATGGAGAGGATCACTATTCCGAGGAAAAATTTCAATATCCCCACCGGCAGGGCAAAGCCCACCGAGGCCCCGGCAATCGAGCCGGCGGAACCGAAGAGGGCCAGAGGCAGTGTGAGCTTGAGAGAGGCAAGCCCCTTCTTCAATAAACGGGGAGTTGCCGAGAGAGCCCCCGCCAGGGCGACGATGAGCCCCGCTCCGCGCACGAAATCGAGGTGAAAGGGAAAGAGGCTGCCTATAATGGGAACGAAGAGTACCCCGCCGCCGATGCCGGCGAGGACGGCGAAAATGCCGAGGGCGATGGAGAAGAGAAAGAGAAGGACGGCCCACCCGAACCACGGCATTGTCCCCATCCAGCCGAATACGATATCCACCTATTCCCCCTTTCTCCCTGCAAGCAGCTCCAGTACCGCTTCTATTCCCCGCAGATTTTTTTCGAACTCCGGGTCCCCGCGGCCGGCGAGCTCCACTACCATGGCGGGAATGCCGAGAGACCTGAAATAGCCGGTGGATGCGCCTGTGATGCGGTAGCCGACCAGCGAAGACTCGGGGATAGGATACCCCGAAGCCTTCGAGTAGCCTTCAGCGAAACGCCGGACCGGCTCCCAATTATTGTCCCAATTCCTGTTGAGGTCCACCCCGTTGGCATTCAAACGGTCTTTCAATACTCTATCTGCAGTCCCGAACCGATCTCCCTGATGGGAGCAGCCTTTGCGAGCCGTATCCTGCTCTGAAAATCGGTACAGTGACATGCACTGAGGATGGGAAGATCCAAGGACTCGAGGTAGCGCGCAGTCCCCTCCAGCTGCGCTTCGGGCGGATTTAAAAGGTGAAATCCGCCGATGATGTCGTGAACCTTTTCAATTCCCGTCACCTTCCTCGCCTGCTCGACGATATTGCATATTCCTGCGTGCGAGCAGCCGGTGATCACCACGAGTCCTTCGGAATGCACATAGGCCATCGCCGTATCGTCGGGAAGATCGTCGGGGACATCGCCCCCGGCTTCTCTGCGCACGCCGATAGGACCGGGCCTCTCGAAGTCGACTCTCCGCGGTATCTCCCCGAGAAACACCAGACGGTCGGTGAGCCACAGAGGCTCTCCGGTCTCTCGAATCTTCATAAAGGGGGAACAGGCCTCCTTCGTGACGAAGATGCCGACGGAGAATGCGTCGTCGAGAACCTTAGGATAAAAGGCCGCCGGATGGGCAATAAGTTCCGGACAGGATGCAGCCGGGTCCTCGAATCTTCTCTCCATGCACCGCTTGAGATAGGGGTCCAGCCCGCCGGTATGGTCGATGTGTCCGTGGGAGAGCACGAGGTAATCCGCCTTCATCACGTCAATACCCAGCTTAGAGGCATTGTACATGAATGCATCGGAGTAGCCGGTATCGAAGAGAATTGAGGTATCCCCGTCCTCGATAAAATAGGAAACCGCCGGTTCGGCGAGGAAGTAACGGTCAATGATCGTTGAGTTGTCCATCAGTACGCTGAGTTTCATGCCTGCAAGCATATACACAAAAGAAAAAACCGTACAGTCCCCGCCTCAATTGCTGTTTGCGGAGTATTTGACGAGGCGGCGGGATTCACCTATGCTAGGCGTGGAGGTGAGCATGCTCGCATACCTACGATTTCCCGACTGGATTCAACCGGAGATTATCCCGGGGCTGCCGCTGCGCTGGTACGGTTTTATGTACATCGCCTCGTTCACCGTCGCCGCCCTGCTGTTCAGATATCAGGTACGAAAACGAGAATTGGATGTAAGCGACGACGATATTCTCGGCTTTATTTTGGCGGGAATTTTCGGCCTCCTCATCGGCGCCCGGCTCTTCGCCACTCTGCTCTTCAATTCAGACAACTACTACCTTCACCATCCTCAGTATATATTCTGGCCCTTCAATGAGGAGGGCGCCTTTACCGGACTGCAGGGAATGAATTACTACGGCGGGGTCGTGGGGGCGATCGTCGGCTTCGCCCTCTATTGCAGGATAAAGAAGCACCCCCTGGTAGACTGGGGCGACATGCTCGTTGCCGGGATTCCGCTGGGCTACACCTTCGGCCGGCTCGGCAACTTCATCAACGCCGAACTCTACGGACGCGTCACCACGGCCCCGTGGGGGATGCTCTTTCCCCACGCAAAACGTCTCGACCCATCGAAGGATTGGGTCCGCACTATTGCCGAAAAGACCGGCGCGGCCCTTACCGATACTCAGGGGCAGACCCTGACGGCGGTCAATCTGCCTCGCCACCCCACTCAGCTCTACGAGGCCTTCTTCGAGGGAATCGTTATGGGACTTATTATGTGGTTCTTCTTTCGGCCCCGGAGAAAGTATCAAGGGCAGCTCGTCGGCATCTATATCCTCGGTTACGGTCTCATCCGCTTCTTCATCGACTACGTACGCATGCCGCTGAGGGGCGATTTCGCCCTAAAACTGACGTCTTTCGAGAACCCGCCGGACCTCTATCTCAGCCCCTTCAACTTTATCGCCAGTCAATTCTACAGCATCGCCATGGTCGCGGGAGGGCTTGCGTTTCTTTTCATCGCCCGACGGAGACACTATAAGAGGCAAGAAGAGAAGCAAGAGCGAGCAAAGGTGAGGTCGAAGCCCAAACGCCGCAAGCTCCGGCAGAAGCTCGAAAAGAGGAAATAGCCCTCCCCGCCTCATACATCCAGCCGGCGCAGGGTCTCTCTGTCGACCCGTTCGGGCAGAGGGCCGGAACCCGGGCCGCGGGGGCCGACGTCCTCGGGATCGATTCCCAGCTCCTTCGCAACGAGCTTTTTTACCCGCGGACCGCAGAACTGTCCCTGGCAGGGTCCCATCCCGGCCCTCGTACGCCGCTTGACCGCATCGAGGCCGTCGACACGTATCCCTCTCCTCAGAGCATCGAGAACCACCGCCTCACTCACTTGTTCACAGCGGCAGACGATCCGTCTCGGGTCCCCTTCGGGAAGCTCGATCGCCTCCTTTACCTCGCCGAAGGGCCGCAGATCATGAGGCGTGGTAATTGCCTCTCGACGCGGTTCGAAGTCATCTTTTTTTTCGGCATCGAGGCCGCTTTTACAGAGCAGCGAGAGGAGTCTTTCGGCTATTGCCGGCGAAGAGGTCAGCCCCGGTGAGTCGATTCCCGCGGCGTGGATTAGACCGGGAACAGATGCAGACTCTCGGACAACGAAGTCCTTTCCCTCCTCGGTGGCCCGAATTCCGGAGAATGATCGGATGACCTTGCTGAGGTCGAAACCCGGAATACTCCTGCGGGCGGTAGAAACGATGGAGCGGATGATCTGCTCATTTGTACTTGTATCTTCCCGGTCGGGAATCTCTTCGGAATTCGGCCCAATGATCAGGTTGCCCCACACCGTGGAGCTCACGAGGACCCCCTTCCCCCGTTCCGTCGGTGCCTGAAAAACCACGTGGCGGGCCATTTTTCCCGTACCCCGCTGAAATATGAGATACTGTCCTTTTCTCGGCTGGATGAACAGGCTCTCGTCACCGGCGAGGGCGGCGATTCTATCGGCATACACCCCCGCGGCGTTTACCAGAAAGCTGCAGTGCAGCGAATACACATCCCTGCCCTTGCCTTCGACAATTTCGAGACAAAAGCCGCCTCCCCGCTTTTTTACCTCCCGCAGCTTTGAACGGAGTCTGAGCTCTACCCCGTTTCCCACGGCGTTTTCGGCAAGGGCGATACAGTATTCATAGGGTGATACGATTCCCGTCTCGATGCAGCGAAGGGCCGAACGCGCCGCCGGCCCCGTCTCCGGTTCCACTTTCTCGATCTCCCTTCTATCGATGAGCTTAAGGCCCTTCACGCCGTTTTTCTCTCCGTTCTTACGGAGCTTTTCCAGACTGCGCTCCTGTTCGGAAGAAAAGGCAAGGACGAGAGAACCGTTGCGCCGAAAGGGAAAGCCGAGCTCATCGGCGAGAACATCGAATTGCCGGTTGCCCCGGATGCTCAACTCACCCTTGAGACTCCCGTGAACGGCAGTGTAGCCGCCGTGGACGATGCCGCTGTTTGCCTTGCCGGCACCTACCGCCACATCCTCCCCCTTTTCGAGGAGGAGCACATCGAGCTTGTAACGGGACAGCTCTCTTGCTATTGCTGCACCGATAGTTCCGGCGCCGACTATGCATACATCATAGCAGGACTTGCGGTTTTTCATATAAAAAGACTGTAGCGCAGATCAGGTCTTTCGTCGACAGGGCGGGAACTCTCCGCCCGTGCGGCCTTTACGTTGGGCATTGAGGGAAAAGAGGTTGATCTAAAACGAGATGTCGTCAATTACTTTACCCGCCTTATTGATCTCATCGGAAGACGCATTGATATCCTCCGTCGCATTCTACGCGTCCTGTTTCGCCTGGCTGTTGATCTGACTGAGGGAACTTGATTATCATTCACTGAGCTGGGAACGCAAATCAAGCAATAGATCTTTTATACTTTTTTCACTTCTATTCTTCGGTTCCTGAAATAGAGGACTATGTCGGTCCCCACCATCAGTGCGTTGAGAATGTAGAGCGCAATGACAGGGTCGAAGAGATAAAAAATTTTATGAAGAGTTCCGGCGATGTACCCGGTGAAAATGATAAACAGAAAAGCAAGGCTCTTGCCTCCCGTTTGCCGGCTTGTCCAGGACTTGTAGAGTGAAACGGGCCAGGCGGCACCGAAACACAGCAGCATCATAATTTCGAAAGGGCTCATATAGGTTCTCCAGTCTTTTATTATTACCGTACTACAAGGGGATAAAGCGCGAGGAAGAAAAGGGCCTGAATGAGCGTATAGTAGAGGGGAAGCTTCGTCTCAATTCTCAAGGACAAGAGGCGAAATGCCGCAGAAGCCCCGAAGGCAATGAAAAACCACGCAAGATAGTTCTGAAGAGGTATTGCAGCTCCGTCCCATATCCAATACTCGAGGGCTATTGCAACGGGTTCCATGATATAATCGAAGAGGAGAGCCCCTGCAGCCGGCAGCAGCACCGCCGCGCCTATCACGACGGACCGCAGCCATCCCTTTGATGAGGCGGGAGAAACCTGCCCGTTTCTGTCCACGATACACTGCGCCCCCCGAAGAAAGCCGAGGATCACCAGGACCCAGTTGAACCCGATGATCGGCGGCACTCTAAGAACATGGGCCCCCAGCACATGACCGTATTCGTAGGTGCCGAAGACCGCTCCCGTTTCCACCCCGACGACTTCGAGAAGAAAGGTCACCAGATAGGTAACGAGGATCCACACCCTGCCGCGGACACCCGCCCGGCGCCAGAAGGGCAGAAAGACAACGAGGCCTGCGATGAGGAGGACCCAAGGAGTAAGGATACGCATCAAGCCAACGGCAGGATTCCACCAGTGGCCGAAAACCCCCACGAGAAAGAAAAAGGCAAGAATAAGGGCCGTCCCCTCCTCTTTTACCCGCATCAGTTGTTTTACCTCCATACACATCTCCCCTTGCCGGCTATCCCACGAGAAGATTCTTGAGGACCTGCGCGACGATCCGCCGCCGGCCGGGTTTCACCTTCCTTTGATATACAATGAAGGGGTCCCGTTCGATCCGCCGCGCCGTCCAGAGATACATCTCCGCAGCACTGCGGATCGGCACCCGGTAACGCTTGGGAATGAACCGGTAGCCTTCCTCGGCCCCTTTCTGCCAGGCTCGGTAGAGTTCTATCTGCCGGGCATGAAATTCGATAAACTCCCGGGGGTGTTCCTTTATATAGGACTCTTCGAGAGACTCGAGGGACGAGCCCTCGAGGGGAAGGTATCTCCTGCCGAGCTCTAAGTCCTCCTTTATGTCCCGAATGAAATTGATATACTGCATTGCCCTGCCCTGCATCGCCGCCGCCGGCAAGGCCTCGTCGGGGAGGTTGAGGATACGAGACATAAAGAATCCGATAACCTCCGCCGAACCGTAAATGTAGGCAAGGGTTTCGTCAAGACTGTCGTACTCCCGTTTGCTGAGGTCCGCTTCCATCGAGGCGAGAAAAGCTTCTGTCCAGCCCGGCTCGAAGCCTCTTTGCCTCTCCAATTCTACATAACAGTCGATTATTGGATCGTGCGCCGGTTTACCTTGCCGGGCTTCGAGATACTTTTCCTTGAAACGGTAAAACCCCTCTGCGTCCTGCGGCAGTTCGTCGACAAAGTCGTCGGCTATGCGTACAAAGCCGTAGAGATGAAACACCTTTTTTCTCACGTCCGGAGGAAAGAAGATGCTGCTGTTAAAATAGGTGGTGCTTCCTCTCTTAAAGGCGCGGTAGTGCGGGTCGTCCTTCTTCATATATCCAAGCATATACCCTCCCCTGCCGATGCGCAATCGCAAGCCGAGACAGCGCGGGGCTTGTCATTCACCGTTCAATCATTATCATTGGACACGGGGAATTGAATGGAATATACAGGTGAAGATACGACTGTCGGCGTATCTCTCTCGGTGAAGCACCTGGACTTCGCCTATCCGGCCTACCCTGGGCTCCCGGAAAATCAGCTCTTTCGTGATCTCTCTCTGAACCTCTGCGAGGGGGAAGTCCGTATCATTCTCGGCGAACCGGAATCGGGAAAAACCAGTTTGGGGAGAATTCTCTGCGGCCTGATTCCCCGCTACGGGGGAGGAACACTCCGGGGTACGGTGGAGATTGACGGGACCCCGGTCCCTGCGACACCTCCCGCACAGCTGATAGACCGCATCGGTACGGTGTTTCAGGACCCGGATGAGCAGATCTTTACCACCTCCTGTGAAGCGGAAACCGCCTTTGCCCTGGAATCTCTTGGCCTGGCGAAGGAAGAAATCCGAAGCAGGGTGGATAGAGCCCTGGAAATTTGTGGACTGCAAAGATATCTTTACAGTCCTCCCGCCTCTCTCTCCGGCGGCGAAAAAAAGCGTCTCCTTCTCGCCGCCCTCTTCGCCCTCCACCCGCCCCTCTGGATCCTCGACGAACCCTTTGAAGAAATTGACGACACCGGCCGACGGCTCCTTTTCAAAATGATGATAAAAGAGGGCTGCGGAATCCTCATCCTCGCCTCGAAGGTCCTCGACATTTTCGACGAGCATCCCGTCCGCTATAGTCTCCTGGAGGAAAATGGACTCTTACACGAAGAGGATACGGGAAGGAATGTCTTGTTGAAAAAAGCCGCCGAACTGGGGCTGCGTTTTCCTGAGGATTATACAAGGGGCGCATTCTCCTCAAGCCGGAAGCGACGAGGGAAAGAGGAGCGGGCGAACGCCGCCGGCGTGCAGACAGGGATACCCAGGACCGCAGCAGGCACACCCCTCCTGTCGGTCCGTAATCTCCGCTTTTCCTATCCCGGCGGATTTTCCCTTTCTGTCGACAACCTGGACCTCTACACCGGTGAATGTATAGCCCTCATCGGGCCCAACGGCTGCGGCAAGACAAGCTTGGCAAAGCTCCTCTGCGGTCTGCTCGAGCCGGAATCGGGAGAGGTTCGCTGTCTTGACGGCGGGAAGCTGGAAAGCAGGGTGGCCTATATGTTTCAGAATCCCGACTATCAGATCTTCCTCCCCAGCGTGAAAGAGGAGCTCGCCTACGGACTAAAGGAGGAGGGAATGACGGAGGATGACATCCTGCCGAGGATCCGTGAAGCGGCGGAACGTTTTCGTCTGCCGGCCCTCGAGGTCCCTCCGACGTTGATGAGCTACGGCGCAAGAAAACGACTGCAGGGGGCAATCTACTATCTCTTAGACCGCCGTGTCTACATAATCGACGAGGCCGACTCCGGTCTCTCCCTTCGAGACTTCGAGGATGTGGTCGAGAACCTTTTCTGCGAGCAGCGCAGCCTCGTTATAATAACTCACGACCGCCGGCTCGGAGAGCTCTTTGCCTCCCGAAGCCTTTCGATGACGGAGGGAAAACTGTGATAGACAGCGGCTATCTCCCCGGCAACAGCTTCCTCCACCGTCTCGACCCGCGTTTCAAACTGGCAATCCTCCCCCTTTGCGCGGCAGCCTTCTTCTTCCCCGTCTCCCTTCCCCTGCTCTGTTGCTACCTGGCCTTTGTGCTGCTGCCGCTGCTTTTCTTTCTCGGCCCGAGAGAACTGTGGCTTCCCATCCGGACCATACTGCCCCTTCTCCTCCTCATCCTCCTTCTTACCCCGCCCTTTCATATCGGCGGCACCGTCTATTATCGGGTTTGGGGTCCACTAGTCCTCAGTTCCAAGGGCATAGAGCAGACTCTCCGGCTTATGATTCGTTTCATCGGTATCAGCGGCCTCTTCTTTCTCTTCTTCCGGGTAACCGGCATCGAAGAGCTCATCCTCGCACTGAGATGGTACCGAGTCCCCTTTTCGGCGGCCCTCATTCTCACCATCGCCTTTCGCTACATACCCCATATAGCCGCCCTCTATCGGGCAGTATCCGATGCGCACCGCCTGCGCAGAGCGGCGGAAACAAGGACCCCTGCGCGGCAAAACGGAACCACACGGCAAAGCGGCCGCGCCGCCTCACGCCGAAGCGGCTCCAGGGGCTTGCGAAGACGCATCAGCCGCCTCTTTCCCCGCCTCGTTTCCGTAACGATCCATGCCATAAAGACGATCCCCAGCCTCGCAATGGGACTGGAGAGCCGGGGTTTGGGCAGAAACGAACGCCGCAGCAGCTTGTCGAGCCTTCCTCCCATTTTACAGAGGCGAAAGGAACTTCTCCTCATACCCCTCGTTCTCATTTTCCTTTTTTCGCCTCTCTTTTTATAAATGTCCGCCCATAAAACCACAGTCCCCGGCGGCGGGCCTGAGAGCAGCAAAGACCGACATTTGACAGACCGGTGAAAAAGGTGTATCTGTGAGAGAAGAGGTATCAAATGAGCTCTCCAAACGAAAACCCCCAAAAACAGAAAGAAAGCCCCCCGCAAGCCCGGCCCCAGGCCCTTAAAATTGCCTCTCTCGCCGTCCTCATCGCGCTCACCGCGGTCTTCACCTATCTCATCCGCATTCCCGTAGCCCCGACGAGGGGCTATATCAACTTCGGCGATGTGGCGGTATTTTTCACCGCCATAAGCTTCGGACCCTTCAGCGCCCTCATTGCCGGCGGGATCGGCACCGCCTTAGCGGACATCATCGGAGGATACGCTCAGTGGGCCCCCTTCACGTTTTTCGCTCATGGACTGCAGGGAATGGCGGCCGCTCTGATCGTCGGCGCCGAAAAGCCGCGCGTCTTCCGTCTCATCATCGCCTTCATCGCCGGCACTCTCATCATGGGAGGCATATATTTTCTCACCGGCGGCTTTATGGTGGGCTTCCCCGCCGCAGCGCTAGAAATTCCCGGAAACATCATCCAAAACCTTGCCGGCATACTGATAGGCGGACCTCTTGCCCTTGCCGTCCGGAGGGCCTATCCCCCCATAACGAGGTACCGCTGGTAATGGCCCCTGCAGAGGAACAGAGGGAACGGAAATATCCTTTTTCCGCCATAGTGGGGCAGGAAAACCTCCGTACCGCCCTTCTTCTCAATGCCGTCGACCCGGCGATAGGCGGAGTCTTGATTCGGGGGGAAAAAGGTACGGGCAAGACCACCGCCGCCCGGGCCCTGACCGAGATCCTGCCGCCGATCGAGGCGGTGGCCGGATGTCCCTATCACTGTGAACCGGAAGACGGGTCCACGCCGCACAGAGAATGCCGGCGGCTCTTCACCGAAGGAGGAGCCTACAAAATCGAACTGCTGCAACCTCCCTTCGTCGAGCTGCCCCTCAACGCCTCGGAAGACCGGGTGGCCGGAACGATCCACTTCGAGGAGACCCTCGCCTCGGGAACGCGGGTCTTCGAACCCGGGCTCCTCGCCTCGGCCCACCGGGGCATCCTCTACGTCGACGAGGTCAACCTCTTAGAGGACCACCTGGTGGATATCCTCCTCGACGCGGCGGCAACGGGCCGTAACAGAGTGGAACGAGAGGGGATATCCGAACTCCATCCCGCCCGCTTTTTTTTAATCGGGACGATGAATCCGGAAGAGGGGGAACTGAGGCCGCAGTTTCTCGACCGCTTCGGCCTCTGCGTGAGCGTTTCGGGCATCGGCGACGCCGCCCGGCGCAGGGAAATCACGGAAAGGAGAATCGCCTTCGAGAACGACCCGGAGGGTTTCCTTTCACGCTATCGAGAGCAGGATGAAAGGCTTACCGCCCACATAGAGAAAGCCCGAAAAGCCCTCCCCCTCTTCAGCGGCGGGCAGGGAAGGATAGAAGAGGCGGCATGGGAAACCGCCGCTCTTTTAGCGGCGAGAAGCAGGGTCCAGGGACACCGGGCCGATATCGTCCTCATCCGCGCAGCCGCCGCCTATGCCGCCCTTTTAGCACGGGAACGCGTGGGACCGTCGGAGGTCTTTGCCGTCGCCTCCTTCGCCCTGCTGCACCGGGCCTCCGGAAATCCGGAGGACAGTCCCGAAACCATGGCGGACAGGATCAGGGCCATTCTCGAGGAGGTCCAAGAGGGGGAAAATGCCGGCTCTTCGGAGGAAGCGGCAAAAGGGGAAGTGGAAAGCTACGCCCTCTTTGGCGAAGCCGCCGGCGAGGAAGAGCTTGCCATGTCGGATATGCAGATACCCGGCTCGGCAGCGGCGGGGAGCATTCTCTTCGATTTTCTTGATAAAAAAAAAGCCCTCCCATAGAGCGGGAAGATGAGGAAGAGCTCTTCGGTGTCGACCTGGACCTTCGCCGCCTCGTGCAAAAAACCGTGCGGCATGGCAGCCGCAGAGATTCGCCTCGACTCGGCGCTCCAAGGGGCCGGGCGGTTGCAAGCCGGCAGCCGGGCCCTCACGAGAAAGCATTCGACATCTCCGCGGGGGCAAGCCTGAGGGCTGCGGCCCAGAGACGGGCTTTCACCCCCGCCGCTCGTACCCGTGCATCCTCCGGGCCCTTTTTCGATCGTCGGGACATCCGCATTCACCTGCGGCGCAGAAGCATTTCGGCCCTCGTTGTCTTTGTTCTCGACGTCTCCGATTCGATGGGCGCGCATGAGCGAATACGAGATGCCAAGGCAAGCATCATCGGCTTGTTAAAAACCGCCCATCTCATGCGCTGCCGCGTTGCCCTCATCGCCGTACAGGGGAAAAAGGCCTCTTTGATCGTCCCGCCGAGCTCGAGCGTACAGGCCGCCCGCCGCGGAATGCGGGGACTCGGCCCTGCCGGAGGCACTCCTCTCGCCTCCGGATTACGCCTTGCCCTGCGGACTATCCGCAACGAGGAACTGAAGAGCCCGGGCATCGAAGCGGTTCTCCTGGTCGTATCCGACGGCGAGGCTACCGTCCCGCTGGGAGCGTACGGCGACCCCTATCTCGAACTCATCCGTATGGCAAAAAGGATAAAGCGGAGAAAAGAAATCCTTTCCATCTGCATCGACACGAAGGAGGAAAGTTCGGGAAGCGTCGGCCGCAGCGAAATGAGGGGCCTGGCCGAGGCGCTCGGGGCCCGTTATTATCACCGCAGCAGGCTCGGCGCCCGGAGATCAAGACAGGAAACAAGCTATTAGCTCAGTAATTCTGCTGCTATTAACTGTCGACATCTGCGCCGCCCATCACTATACTCTACAATAAGATGGAAACGCCGAAAGAATCGAACAGAACTATCCTCGTTGTCGACGATAACCCTCAGAACATCCAGCTGGCGGCAACTCATCTAAAAGAGGAGGGCTACCGTATCGCCTTCAGTCAGCATGGCTTGGATGCGATAGAAAAGGCAAAAAATACCGTGTACGATCTCATACTCCTGGACATCATGATGCCCGAGATCGACGGATTCGAAGTCTGCAGCCGGATAAAGGCCCTCCCGGAGTACAAGGACATACCCATCATCTTTCTTACCGCGAAGGCAGACAAACAGAGCATCGTCCGGGGACTCGATGCCGGAGCGGTTGACTACGTAGCAAAACCCTTCTTTGGGAAAGAACTTTTGGCCCGGGTGAGGACCCATCTTAGAATCAGGGCCTTTCAGGAGAAGCTCGAAGAGATAAACGCCGAGATGAATCGTGAGCTGCTAAAGAGCATGAAGATGGCCGAGGACCTGGAGAAGGCACAAGCAGAACTCCAGCAGGTCAATCGACAGCTCTACGACCGGGCGACAAAGGACCCCCTGACCGGTCTCTTCAACCGAAGAAAGATGATCGATCTTCTCGAATACGAAAGGGAGCGCAGCAAGCGTAAGAAGACGAGTTATTCGGTGATCATCTGCGATATCGACCACTTCAAAAAGGTAAACGACAGCTACGGCCACGACTGCGGTGATCTGATCCTTCAACAGGTTACGGAGAAGGTGTGCGAGATGATCCGCGAGCAGGACCAGCTGGCCCGCTGGGGAGGTGAAGAGTTCCTCCTGCTCCTGCCGGAGACGGACGAAGAGGGAGCCCATACTCTTTCGGAGAAGGTGAGAAAAAGCATCGAGGACGACAGCTTCTCCTGCCCGAGCGCAAAGATTGCCATCACCATGACCTTCGGTATCGCCGTTGCAGAAAAGGAAGAGGATCCGGACAGATGCATAAAAAAGGCGGATATAGCCCTCTACAACGGAAAGACCGGCGGGCGGAACCAAAGCGTTGTCTTCAAACCCGATATGGAACAAAAAACAGGGGCTCCTTAAGCAAGCCCGGACTATCGCCCCTCCCGCACGATTCTCTCCCTCAGCGCCTCCACCCTCTCGGCAAACTGTTCGGTAAGCCGGGTCAAGAGTCCTACATCGAAGCTTTCCGCCGCCGAGAGCAGAAGTTCGGCGTAATTTCTCAGCTCCGATTCACCATGATCCTCGACCAGAGACCGCAGATCCTTGGCAAAGTCTTCCAATTCGTCCACAAACATCGAGCTTCGGGCTGCCTCCCAGCGAGGAAGAAAACCCTGCTCGAGCTGAGAGAGGAGACGCTCGGGTTCCACCGGCGCTTTCTCCCCTCCCGCGGCCGGCAAATCCTCCGTCTGTCTCTCGGTTTCCTTCCCGGCCGGCATCTTTTCCTCGTGGTTTCCTTTGGACTCCTCCCGGCCCTTCTTCTCGAGGACTTTCACCTCGGGTATGCTCACGCTGAAGGTGGACCCTCTTCCCTCCTCGCTTTCCACCGCTAAAGAGCCCCTCATCGCCTCCACGAGACGACGTGAGATCGCCAGCCCAAGGCCGGTCCCGCCGTACTTCCTGCTGCTCTGCCCCTCCTTCTGGCGGAAGGCCTCGAATATGCGCTCCCGCTGAGATTTGGGAATTCCTATGCCGGTATCGGTCACTTCGATCCGAAGGCCTATCCTGCCGCCTGTCCCCTCCTTCTCTTCTTTCTCCTCCTCGACGGAGACCCGCATTATCACTTTGCCCTCTTCGGTAAACTTTAGCCCGTTTCCGATGAGGTTTAACAGGATCTGACGCAGCCTGACCTCATCGAGAGAGAGTCGCACAGGCACCTTGGAATCGATCTCGACTTCAAAGGAGAGCCCCTTCTCCCGGGCGCGAAACTCGAAGACCCGTCGAATATCCTCCAGGAAGGGGTGTATCTCCAGGTCCCCGTATTCGAGCTCCAGCCTGCCTGATTCAATTTTCGAAAGATCGAGAATGTCGTTGATGAGGGCCAGAAGCATGCTTCCGGATTTTTCGATGGACTCTACATAGGAGGAGAGAAGAGGCTCGTCGATACCTCGGGAGAGCAGCTGGGCATAACCGAGGACCGAGTTCATCGGGGTGCGGATCTCGTGACTGATATTGGCGAGAAAATCGCTCTTGCTCCTGTTTGCCTCTTCGGCTCTCTCCTTCGATACCCGCAGCTCATCCTCAATCCGTTTTCGGTCGCTCACATCCCGGGAAATGGCAAAAATCCCCCTCGGCTTTCCCGTCTCCTCATCGTGCAGCATTCTGCTCACCGTCTCGAACCAGGTGTAGCTGCCGTCCTTCCGCCGTATCCGGTAGATAACGTTGTAGACATCGCTTTCCCCGCTAATGGCCTCGTGGGAGCGGCGGATTTCTTCTAGATCTTCGGGATGAAACAACTCATAGGCATTCCTTCCCACCAGCTCCTCCGGCCGGTAAGCGAGAAGCCGGTAGGAAGCCGGCGAGGCATAGGTATAGACCCCTTCCAGGTCGTGCCTGCTTATCAGGTCTGTTGAACTTTCGGCGAGCAGCCGATACTTCTCTTCGCTCCTCCGCAGGTCTTCTTCCGCCCGCCTGCGATCGGTAATATCGGATTGAATGGCGACGAAGTGAGACATCTCGCCCTCCGCGTCGTAGATTGGCGCGATGGTCTGATGCGCATAATACTCCTCGCCGCTCTTCTTCCTGTTGATTATCTCCTCATCCCATACCTCGCCCCTCATGATGCACTCCCAGAGCCGCCGGTAGTATTCTTTTGCCTGTTTTCCAGAGGAAAGAATCTTTGGTGTCCGCCGGAGAACCTCCGTCTCCTCGTAGCCCGTAAGCCGGATGAAGGCGGGATTCACATATTCGATGTTTCCCTCGATGTCGGTAATATAGATGGCGAATCCCGCCTCCTGCATCGCCTTGAGATACTTTCTCAGCTTTTGGTCCCGCTCCCGTATCCTCGCCGTCATCACATTGAAGGCCTTTTGAAGGATAAGGAGCTCGCTGAATGTGGCGGTGGTATCTTCGATGGACAGGGGCTCATCCTCCCAGACCGAACGTTCGACTATGTGAAGAAAATAGGTGAGAGGATGAATAACGACCCGTATTATGAGATTCCGTACATAAAAGGCCAGGGCGGCGAGAAGGAGAAGCAGGAAACCCGTCATCACGAAGAGACTGCGAAACAGATAGGCGTAGAAGTCTCTGCTGCCGATTGCATCCACCAGGACCCAGCCTGCGGTCTCGATGAAATAGGCTTCGGCAAAATATCGTCTGCCGAAGAGCTCTACGAGCTCATTGAACCTGTCCGCTTCTTCTCCATTATCGCGCGCCTCGGCCGCCGTCTCGGCGATCAAATCCATCGCCCCGAGGTTCACTTGTTCTTCGACATATCTGCTCTCGGGATGGGCAATGATGTTTCCGTAACGGTCGGTAAGAAAGACCTGCCGGGCAACATCACTCTCTTTTACGCCTTCCTTTATAACTTCCTGCAGAAAATCGAGATCCAGTTCTGCGAGGATTGTATGGCCTGATGCCGTCTCTCTCAGCATGTTTATCGTTACTCTTCCATCTTCGGCCGAGACATAGGGATCGCTGATACGGCATTGCAATCCGCCGGCCTCTCGATGCGGGCGGTTTACCCTCATTTTGTCGACCTCGGAGAAACTGCGCCCTTCGATAGTCTGCGGATAAGATGAAGCAATTTTTTCGTCCGTATCGATAACCGCGAGCAACCGGTAATAGGGAAAGGTCTCGAAGAGAAGGCGGAAAAGGGTCTCCCGCTCTTCTCTCTCCTCGATATTCTCGATCAATTCGGCCAGCAGGGATAGACTCATGTCGGCGTATCTGAGATGACTTTCCAACGTCGAAGAAATACCCTCGATAAATTCCCTTCTTCTTTCCGTGTAATCAGCGAAGTTGAAGACGAACTCAATAAGAGAAAAAAGCAGGAGAATGATGAGCATCCCCAAAAAAAAGAAGGGTATAAATCTGTTGCGGATTATCTTCGTGAGCCTTTGTACCGGCCGTTTTTCTTTCTTAGCTGTCATCCCATCTTTCCACAGCAACGAAGCTTCCCTCTTCTACCCGAGTGATGTAGTAGCCTCCTCCTACATCGCCGTACGCGTCAAAAAAGATCCTCCCTCGGATTCCCTCTATCGATTCAATGCTTTGAAGAGCCTCTACAATACCTCTGCCGGAACCTGAGGTCTTCATCAGACCCTCTTCGAGTAAGCGCATCGATTCGTATCCCTGCAGCACCGCGAAGTTGAGAGGCTTGCCGAAACGGTTCCGGTACCGCCTCTCGAAACTCCGGTAGGCTTCACTGTCTTCATCCAGCCGGGCAGTGTCGGTAAAGACCATTCCTTCCACCGAAGACCCGCCGTTCCTTATCAGCGCATCGGTATTAGCCCAGCCGGAACCGAGCATATGCGTATCGGAAGTTTTTTTCCGTATCAATCCCGCCAAAATCGCCGTATCGGTTGCCGAGCTTACGAGAAACACCGCATCGACCTTCTCCGGTGCGAGTTCTTCAACGAGAGCCGTCCACTGCACCTGGGAGCCGCTGCGAAACGACACACGGGTCCGGACCTCGAGGCCATACTTCTCCATTGTTTTTGAAAAACGCTCGATGTAGGGAAGGCTGTACGCCTCGTTGCCGGTATCATAGATGATCGATACGGACTTCACTTTAAGGCGACGCCGGGCGTAATCGGCAATAGCGGCGGCACTTCTGTCGGAAGAAGGGTTGAGGCGAAAAAAACGGTCCCTCTTTCCGCTGAGCAGAGGCGTGGAAGCGGTAGGACTGATGAGGGCGATATCATGCGCTCCCGATTCGGCGAGCTCGTTGAGATATTCCAAGGAAACGAGGGTCTGCGAGCTCGTGATGTGTCCGATAATAGCGACGACTCCGGCATCGACCAGTTTTTTATCGGCTTCGCGGACTCCCTCAAGACTATTAAGGTCGTTTTCCGCCAAAAGCTCGAGCGTTCTTCCCGCAATGCCTCCCTCTTCGTTCATTTCCTCAATGGCCAGCCGGACCCCGTTTCTCGCACCGACACCGAGGTC
This sequence comes from uncultured Spirochaetaceae bacterium, assembly GCA_964594775.1. Classification (GTDB taxonomy): domain Bacteria; phylum Spirochaetota; class Spirochaetia; order DSM-16054; family Sediminispirochaetaceae; genus CAYFVU01. Next base: position 17,832 of record CAZQNO010000011.1, read on the forward strand.
GGAATAATTGCCGGAAAGCTGTCCGCTGAAGCCGACGAAAATCGGTTCTCCGGCCCCGCAGGCCGAGAAAAGCGCTGCCGTCGCGAAGATGAGAAAAAGACTCGGTGTTTTCATCTCTTCATCTCTCCTTTCTCCCCCTCTTCGCGGCAAACTTAGAAGGGAAAATCCTCCGGTTCCGCCTGGACCGGTCCCGACTTCTCCGGCTTACGCACCTCTCTTTCCACATGGACTTCGTTCCCCTTTACGTATATGGCCTTTCCTCCCGTAACGGGACAGGAGAATTCACAGCTTCCGCAGCCGACACAGATATCGTTATCCGTCTGCGGCTGAGTAAGCTCATCCGTATAGGGAATCATTATGACCGCTCCGGAGGGGCAGACCTCGGCACAGGCGCCGCAGGCGGTGCCGTCGGAAAAGACGATGCAGCGGTCCTCAATGAAATGCACCCGGCCTATCTGAGTTTTCTGCTTTTCCTCCGGACTCAGCGGCAGAATCGCCCCTACCGGGCATACGGAAAGGCAGGCGACGCACTCGTACTCGCAGTAGCCGGTGGCATAGTCCATCACCGGCTGCATGAAGCCGCCGGGTCCGTACTCGAAAAGCGAGGGCTGCAGCACGTGCGTCGGGCAGACCGAGACGCAGCGGTGACAGGAGATGCACTTTCGCCGAAAACGGTCTATACTCACCGAGCCCGGCGGTGTGGCCGGGGTATTCGGCTCGCCGAGGGGAGTCTTCTTTCGCAGCCGGGCTACTCCCGCTCCCGGCCCCGCGGCTCCCCTCCTCGGCGTTCCGGCCCCCTCGAAGCTCCTTCCCATCGACAGAAAAGAGAACCCGGCAAGCAGTGAGCCGAAGATACCCGCGCCCCTCTTGAGGAAACTTCTTCTCTCCTCACCGGCCGTCCGGCCTTCGCCGATCTGCCGGCCCTTGCTCTTCTCGCGGCCGCCGGTCGAGTATCCCATGGCACCGAATGGGCAGGAGGAGAGACAGTTGAAACAGACCACGCAGGTTTCGTGGTCAACCTTTACCCCCTGCCGGTCCACCGCGATACTTCCGGTCTTGCAGACCTTTTCACAAACCCCGCAGCGCGTACATGCGTCTATTTGCGCCCGGACTCGCAGCAGAGGAAGGGAACCCGCGGTGAGGGGAGCCCGCAGGAGGGCTCCGGTTGGACAGAGATGGTTGCAGAACCACCGGCCCCGCAGCAGCGTAAGGACAAGAAGGGCGGAAAACAAGAGAGCCGTAAGCGAAACCACGGGAAGCCGGCCGAAGAAGGGTATCGGCGTCATGTAGAAATCGAGTAACTTCGCCCCTTCGGCGGCGAGGTAACTCAATGCGGAGAACACCGGTAAAATGAGGTCCCGCTCTATCCGCCCCCAAAACGCAAAGGGTTCGAGAAGGTTCAAGAAGAGCGGAATGCCGAGCAAAAAAAGGATACACGCAGCGACGGCAGTGGAAAAATGCACGATGCGGCGGGGCCGAAGGCGCCGGAATTTCTTGCGCCGAAGCTTCCCGGAAAAAAAGATAAAGATATCCTGGAGGATACCCAGAGGACAGAGCACGGAACAATAAATCCGGCCGAGGACAAGGGTGCCGCCGAAAATGAGAAGAAAGGAGAGGAGGTACCAGCCCAGGCCGGCGCCGAAGAGGGCGAGGGCGGCAGGGAGAAGCTGCAGCCGCGAAAGGACACGGAGCAACCCTCCGCCGGCGGTACCGCCGGCGAAAAGAGTGAGGTGAAAGAGGAGGAAGACCGCCGCGGCGGCGAGAACACGCAGGAGCCGGACCCTTGAATAGCGCCGCATTAAATTTTGATCCGCCGTATATTGAGGGAATCGAGATCCATCGTCCCGAGGCCGAGCTCCGCCGCCGTCCGGATGTAGCCTATCCGCTCCGGTTCGGTCCCCCAGGTCTTCGCCGCCGCCGCATCGGCTGCCACGATATCGGCGGAGAGTATCTGCATACGCTTTATTTCCAGCTCCGTCCGGTAGGACGAGCCCCGGGGCCCGCCGCTCATCATTACCGTGTGCGCATCGATGATATTGAGATCGGGTTTCCTGAGGAGGGGAAACTCGGCGATACAGCGGTGAAGATCGTTAGAGTGATAATACCAGCGGTCCCAGACGAGTCCCATCAGGTTTTTCAGGGCCGAGGTAATGCGCGTGCTGCCGTGATGCTTGAGAATGGGAACGTTGATAAAAACATCCGCCTCGAGAACCTGTTCGTGCACAAGAGCGGAGCCGAGACGCTTTGCCCCGGGAATACGCATCTCTTGGTAGTAGCCCTTCGAGTTTGCCGGTACGATGACCGCTCCTTCGGCCTTTGACGCTTCTTCTATGCCGCTCGCCGAAAAGGCGCGGGAAGGACTGTCTATGGTATGGTCGACAATGTAGACCTTCGAGGCTCCCGCGCCGAAACAGTGTTTGGCAATCCGTCCGACAAGCTCCGGTGTCGTGGTGGCACCCTTCTCCGGCGGGACCCCCCAGGAGGCATTGGGCTTTATCATCACCGTCTGCCCCCGTTTTACGAAGCGCCCCATGCCGCCGAGGGCGTCGATACCCCGCTCGAACATCTGCACGGGACTCGCTCCCAAAACGGCGGCCATGTCGTAAGAGCCGCTGCCCTCGGCGGCAAAGAGCGGAGAAGCCCCGCTCAGCCGCAGGGCCGCTGCCCCGGCACCGAGTCCAAGCACCCCCTTTAGAAAGTCTCTTCTCTTCATACCCTATAAGTATGCACCATTGCTGCAGCAGATGCAAAGCATAAAAGCACATGCAAACAGTTGTATATACACGAGCCGCCGTTTTCGGCTACAGTAAGCCAATGACAAAGAACGAAAAACTCATTCTCCTCATCGCTGCGGCAGCGCATTTTTTCACCCACTTCTCCATGCTCGCCTTTCCCGCCCTTGTAATGCCCCTGAGCAGAGACCTCGGCTTGCCGGTTTCCGAGGTAATGGGCATGAGTTTTTGGATGTATTTCTTCTACGGCGTCCTCGCCATGGGCTGGGGCTGGATAAGCGACAGATGGGGACACAAGTCGGCGCTGGGAACGGGTTTGATAGTATCGGGCATCGGCCTCATCTTCGCAGGTGCGCTCCCTTCCCTCGCCGTGCTTCCTCTGGCCTTCGCACTGGTCGGGGCCGGGCTCTCCTCCTACCATCCCGCCGGAACGGCCCTCATTTCTCAGGGGATTAGAGAACGGGGAAGAGCTCTTGGACTGGTGGGCATCTGGGGCAACGTCGGCATGGCAATGGTCCCCTTTATCGTCGGTCTCTTCAACGTCCTCATCGGCTGGCGCGCGGGCCTGATGCTTGTCGGCGCCGCCTCAATTCTCCTCGGAACAGTGAGTTACTTTGCGAATTTCACGATAAAAAAAGGCAGCGACGAAATGCAGACCCAGCCGATCGAAGAGGGAAAGGTAAAGCCCCTGTTCATTCTCTTCGCCTGCGCCATGATCTTTGGCGGCCTACTCTTTCGGAGTTTCAGCCTCACCCTTCCGGCCTATCTCGAGCAAAGTCTCGGTGATATAAGCGGTCAGATGCAGAGGCTCTTTGGCATCGAAGCGGGAGATGATCCAAGCGGGGCCGTCGCTACCCTCACGGCAAACATCATTGCCACCTTCATCTACATAATCGCCGTCCTGGGACAGTGGTTCGGGGGCCATGTAGCAGACAGAGTAAGTCTCAAGCACGCCTATCCCCTCTTCTTTATTTCCGCCCTCCCCTTTCTCCTTCTTCTCGTTCTCACCGAGGGATGGCTCATGATTCCGGCGGCGGGCTTTTTCGCCTTCTTCATTCTCGGGATGCAGCCGATCGAGAACAGTCTCGTTGCCTATCTTACCCCGGCAAAATGGCGGTCCATCGGTTACGGCTTGAAGTTTACTCTGGTCTTCGGGGCAGGCTCTTTCGCGGTAAAGCTGGTCAGTATTATCGAGCGAAGCTCCGGACTGAAAGCAGTGATGAAGACGAACTTCATCTTCATCTTTGGGGTAATACTCTTTGCGCTGATTCTCTTAGCGGTAAGCCGCGGGGTAACGATACGGCACGGTTATACCGGGACTTGAAGTTCGCGCCCTCTCTTCTTACTATATGCGTATGAAGGTCACTATTGAGTATATGGGATTTCTCGATATTCCCGGTACCCCGAATCGAAGCGAAGTGGCGTTACCGGAAGAACAGACTGTCCAGGCCCTCTTGGACAAAATAGGAGTAAAGGAGCAGGACAGAACCTTTCTCGTTCCCATCGTCAACCGAAAGAGAAAAGACTTCGCGACGAAGCTGCAGGACGGCGACTCTCTCTTTCTCTACTACCCCGTCGGCGGCGGCTGAGAAGCACCGGATCGAAACAGCTCACTCAGAGCTCTATCACGGCCCCCGTTGAAACGATGTGTACCATCTCTCCCAACTCTCTGTAGAGCATCGCCGTCTCCTTCTGACCCGCACAGTGAAGGGGGTAAATGGCTTTCGGGGCATACTCCTTGAGCTTCTCTACCGTAAAGCGCATCCGCTTTTCACTTGCATGTATGGTGTGAAGGCCGCCGATAACTCCTTTTATGCGCTTCTCCCCGCTCAGCTCCAGGGCGTGCTCCATCGTATTTATCAGTCCCGAATGGCAGCAGCCGCAGACGAGAAAGAGCCCGCCCCCTTCCAGCTTTATGGCTAGAGAAGTATCGTCGAGAAGCAGGTCCGGGCCGTATTTTCCGTCTATGGTGGTGAACATGCCATTTCTCGCCTCTTCCTCCTGGGTATGCCGGCGGGGTATTTCTCCCAGGATCAGCAGCTCCGGCAGGAGCTGAAATGCCTCTCTTACCGGATGGATCCTCCCCCCCAGGGCGCGGATCTCATCCGGTGTTATGGGACAGGAGGTGTCTCTCGGGGCTTTTCCCATGCTCATTTTCGCTTCAAAGGCGTGGGGATGCGCAAAAACAGTGAGGGGGAGGCTGCGGGAACGCAGGAGCTCTTCGAGCCCGCCGGTATGATCGTAATGTCCGTGGCTGAGAAAGAGCGCATCTATATCATCGACCCCGATTCCCATGGCCGCGAGATTTCCCAGTAAAGTCGTACCCCGCAGGGCGGTATCCACGAGAAGGGTAAAATCCTTGTTGCCTCCATCCTCCGACAATCCCTCCGCATGGAGGAGGAGAGACAAACCGTGTTCGGCAATATACCTTTTGTCGGCGGTATGGTTATTTACAATAACCCGTATCTTCCAATTCATTGTCCTTATCCTCCGGCAAAAAAAAGCCACCCTGTGAATAGGGCAGCTTCTTTTTCGCATGACGCTGCTTAGCGCATACCTGCTCGTTTAGAGCTTTTCGATCTCAATGGCCTCAACGGGACAGGCATCGGCGGCATCCTTGGCTTCGTCGAATCCGTCGTCGTCGAACTCGGCAATGGAGATATCACCGTCCATCGAACCGCCTGTAGCGTCCGCCTTACCTTCGTCGTCTTCGACGTAGTGATCGGGATCCATCGAGTAGCACACGCCGTCGGCGATGCACTTATCCTTGTCTACCTTGATTCGGTATTTCATAAAAAATCCTCCTTGAAGATTGTCCGTAGTTTTTTGTACTGCATTCTCTCTTCTTCTGTCAAGACATAATCAGCCTCTGGATGCTATTCAACCCAGTCGATGGTGCGCTGCACCGCCTTCTTCCAGCCGTGCAAAAGCCGTTCTCTCGTCCCGGCCACCATGGTCGGCTTCCACGTCTTTCCGACCGCCCAGTTTTTTTTCAGCTCATCAGTATCCTTCCAAAATCCTACGGCCAGGCCTGCCGCGTAGGCCGCCCCTAAGGCGGTGGTTTCGGTGACCTCCGGGCGGATTACGTTGACGTTGAGGATGTCCGCCTGAAACTGCATGAGAAGCTCGCTGGCCACCATGCCGCCGTCGACCTTTAGGTCGGTAAGGTGGACCCCCGAATCCTTCTCCATCGCCTCGATGAGTTCGGCGACCTGATATGCCGCCGCTTCGAGAACCGCCCGGGCCAGATGTTCACGGGTAATGTAATGGGTGAGTCCGGCGATGATACCCCGGGCGCTGCTGTTCCAATGGGGGGCGAAGAGGCCGGAGAAGGCCGGCACCACGTATATACCGCCGCTGTCTTGCACCGCCGCAGCTAAATCATTGATCTCCGGCGCCTCCTTGATCATCTTGAGATTGTCCCGGAACCACTGGACCAGCGAACCGGCCACGGCTATCGAACCCTCCAGAGCATATTCCGCCGCCCTTTCCCCTATCTTGAAGGCCACCGTCGTCAGCAGGCCGTGCTTCGACTGTATCGGTTTTTCTCCCGTATTGAGCAGGAGAAATCCTCCCGTACCGTAGGTATTTTTTGCCTCTCCCGGCCTGTAGCAGGTCTGGCCGAAGAGGGCCGCCTGCTGATCGCCGAGGATCCCGGCCACCGGAATGCGCGTACCGAAGGGACCGTCCTCCCGAGTGTAGCCGAAAAAGGAAGGATCGCTGGAAGGACGGATCTCCGGCAGCATGGATACGGGAACTTCCATCGCCTTCATCATTTCCGGGTCCCACTCCAGAGAATTGATATTCATCAGCATCGTCCGTGAAGCATTCGTCACATCGGTAATGTGGGAGCCGCCCTCCGGTCCTCCGGTGAGCCACCAGACGAGCCAGCTGTCGATGGTGCCGAAAAGCGCCTTCCCCTTGTCCGCAGCCGCTCCGGCCTCCGGCACGTTGTCTAAAATCCACATGATCTTCGGTCCGGCGAAATAGGTCGCCAGAGGAAGCCCCACCCGCTCCCTGAAGCAGTTCTTATCGCCCCCTTCGGCAAGCTTCTCTATGATGTCGGCGGTCCGCAGGTCCTGCCAGACTATGGCGTTGTAGTAGGGTTTTCCCGTTTCTTTGTCCCAGACAACGGTGGTTTCCCGCTGATTGGTAATTCCCACCGATGCGAGCTCTTCGCCCTTTGCTCCCGCCTTTTTCAAAGTCTCTCGAATCACTTCCCCGGTCCGCTCCCATATCTCCATCGGGTCGTGTTCCACCCAACCGGCCTTGGGGAAGTACTGTTTATGCTCTATCTGATGGGAGGCGACAATCTGCCCTCCCTTATCGAAAAGAATGAAACGGGAACTGGTCGTCCCCTGGTCTATCGAACCGACGTACTTCTTTTCACTCATATCTCACGACCTCCGTCCTTATTCTGGGGCCATTGTAGTACCGCCCACATTCGGTGTCAAGAAAAACGATCTAATATGAACAAAAATATACATAAACACTCACAACTTCATTGACAAGGGAGGGTGCCGGTCCTACACTCCCTTTAGAGGAAGACTAATGGCGGAAGGCTACATACCGGCGGACAGGCAATCGAGAATACGCAGACTCGTCCAGGAAAAGGGGATAGTGAAAGTCACAGAATTGAGCACGCGCTTCGGCGTAACCGAGCTCACCATTCGCAGAGACCTGGATCTTCTGGAAGAGGAGGGTTTTCTAGACAGAACCCACGGAGGGGCCGTTTTCCGGCACCACATGCGGGTCGAACCGCTCTACACGGAAAAGGACCGCATAAACCGCGAAGAAAAAGAAAAAATTGCGAGAGCGGTAAATCATCTCGTCGAGGAGAATGATACCCTGTTTATAAATACCGGATCTACTTCCAGTCATGTCCTCCGTCATCTCTCTGGAAAGAAGCTGCGGGTCATAACCAGCAATGCCGGCGCGGTTGTCGACGTAAAGGACAGGGAAATAGAATTGATACTCACCGGCGGCCTCTTCCGCGCTCAGTCCAATTCCCTTATCGGCGGTTTCGTCAAGACCATGCTGCAGCAAGTCTGCGGCAGCAAGGCGATCATCGGCGTGGACGGCGTGAGTATCGCTCGAGGACTCACCACACCGGTGCACGAAGAGGCCGAAGTAGCCAGGCTGATGATCGAAAGAACCCACGGCCCCGTCATCGTCGTTGCCGATCACAGTAAAATCGGTGTCGTTTCGAATTTCGTCACCGCCCCTATCGAGAAGGTTCACACGCTTCTCACCGATCGCGGTATCAATCCGGACTTCCGTGAAGAGGTAGAAAGCCTCGGCATCCGCGTGTTGATCGCAGAGGATATGCTTAAGGAGTAGTCCGCCCGCCGGGAAGCTGTCCGCGCCCGCTCATTCCCAGTATTTCTCGACCCTCTTCCTCAAGCCGCTTACATAGGCATCCCAGTCTTCTATCCTTACCTGAGCTACCCCTTCCTTTATCGCCTGGCGCGCTACGGCGCTTGCCTCCCACTCGATCACCCGGGGATCGAAGGGTTTCGGCACGATGTAGCCCCGGCCGAAGGAGAAATCGGTATTGTCGTAGGCCTTCTTTACCAGCTCCGGCACCGGCTCCTTCGCCAAGTCCGCCAGCGCCTTGGCGGCAGCAATCTTCATTCCCTCGGTAATATCCGTTGCCCGCACATCAAGGGCGCCGCGGAATATGAAGGGAAAACCGAGAACGTTGTTTATCTGGTTGGGAAAATCGCTGCGACCGGTGGCCATGATGACATCTGAACGCGTCTTTACGGCTAAGTCATAGGTAATTTCCGGATCGGGATTCGCCATGGCGAAGACGATCGGATCGGTGTTCATCGACTTGAGCATTTCCGGGCTCACCGCATCCTTCACCGAGACGCCGATGAAGACGTCGGCACCGCTGATCGCCTCTTTTAGGCTCCGCAGCTCGGTATCGGCGGCGAACTCCTCCTTCTCCGGATTGAGTCTTCCTTCGCGGCCGGTAAAAATGACTCCCTTGCTGTCGCACATGAGAAGGTTTTCCTTCTTGACCCCCAGCTCAACGAAGAGCCGCGCACAGGAGATCCCTGCTGCACCTGCTCCATTGAAAACCACCCGAATTTCATCGATCTTCTTTCCATTGATTTCCAAGGCGTTCAGCAGTCCGGCGGCGCTTATTATTGCGGTGCCGTGCTGGTCGTCGTGAAAAATGGGGATGTTCGTGATCCTCTTAAGCTCGTTCTCTATCCGAAAACAGTCCGGGGCCTTGATATCCTCCAGATTTATTCCGCCGAAGGTCGGCTCTAAGAGCTTCACTACTTCGATGATTTTCTCCGGGTCTTCCGTATCCACTTCGATATCGAATACATCTACGTCGGCGAAGCGTTTGAAGAGAACACCCTTACCCTCCATTACCGGCTTGCTCGCCAAAGCTCCCCGATTTCCGAGCCCGAGGATCGCGGTGCCGTTGGAAACTACCGCCACCAGATTGCCTCTGTTGGTGTACTTAAAGGCATCGTCGGGATTGTCGGCGATCTCGAGGACCGGTTTCGCTACTCCCGGCGTGTAGGCCAGGGAAAGATCCTTCGAAGTTTGGCAGGGCTTTGTTGCCGTTACCGTAAGCTTGCCCGGGCGCCCTTCGGAATGATATCGCAGAGCCGCTGTTTTCAAATCCATTATTTTTCTCCTTTTTCAAAATCGAAGGTATAAGGCAGGGCGAACTCATCGCGCACCTGGGTAAGTTCTTTTTGCAGTGTTACGTCTACCTTTGCCCCCTTGTCTCTGCGGTAGAGCCATGCCTCGTGTTCCTTTTCGCCGGCGGTGTAGATTCTCTCCGCGCCGGGCATCTTTTCGGAATTCCGCAGTTTTCGCATGATCTCGCCTGCAACCCGTTTGAAGGTTTCGAGTCCTAAAAAAGCCTCCGTATCGATGGCGATAAAGAAGTGCCCTAAGGGATAGGGGATCTTGTTTCCGTCCTTATCGTAACCGAGCAGATCCTTCAGATAGGCACCGTCTTGGAGGGCCGCCGACAGCACCTCAACAACCGTAGCATAGCCGTAGCCCTTGTACCCGGCATTCTGCTCGCCGATACCGCCGAGAGGGGCCAATGCAGCCGCTCCCGCCACCAGATCCTTGAGCACCTGAGTGGAGTCGGTCTTCGATTTTCCGTCGCGTCCGATGACCCAGCCTTCGGGAAGGTTCTTGCCCGTCCGCGAATAGGCCTCAATCTTGCCCCGCTGAGAGACCGAAGTGGCACAGTCCAGTACGAAGGGAAAGTCATCGTCGGTGGGAAATCCGAAGGTAATCGGGTTGGTACCGAGCATGTTCTCGATGCCGAAGGTGGGAGCAATGGAGGGCCGGGCATTGGTCCCGGTTATCCCTATCATCCCGTTTTCGATCGCCATGAGCACATAGTACCCTGCAATACCGTAGTGGGTGGTATTGCGGGCCGCCACCATTCCCATGCCGTGCTGCTTCGCCTTGTCTATGGCCATCTGCATAGAACGCGTGCCCACAACCATCCCCATGCCGTTGTGTCCGTCCACCACCGCCGTGGTTGAGCTTTCCTTTACCACTTCGAAATCGGTCTTCGTGTTGAGAATGCCGTCTTTGATTCTGTCGATATAGATCCGCTTGAAACGGCCGACACCGTGAGAGTCTATTCCCCGTTTGTCGGAAGTGATGAGCACCTCGGCGCAAAGCTCGGCATCTTCTTCCGGAATGCCTATTGCGACGAAGGCATCCTTCATAAACCTCTTGAGCAGGTCAAAATCTATCCATACAAAATCTTCAGCCATACAGAGCCTCCTTTTCCCAGTATTTCATGTTCGTTTTTGTATGTCAATGTTATTTTATTATTACTTTTTATCTTTCTTCCTCTCTTCTCTTTCCATTTGCTCCCTGTTTCACTAAAATGGAGTCATGAGTGGAACACAGCAGGCACACGTCTACGATGTCGCGGTAATCGGCGCCGGGGTGAGCGGTGCGGCGATTGCACGCCGTCTCTCGATCTACGATGTGAGTATCGCCCTTTTGGAAAAAGAGGCCGACGTCTCCTTCGGCACCTCTAAGGCGAACTCGGGGATCATCCACGGAGGTTTTCACCACGAGAGCAGCTCGCTCAAGACCCGTCTCGAAATCCAAGGCGCAATGATGTTCGACCAGCTTCAGCGGGAGCTCCACTTTCCCTTCGTCCGCTGCGGTATTCTCGTGGCGGCGATGAGCGAGGAGGAGATGAAGACGGTCCAGTACCTCTACGAGCGGGGCCGCCGCAACGGGGCCATAGGCATCGAGCTCTGTTCGCGGGAACGAATTCTCGAACTCGAACCGAAGCTCTCCCTCGACGTGGTCGGCGGCCTCTACGCTCCCGGCGGCGGGATCATCGAACCCTATCGTTTCGTATTCGCCCTCGTCGAATCGGCCCAAGAAAACGGAGTGGACCTCATTAGCAATTTTCAAGTTGCCGATGCAAAGCACAATTCCGCCGGCGGCCTTGCTTCCAAAGCCGACACCTTCCAGATTTACGCTGCCGACGGACGGAGCGTCTCTGCCCGCTACGTGGTAAACGCCGCCGGACTCTATGCCGACGAAGTGTCAAAGATCTTCGGCGCCGAGGAGTATCACATCATCCCCCGCAAGGGCGAGTACTATCTGCTCGACCGCATGACAAAGGCCTGTCCGAGCAAGGTCCTCTTTCCCGTTCCCAACAGCGTCTCCAAGGGGATGCTCGTCATTCCGACGGTCGAGGGGACCGTTCTTATCGGACCGACGGCGGAGGAGATACAGGAGAAGGACGACTTGTCGACAAGCAGTGCCAAGCTCAAGCAGATCTTCGATTCGGCTCGGCAGATGCTGCCGAAGGTTTCGACGAAGGACGCGATCACCGCGTTTTCGGGCTTAAGACCGGCCCTTCCCGATGGAGACTTCTACATCGAGGCCGGCGGCAAAGTGCCCAATTTCATCCACGTAGCGGGAATCCAGTCGCCCGGTCTCACCGCCGCCCCGGCCATTGCCGAATACGTGAAGGATATTCTCAAGGACGAAGGTCTCCTTCTGCAGGAGCGGCGGGGCTACAAACCGGAGGTCGAGCGGGTACCGAGAATTCGCAACAAATCCATATACGAAATCGACGAACTCATTGAGGAGAATCCCGCCTACGGGAACATCGTCTGTCGCTGCGAGAATGTCTCGGAGGCGGAAATCGTCGAAGCGATCCGCCGGGGCCACGACACTCTCGACGGGATAAAATTCTTTACCCGGGCCCAGATGGGCCGCTGTCAGGGGGGCTTCTGCACGGCAAAGATCATCCGCATCATCATACGGGAAACGGGAAAACGCTTCGAAGAGGTGACGAAACGGGGCCCTGCCAGTCCCGTACTGTGGGGGGAACTATGAGAGTAGTGGAAGTCGACACACTGATAATCGGCGGAGGAGCCGCAGGCCTTGCCGCCGCACATAAGGTGCAGGAGAAGGGCTATCGCGTCGCCCTGGCCGAAAGAGAGGAAGAACTCGGAGGGGTGCTGCTGCAGTGCATCCACAACGGTTTCGGTTTACAGGAATTCAAGCAAGAGCTCACCGGCCCGGAATACGCCGAGCGATGGATCAAGACGGTAGAAGATACGGATATCGAGGTCTATACCGGCACCACCATCATGGAGATCCGGAGCGCCGATGCGGGCAGGAAGGAATGCATCGGCTACTCCCCGGAGATAGGGGCAATCCGCTTCCTCACCCCTGCGGTAGTCCTTGCCATGGGCTGTCGTGAACGAAACCGCGGCAACATCATGATCCCGGGCTCCCGACCCGCCGGGGTCTACACCGCCGGCCTTGCCCAGAGACTGGTCAACATAGACGGCTACATCCCCGGCAAGGAGGTGGTCATCGTCGGATCCGGCGATATCGGCCTCATTATGGCGCGAAGGATGACCTGGATCGGCAGTAAGGTCCACGCGGTGGTGGAAATTCAATCCTACCCCAGCGGTTTAACGCGGAATATCTCTCAGTGCCTTCACGACTTCGACATTCCGCTCTACCTCAGCCACGTGATCTCCAAGATCCACGGAAAACAGCGTTTGGAGGCGGTGGACGTAAGCCCCCTGGATGAGGGGGTACCGGACTATTCAAAGACCTTTACCATCCCCTGCGACACCCTTCTCCTCTCGGTGGGACTGGTGCCGGAGAACGAACTCTCCAAACAGGTGGGCGTACCCCTCAACAGCCTCACCGGGGGGCCCCTCGTGGACAGCAGGCTGATGACCGGAGTAGACGGAATTTTCGCCGCCGGGAACGTGCTGCACGTCCACGATCTGGTGGACTTCGTCAGTGAAGAGGCCCGCAACGCGGGTGCGCACGTGATCGACTATCTCGAAGGCCATACACCGGAGAGGGAAATCGACGTTAAGCCCGGCGCCAATATCCGTTACGTGAATCCCTCCCGCGTCGATCCGTCGAGCACTTCGACACTCTTTATGCGGCCTCTCATTGTCGAGAACAACGCCTCGATTAGTCTGAAGATCAGGGGAGAAGAGATCAAACGCTTTCGAAAGCCCCACATCCAACCGAGCGAGATGATCCAGCTCAAACTCAGACCGGCGATTTTTGCCGCTCTTCCCGATGAGGGTCCCGTTACGATGGAGGTGAGCGTACAAAATGGCTAAGCAGAAAAATGGCGCCGTAAAGGCCGATGAGCTACGGGAAATGGTCTGCATCGTCTGTCCGATCGGCTGCAGGCTGAAGGTGGAGGTCAGGAACACAGACGGAGATCGGGCGGCTTCGACGGTTCCACAGGTGCGGGTCTCCGGGAACAAATGCCCCCGAGGAGAGACCTACGCCACCGAAGAGGTCCTGGCGCCGAAGCGGATGGTGACGGCGACCTGCCGGGTCATCGGTCACCCGTGGCTGCGCAGGGTGCCGGTAAAGACGAGCGCCGCACTGCCGGTAGAGCACATAGACGATCTGCTCGCACAGCTCTATTCGCTGCGTTTAGAGGCACCCGTCGCCCTGGGCCGGCGGGTGATAGAAGACTTTGCCGGGACCGGAATCGACGTACTGACCAGCCGAAGCGTGGAAGTCCGCTGAAGCCCGGCCCGTACAGCTGCCCTTCGTCTCACTCTTTTTCTTGCGCCGGCCGGGAATTTCGCACTTCCTCATAGAGACGCTTGACTTCCTCGGCGCGCTCCTTCGGCACCTCCACATGTCCCCACCCATGCTGCAGCTGATAGATCCCGTTGAAGGCGCTGTCGTGGTAGGAAATGAAGACGGCGGGAATGCCCCGCTCTTCGAGAACTTTTTCGAGGAATTTCGCCTCTATCTCTAGAGCTATGGGAATAACGTTCTCTCTCGGCTTTACCGGAAACATCAGATAGTATCTCCTCTTTTTCTCAGCTGTGCCTTCACCTTTTCCCTGCCGAAGGGCTTGCCGTGCCCAGGATAGAAAGTTTGCGCCCCCATGGAGAGGAGAAGCCGCCAGTGCGTGGTAAGAAGCTCGGGATTGTCGGCGAAGGGCGGAGTTACCGTACCGGGAAAGATATTGAAGAGGATGTCGCCGGGGAAACAGTCCCCGTCGTCGGTAATGAAGGATAGAGAACCATGCGAATGGCTGGGAGTGTGGCAGGCAATGCCGGGAAAACCGTATTTGTGGAGGTCGAAGCGGTCTGTGTCGGCGGCGCCAAGCACTATGTCAGGCTCCACGGCCTCGAAATCCGCCTCGGCAAAGCCGAAGCGCCTGGCCACGCCGACGACGAAACGCCCCAGCCCGGTGGCGCCGGCGGGTAATCCCGACCTGCCGACCCGCAGATTTTCCGCCTCGGCCTCATGGACCAGCAGGGATGCTCCTGAGATCCGCCGGCATTCCGCCGCACAGCCGGTATGGTCGTAATGGGTATGCGTGAGAAGCACCAGGTCGATATCGGTGCAATCCAAGCCCAGCGAAGCAAGGGTCCGCTCGATCTTTCTACACTGCCCCGAGAGTCCCGCATCTATAATACTTATTTTCTCATCGGTCTTCAGAATATACCCGTTGCTCCGCCCGAAGGGTATGTTGTAAATTTCTGTCATACTCATACGCCTCTACCGAGGACCTTTTCCGCGATTCTTTTGTACTCGTCCCGCACCTCTTTCTGCATCCGGTCCAAGAACTCAGGGCCTATTTGTGCGGCGTTTTTTTCCGTTAGGGCCACGATGTCTGCCAAATCCTTCGCGGCGATTTCCAGTCCATCTTCATCCCGCTTCTTTATGAATACGGCGGTCTTCATTTCTAAGAGATGAAGAAGATCGATGAAGTATGCCTCAAGCCCCTCATCGTATTCCCGTATCTCCTCCGGCTCCGGCATCGATATCACCATTTCCCACTCGTCTCCCGGAAACAGCACGTCTATTTCTATCCCGGTAGAAAGGTCCACCGCAAAATCCGTCTGAAAATCGTACTCCTCCGGCGGAATCTCCCTCAATCTGTTCCAGCAATCCTTGTCGACGAGAATATCGACATCAATGGTCGTCCTGGCGGCACCGTTTTTCAGCACCGCCATACCGCCGATTACCGCATAGGGGATCTGCATGGAGGAAAAGACACGATGAATCCGCCGCACCGTAGCTAACAGGGGTGATTCCTGAAAATCGCCGTTGCGCCGCAAGAGGTCTGCCGCCGTCATAATTCAACTATAGCACCGAGCCCATAGGCGGCGCAATTCCCGCCGGGAAGGAATTATCCAAAAATCACGACCTCGAATCCCTGCTGTGTATAACGCTCCATGCTCGGATGGCCCGACATGTCGTCGCAGAGGGGAAGACCCCGCTCCTCGGCGAGCTTCAGCACCCCCATCTGATGCGAACAGGCTCTGCAGACGCAGTCGAGCAGTCCCCGCTCGACGACTTTTCGGTAGAGTCCGGCGAAGGGCTGCTCCGGGTCCTCGAAGCGCTCTATCATCTTCGTTGCCTCGCCCTCCAAAACGAGCTTCACCTCGCAGCCCTTATCGGCGTAGTCGAGAGCGTTCAACAATGCGTGTACGTAGCACATCGGGTTCCCATTGAATGCAAAGATCACAAACTTTCGCGACATAGCTCCTCCCTTATGCACATTCTACACAGTCCCGCCGCTTTCCGGCAAGGATCCCGCCGCCGCGGACTTGATTCTCCCGCCTACTCTGCTATAATAAACGAGACATCGAAATCGGGATGGATAACGGAAACCCGTGAAAATCGGGTGCGGGCGTGCCGCCGTGAAGGGATGTGAGGCCTTCGAATACCACTGTCGACAAGCGACGGGAAGGTGAATGGCCGAGAATCCTCAAGCCGGAAGACGATCCAGCCTTATCGCGAACGCACAGTTGCTGTGTGTTCCGTTCTCTCACGTACAGGGGATGGATGTATACGTGCCTGCGGCACCACACCTTCATTCCTTCTCGGTACAGGTAGAGTTCATTCGAGAGTACCAATTCGTAGAAGGAGTTCATCATGCAAAAGATTTTCGTTTCTATCGGCAGTTTCGTGCTCGCCGCGGCTGTTCTTATGGGACCCGCCGATCTGGCGCACGCTCAGGTAACGGAGGAAAAGGCCGAAAGCGTCGAGGTGCTAATCACTGCCTCCCGCTTCCGAGAGTCCGAGCTCGACACTCCGGCCCACGTGAGCATCATCAGCGGCGAGGAGATCATGGCCTCGGGAAAGCAGTCCCTCGCAGGGGTTCTGGAGAACCTGGCCGGCGTCAATTTCAAATCCTATGCCGGTCCGTCTCAGGCACAGATCGACATGAGGGGCTTCGGCGAGAACAGTCATGGCCGGGTTCTCGTCATGGTCGACGGCCGGCGGCTCAACAGTCAGGACATGCAGGGCATCCAGTGGCTCTCCATCCCCCTCGAGTCGATCGAGCGGGTCGAAGTAGTGCGGGGCGGCAACAGCGTCCTCTACGGCAATCACGCCGTAGGCGGGGTGGTAAACGTCGTGACTAAGGACAGCGAGGAGGAGTATGAGTTCGCCTCCACTATCGACTTCGGCTCCTACTACTCCGACGACTTCGAGAACGGGCTCTTCAGCAGCCAGCGCCTTCGGTTCGGCACGAAACAGGGGGCAGCCGACGGCGCGCTCACCTTCGCCCATTCATCCAACGAGGGTCACCGCGAAAGAACCGATAGCCGCTCGGTCAACACCCGCCTCGACGGCGGCTTAGACATGACCGACATCATCCGCGCCGAGCTCGACCTCGGCTACGACTGGACCACCTACGAGATGCCGGGATGGCTATACGAGTCGCAATACGAGAGCGACCCCTCTGTTGCAAACGATGATGCGGACGAGACCGAGGAGCACGCGATCATCTCCTATCTCTCTCTCCAATGGTTTCCCTTTTACAACACCGAAGTGAACCTGGACGGAGGGTACAAGTATCAGGCGCTTGCCTTCGACAAGGAATCCTGGACGAGCTACACCGATCGTGTGTACAACACCATAGAGGCCTCTCCTAAGCTCACGGTAGAAGGAGAGACGGCTAATCTTCCGTGGACACTAGTAACGGGTATCGATACCTATTACTCTGCCGCAGATATTGCCAAGTTCTCCGATAAAAAGAGAGAAAACAAAGACTTTACCTCTCATCTCAAACTCGCCACCCTCGGTGCGTATTTCCGGCCTGCACTCAACATATCTCGAACGGTCAAACTCGAGGGAGGCCTTAGATATGAAAGAGCGCAGATAAGCGGAAAAAAAGACACGGAAGATATCGATGAACGAGACACCCACCAGGCATTCGTCTACGACGGTGCATTCTTGCTGCGCCCTGTTGAGGAGGCGAAACTCTACGCTAGGGGCGGAACTCTCTTTCGCTATCCATTCACCGATGAACAAGCCTCGGTTATGGGTTTAGACGACGGCTTTAACGATAATTTAGATCCGGAGACCGGCGTGAATGCGGAGGTCGGTGGTGCACTATCCATAGAAAACAGGCTCTCGCTCCATGCGGACGGGTATTATCTCTTAATGGACGACGAAATCGCCTGGTACGACCCGGACGGCTTTGGAGGAACACCCGGCAAGAACATCAATCAGGACAAAACCCGGCGCTGGGGAGCCGATATCGCGATCGAAGCCACCCTCCACCGCAAAGCCGGAGTATATTGCTCATACGGTCTCGTCGATGCGCGTTTCGCCCAGGGTGACAATGAGGGAAACAAGATACCACTCGTATCCGCACACTCCCTCGATGCAGGAATTGACTTGAGTCCGATCGAAGGCCTTCGCATTTCTCCGCAAACCAGGTTTAGAAGCGAAGCATACAAATCCGGAGACAATGACAACGATCAGGATCCAATCGAATCGTACTGGCTCTTCGATATAGAACTGAGTTATTCCCCGGGAGCACCTACGGGAGAAATGATAATTAAGCTGAAAGCAGAAAACCTGTTCGATGAGGTGTACGCAAGCTTCGCAACAGACGATTCTTGGAACGGTAATGTGTATTACCCGGCCCCCGGCCGAAGCGTGAGCCTCGTTGCATCCTACAGCTATTAGGAGGTAAGGAGAAAAGATGGCCGCAGGAGGAGACTCGCGGCGACTGACTATGGCCGTCCTTGCGGCGGCCTTTTTCCACCTCATTGTCTTTGCGGCGGGAGAACTTTTTATAAAGTTTCCACAGGAATACGGGAATTCCTTGGAGAAAACCGGGCCGGCTACGCTCCAAGTGGTGTTCTCACGTAGCGAGAGGCGCAGCGCCCCGGAGAAAAAGAAAATCACCCGAGAGATCTTTACTCCCACCACCGATGAGCGGAAAAAGGAAGGTCCTCGTGAAGATCCTCCACCGGCTCACAGTTTAAGTGCAAGCGGCGCTGCGATACCGTACACAGGGCCTGCCGGCAAAGCAGCCCGCATGGAAGAGACCGGCGAATCGGCTCTCAGCGCCGAGAGTCGGAAAACTGTTACCGCCGGGCGGAAAGCTGCCGCCGCAGGGCAAAAAGCCACCGTCCATACACCAAGAGTCCCACCGTCAAGTCCCGCCTTTACCGCCTACCTTCAGCAGCTCCTCGAGGAACGACGCCGCTATCCCCTCGCCGCTCGGAAACGAAGCATCGAGGGGTATGTGGAACTGATTGTGGAGGTGAGCAAAAAGGGGGGGTTGAGAAGAATGGAAATATCCGCATCATCGGGCAGCCGGATACTCGACAGGGCGGCGGAGGACCTGGTGAAAAAAGTCTTCCCCGTCGATTATCCCGTCGAGAAGGAATTGAGCACCACGATACGAATTTCCTACCGCCTCACCGACGTGTAGACTCAGTATTGATACTCAAGCGAAACCTCCAGAGCATCCTCACTCCGGCCATGGATTGATGAGCTCAATATCAAAATAGGAGAAATCACTCACATTCCGTGTAACCAAGTACAGATTGTGATGTAGTGCGGTAAGAGCGATCAAACCGTCGATGACGGAACCCTGCTGTCCCCTCTTAGTTAGCCTAGCCCTCTCCGCTCCCCAACGAAGAGCAATATCACCGTCGACCTCTAAGGTAGAGGCTTCGTATACCTCCCTGAGTACATCAAACCAACGAAAAAGATCGTTCTTTTTTCGGCCGTCGGGAAGCTTGCCGATACCGCACCTTATCTCACCGAGGGTCAGCACACTAATAAAAAGCTCCTCTTGCGGGATCGACTCCAACCAGTGTAGAACCTGAGCTGAGGGGCTCTTTTTCGAGAATTCGGAAAGCACACAGGTGTCGAGCAGATAACTCAAAGCTCAACCTCTCGCCCATAATCTTCGTCTCGGTCGATCGATAGTTCGATATCCTTGTGCGGGCGGGCAAGAAGAATGCTCTTTTTGTCGTGCTCCTGAGCATGCATCCGCTCGCGATACTGTGCATAATCGACTACATATACCACGGGCTCACCATTTTTTGTTACGAGCTGAGGCTTACCTCGCTGTGCCGCTCGCACGAGCTCGGAGAATCTGTTCTTTGCCGCCTGCAGTTGCCATTTCATAAAAATTTACTCCAATGTTCTCTTACTGTCTAGACTGTCTAGATATTATATCACACAACTTACTCCCTAATGGAGAAATCACTCCTCAGCCTCTCGGAGAGGGCCTGCATTCTCTTTCCATTAGGCGGCAGATCCACATCGAGGAGGATGTCGTCGCGGTTCCCCTCTTCCGCCCGCCCCTCCGAATGTTTGCCCGCTCGGTTTGATTCTTCGCCTGGCTCTGTTGGCTTTTCGCCTGCTTCGCCATCCTCGCCCCCTTTGGTACTCCAGTATCACCCGCGGCAAGACATTGCATCATGTTCCATGCCATTTTGGGACACTATCTGAGTCATTAAGAATATACCACTGTTGAGGGGGAAAAACCGGCCGGAGTTTACTCGCCCACCGAAAAGAGGGTCTCAAGATTTCCGGCAGTGGCCTCTGCGATGCTACCGGCCCGAATAGTGAACGCGGTGCGGGAGAAGTCGGCCTCCAGTTCGGTCACGCGCCCCCCTTCGCCGGCCTTCGGATTGCTCCAGCGAATCCGCAGGAGATCGTCCGGACTCTCGAGAAGCTCGTAGGTACCGTCAAAAGCCTCCTCGCGGTTGCGGAACCGCATCAGCTCGAAGAGACGCTGAACGACGGGACGCTGCACCTCCTCGGCCACCTCCTCGAGGCGGTAGTTGTGACGGTTTATGTTCCGGCCCACCTTTGTCTCCTCGACGAGCTCGATGTCGTTGCGTCCGGCGAGAAGCCCTACGTAGTAGACCTGGGGGATACCGGGAGTAAAGAACTGAACAGCCCGGGCAAGGAGATAGGCCGCATCATCTTCGCCGAGGGCGGAGTAGTAGGTACAGTTTATCTGATAGACGTCGAGGTTCTGATACTTGGCCGTGTTGTAGATCCGTTTTACGTTGGCCCCGCGGCTGTAGACGTTTTCCTTTGTCCGCTCCAGCTCCTCCCCGCTCATAAGGTCGTAGACATCGACCACACCGATCCCGTCATGGGTATCCAGCGTGGTAAACTGATACCTCGGGCAGATGGAGAGCCAATGCTTGAGGTTGACCGCCGTCTCGTCGTAGTGGGCCTGCAGGAGGAGCATAGGCAAAGCGAAGTCGTACACGTAATAGCCCCGGTCTGCGATCCGCTTCTGCATCGTGTAGTGCTCGTGCACCTCGGGAAGGAGCACTGCACCGGCCGGCCGTACCACCTCATCGGCCAGGCCGAGGAAGTCCCACACATCCGGCTCGATGAAGAAGCAATTGGTCCCCGGCCGCTTAGTGGTGTAGGCGAACGCGTCGAGTCTGACCGACTTCACGCCCCGATCGAGGAGCCGGCGCAGAAAGCCCCTGATAAAGTCCTTCGTCTTCTCCTCGTAGATATTGAGATCGATCTGCTCCTCGTCGAAGGTGCACCAGATTTTTTCGACGCTGCCGTCGCCGAACTCCTCTTCGATGTAGGGCGGGCGGGGTTTTCTCGTGTAGATTTTCTCCAGCTCTTCATCGGTCGGCTCTCCCCCCGGCCAGAACCGGGAATACCTGATAAAGAGATCGGCCCAGGGCGAATCGTCCTTCCGCACCAAAAAGTCTTGATAGAATGCGGAACGGCGGGAAATGTGGTTGAACATCAGATCGACCATGAGGTCGAATCGTGCGGAGATCCATTGAACCTCCTTCCAGCTGCCGAAACGCGGGTCGACCTCGTCGTAGGTAAGCGGGGCGAAACCGCGGTCGCCGGATGAAGGATAGAAGGGCAGGAGGTGGACCCCGCCGAAGAGCCCGGATAAGTGTTTTTCCAGTGCTTCCTTGAGCGCCGCAAGGTTCCCCCCGATCCCGTCGGGATAGACGATGAGTTGACACTGATTCTTCAAAGGCATATACACTCCGAGTATTTCTTTTTGTCGTGTGGCTGAGACCGTTTGTGCGGCCTCCCGGCCTCCCGGCCTCCCTGCTTCAGCTTCGGCTCAGCTCAAGCCCAGGACCCTTTGTACCGCGCCGGCGTCGACTTTTTCAAGTTCTTCAATAAAGCGGCGCCATTCACCCGCCTCCTCATCCACCAGACGGTCCACCGTCCCGTCGTCGATTCGGTCTTCCAGCTCGACGAGCTCCTGCGCACCCTCGCCCAAGAGATAGCGTGCCGCCTCGACGTTTCCCTCTGCGGCGAATTCGCAGCTCTTGTAGAGCAGAGAGAGTGCCGCCTGCGCCCGGGCCAGGGGTCCGGCGAAGACTCCCGGCATCGGATCGATGAGCTCCTTCACCCCCCAGCGCTCGACCAGGTGAGAGAAGATGATGAGCCGGTACATATCGCCGAGAAAGCGGCCCGCCGCGGTCTTCTTCTCCGCCCCCGCAACCGAGGCCTTGTAATGGGCGATACGAAGGTTGGGATGAAAAATTCCGCGCAGCCCTCCCCGCAGGCCGGAGAAGTAGAATTGCTGGTCTTCCGCCCTTCCTACCCAGGAGAAGGTGAAGGGTGCCGCCTTGCGCAGACCATCATTGGTGATACCGTAGCCGCCCCCCTTTACCACGGGGTGACTTATCCCCTCCTCCACCGTTTCGAATCTGTTGTAGAGGGCCGTCGCCCTGCCGTGGGCAAAACCCTTCTGGAAAAACATGGTCGTGCCTGTCCAGGTATCGGGGACCGCCACATCGGGACAGCGCAGGGCATCGTTGTAACCCAGTCGTTCTATGTCGGTACTGTTTACGTACTCTCCCTCGTTAACGGCCAGGTCTACCTCTTTCCCCTCGGAGTCCTTCGCCGAGCCTCCCCAATAGGGATGACACATCGTCTCAAACCAGGTCCTTCCTGTCCGCTTATACAGCTCTCTAGAACGAATTCCCTCGTCGGTATCCAGTTTGAAACCGGCACGAACGCCGAGGGCCTTCTCCAACAGAAGCTGCCCGTACTTGAGGGCGTTGAAGTGGCGGCCGTACTTCCCAAAAACAGAAAAGAGTTCGAACTTTCCGCCGAAGAGCTCTTCCCGTATCCTGCGGCAGAGTCCTTCGGTGAGCACAATGAGCCTGAGATGACGATACCCGGCCTTCTCCACAAGACGGTAGATCCAGCGGCCGGTAAGCTCATCAATGCCTTCGTGGGTCACGGAAACGGAGAGAAGAATGGGGAGCCGATAGTCCTCCGGAAGGACGCCCCGTTCCTTTTCGAAGGAGAGATCCCCGTCGAGCTCCCGCAGGCAGCTCTCCAGCTCATGGTTCTTCCCCGATTCGAAGAGATGCACCGGGTGGTCGTAGTCGGCGATCTTTCTGCCCGGCCGTTCCATCGCTCGCTGTGCGGACTCGGCGAGATCCGGCGGCAGGTCTTTCGGCACGGTTTCCGGAAGGGTGTAGAGGGCGTTGAGTTGGATGACTATCTCCGTCGGGGCAATGGCTGCGGGATTCGCCTTCAAGTCCCGCAGCCGCCACTTCGGCAGGATTTCCTCATCCCGCAGGCGCAGCTCCGGCGCCCAAACAAGAGAAATCTCCTTTGCCAAGAGTTCGGTATCGATACCCTCTTCGAAGAGCCGCAGCACCATCTCGGCGGCTTCGGTTCCCTCTGCCGAGTAGTAGGAGAGAAAGGTCTCTGCGCCGCGTTCGGTCAACTGCAGCAGCGCATCGGGAGCGTCCGGACCGGCAGGCTGTTCCCCTCCCTCGGCTTTGAGTGCCTTCCCCTTTGAAAGAGCGTGGAGCAGATGCACGGCCCTTCCGCCTGAAGCCCCGCCCGCTAAATCAACCTTTCCCAAGGCATCGGTCGTTTCCGTGCCGATAACGGCCGAAACGGTCTTCCGAAGCAGTTCCTCCGCCCGCTCTCTCTTACTCATTCTCGCCACCTCTTTTTCAACCCACCTAGTAGATCAATATAGACTACAAAAAAGAGTAGGACCTGCACCGATAAAAGTCAACAAAAGAAAAAAACTATACTATTTAGACATATTTATTCAATTTACTTGGAAAAGCGACGGCAAATATGTTACTCTAATGAACACAGATGAAAGTCATTTCCGTTGAAGAGGCACTACAAAAGGACCGTCGGCTCCATCTCAAGTTTGCCGAACGGGAAGAGCCGGTGTACTGCGTCCAAAAGAAGTCGCAAAAAAAGAAAAAAATCAGTTATCGGGCGCTCACGGATAACAATTCCCGTTTTTGGGCCGTTGAGGGACAATGGTCCTTCTTCTTGCTCGAACCCTCTGTAGATGAGGCTCTTGAGGAGCTGCGCGAAGAGGACAGGAACAAACAATTCGGCGCCTCGAAACGCCGGGATACCATAATGAGTCTGGAAGGAGATTCGGGAGGAAACGGCGACGGCGCCGACTCCGAAGAGTATATACAAGAAGAGGTGAATTTCAGCGATGAGTACGAGCATATCCGCTCCCTCAGTACCGAGGAGAAGTGTGAACTTATTTCAACGGAGACCGACAGGCTGAGTGAGGTGCTCGCCGACCCTCACAGGAGCATAGAAGAAGTCGGCGAGGTACTCAACGAATCCACCAGAGACGCGACTCTCTCCAACAAGGCCGTTTTAGAGGAAGCACTCAAATTAGGCGACGCCGAGGCGAAGGACCTTACCCGGGACCTCGTCCAGCGGACACAGCTGATGGTCAAAAATTCCACCTCGTTGATCAACGAAACGGTTCTCCATGACGACCTGTTGAATCTCATTGTCGAGAAGTCCAACGGAACCGTTGTACAACACATGACGCGGACCTATCTAAGAACCGTCTCTTTTCTCCTCTACTACAACAATAAACTTTTGAATACGAGTTTCGCCAACAAGGTCAGGGCACGATTCCCAAAAACGTACCGGGACTACTACTGGAAGCTTCTCCCCCACTTTCATAAGGAAGATGTGATACTCGAGCGGGTTTTTCAGTCGGGAATCCAGGCGGTGTCCCAGGATCAGGTGCAAAACTTTGCCGCCGGCTTCCTCATTCACGACGTAGGAAAGGCAAAGGATATCAAATACCACGAGGGTACCGAGGCCTACGATAGAGAAAAGATCGTCGATCACGTACGGCAGGGGTACCTCGCCATCATGCATAAGACCGACTACCCGCCGCAGGCGGGCCTCATCGCCGGCTACCATCACGAATACTACGGCCACTCCTCGGGTTACGGTTTTCACCGGGCCTTCTATCAACGGCAGAAGAAGAAAAATCCCAAGCTCACTCCTGGTTACTGTATCTCCTATACCGTGCAGGGTATCCTCACCTTTCAGGCCCTTTCCTACTTTCCGGCGAAAATTCTCGAAATCATCGACGTGTACGACGCCCTCACCGATCCAAACAGGATCTACCGAAAGCCTCTAAGCAGAGAAGAAGCTCTGGAGCTCATGCAGGAACAGTTCATCAACGAGAACCTCAAGCTTGACCCTGTTCTTTTTGATATTTATAAGGAATACTTGTACTCTCAGGGAGGAACGGGATGAACAGACGCCGGGTCCGCATAGCAGCTTTCGCCCTCATCATGACGGTAAGCCTCATCTTCGGCTGCCGGCAGAAGACGAACATCACCATCGGCACCGATGCCTCCTTTCGCCCCTTTGCATATCTTGAAGGAGAGACCTTTAGGGGTTTCGACATCGAGATCGCCCGCATTATCGCGGAAGAGATTGATACGGAGGCGGATTTTCGAAATATGGATTTCGAAATCCTCATACCCGCTCTCGAGAGCGGAGAAATTGATATGGCGGTATCCGCCATTCCCCTCGGCGATGAAAGAGAAGAGCGGATCGATTTTTCACCACCCTATTTCGAAGCTTCCCCCGCATGCACGACGCTGGTGGGATCGAATCAGTTTTTCTCGAAAGAGGACTTAGAAGGGGCCGATATCGGTGTTCTCGCCTACAGCGAAGCGAAAAAGACGGCCCTTG
Source organism: uncultured Spirochaetaceae bacterium (assembly GCA_964594775.1). Classification (GTDB taxonomy): domain Bacteria; phylum Spirochaetota; class Spirochaetia; order DSM-16054; family Sediminispirochaetaceae; genus CAYFVU01. Next base: position 43,331 of record CAZQNO010000011.1, read on the forward strand.
AGCTCGGCGGAACTGTTCGCCGCTTCGACCGCTGGGAAGAGGCCCTAAACGCCCTGCGGAAAAGGGAGATAGACTGCATCATGGCCGACGAAGAGACTTCTCAGCACTACCTGCGCCTGAACGAAGACATCAAGATTCTTCCCTTCACCTTTCCGCTTCGCTTCTACAGCATCGCCGTGCAGAAGGAAAACAGGAAGCTCTTGGATTCCATCAATACGACGCTGGCCAAACTAAAGGCCTCCGGCGAATACGCAAGGCTCATCTCGAAACACTTTCCCTAGAGGAGCGGTGATGAACTACGTATGCCTGGCCGCCGGAAAGGGAAGCCGGATGGATGATCTGGGAACTTATCTCCAGAAGTGCATGTATCCCGTCTACGGCATCCCCTTTCTCCGTTTCAGCCTCGATAATCTCATCGACTCTCAGACATTTACCAAGGGAGAAGACAGAATCACCATCGTTACCGGGCATTTAGGGGAACAGATCCCTGCCTATTTCGGCACGAGCTACCGCGGGCAGGAGCTGTGCTACGTAGAACAGAAAAAACAGAGGGGTACCGCCGATGCGGTTTACACCGCCGCCCGTGCCGGCTCCTTCGGCGAGGTCTTTGTCGTCTGGCTCGCCGACACCTACGTTCCTTCCGCTCTTTTCGATGCGGTCCGCATGGCGGAGCAGGACACCGCCCTCAGCATCGCCCGTCACCGCTGCAAAGAAAAACACAACGAACGGGTAGACATCGATGAGGAGAAGAAACTCATCAGCAGGGCATGGAAAGGCTCCGGTGACTATGTGGAAATAGGGGTCTGGAAGCTCCATCCCACCCTGTTGGAAAAGCTGTTTTCCCGAAAAGCCGACGAATACCGCTTCCTTCCCGCCGTCCAGGCCGCCATCGAAGAGGGAAGCCTCGTATCGGCAGTCCCGGCGGATGAATGGCTCCATCTCGGCGGGACCGAACCCTCGGTCCGGGAAAATCTCATTCACGTGACACAGCGCCTTCTGGCGGAACTCCGGCTCTAAGACGGCTTTTCTCCTCGCTTTTCTTTTTCTGCCGGTATCCGTATATTCCCGTCTATCTGCTTAGTGAGCGGGGAGAGGAGAAGATGACCAATCCCGCCGGCCTTTCATTTTTTCTCCGCTTATCTAGCGAAATCGATCAGCTCCGCCTGCCCGAGTTTTTTCAGCTTCGGACGGATAACGAGAGAACAGTACCCCGCATGGGGGTTCTTGTTGAAATAGTCCTGATGATAGTCCTCGGCGGGATAGAATACCTCTAGGGGCCGGATCTCCGTTACCACCGGAGAACCGTAGAGTCCGCTCTCGTCGAGCCTCCGCTTCGACTCCTCCGCGGTTCGGCGCTGCTCTTCGCTGTGTGTGAGAATGATCGAACGATACTGAGTCCCCACGTCGGCCCCCTGCATGTTGAGAGTTGTCGGATCATGGGCCTTCCAAAACACGTCGAGTATCTCCTCGTAGCCGATTTCCTGCGGGTCGAAGTCTATCTGCACCACTTCGGCGTGTCCCGTATCTCCCGTACAAACCTGTGCGTAGCCGGGATTTCTCGTAGTGCCGCCGGCGTAGCCCGATACCCGCTTCTTTACTCCGCGCAGGCGCTGAAAAACCGCCTCTAGACACCAGAAACAGCCCCCCCCGAGTGTCGCTTTCTCACTCATTTTGAAACTCCTTTTGGGCCGTATTTCACCACTAATAGCCCGCGTCGGTATGGGCCTCGAAAAGTGGACGTCCCTCCCGCAAATAGCCGGCGAGATTCAAGGCCGCATGTTCGATGTTTTTCTCCGTCGATTGCCGGGTGAAACCTGCCGCATGGGGTGAGAGGACCACGTTGTCCAGACGATGAATGGGATATGCCGAGGGCTCGCCGACGGTACCTTCCTCGGGATACCTGTACCAGCAGTCGATGGCGGCACCCTTTAGCAAACCGGATTCGAGCGCCTCGTAGAGCGCCTTCTCCTCCACAATGCTCCCCCTGCCTACATTGACGAGAAATTTTCCCTTCATCGCCGAGAGACGCCGCCGGTCGATGAGGGCCTTCGTCTCCTCCGTCGCGGGAAGGGCAATGACGATGATCTCCCCCTTCTCCAGCGCCTCGTCCACCTCGTATACCATTTCGTCGAACCCCTCTACCGGCGTATCGACGGGTCTTCGCTTGTAGCCTGTCATTCTGATACCGAAGGGTTTTAACAGTGCTGCCGTCGCTTTGCCTATTTCACCGGCTCCCAGAATCACACAGCTCTTGCCGTACACCGATTCCCAGGTATCGTCGAGGCCTCGGCCGACCCAAAAACCGTGCCATTGCGCTCTCTCCCGCATATCGTTGTGATATTCGATAATCTTCCCGTAATAGGCGAGGATCATCGCCGCCGTCCGTTCAGCCACAAAATAGGCATTTCCGTGAGAGTTGGACACCCTTATGCCCCGCTCATGGATGAGATCGAGAGGCAGATGGTTGACCCCCGCGAAGGGAACCACGATGTAGGCGAGTTTTGCCGCCGCCTCGATTGCCGCCCGGTCCGGTTTCCCCCCCACCAGCACGTCTGCATCGGCGAGCTGCCCCTTCGCCTCTTCGAGGTTCGTAACGAATTGAACATCGGGAAACTCGCTAAAGACCGGCTCGAACTTCTGTTTCCACAGTGAGTTTAGCTTCTGATAAAATACTACCTTCATATTCAATAGCCTATGCACACGACCCCTTTCTGTCAAATGCGGAAAACGCGTATTTGCAGAGAACTTTCTTTACCTAAGCGCAGGCGAGGGCTATACTCTGTCTTTATAGAGGAGTATTGGGCGTGCCATTAAAAAAAGGAGAAAAAAGTAGATGAACGACACTACGGAAAAGCTCAGCCTCACGACAAAAATAGGATTCGGCCTCGGCGACATCTTTGGGGGAGGCGCGATGGTGGTCATCGGCTTCTTCTACCTCTACTTTCTCACCGACGTGATCCTGATCTCTCCCGCCCTCGCGGGAATCATCTTTCTCATCAGCAAGGGCTGGGACGCCGTCAGCGATCCGATCATGGGAATCATCACCGACCGGACGCGCACCCGTTTCGGCCGGCGACGGCCCTACTTCCTCGCAGGAGTCGTGTTGATCTTTCTCGCCTTCTTCATGATGTGGTATCCCATCGACTTTGAAGAAGAGATGCACCGCTTCGTCTACGTCCTTGCTGCCTATATATTTTACTCGACAGTCTACACCCTGGTAATGATCCCCTACTTCGCCCTCGCCTCCGAACTCACTCTCGATTACAACGAGCGCACATCGATGACCACCATAAGGATCATGTTCTCCTCCACCTCTGCCCTCCTCTGCGCCGTCTTTCCATTGGAAATCGTCAAACATTTCCAGGACGAACGGACCGGCTTCCTCGCCATGGCGGTCATCTTCGGCCTCTTCTTCGGCCTGCCCTACCTGGCAACCTTCTTCGCCACGAGAGAGCGGGAAGAGTTTCAGGGAGAACCGCGGAAATTCACTATCCGTGAAACCTTCATCGAACCGCTAAAGCTGCCGACGTTCATCAATGTACTCTTGATGTACCTCTTCGCCATGACAACGATGGACATCATCATGTCGGTTCTCCTCTACTTTATGACCTATTTCATCGGACGACCCGATGAGACGAGCTACGTTCTCGGGACGATGCTGATCGTCCAAGTGCTCTCCCTTCCCGTCTATCAGATGATCAGCAGGAGGCGGGGAAAGAGAAAGACCTACATATACGCCGCGGTCTACTGGCTGCTTTTAATGGGACTGAGCTTTTTTCTCGGACCGGCACAGCCGAGCCTGCTGATCTACATCTTCGGCGCCCTTCTCGGTATCGGCTCCGGCGGGATGGTCATCATGGTCTATGCCATTCTCCCCGACATCCCCGACGTGGACGAGCTCTACTCGGGACAACGTCGGGAGGGGACCTATTCGGGACTCATCACCTTCATGCGAAAGCTAAGCTCTGCCTTAGGGATCTACATCGTCTCGAACGTGATCGAATTCGCCGGCTACCGGAGGCCGGTAAAGGAGACGGTGGAGGGGGTCGCGAAGCTGGTAAAGCAGCCCCAGTCCGGCCAGTTTCTCTTCGTACTGCGCCTGCTCTTGGCCCTTCTCCCGGTGCTTTTCCTCGGCATCGGGATATTCAACGCCTGGCGCTTTAGGCTGACACCGCAGGTCCACAAGCGGCTCAAGGACTACCTGAAGCTCCGGCGGGCCGGAGAAGAGACCGATCCCGCCGAGGAGGAGGAGCTGAAACAGATTCTCGAACGCCGTGCGGCGATGCCGAAAGAATAGAGGAGGGTAACCATGCAGGATAAGAATAAACGCACAGGGCCGGCCATACACCTGGCCTTTCGATTCCACGGGAACTTCTACCACTCATTTCGCGGAGATACCCCCGACGAGAGGGGCTTTGGCAAGGATATCAGGGTCATTCGGCACATTCTCTCCGTTCTAGACCGTTTCAACGAGGAGGGCATCGAGGTGAAGGGGACCTGGGACTTCGAGAACTACTTCTCCCTCGAGACGATCATGCCGAAACACTGCCCCGACATCATCGAACGAATGAAGCGGAGGACAGCCGAGCGGGGTGATGAGGTACAGGTGATGTCCTACAACAACGGGATGATCAGCGCCCATACCGCCGCGGAATTCGATGCGGCGATCTCCCGGGCCGTTCACAACGAGAAGGGTTCCGGCCTCGCAGACCTCTTCGGCAGCTTCGGCCCGATGGTACGGCCTCAAGAGATGATGTTTACCCCCAAGCACCTCGACCTCTATCCCCGGCACGGCATACACTCTATCAGCCTGTTTTACAGTGCCCTCCCCTTCAACGGCTTCAGCTCCTTCGTTCCGCCGCTCTCCCTAAAGGAGAGGTACAATCCTCTAGAGTTGTGGCATCCGCAGATCGAGGGACGGATGACTCTGCTGCCGGCCTACAACATCGGCGATATACTCGACCACATCTCCCTCCGCCGCTGGGTAAAGCTGCTGCGCAGGAGACAGCTTGCCGAGAAGGAAGCGACCGATCTCCTTCTCCTCCTCGACATGGACGCCGACGATGAGTTCTGGTGCGGCTACGACATTCCCCTTATTTCCAGAGTCTACTCTAGCGGCGGCGGCCTCGAGGCCCTCGTAAAAAGCCTCAATGACCTCGACTACCTCGTATTCACCACACCCTCGGCCTACCTGGCCGAACACCCGCCGGCTGCAGAAATTACCTTCGGCCAGGACACCGCCGACGGGAGCTTCGACGGCTTGGCGAGCTGGGCCGAGAAGTGGTCCAATCAGATGCTGTGGACGGAACTCGAGCGGGCCCGTATTCTCGAGCTGCAGACCCGCCGGCTTCTCGGAACGGACAGGGAGACGGCGGGAGTACGCGCACAAGACACGTCGTCTAGAGGCTCGCACGCCGGCCCGTCTTCGGCGGTACCGGACATACCCGTCCCCGTCCCCGCTGCCGGAGAGAGGCAGGAACGTTCGGAGGCTCATCCGTCCTTCAGAGAGATAGAAAGACTTCTCGCCGAGTCCTTCGAGCTCCGTCTACGCCTCCTCTCGACGACCCATTTCGGAATGGCCGCTCCGGTGGTAAACGCCACGCGGCTGAAGACGGCAAAGACTATCGTCGGGGACGCCCTTGACCGTGCCCGGCAGGCCTTCGCCCTCGCCGCCGGCAGGAGAGAGAAGACGAGTACCGCAGAGCCGCAATTAGCGCATGCCGATCGCTCGAACCGCGAGGCAGCGGCCGCCTTCACCCTTATTGACTATCCCCGCGGAGTCGGCACCGAGGCGGTGAGCTATCCGGTTCGAAGCTCCCGCAGTCTCGTTCGCATCCCCCTGCGGCGTGCCGCAGGGGAGAACTCCTCCGATCGATCGATAGAAGCTGTCAGCCTCATCGATGAGGCGGGGAATTCGGTTCCCCACCTGCTGTGTCGAAACGAGACGGATCGAGAGGAGCTCCTCCTTTTACGCGCCGCCATTGAAGGCGGCGGGAAAAGAACTTATCGGCTGGCGGCACAGGAAACGTCTTCTTCCCCGAACGGCGGGGGATCTCCAAAAGAGCAGAGGAGGATGATCGAAGTTTCCGCTCATCGACTCGGCAACTCCTTTTTAAAGCTCAGCTTCGATGAAAGAGGAAGAACCTCCGGTCTCGAATTTCGCGGTCCCGAAGAAGAAAGCCTCTCCTGGAGCTCTCTCGATTATCCGCTGATCGACAGCGCCGTAAGCTATCGACGAAAAACATTCCGAGCAAAAAAATGGGAGATCATGGAAATCGGGAAGGCCGGCGGCGGCATCGGCTTTCTCGACATGAGGTCTTCCATTCCTATCGGCGGGGGAATGGCGGTAAAGGTGCGGCGCAGATTCATCATCTGCGAAGATCTTCCCTATCTCTACATCGACGTACAGGCGGATTATCCGCAAACCCCCTTCAAGAACAGGAACAGGGCTAAGGTAAAGCGGCTGGAACGGGATTGGGATCAACGATGGCGGGAAGTGATGCCCTGCATTCTGGCTCCCGGCCTTATGGGAAGCGCCGAATCCCCGCTGCGGGTGTGGAAACACAACTTCCTCAATCATGTAGGCAGTTACCGTCTCGATTACGGTGCATTTTCACCGAACCGCGAGCTCGATTCGGTGAACAATCACGTCACCGACGCCTGGCTGGCGGTCTGCGACGGAAGAGCCGGGCTGCTCTGTGCTCAGACCGCCGACAGGCTCGCCTCCTTAGCCTTTTGTCCCCTGCGTACCCGGCGTCGAGGTGATGCGCAAAGGGTCTTTCTCAACCCCTTCGGATCTTTCAGCGGACGCCAGTACCGCTACCAGACCGCCGACACCGGCATCGGTAAGACTGTGGCGGTGCGGCTGTCCGCTTCCGACCACATCTCGCCCTACGCGCCCTCCTACAACGGAAGAACTCAGCGTTTCTCTCTCATGCTGGCGCCCTACATAGGGGACCGTCCGCCGGAGGAGCTTCAGGCCGACGCCCAGGCCTTCTCCTATCCCTACCTCTTGATGTCTTCCTCGGCGCGCATCGGTGAACCGGCCCATCGCCTGCCCCTGGAGTGGAAGCTCTGAGTCGAAGGCGGCCTGGCAAGCGGCGGCTGAAAAACTGAGAATCGCTTCGGCGAATTAGAGACTGCCGGCAGTGGCGGCCATCACCGCCTTAATCGTGTGCATCCGGTTTTCCGCCTCGTCGAAAACCACTGAGTGGCGGCTGCGGAAGACCTCGTCGGACACTTCCATCTCCTTGAGGCCGAACTTCTCCTCGATCTCCTTAGCGATCGCGGTTTCGGTGTCGTGGAAAGAGGGAAGGCAGTGCATGAAGACCACGTCGCTGTTTCCCGTCTTTTCCACCATCTTCATGTCGACCCGGTAGGGTTCGAGAAGCTTGATCCTCTCTGCGAACTTGTCTTCCTCCCCCATCGAAACCCATACGTCGGTGTAGAGAACGTCGGCACCCCTCACTCCCTCGTCTATCGACTCGGTGAAGGCGATGCTGCCGCCCGAGCGCTTCGCCTCTTTTTCCATGGCTTCGATAAGAGACTTCTCGGGGAAGAGACTCTTCGGTGCTACCCCGACGAAGTCCATTCCCATCTTCGCGCTGCCTATCATCAGCGAGTTTCCCATGTTGCTGCGGGCATCGCCGACAAAGACGAATTTAACCCTGCTCATCGGTTTAGCCGCCTGCTCGCGCAGCGTCATAAAGTCGGCGAGGACCTGGGTGGGATGGTACTCGTTGGTGAGTCCGTTCCACACCGGAACTCCCGAGTATTCGGCGAAGGCTTCGGCGGTCGATTGTTCGAAACCTCTGAACTCGATCCCGTCGTAGTAGCGGCCGAGGACCTTCGCCGTGTCTTCCATCGACTCCTTCTTTCCCATCTGACTTCCCGTGAGAAAGGTCACTCCGGCACCCTCGTCGAAGGCAGCCACTTCGAAGGCACAGCGGGTACGGGTGGAAGCCTTTTCGAAAAGCAGGACGATATTCTTCCCCGCTAAGAGATCGCCGCGGATACCGGCGCGCTTCTTCCTCTTGAGATCGTCCGAAAGATCGAGAAGATAGAGAATCTCCTCCCTGGAAAAATCCTTGAGTGTCAACAGGCTCCTTCCCCGTAAATTGACCGGCATATACCGTGCCTCCTCTCTTGTGAGTTTTATCGATTCTTTCAAAGCAACGATAGGCTGTCAATAGCTTGAAAAACGGAAGGGGCTGCGTTACCTTAGCGGGTATGAAAACGCAGCGAATACCCGTCCCGCATCCTCTGAACCTTGCGCTTCTCCTGCTCTTCCTGATAGCCCTTTTTACTCCTCTTTCTGCCGCCGGGCAGGATATCTCGAGCTCCGCCTCCTCCTGCGAGGATGAGGGCTGGGATGCCTTTTCCTCCCTCGATGCGATACTCCGGCAGGATGTGATCAAAGAACTGGACCAGGCGGAGGAGACAAAGGAGCCGGGCACCGGCGGGACCGGCGGAATACACCGCTTTTTCACCTCCGAAGAGCGGCCCGAGTACACCCCCGACTCTTCGCTGAGCCGCATCCTCATCGAAGCGGCTTTTGAAATTGACTATGCGGTGGGAGTAGAGTCTCTCTATCTCATCTCGAGACAACACCTCGATCCGGCCCTTAGGGAAAAGCCGCGGGAAGAGATCCTCTTGGAGCTCTACCGCACTTTACAGACCGTCAGCAGCCTGGAAGGGATCGACTATTACTCCGCCTCCCGGGAGCGGATGCGGACCCTCTTCGCCGAAACCTGGGTCATCGCCGGGCCGGAGGATGACAAACGTCTTTCCGACCCGCTGCCCGACCGCATTCCCCCGGAGGACACCCTCTATATTCATCAGAAGGACCTGACCTTCGGTGAAAACATCTCAAAGGTGCAGTACCGGCACGAGGACTGCGCCCTCAGTATGAGCATCAGCAATGAAACGACGATGCGCTACATGCTCTTTCCCCTGGTGAAGGAGGGCAGGATGTCGATGCAGCTGCTCATTCTGCCGGTGCAGGAGGGGATCCTCTTCTACGGTTTGAGCACCGTCGACGTCCTCAACTTAAAAGTCTTCTACAAGAAGATGCGTTCATCTTTCACCAATCGTCTGGTTGCCTTGAAGGATTGGTTTATATCACAGGTCGGCGAGTGAGCCGAGAGACGCTCGAGCGGCTTCGCCCCCGCTGCCGCCGCTCTAGCACTCGCTGTGGCCGCAGGAATGACACTTCTTGCAGCCTTCGATGAACATGAAGGTTGCGTTACCGCAGACAGGACAGAGATCGGCCGTCGGCTCGGTGAAGGTAAAGGCGAACTGCTTTTTCTCGTTCTCCTCTTCTTCGTCCGGCAGACCGGGATAGTGGTAGTTTTCCCCGTGCTCCATCCCCAGATGTTCGTCGATTACCTGCGCGATGGCGTCGGGTAGACTCATGACTCGATTCTTCCCGAAGCCCCGCTGCCGTCCCGAACCGATGCTCCGCAGCTGGGCCACTACGTTCTCGGCCCGCTCGGCCGGAGTCTGGGGCCCGGGCATGCGGAGGATGTAGCTTATCAGCCTGCCCAAGCCCTCGGCATCGGCAGCCACATCCGAACCGACCTTCGCAACGTTTACGAATACCTCGAAGGGTTCCCCCGGATTCTTTCCGTCGTAGTTGATCGTAATATAGGCGGTACCGATGGGGGTATGTTTGCGGTAGGTGATGCCGTGCAGCGTCGTAGGCCGGACTCGCGGCTTCAGCCTCTCCTGGGCGAGGAGAGCCTTTTCGGAAGCCGCCTCTTCCTCGGCACTCTTCTCTTCCTTTTTAAGATTGAGCACCTGTTCGTCCCGCGAGCCGTCTCGGTATATCGTTCCGCCTTTGCAGCCCAGGTCGTACATCAGCTCGTAGAGTTCCTTCGTCTGTTCCACGCTGTAGTGATTAGGCATATTGCTCGTTTTCGAAATGCTCGAATCGACCCAGCGTTGAATAACCGCTTGGACCCGCACGTGCTCCTCCGGACTCAGGTCCATAGCTGTCACGAAATACTCCGGAAGACTCGTCTCTTCTTCGTTCGCCTTCTTCCACTGATCAAAGACATCGACCCGTTCGGTGTGAGACCCCATGCGTCCCTTCCGTTCCCATTCCCAGAAATAGTAGGGCTCAATCCCTGTGGACGTTCCCACCATCGTTCCGGTGGTGCCGGTCGGGGCCTGAGTGAGGAGGGTCACGTTGCGGATGCCCTTCCCGCGGACGGCCTCGCGCACCTTCTCGTTCATTCCCTGCATAAATCCGCTGTCGAGATACTTCTCCGCTTCGAAGTAGGGAAAGCTGCCCTTCTCCTCTGCGTAATCGGCGCTGGCCAGGTAGGCCTCTTCGGCGATAAACTTGTACAGTGTGTCGAGGAATTTCTCCGATTCGCGACTCCCATAACGGATCTTTAGCTGTATCAGCATCTCGGCCAGCCCCATCGTGCCCAAGCCGATCCGCCGTTCGGATTTCTGCTGTTTTTCGTTCTCTTCGAAGAAGTAGGGCGTGTTGTCGATGATATTGTCGAGAAAGCGTACCGCCGAACGGACTGTCGTTCCCAGATCTTTCCATTCTACCTTGCCGTCCTTCACGAAACGGGAAAGGTTTATCGCTCCGAGGTTACAGACGCCCCAGGGAGGCAGCCCCTGTTCTCCGCAGGGATTGGTGCAGTTGATAGGGCCATAGTACCAGGAGTTACTCATGGCATTGTAGCGGTCTACGAAGAATATTCCCGGCTCGGCGCTGGCCCAGGCACTTTCGATGATGGAATTCCAAATTTCCCGGGCCTTTACCGTTTGGTAGTTGATCACCCGTCCGCCGGCATCCAGCCAGGTGCTGAGATCACCGTTCCAGATCGAATCGAACTGCGGGTCGGAGGTGTCGGGAAAGCGGAGCACCCAGTCGCCGTCATCTTTTACCGCCTTCATGAAGTCGTCGGTGATACCGACGCTGATATTTGCATTGGTGATCCGTCCCATCTGCCGCTTGCTGTTGACAAATTCGAGTATATCGGGATGCCACACGTTGAGAATGAGCATCAAAGCCCCGCGGCGGCTTCCCCCCTGCTCGATGAGCCCCGTCACAAAGCTGTACAGGGCTCCCCAGGAGACCGAACCGCTGGAACGGCCGTTCACTCCCTTTACATAGGCGTGGTGAGGCCGCAGACTGGAAAGGTTGATGCCTACACCGCCGCCGCGGGACATGATCTCCGTCATCTGGGTGAGGGTCCGCATTATCCCTCCCCGGCTGTCGTCGGGAGAAGGAATGACATAGCAGTTGTAGTAGGTGAGATTCTGGTTGGTCCCCGCTCCGGTCAAGATTCTGCCGCCGGGTACGAATCGCCAATCCTCGAGGAGGCGGCGGAAGCGCTTTTCCCACTCATCGCGCAGCTCTTCGGGCTCCTCCTGCGCGATGGCCTTCGCCACCCGCTTGACCATCTGGGAGGGGTCGGTTTCCACCGGTTTGTCGATATGATCTAAGCTGCGCTCGAGCTCCTGGCCGTCCTGCAGGATAAGGCGGGCCCCGCCGTTGGAAAGGTCCTTTACCGTGGCGATTTCTCTCTGTCCGGTCTGCGGATTGCTCACCACGATGACGGTATCACCCGCCTTGAGACTGTGTTTTTCTCCGTCCTTCAGGGCATAGCGGTCGAGAAAAATCTTTCTTCCCAAGGGTTTGAGCGGGTTTTTCGACTGTTCGGCCAAGATTATCCTCCCAGTTTTTTTTGTTTATTCACCTAACCACCCATCAACAGTAAAAGATTTCGCCGCCCTCTGCAAGGCAGAAAGGCGAGTCTATGGACAGAAACAAGATAAATTGCATCAACCGCACTATCTGTAGTACTCTTAAGCTCAGAGATGAAAAAAGAAAAACGAAGACGGGTTTCATCCTTCTTCGAAGGTTTTACCCTCAAACCGGCTCAGACCATTCTTCTGAGTTTTCTCCTCGTTATTCTCCTCGGAGCGGGACTCTTGATGCTGCCCTTCGCCGTGAGAGGAGGCAGCGGGCTTTCACCGATAGACGCCCTCTTCACCGCAACCTCCGCCGTCTGCGTAACCGGCCTCATCGTCGTCGACACCGCCGCGGCCTTCAGCGTGTGGGGACGGGTAATCCTCCTTCTCCTTATTCAGATAGGGGGCTTGGGCATAATGATCCTCTCCTACTTCGCCCTCTTCAGCGCAAGACAGCGGATAAGCCTGGAGGAGAAGCTCCTTTTGAGCTACCTGTTGAGCGAGAAGAACATGAACCAGCTCGCCGGCCGGGTCCGGTCGATAATCTTCGCCACCTTCCTCATCGAAGGCTTAGGCGCACTTCTGCTTTTTCCCTACTTTCTGGAGAGCAGAGGCGGAGGAGCAGAAGCGTTCTTCTATGCCCTTTTTCACGCCGTCTCGGCATTTTGTAACGCCGGTTTCGCCCTCTTTTCCGACAGTCTCGAAGGAATGCGGGGGAGTCTCGTCGTAAATTTTACCGTCGCAGGTCTCATTATTTTCGGAGGCCTCGGCTTCTCCGTCCTTTCCGAATCCTGTAGCCGCCTTCGGGAAAGGGTAAAGGGTTCTCAGATGAAAATCCCCCTCTCTCTCAACACGCAAATCGTCCTCATAGGCACGGGTATCCTTCTTCTGCTCGGGACCCTTCTCTTCTACGGCCTCGAGCACGATGGGGTCTTGGCGGAACTTCCCACCGGAACGCAGTATCTGGCGGCCTTCTTTCAGTCGGTAACCCTCAGAACCGCCGGTTTCAACACGGTAGCCATCGGCTCTCTTGCCGGCGGAAGCCTCCTCGTAATGATGCTCTTCATGTTCATCGGCGCCGCCCAGGGGAGCACCGCAGGGGGAATAAAGATAAACACCGTAGCGGTCATCGCCGCCTACGTGAAGTCGGTTCTCACGGGGAGAAGGGATGTGGTACTCTCGAAATACTCCGTCGATCTGCGGCAGGTGCAGAAGGCCTTTCTCGTTTTCCTCTTCGCGCTGTCCACCATCTTCCTCGGAGTTTGCCTGCTCAGTTTTTTCGAGGAGGAAAGCTTGGAAAAACTCCTGTTTGAGGCCGTTTCTGCCTTCGGCACCGTGGGACTCTCCACGGGAATTACCAAAGCTCTCTCCTCTGCCGGTAAGGCGGTAATAATCGTTTTGATGTTCTTCGGGAGGCTCGGACCCCTTACTATCCTCTCCGCGGCGGCGAAATCGAAGAAGAGGGCGGCGGTCTCCTATCCAAGGGGAGATATTTCACTCTAATATTGACTCACAGATAGAGAGGTGCTACGTGGCAAAGGAAAAGGTATACATCGTTATCGGATTAGGAAGTTTCGGCAATCAGTTGTGCAGTACCCTTACAGAACGGGGAGCCTCGGTGATTGCCGTAGACAACCGCCCGGAGCTCATCGAGAAGATCAAGGATACGGTGACCCAGGCGGTAATGATCGACGCTACAGATGAGACCTCCCTGGCGCAAATTCCTTTCGATGAGGTGAATGCGGCAATCGTTGCCATAGGCGAAAACATTGAGGCAAGTATCCTCGTAACGGCACTTTTGAAGAGGATGGGAGTCACCTATATCCTCGCCCGGGCGGTCTCGGCGCTTCACCTGCAGGTTCTGAAACAGGTGGGAGCCGACGAGGTCGTCAACTTGGAGATAGATGAGGGAAGGAGGATAGCCATACGCCTCGCCGCGCCGGAAATCCTCGATAGAACGAGAATTTCGGACACCATTAGTTTGGCCGAGCTCTACCTTCCGGAAAAGTTCATCGGCAAGCGTCTCGACCAGCTCGACTTGAGGAAGAAGTTTCAAATCAACATCATCGCCGTAAAGCGGACCAATTATTCGGTGGACGAGGTAGGAAATCCGACGAAGAACGAAGAAGTCCTCTTTCCCGGTCCTTCTACGATTCTTGAAAACCGGGACGTGCTGATAGTGGTGGGGAAAAACGAGGCGATAGAGCAATTCAAGGAGGAATAAGATGGTACTTGTTTCCAAGCGCGGCCTTGCCGTTCTGTATATCATCGCCCTGGCCTTCTTATTAAGCTGCGGGATCTACGGGTACAGGCAGCTGCACTTCGGTCTATCCGGTACGGCGGCGAAACTGGCCGCCGAGCGGCTTCTCTATGCCTCCATTGTCGGTTCGCTTTTGATAAGCGCCTTTATGGGACACCTCTACCTTCATCGTGTGCGGCTGGAGAAGAAGTTACGCCGCCTGGCCACCCTCGGCGGGACCGCCTCGCCCTTACGGCAGCTGCGCAGCGGCCAGTTCGGCTCCTTCGGCAGAAGTCTCGAGATCCTCTACCGGCGAATCATGGAGGTAAACGAACAGCAGGCGATTAAGCTCTCCGGACAATCGGACCTCATCTCCCTCCTGATGAGCAATTCGAACACTCCCACCGCGGTAACCGATATTACCGGCCGACTGCTCTACTCAAGCGAAAACTACGAGAAGAGGGTCGATATGAGCCGTTCAACGCTGATAGGCTCATCAATTGAAGCGCTGGAGGAGGAGATAGTCGTCCCGATGGTTCTGCAAAAAATCGAGGAACGCCGTTCATTTTCCGCTGAAAAGGAGGGGGCGATGGAAGAAAAGGGTAAATCCTCCTCCTACACCGTTCTTCCGGTCTTCGATAAACGGGGAGAGGTCTGCTACCTCCTCTTCGACTTCAGCACCATATCGCCCTTCAGCTCCCTAAAAACGAAGCGAACTCCCCATTTTGCGGCGGCGGGAAAAACGAAAGGGGCACAGGAAAACCAGAGGAATCCCCTCCGGTGGCTTTCACAAAGACTCCCCAAGGACAGCACCAAGGATTGACAGCGTTCCGACGGCCATCTAGGATACAGCAATGGATCAATCGGAAATCAACAGCGCAAAGGAAGCGGCCAAAGGCTTTCTCCGTCGGAAGAGAATGCATGTTCAAGCCGTCGAATTCGATGGAGCCCTCGGAGAGTTCGAAAGGCAGATCGAAGCGGGTCTTGCCGGGGGGGAATCCTCCCTCGCAATGCTGCCTACCTTCATTCGTACCGGCGGCGCTGTTGCTCACGACACGGCTGTCCTCGTACTCGACGCGGGAGGGACAAATTTCCGCAGCACCTTGGTTCGTTTCGACGCCGAAGGGAAGGCTCGCTTCGAGGCGTATACCAAACATCCGATGCCCGGCAGCAGGGGAAGCGTGGGCCGAAAGGAGTTCTTCGACCTCATCGCCGAGAAGGCCGCTCCCCTCTGTGCTCATACCGACAGCATCGGTTTCTGTTTTTCCTATCCCACCGAAATGCAGTCGGACCGTGACGGAAGACTTCTCCACTTTTCAAAGGAGATAAAAGCCCCCGAAGTAGAAGGAAAGTTCATTGGAAGAGGCCTGCGGGAGGCCCTGCGGCGGGCAGGAATCGACCGGGAACTCCGAATCGTCATCCTCAACGACACCGTGGCCACCCTCCTCGCCGCGAAGACCGCAGCTGTGCACGATTCCTTCGACAGCTATCTTGGCTTCATACTCGGTACCGGGCTCAACTGCGCCTATGTGGAAGAGAACAGACGCATCGGCAAGCTCCAAGGGTCCTGCGAGGGAAGGCAGATAATCAACATGGAATCCGGAGACTTCAACGGGATACCCGGCGGTAGCATCGATGAGGAGTTCGACGCCGGTACGAAATCCCCGGGACGCTATCGGCTGGAGAAGATGGTCTCCGGAGCATATCTCGGCCCTCTTGCCGAGAAACTCCTCACGCGTGCCGCCGAAGAGGGGCTCTTTTCAAGAGAGGGGGCGGGGCTGATCGAAGCGGCCGGCGCCTTAGACACCGTGGCAATGGACGCCTTTCTTCACCAGCCTGTCTCGGCAAAAGGTAATACCCCGGGGCCGCCCCGAGCCGCACCGCACGATAAGTCCCTCGCTTCGATCTTCAGAAAAGAGCGGGACCGCATTATCGCCTTCCGCCTGCTGGATACTCTCGTCGAACGGGCCGGACGTCTTGCCGCCCTGAACATAAGCGCCGCCGTCTTGAGAAGCGGCGGTGGAACGGATCCAAGCCGGCCGGCGGCGGTCTGCGTAGACGGGACCACCTTCTACAAGACCCACCGGCTGCGCTTCTATGCGCAATACCACCTAAAAAGGGAACTGGAGGACCGGAGAGGACGGTATTTCCGGCTTCTGCACGTAGAAAACGCCCCGGTTATAGGGGCCGCGGTGGCCGGCCTTACAAATCGCGGAGATTGAAGGAGAGCCAAAAAGAGGATCTGGTTGCGTTATCCTTATTCATACAGTATAATTGAATATAGAAAAACTTATTACATATTTTTCTCTATGACCGTAAGGAGGCACCATGTCTACAAAGTTGGATCCCGCGAAAATGGAAGACTGGCAGATAGCCGAAGCCGCGGAAGAACAGATGAAGAAGATCACGCAGGTGGCCGGCGAATTAGGTATCGAAGAGGAGGAACTGCTGCCCTACGGCCACTACCTTGCCAAGATCGACTACAAGAAAACGATGAAGCGGGTGGCCGATAGGCCCGACGGAAAGTATATAGAGGTAACGGCCATTACTCCCACGCCCCTCGGGGAGGGAAAGACCACCACATCGATGGGTATAGTCGAAGGACTGGGCGCTCTGGGGAAGAAGGTGAGCGGAGCAATACGCCAGCCCTCCGGCGGGCCGACCTTCAACATCAAGGGTTCGGCCGCCGGCGGCGGATTAGCCCAGTGTATCCCCTTAAGCGAGTTCAGCCTCGGCCTCACCGGCGACATCGACGCCATTACCAACGCACACAATCTCGGGATGGTTGCCCTGAGCTCACGGATGCAGCACGAGTTCAACTACGGCGACAAGACTCTTGCCAAGAAGAACCTGGAGCGGCTCAATATCGACCCAAATAATCCCGCCGTCGGCTGGGTGATCGATTTTTCCGCCCAGGCGCTGAGAAACATCATCATCGGCATCGGCGGGAAGATGGACGGCTTTATGATGCAGTCCGGCTTCCAGATCACCGTCTCCTCCGAACTCATGGCGATCCTGGCGGTGGCCGCGGACCTCAAGGACATGCGCAGCCGCATCGCGAAGATGACGCTGGGCTACAACAAGAAGGGAGAGCCGGTGAGCGCCGGAGACCTCGAAGTAGACGGGGCGATGACGGCCATCATGATAAAGGCGATTAACCCCACCCTTATGCAGACCCTCGAGGGACAAGCGGTGCTGGTACATGCCGGGCCCTTTGCCAACATCGCCATCGGTCAGTCGTCGGTCATCGCCGACAAGCTCGGCCTCAAATTTTCCGACTATCACGTTACCGAGAGCGGTTTCGGCGCCGACATCGGCTTCGAGAAGTTCTGGAACCTCAAGACCCGTTATTCCGGTCTTACCCCCGACGCTTCGGTCATCGTGGCAACAATCCGAGCCCTTAAAATGCACGGAGGAGGTCCCAGGGTCGCTCCGGGCAAGCCGCTCGACGAGGCCTACAAGAAGGAGAACCTCGAACTGGTCGAAAAGGGCGTGGAAAATCTCGTCCACCATATCGAAACGGTTAAGAAGAGCGGAATTACCCCGGTTGTCGCCATTAACGACTTCCCCACCGACACGGAAGAGGAACGGAAGATCATCCGCCGCGCCGCCGAAGCGGCCGGTGCAAAGGTAGCCCTGGCAAAACACTGGGCGAAGGGCGGCGAAGGAGCTAAAGAGCTGGCCGAAGCGGTAATAGAAGCGGCGGCGGAGCCGGGAGATTTCAAGCGCCTCTACGACGAAAATACGCCGACAAAGAAGGCAATCGAACTTATTGCCCGGGAAGTCTACGGGGCCGACGGCGTCAGCTACGACGACACCGCCGAGGCGAAGCTCGCCAAGTACGCCGAAAACCCGGAAATTGCCAAGTACGGAGTCTGCGTTGCCAAGACCCAGTTGAGCATCAGCCACGATCCAGACCTCAAGGGCCGGCCGAAGGGCTGGACCCTCCCGATAAAGGACGTACAGGTCTATCACGGCGCCGAGCTCATCGTACCCTTTGCCGGCGACATCAAGCTTATGCCCGGCACCGCCTCCGATCCGGCCTACCGCAGGATCGATGTGGATGTCGAGACCGGCAAGGTCAAGGGAATGTTTTAGATAGTGGTTCAAAAGATGTGGGAAGCTGAAGCAGGAGGATCGATACCCCT
>CAZQNO010000012.1:0-13383 GCA_964594775.1 uncultured Spirochaetaceae bacterium
TGCAGTCCGAAGAAGGGAAGAAGCGACGGCTTTGTTTCTCTAAAAAACGTATTCAATTCTTTTTTGCCGGTGTATCCTTCTTCCCTGACGAATTTCTCACATTCTATAATATCTTTGAGAAAGAGCTCCTTCTCTTCGGCCCCTCGCCTCTCATCCAAATAGACATAAGCCCGGTATTCGGTCGGACCGATTGTTATGGTATCTTCAGCACAATACAGTACATGGGTATTGGAAGAGATCGCATACTCTGCCGAACGAATGCTCTGCTGGTATTTCTCGACCAGCTCTCCTTCGCTCTTATTCCTTCTCAGTAAAGGAATTATATGAGCAATATCCTTCAATTTCGAAAGGTTTGCCGAGCTATAAAAACCCTTATCGAGGACAAATGTGGTCTTCGATAAAGAGAGGATAGTGAGCTCGGTCAGTATGTTCGTAAGTGTGGTGACATCATGAATACTGCCGGGGTAGAGAGAGTAGAACAGCGGCAAATCAAGAGGACGTCCGTAGACCACCCCCACGTTTACCTGGGGTATCTTCTCCTTATCCCTGTTATAGCCCCACTCGAGGAAATCGATTTCCTTCCCGTAAGAGGAAAACGAGGTAATATCGAAGACAATAAACCGGTTTGCCTTCCTGTGCCGTTTTGCCCACGCGGTGAAGAAGGTGAATATCTCTTCCTTCTCTTGTGATATCTCGCGAAGTAAAGAGCTGATCCGTTGAGAAGAAAGGTCGGGCCGCTCTTCCAACTCTACCGTCTCCATCCAGTGGCTGCACAGATACAATGGTTTGCCCTCGGCTAATTTGAAGAGGGCCAGTGTTACTATCTCAATCCATTTTTCGGGAAATGGTTTTTTCAGTTCGGCTTGAAGACCGAGTTTTTTGGAAAGGGTAAGGAGAAAGGCAGTATTTCCATAGTCGAGAGAGCTGTAGCTTTTCTCTTTCTCTTCTATGAGCTCGCCGGTAGTTGGGTCTTTTTTTCCAAGGTAGATGCGTTTTTGACGTGACTGTTTTTTCTCTTTATCCCAGTAGCTTTCGATCTGATAGACATAGGTATGGTCTTTTACCTTTTGTTCAAACAAATATGACATAGTTATAATTATACGTGTTTTGAGCCGTTTGTCAAGCTCAAAATGCACCATAATTACATATATTTCAAAGGATTACAGGGATTTTTGAATTCCTCGTTATAACTTTGCAGGGATTTTAGGATATCAGTTTTTTCTTTTTTGAAGGACATTGATGGTTTCTTATAAATCACAGGTCTTCTATTTCTTCTTCCTGCATTGATATGCTTTATTTCCTCTCCTGCATCACGTTCCGCTTCCCAAAGGTCTACCGCTTTTTGTGCATTGAGCCAGAATTCAGCGCTGTTGCCGAACAATTTTGATAAACGTAGTGCCATAACGGGACTTAGTGAGCGTTGTTCTCGGATAAGCTCATTGACCGTTTGACGGGAAACCCCTAACGATTCGGCAAGAGCGGACACTGTAAGCCCATAATCAGGCATGAAATCTTCACGTAATAATTCGCCCGGATGTACCGGCTTTAGTTCACTCTTTTTTGTATTTGATATGCTCATTTAATACTCCTCAGTGATAATCGGTAATTTCTACATCGTATGCGTCACCATCTATAAAGCGAAAGCAGATACGCCATTGGTCGTTAATACGTATTGCAAATTGTTCTTTACGCTTTCCTTCAAGTTTATGAAACCTGTTACTCGGAGGAACCTGCAAATCACCAATATTTTCCGCAAGATCTAGGTATGAAAGTTTTCGCTTTGCCCTTCCGATAAAATCCGATGGTATACGGTTATGCGCTCCCGTTATATAAAACTGCTGGGTTCTCTTATCCGCGAAGGATTTAATCATACAGTAAATGTAACACGTCACGTGACGTAAGTCAAATGTGTCAGTTGCAATTCTTTGACAAAAGAACTACCCTATTAATAACAAGACCTTCAACGCCTCTGTTGTTGGCATGCGTACCCGGGAAGGTTACTTTGTGCAATAGTGCCCCTGACAATATAGGGCTTCGTTATAGGAAGTCGCTATCTCATGCGGTTACTAATATGTCGATAGCATCGACGTATAATGGTTGGTAACCGATGAGAATAGATGCAGATGTGCCCTACAATGACCTCCCGCTGCTGCCCCCGGAGGGCGAATTGGAAACAAAAGAGGTTTATTGAAACTTCCGGTCCTCTCTATCAGTAAATATATTATGGAATCGAAAAATGAATATTACCGTCTCCTCCGAAAGGTTACTTTTGAAGGTGATTGGGCTTTATGGATTTTATATATGCTTTCGGCAATTGAGGAGACCGCCGTTTTCACAAAGCATCGAATTCTGTCAATTCAGTCTCTTATACATAACACGGCTGAAAAAGTTCGGACAAAACTAACTGAACGGATTCATTCCAAGGATTTAGTGGAGTGTATTTTCGAACATCCCTATACAAAGGTGCAGTTTCTAGTGGACCGCGGGATTGCAAAACGTCAGACCGCAGCTGAATATTTAAAGCTGCTGGAATCGGCAACAAGTTAAGCCGGACCCATATTCTCATTACTGCCGATCACGGATTTCTCTTTCGATACCGGGAAGCGCCGGAAACAGAACTCTCTCGTATCAAAAAAGGTGAAAGCGAGATGCGGCGGGACCATTGGTTTATAGTCACCGAAAATCCTAGTCCGGGAGGAGGGACGAGGTATGTCCACGGTGGCCGGATGTCCCAGGAATTGTGTGTTCCCGTCCTGCTGATCTTCGACAGCGAGGAAAAAAATGAACAAAACAGCGCGAGGAATGGCTCATTTATTTTCACCAAAACGGCTGCAGATGGATGTCGGCTTCTAGATAGACCGTAGAGACGGGAAGGAAAAGATGAGTATACAAAAAAATGTAACAGTTCAGGAAAATGAAACCGGGGTAAGTTATTACCGGCTTTTTGCCGACTACCTGAAGGGAGCAAGGCGGATTTCTATGCAAGACCCCTATATCCGCAAACCCTACCAGATAAAAAACTTAATTGAGTTTATACAGGTACGGACACCGGATGGAATATCATCTCCGGTCGCGGACCTGATGTTTTCCTGGGGACCCTCCCTAGGATTTAATCATTGACAAGTTGAAAACGGTAATTATAATTGTCGCCAATCAAAAAAAGAGGGTATATTACATGAACCATTATTTAGGGACAACGGATTAAGAAAATTGTAATATTTTGGGCGCAATTTGTTATAAAAGGAGAAATGAGTTCGAGCTTCCGTTTATTCGCCGCATATACTCTCAGAATATCCTTTCGGCCCGCTCTGAGACGATCTTCCAATACTGATCCTGTTTTTCCTTCGGGAGGAAGCTTTTTTGTATCAGCGCTTCCCATTTTGCTGTTCCCTGTTGAAGGTCTTTGTTGATCGATGCAATGGTCTTTTCGGATAATTGGAGCCTTTCCCCGGCGAAATAGCGAAAAAAGTCGTTTTTCGTAAAATTTTTCTTTTTTCCTGCCAGTGGCAATGCACTCTCTTCGACAACTTTGTTTCCGAGAACGAGAGTTGAATTGAGTAAATCATAGCAAGGAGACAGTTCACTTTTATTGTTTTTTGTGATGATGGAGTAATTTTTTAAATGAGCGTCTTCATTTCCCACTAAAAAATTGAATAGAATGAGTTTGAAAAGCTTCGCTTTTTCGAGTACGGGAAATGTCATGTAGGTGTCGATTAGGACGACTACTTTCTCCATTGAATATGAATATTTTGTATCTCTCGATAACTCGGCAAGTTGTGCGAAATCCTCTACGGATAGTTTCTTACCTTTTCCCTGTCTGTCGAATCGTTTAATAAAATAATAAAGGACATCGTCTTTTCCGCGGGCCAGTCCGTGGACCGGCACATCTATACCGGCCGAAGCGGCCAGCTTCATAGTAAGATCTTCATTTTCCGGTAGTTTTGAAAACAGCGGGTTCTGCGGTTTGAGAATGTAGTGACCGCCTTTTTCTACAACGACAAATGAACTCTTCTTACTATCCAATTTTACACTTAACTTCGGTTGTACTCCTTGGATTGATATTTTCGTGGCCATTTCCGAGGCAAGCTGTAACTGTTCCTCAACATCATAGGGAAAAGGTGCTAAAGTACTCAAATTACGAGAAAGAAGAGATAATCCGGTTTTTGAATACTCTTCGCTGGTTCCGATGGTTTCGTAGGTGATAGGACACCGTTTCATCTTAGCCCCCGCCGTCCTCCGCCGGGAATACCGTAACGCTTCCCACCATATCCCCGCCGACTAACAGAAGTTGTGAAAAATAATCGGTTTTATCTATCTTACTGCGGCGCAGCAGGCTCTCGAGCGGTATTCCTTCGGGGAGGAGCCCGTCGAAAAAGGGAGGGAACGTATCAAAGGTATATGGTTCGACCCTCACCGGCATAGTCAACGAAACCGGCGGACCCGAGTAGTGGGGAAGGTAGCTGAAGCTGTACTTTTTCCCCCTTTCATGTTCCTTGAGAAGGCCGCTGAGTCTTCCATGAACATGCACCTCAGCGTTTCGTTCACCCATGTCTAATCTCCGTTTCGTTTCCGAAGGGGTCCTTCGTTATTATCCTGATGTTGAGTACTTTGCAAAGTTTGAGGATGTTCGAGAAACTCACTTCAGTTTTTCCATTTTCTACGTCAAAAACGGTGGTTTTTCCAAGACCGGCGAGATCGGCTAAGCCTTTTTGGGTGAGGCCCGATTCTTTTCTCATAGTTCTAATAATTTCCCCAATATTTACCGCCATAGCGGTAATATATCATGGTTTTCTCAATATTACAATGCAAAGCTGTTGATATCTCAATAATTTACCGTTATTGCGGTATTTTTTTATCCTTTTCCCTGTTTTCTTCACAAAGACATGCGATACAAGTGGAAATTACCGCTATTCCGGTCTCTGGCGGAACCACTTTTCGATCTCCGAGGACAGCTCGTCTCCTTCTCCCGGCCGGCGGAGGCTCTTTAGCAGCCACGGTTCTATCACCTGTTTCTGTATGGCGCGCCAGTTAAGGGGCAGGGACTCGGGAAAGGAGAGGTAGCCTTCCTTGGGAATGTGGCCGAGCAGGAAGGGATACATTCTCGGCATGATCTCTTCGTTGACCTGCGGGAGGGTGGAAAAACCGCCGGCGATACCGAAACCGCGGATTCGTTTGTACTCGGAGGCGCTGAGGAGTTCCTGCTGGGTCTCGGCGCGGAAGAACCAAGAGATGAAGTCTTTCGCCGTTGCTATGCCGGGGGCCCCGTGGGGAATGCCGAGGTAGAGAAGGGGAGGCTGCACGGGGATCTTTTCATTTTTTGCCGGCCACCGGTAGTCGAGATGGGAGCGCTTCTCTGCGGGGATGGAAAAGAAGCTGTTGATGTCGTGATAGTAGAAGCGAATGCGACCCTTTTCGATAAGCATGTAGGGAGGTTCGTAGAGGAACTTCCTGGAGAATGCGTCCTCCTCCTCGATGCCGCCGTTGCCTTCCTCCGTCCAGGCCCGGAAAAAGTCCAGTGAATCCTGCACCTTGCTGCCGTTCCACACCGGCAGGCTCGAGCTCGTTTCGCGAAAGCCGGCGCCGGCGAGCTGGCTGCCGACAAAGAGCAGCTCCTTCTCCCAAAAGGGCGAATAACCGAGTTTCACCAGTCCGTGTTCGTCCTGCTCGTTGAACTCCACAGAAAGATCGCGGAGCTCGGGGAACTCGATAAAAAAGGGCGAAAGCTCTTCCGGCGATTTCTCTCTGTCAAATACGATGAGAGGAAGGTCGAAGGAGACGGGAAGGAGCACGTGCTGGTCCTCGTAGACTCCCTGGCTCAGGGGGTCTGCATAGAATCGTCCGGCATCCAGCTTCCCTTCGTTGAAGAGACTCTCCAGGGTCGCAAATTTGTTGAGCAGCTCCCGGCTGGTCAATCCCTCGGCAATGACGATATCCGGGGCATCCTTACCGGGGCCGACTGCCCGGAAGGCGGCGGCGGGATTTTCCTTGTACTCGATGAGTATTCCTTCTAGATCGTTCGCTGCGTTATATCTCTCCACGTAGGCGGCGAACTCGGGCCGGTTGGTCCAAATGACGGCGCTCGTTTCGATCCGCTCCTGACAGCCGAGGAGGACAATGGATAGAGAAAGTGTGAAGAAAAAAAGCGTGTGCCTGGTCCCGCGTGCCGTCATGGAGAGACAGCCTACGAGATCATCCGGCCCTTGTCAATGTGAGGCGAGGCGGCATATCCTTGCCTTAATGAGTCAGGGAGAAAGGTCGAGCGCCGATGGAAGGTTGCCCTTCCGCCGCTACAGCGGCTACCTGCGGGAGAAGTACGGCGAGCCGGTGTACCGCATATCGGTGGATGCCGGCTTCACCTGCCCCCACCGGAGGGCCGACGGAAGCGGAGGCTGCAGTTTCTGCGACGCATCCGGCAGCCGGGCGGCGTATCAGGAGGAGAGCTTCGAAGGGCGCAGCGTGAAGCTCCGGCGGGACGGAAAACTCAGTCCGGAAAGGTTCGAGCTTATCCGCCTGCAGATCGAGCGGGGCAGACGTTTCCTCTGCTCGCGCTACGGCGCGAAGCGCTACATCCTCTACTTTCAGGCCTTCACCAATACCTTCGGCCCGATAGACCGGCTCCGGCAGCTCTACGACTTCGCCCTGCACCAGGAGGACTTCGTGGAGTTCATCGTCTCCACCCGGCCGGACTGCGTGGCCCGGGCCCATGCCGAGCTGCTCTCTTCCTATCGCCGGAATGACCGCGAAGTGTGGGTGGAGCTGGGCCTGCAGTCGTTCCACGACGAGACCCTAAAGCGGATCGGCCGCGGTCATTCGACGGGGCGCTTTTATCGCGCCTTTTCCCTCCTGCGGGAACGGGGAATAAAGATCACCGTTCACCTGATCTTCGGTCTGCCGGGGGAGGGGCGCGGGGAGATCAGGGAAACGGTAAAGCGGCTGGCGGAGCTTCGGCCGGAGGGCGTGAAGATCCACAATCTCAACGTGGCCGCCAAATCGGCGCTGGAGGATGAATACCGAAGGGGTGAGCTCGTGCTAGCCTCCGGCCGGCGGCACCTCGAATATCTCATCGATGCTCTGGAGCGGCTGCCTGAAGATACCGTCATTCAACGGATAAGCTGCGATACGCGGAAGGATTCACTGGTGGCGCCCCTGAATTTTCCGGCCAAGAGCCGGCTCTACACAGATCTGGAAGAGGAAATGCGGAGGAGGGGCAGCTTCCAGGGCCGGCTCTGCCGGCCCTGCATTTCTGATTGACAGTGCCCCGCATTTCCCCTACAGTTACCGTATGAGCGATCGTCAAAAGGCCTCCGGATCCCTGGACGGTTCAGATTCTTCAAAGTCGGGGAGCGAAGGCTTTCTTAATAAGATACTTTCCATCTTCCTCGGCGGTGGGGATCCCGAAAAGGAGAAGAAAAAGCTCCTCAAAGAGATCGGCAAAGAGGTAAAAAAGAGCAAGTTCAAATTCTACAAACCCGGTTCCGCCGAGGTACAGCCTCCGCTGGCCAAGTACTTCTACGACATATACAAGGTTATAGGCGCGGCGCAGGTACTTTTAGAGAATGCCGCTTCTTCGGGAGTGGTAAAGGCGGTCATCATCGATCATTCTCTTTCCAAGAGACAGTTAACGATCCGCGACGAGCTGTCGGAGGAGAACATTCGGGCCCGGGCAAAGGAGGCCGATACCAAGACCCTCGCCGCCGAGCTTAGGGAAAAGCTGGCCACCTTTTTCGCCGGATTCAAGGGCGAGAAGGTCAGAGAGATCAACAGCCACTACAACCTCTTTCTGGTCTTCCTGCAGATCGTTCATTTCGACTACTACTTCCTGCTGAAGAAGTTCGACTCCGGCCTGCCGGAGAGAGATTTCGGCTACAATCCGAAGTTCGATTCGATCAACAGCGAGTACGTCATAGACGATCTGAAGGATTTCCTCGATGTCCTGCTCGTTATCGATAAAGACGCCGACTGGGACGCCCTCTTCGATATCTTGAAGACCTACAAGAGTACCGAGGTGGTCAACAGGGCCACCTGGAAGAAGCTCCTTCGCTCATTGGATACGCTGAGAAAAGACCGGATCATCGAGCTGATGATCAAACACATCGGAAAAGACCCCTACTACAAAGCGGCGGGCGCCGTTGCCAACGAGCAGATAGTAGAGGATTACCTCAACAAGCTGAAGACCCAGTCGGAGATGACGATCCAGAAGATCCTCCAGGAGCGGCAGAACAAGAAGATCGACAAGCTCCTCCAGCTGGTCTTCGACACCACCGCCATTTCCCGGACGAAGAACTATACCGATAAGGAGAACCTCAAGTTTTCTAAGAAGATGCTCGGCGGCTACATCTACATCAAGCCGATCAACTATATAAAGGCCTTCCTCCTCGACTATTTCAAAAAAGACATCCGCACGCTCATCGACCTCCTCCTCATCCGAGGAAAGTGGTCGACGAACGTCAACAGTCAACAGTTATCCGACAGCTTCCACGCGATTATGGAAGTTTCCGAGCAGCTGATACAATTCGACGATTCCCTTGCCGACGACGGACCGAAGGGGCAAAAAATAAAGCTCTACATGGCGAAGTCGAACAAGGACCAAAACGCGGTGGTGAGTCTGCGGAATATACTCAAGGAGATCAACGACGAGGCCCTCGGTATGATACAGAAAACCGCCCAGGGTCTCATCGGGATTGGCAAGGGGCTAAAGCTGGTCCTGGAAGACTACGAAAATAAACCCCACGAACTGATCCTCAATTGGAAAGAGATCGAACAGTACTCCGAGGAGAATGTAAAAGAGTCGATTACCGAAACCTACAAAAAGATCTACTACTTCATCCAGCTTATGCAGTTCTACGTGAAGAAACGCTGAGCGGCGCCCCCTCCAGCTCGAGCAGGCGCTGTTTGACGGCCGCCCCGCCGCCGTAGTTTCCCAGTCCGCCGCCCGCCGGCAGCACCCGG
Source organism: uncultured Spirochaetaceae bacterium (assembly GCA_964594775.1). GTDB lineage: Bacteria > Spirochaetota > Spirochaetia > DSM-16054 > Sediminispirochaetaceae > CAYFVU01. Next base: position 8,950 of record CAZQNO010000012.1, read on the forward strand.
TGACAGGGGACAAGGGGAGCCAAGGGATTGCTGCCGACGGCGCTGCCGACGGCCCTCACCGCCCGCGGCCGCCCCGCAGCGGCGGCGATCTTTCCGTAGCTCCACACCCTCCCCGCGGGGATTTTCAGCAGTTCTTTCCATACCCGCATTTGGAAATCGGTGCCGTAGAAGCGCATCGGCGGGATTTCTGTTTGTCCCTTCCCCCGCTCCCCGTTCAAATATGTCTGCAGCTTCCGCGCGGTATTTTGGACGGTCTCGGCGGACGCCGCGGCAACAGGCTGCTGCATCTTCCCTCGCAGATGCTGTGCCAGACGGCGGGGCAGCCGTGCCTTTGGATCGTTGCAGGGGTGAAAACCGCAGTAGATAAGCTCCTCTCCTTCGAGAAGAAAGTAGAGCCTGCCGTAGGAAGTATCCGCCGTTCCTTCGGCGGCAGTTTCCCCGGCCCCGAGGTGGTAGTCTGTTTTCATCAGCCGCCTCCTTTGCCTAAAGCTTCGTCGTTTAGTATATCACATTGCAGCCGATCATGACCGACGCACCGCTGCTGCCGGCGGAAATTCCTCCGCTTGTAGATGTTGCCTCGGTGGCCGGCGGGTCCCAGGGATAGGTGTCCCCGCCGTCACCGGTCTGAAAGCTCGCGTAGCCGAGCAGGGTAAAGCCCTGGAAGATGTTCCACGAGAGTCCGGGGCTGATTTTCGCCGAAAGATCTATCGGGCTTATCAGGCTTCGGAGGGCGAGGGAAAAACCGGTGCCGAAATCGCAGCTCACCTCCCCGTAGCTGTAGAGGCCGTAGGAGGCCGGCGAGGCCGTGCCGCCGCTTTCGTCCTCGATGTGCCGCTCCTCCCATTCTCCGGCGGGGCGGGTCAGGGTCTCGACCCTGAAGCCCAGGCTGTCGTCGTAGCCGACAGGAATGAGAGAATAGAGGCCCGAGCTTATCAGAAAACCCTCCCATGCGCCGGCAAAAATGGCGCCCCGGTCGGGAAGTTCGAGGGAGGCGGAGAGGTGCCAATCGATGCCGATATTTCCCTGCAAGCTGAAGTAGGGGCGGTGATAGAAGGCCCCCTCCTGAAATGCCGCAGAGTCACCCTGCAGGGAGCCGCCCTCGCTGCCCGCAGCCGATGAGTCGTCGGGCCCCGTTCCGTCCCGGCCGTCGAAGAGATAGCCCAGTTCTGTCTTTATACCCATCGGCTTGGCGATCCAACGGATTCCGGCTCGGTAGTCTTCGAGGGCCGGCAGCCCGTAGCCCGCCGTTACCTCGCTTTCGGAGGAGTCGCCGACGATCGCCTCCAAGGGGGCGGGAATGGCGATGAACTCCACGAAGCTGAAGGGGCCGAAGTACCAGGAGAGGCCGGTCAGCCATGCCGCCGCGTCTTCGAACTCGCTCTGCATCAGGTCCGCCCCGGTCCCCCGGGAGAACATGCTGTCGGCCACGTTAAAGATCAGCCCCTCGCCCCAGGAGAAGGGTGCCTTTCCGATGGTCCCCCGCATGTCGGCAAAGCGGAACTTGGCGTAGGCCTTCTCCACATCGAAGGAGGCATCGGGGCCGCCCGACGGTGTCGGCGTGAAGAGGGCGGAAATCTCCAGAAGGGAGCGGACGTTCGGGTTTTCCGTCTGCTGCAGGCGGTAGCTCGCGATGCCCGCGCCCATGCCGACCCACGAGTCGCCGCCGGCCCGGGCGGCGCTGCTGTAGAGGTCCAGCTCAACCGTCGACCGGTGTTCTGCCCGCAGCACTGCCGCCTGCAAAAAGAAAAGCAGGCCCGCCGCCGCGACGGCCGCAGTGACGCTGCGGTGAAAAAGCGTCCTTACCATGTCAGTTCCTCCAGACTGAACTTCGAATCGGGGACGCGAATGTCCAGATCCAGCTCTTCGATGTAGAACTCGGTGCTCCCGGCCCGCTTCATCGCGTCCTTCATTACCATGTGCACGGGAATGATCTTGCCCTTCTTCTCCACGAATTCCTTTACGAACATCTCCTTGAGCAGTTTTCCTGAGAGGCTGAACTTGTGGACCTTTATTCCCACGAAACGCTCCTTGTCTACCCAGATTATCTGAGACGGATAGGGGACGTTGCGGCTCTTGGCCTCCATCTCTATCTTGTAGCAGTCCACCCCCTCCGCCTCTTCGCTGCCGAGGAGTTTTACCCGATAGTCGTCTAAGAGTCCCTTGTCGCCGGTCATGTCCTCGTAGGAGAAATCCGAACCGAGCACCGAATCTCTCAGGGCGGCGCCCTGCAGCCGGATCACCTCGGCGGCGTCGGGAAAGTAGAGATAGATTTCATCCTCCGTACGGAGTATTTTCTGGCCCCGTTCCTGCCGGCTGGTGAACTCGAGGAGAGATTTTTCCGTTCCCTGGGCCCAGGAGACGAAGGTGATCCGCTTCACACCAAAACGATCGTTTATGATCATCTCTCCCTCGCTTCTCGCGCTTTCATAGACCTGGTTTTCTTCCATCTTCTCGATGATCTCTTCGGCACTGATGGCCCAAGCGGCCGCCGCGGGCAGGACCGATAGGATGGCAGCCGCCGTAAAGAAGCGCATGCTCCGCTGTAGCTTGTTTCCGTTCATTTTTTCCTCCATTTATATGCTCCGCATCGCCTCTACCGGCTTGACCCTTGCCGACCGGACGGAGGGCAGGAGGGAGGCGAGAGAGGCGATAATGGTCGAGTAGAAAAACACGAAGATAGTCGATTTGAAGTTCAGCACGGGTTTGAAGATGGAAGAGACCTCGAAGTCGATTCCCTCCATAGCCGAGCCGAAGTCGATGCCGTAGATGGAGAGGGGATAGGCGACGGCGATGCCGAGGAGCACCCCGAAGAAGCTTCCGAGTATACTGATATAGAAGGCCTCGGTAAAGAAGAGCCTCACGATCTCCCTTCCCGTCATGCCCAGGGCGTTTATGGTCCCGATCTCTCTGCGGCGTTCGTAGACGGTCATCATCATGGTATTGACGATGACGCTGCTGCCGAGGAGGAAGAAGAAGAAGGCCATTATGGAATAGACGGTTTCGGCGAGGGCGATAAAGGAGTAGGTCTGGTTGATCTGCCGCCAGCCCCGGGCCTCGAGATCCTTCCATCCGGCCGCATCGAGATAGTCGTTCAGCTGTGCCGCGAAGGCCTCATCATCGACATCTTCATCCAGCTTGAGCAGGACTTCTCCCGCCGCTCCGTCCATCCGCAGGAAGTAGCCGACCCGGCTTATCGGCGCCTGAAAGAAGGATGAATTGAGCGATTCCATCTCGTAGTGGGTAATCCCGGTGACGGTAAAGGTGATGGCGTTCATTCCCCTTCCCCTCGTCCGGGTGAGAAGAGTCAGCGCATCCCCGACGCCTATACCCATGTCCTCGGCGAGTCCCACAGAAAGCAGGGCTTCGTCGGCCCCGGGCTCGGGGATCCTTCCCTCGAGGAGGTAGTTGTACAAATTCTGATATTCGACTTCCCTGTTAAAATCCACTCCCATTCCCCGGGCCGTAAAGGTCTCTCCCTCCCGGTAGATAGCCGTGGGAAAGGATATCCGGGGGCTTACCGCGGCGACTTCCGGCCGTCCTTCCAGCTCATCCACGAGTTTTTCGTAGTTCTCTACGCCCAGGTGGAGAGGGTTGAGGTGCTGATAGGTGTCGAATTCACCGTGGCGCAGCCGCACCTCTCCGCTCACAAAGCTGTGGAGGTTCTGCCGCATGTCCTGCTTCATCCCCTCTATGATGCCGAAGAGAAAGACGAAGGCGGCGGCGGCTACGGCGATGGCGGACATGGAAAGAATGGTCCGCCGGGTATTTCTTCTGAGATTTCTCAGTGCAATGCCTCGTACTCTCATGTACTGCTCCTTTTACCGCTATTCATAGCGAAGGGCGTCGGTAACGCTCAGCTTGAGGGCCCTTCTCGTGGGAATCAATGCGATGAAGACCGAGAGCAGGACTCCGCTAGTAAAGGCGGAGAAGAAGGTGGAATAGTCCCATACTCCCCGCATGATACCGGTGATGCGGTAGCCCATGTCGAGGTCCCTCATGGCGAAGCTGTAGTCTATGCCCTGGTTTACCAGAAAGAGGTTTGCCGCGGCTCCCAGGAGGATGCCTATCAATGAGCCGATGAGACCGATGCCGCCGGCCTCGAAAAGAAAGGCGGTGCGTATTTCCCGGGCCTGCATTCCCAGGGCCCGCATCATACCGATTTCCCGGACCCGTTCGTAGACGGACATGAGCATCGTATTGGAAATGCCGACGGCCGCTATTACGAAGACGAGGAAGAGAATCACCTTGCTGCCGGAGCTCTTCGCCTGGGCGAGGGCGACGAAATTTTTGCCGATCTCCTTCCAAGAGACGGCGGTAAGCTGTTGGGAAGTACGGCCCCCCCCGGCGGTCGTTTTTTCAGCACCGCCGCCTCCGGTCTTCCCGGCGATTCCCGCGGCCCGGCGAATTCCCTCAATCTCCTCTTCACTGTTCCGG
>CAZQNO010000012.1:13483-49421 GCA_964594775.1 uncultured Spirochaetaceae bacterium
CCCGGCGATTCCCGCGGCCCGGCGAATTCCCTCAATCTCCTCTTCACTGTTCCGGTGGAAGGGAAGACGAATGTCGATCTGGGTAACCGCTCCCTCCATCTGCAGGTAGTAGTCCGCCGTTTCCAGCGGCAGGTAGATGCCGCCGCGGTTGACGATGGGGTTCGGGGTGTTTATCAGACCGACAATTTCTACGTCGATGGTTTGGAAGTAGCCGTCCTTCGTCCTCGTGACGATGGTGAGGGGATACCCGACTTTTGCGTTGATATCTTCGGCCAGCCACTCTCCTATAACCACGCCGGGCTCGTCCTTCTTCAAAAACCGTCCCGCCGAAAGGGTCTCTTTGAGTTCGAAGACTTTGGGGTCACGGACAGGATCGATGGCATGGACCCGCACCTGCAGCGACCCGTCTTCCGGAAAGGGATCCCGGCGGATTATGATTTCGCCGCTGAAGACGGTACGGGGTGCGGCCGAATAGCCTGCCTCATCGAGATTCTTCAACACGGCTTCCGGCTCTTCGATGCTGTGCTTCAGCGGCAGGTTTTCCTTCTCTTCCCAAAATGCCTCGGTGAGGATCCGGGCCGACGAGGTCTCATAGAGGATGAGGTTTCTCTCCGAGTCGACGGAGATGCCGGTGAGCATGGAATCGAAGAAGATGAACATAAAGAGTCCCACCGCGATGGCGGAGGCGGTGATGAAGGTCCGCCGCTTCTGTCGAAAGAGGTTTCTCATCGAGAGAGTGAAGAGGAATTTCATTGTTCACCTCCCGTGCCGGCGGGGGCCGCGGCCCTTTCGCCGTTCTTTGCCTTATCCGACCGGATTAAGCCGTCGTGGAGGTAGACGAGGCGGCGGGCATAATCCATGACCATCCGGTCGTGGGTGGAGAAGATGAAGGTGGTCCCGTGTCTGCGGTTGAGCTCGTGCATCAGTTCGAGAATCTCCTCTCCCGTGTGCGAGTCGAGATTGGCCGTCGGTTCGTCGGCGAGGACGAGGGACGGCTCCTTTATCAGGGCCCGCGCTACCGCGACCCGCTGCTGCTGCCCTCCGGAGAGCTCGGCCGGTTTACGGTGGGCCATCTCCTCAAGCCCTACCTCCTTGAGGATCTTCATCGTCTTTTCCCGGATCTCCGTGTTTTGATAGCCGAGAAGACTGAGGGGAAACGAGGTGTTTTCGAAGGCCGTGAGGACGGGTATCAGGTTGAATGACTGGAAGACGAAACCGATCTTGCGGCGGCGCAGGAGGGAGAGTTCCTTCTTGTCGAGCTCTGCGACGGCGTCCCCGTCTATGCTGATGCTTCCCTCGTCGGCGCTGTCGAGACAGCCGATGAGATTCAAAAGGGTGGTCTTTCCCGAGCCGGAGGGCCCGGCAATGGAGAGAAACTCTCCCTCGTCGATCTTCAGCGAAACACCCCGCAGGGCGTGTACGTAGGTTTCTCCGGACTTATAGGTTTTTTTAATCTTGCTGATTTCAATCATGGTTTCCTCCTGTGCTGGTTTCCGTATTCTTGAAGAATTCTTTCATGAGCTCCGGGGGATAGAGGTTGAGAACTCCCTCCTGCGCTCCGAGTATCCGTGTGACCGCCTCTTGAAAGGCGTCGATTTTCCCGTAAAACTCTTCTCTCTTTTTTTCATTTTCGAAGGCTTCGAGCATGATCGGCACGATGACATCTCCCCAGGCCTGACTCATGCTGAGAAGCAGGCTTGCCGTGTCCTCCGGATGGCTGCAGGAGAAGCTCCCCTCGGTGTTTGCCTCCTCTATGAGGACGGTGTAGGGGCCGGTCATCAGCTCCAGCGTTTTCCGGTTGAGTTTCTTGCGGTAGATGAGGTTTTCGTCCCGGTAGAGGGTCCGCGCCGCGGCGAAGATCATCTCCTTTTTGCCCAGTTTCCACAGGCCGATGGACTGATGAAGCCGATTGAAGCGTTCGGCGGCGGAGAGCTCCCGCTTTTCAATGATCGGCAGTATCTGTCCGATGGCTTGGTCGGCCTGGGTAAGGATGAGCTCATTGAGCAGATCCTCCTTTGAGCCGAAGTAGTGATAAAAGGTGCCCTTGGCAACCCCGACCCGGTCGATGATTTCCTGTATGCTTACCCCCTCGTAGCCCTTCTCCATGAACAGCGCTCCGGCGGTGTGGAGGAGTTGCTTTCGTCTGGATATATGTTCGGCTGTTCGTTCCATGCGTACTCCTTTATAGACCGACCGTCGGTCTGTTTTTACCTCTTAAATGTAGCTCACCGACCGACCGTCGGTCAAGTAGGGTTATAGATTTTTTTCGCTTTTTTCCGAATTCTTCAAGTATTTTACCGCCCGGCGCCCTAGTGGTTTAAAAGGAGGTGGTGGATGTACAAGAAAAGCGACTACCTATCGTTTATCCCGTTCATTCTCTTGATAATTTTCACCTTCATGCTGCTCATCTCTTTATTTGTCACACTAGTAAAAAGAGAGAGGCCGGATCTAGAGGAAATTCTTTCCATCGAAGATGAGGCACGCCGCTTCAATGCCCTGCTGGAGGCGGAGCTCGGAATTTCCGGGCTCGCCGACGATGAGTCCGAAGCCGTTCTTCGGACCCTGCTGGCCCATCATCAGTACCTTCGGGGAAACACCGCCTCGGCGGATGCCTATGTCGACAGTCTTACGGCCGGCAGACTGAAGAAGAGCAGCTTTCGCAGTAGAAAACTGGATACCGGCGTGGAGGAGGCGCTCCATCTTCTCTTTCTCTTTCACCAGGGACGGAGAGCCCTGGTGAATGGGCGCTATGAGCTGCCGCCCGAAATCTTTACCGAAGAGTTTTTTCAATCGATTGAAGAGCTTGGTGCGGAGCTCAGAGGCGTCCAGGGACACTCCTGGCTGAGCGATGCGCTCTTCCTTGTAGAGGCAGAGGCCGCCGACCTTTTCGTAGAGGCCTCGTCCCGTGGCGGCTCGGCGGTTCAGGCGGAGCTGCTCAGGCCCTATCTGCGCCTCTGGGAGCGCAGGGGGACGAAAATGGAGGAGCGCCGCCTCCTCTCACTTCTTCTCCTTGCACTGGAAGCAGGACACTGGGAAGAGGCGGGCGGCAGGGAGATTCTCATGCGCTGGTACGCCGAGAGGCCCTATAATCCCGAGACTGCGGAGATCTTTCTTAGGATCTGCCGCGAGGCGGAGATTGCCGATGCCGCAAGGCTGGCGGAGGCTGAAAGAGATGAGTACTTTGGTCCGTTTTTTGAGGATGGTGACGGTGTGTTCGGCCGGGCCGCGGCTGTGCCCGGGGCGGCCGGCGCGAACGGCAGTGACGCGCAAAGCGGGGAAATCCGGCGGCACCGCTTTTACCGGTATACCGAGGCGGCGGCGGCCCTCGAGCGGGCGGCGGAGACGGGAGAAGACCTCGGCTCGGCACTGGAAGCCTATCTGGCTTTGGAGTCCCTGTTTCCCGCTTTTCAGAATTATTATCGCCGGCTCTGGAAGGCCCTCCTGAGCTCGGGTGAACAAAGAACGGCCCAGGCGTTAGTCGCTGTCCGCCGAGGTATCGCGGCGGCACCGCATACGGCGGCTGCACGGGAGGGGCGGAGGCTGCTCTGGGAGCTTGAGGGACCGCCGATGGCGAAAGATGAGGAAGTGTTTCCCCTGCTGGAGGAAGAGCTGGCGGCAAAGATCCGGCTTATACGGCTTGGTGCAGACCCCTGCATTCTTGCGCCGGCCATCGATCTTTTGGCTTTTCCGGATAATATTTACGGGCTGCGGGCCGAGCTGGCCCTAAGAGAGCTGCGGGATGAGTATCGTGTTCGCCGCTATCTCTTGGATCTTCGAAACGGGGTGGAGGGGCGTCTTCGAGAACGGCTCGATGCGATCCTGCGCTGAATGCTGTTACCCGTAAACCCGGCCGCGGAGCTGTCTTCCCCCGTCGACGAAGAGGACTTCGCCGGTGATGAAGGGACTCTCGGCAAGAAAGATAAGGGCTCTGGTGACGTCCTCCGGGCTTCCCATCCGCTGAAGGAGGGTCGCCTCGCGGAAGGCTGTACGCTGCTTTTCCGCAGTAGATTCAGGCGGAAGAACGATGCCGGGGGCCACGCCGTTTACCCGGATCTTCGGTGCCAACTCCAGCGCCAGTATCCTGGTCAAGGTAAAGAGGTCCCGTTTGGCCAGGTGATAGGAGAGATGCTGTGCATCATAGTCGACCATTCGGGCATCGAGGATGTTGATGATGCAGCCTTCCTGCACGCGGGAGGCGAATGATCGAGAGAGTTCGAAGGGGGCCCATGCGGTGAGGGCGGCATCCCGTTCCACGTCCTTTCTTTCCACCGTCTTCCAAGTGTTTCTGCGGTAGAGTGAGGCCGAGTTTATTAGAATAGTCGGCAGGCGCCGGTCCGTTTCGAGACGCCGAAACAAGGCTTCTCCTTCGCCCTCGACTCCGAGATCGGCCTGGTAGGAAAAGGCCCTGCCGCCTCCCTTCTCGATGCGCTGTATCGTCTCTTCGGCCTCCGCGGCGGCATCGTGGTAGTGGATCAGCAGCTGCGCCCCCTCTTCGGCGAAGGCCAGGGCCGCGGCACGGCCGAGACGGCGGGCTCCGCCGGTAACAAGCACTCTTTCTCCGGTCAGCTTCATCTTTCCATGGTAGCGGATCGCTGCCGTTCGGGGAAGGGCCCTCTCGACTAGATCTCGTTATGAGGCAACAGGGGGCATGAACTTGCCCATCAGAGCCCTCCGCTGCCGAGGAGGCCGGACAAGCTCCATAATTCGGCCCGGTATGCGGCAAGATGATTATACCCCCGCGCCGCCGCGCCGCTGTGATCGATGATTGCGCGCAGGACCGCCGCTTCTCCTCCGGCGCCGGCGTCTAGTCCCGCGCGGGCATCTGCAATTTCCCGCTCCAAGACCGAGAGCTCGACTGCCGAGTGCTCTAATCGTGCCCGAAGTGTCTCGATCCGTCGTATGTGCTCCCGCACCTCGGCGGCGAGACTCTCTTCTCGATGTCGTCGGTCGAGGCCGGCCTTGGTAAGTTCCGCTTCGCTGCGGCGGTGGACCGCCGCAGATCCGCCCCCGTCGAAGAGAGTGGTCGATATCCCGACACCGATGCTCGCCTGCAAACTGCCGCGGTCTCCCCAACTCCTCTCGCCAAGGTCTTCCAGGGCACCCGCCCAGGAGAGGTCAATCTTAAGCCCTATATCGGGGCGCAGATTTTGCGAGCCCGCTGCAAGCCGCTCGCCTGCGCGGCGGTATTGTTCCGCCGCAGCTAAGGCTTTGAGCTCCCAGTTGCCGGAAATAGCCCGTTCCACCAGAACCTCCGTCGAATCCGAAAGCCTCCCGGCGCCGGGTAATTCTTGGGCCGGCAGCCTGTCGAACGCTTCGTCGGAGCCGCCGATACCGGTGAGAATTCTCAAGCGTTCCACCGCGTTCCCTCGGCGTTCGTCGATTTCCGCTTGAGAGAGGAGAACCTCCTGACGGGAAAGTTCGGCAGCGAGGTACTCAGTTTCGGGAATGAAGCCGTTGTTCCAGTTTTCCCTGGAGATGCGTACGAGTCGCTCGGCGGCGTTCTCCTGAATAGCGAGGGATTCGAAGACGGCATCCAATAGGGAGATCAGTTCCCGCGTCGCGGCGGTCTTTACTTCTACGGCGTGTGTGGTACCGGCGAGACGGGCAAAGGCTGTCCGCTCGGCTGCCGTGGCGGCGTCGATCGCGTTTTCAATCGTCCCCCATGCGAAGATGGCTTGAGTAATCGATATCCCGAGCTCGTATCTGCTCCAGCCGGATCCTTCGAAGAGTTCCGTCTCTTCGGCGGGCAGGGGAGTGTCCGGGATGAGGGGATCAATCTGTGACAGAGGGATCGTGCCGAGTTCACCCGGCTGCAAAGTGATAGGATCTGTGGGGTTGGCGATCCACGCCGCGTCGACTGCCGCACTGACCTTCGGCAATCTTTCGGCTGCCGATGCAGCCCGGTCGGCTCGGGCCGCATCGAGCTCTGCCCTTTGGATCTCGATTTGCCGGTTTCCTTGCGGAAGTTGCGCCGGTATCGAGGCTTTGCCGATTTCAAAGGCTTCGGAGAAGGAGAGGAGGCTTCGCAGCTCCGCTCCCTTCTCCACACTGCGCTCTCTGAGGCTGTCCACTGTCGTCTGGGCAAAGAGCGGCGCCGGCCCGCTGAACAGGACCGCCATTGCGAAGAGGATGAAAAAAAGCGGTTGAGCCGTCCCGCCGCTTGCACTGCCGGGCGTACCGCTGCGCGCGTCCCTGCCTTTCTCGACGATTCGATACAGCACAGGAACGATAAAAAGGGTTATCGCCGTGGAGGTGAGCAGGCCCCCGAAGATCGCCTGCCCGAGGGGAGCGTAGATCTCCGATCCGTTTCCCGCCGAAAGGGCCATAGGCATAACGGCAAGAAGCGTAGTCATAGTCGTCATCAAAATGGGGCGAAGACGGTCCGAAGCACCGGCGACGATCGCCTCATCCAGGTCCATTGCGTCTCGCCGGCGGAGAGTGTTAATATAATCGACCATTACTATCGCGTTGTTCACTACCGTCCCTCCAAGGGTAATCAGTCCGAGCATTGCAACGACCGAGAGCGCAGAAGAGAAGGCGAGAAGACCCAATATCACTCCGATCAAACAGAACGGTATCGCCGCCATAATGATCAGCGGCTGCAGGTATCGTTCGAATTGAATGACCATGACGACATAGACCAAGAAGATGGCGATGGCAAGCATCGTAGAGAGGCTGCGCATGGAGTTGACGATCAACTCGCTGGTACCTGCCCGCTCCCAGCCGACTCCGGGGGGAAGTTTTCGGGAGTTCATCATCGTTTCCATCCGCAGCGAGACCCCCGACTGATCTTCATCGTAGAGGTAGCCGCGAACGGTAGCGGAAATCGCCCGGTTCCTCTTGTTGATTTGGGAGACGGTCCTTCGAGGGACAAGCTCGCTGAAGGCGGCGAAGGAGAGGGTCGTACCGGCTGCGTTTTTGATAGACATCGCGTGGAGCGTATCCGAATCGATGGGAGAGTCCTCCAGCTTTGAGCTGATTCGAATCGGGATCCGTTCTTCACCGGCGGTAAATGATCCCGCTGTGGTGCCGTTTATCAGAATCCGGGAAGTCAGACCCGCCTCGTAGGAAGACACGCCCAAATCTCCCATACGATCTTGAGAAAGAGAAATGTAGAGCTGTTCGGCGTCGAAGCTCGTAGTCGTTTCCGCTTTGAGGACATCCGGGTCCGAAGATAAATGGTCATAGGCGATCTCCGCCGCGGCAACTACATCTTCCAGCCGGGTGCCGAAAATTTCGATTTGGTAGCCCTGCCCCTGCGTTGCGAGGCCTAAGAGGGCGTCGAATCCACCGTTGAGCACGGTAACGTCCGCCTCGGGAACGGTGCGGTCCAGACGGTGTTGGACCAGCGGAATCAATTCGTGAACCGAACGGTCCCGTTCGGAGTCTTCGACCAGGCGGATCCTCCCATAGGCTTCGTTGTGAGTGCCGGAAAAACCAATGGAACTGTCGGTCCCCACGTAAAAAACGGAAGCTCTCATTTCCGGCAGAAGCTCCGTCACGGTCCGGTCTATCTCATCGACAACCCGCTGCGTCTCTTCCAAAGAAAAAGTTCGGGGTGTTTCGATATAGAGTTCGAACTCTCCCGTATCGGTCGGCGGAAGAAAGCTCACCGGAAGAAGGCTGAGCATCAGCACGCTCGCCGCAAGAACAGCCGTCGCCGCGGAGAGAACGAAACGGGCATCCGTCAAAGCGCCTGCTAAAATCCGCCGGTATCTTCGTCGTAGGGTCTCGAAGGCTCCGTCTATCGCCGCTTCGACCCGCCGCGTAAACCGATGTTTCGGCACGGCGTGTTCCGGCCGAAGGAGAATAGCGCTGAGAAAGGGAACTATCACTACCGCGACGATAGCGGCGGCGGCAAGGGCAAAGACGATCGTCAACGAGAGGTCACTCAGGATGATCCCGATGATTCCGGTGAGAAATGCCAAGGGGGCGAAGACGCTCACCGAGGTGAGGGTCGAAGCGAGAATTGCCGAACCGACCTCGCCGGTGCCCCTGCGGGCGGCCAGCAGCCGATCGCCTTCTCGGTGGTAGTGTTTCCAGGTGTTTTCCAATGTGACTACCGACGCGTCGACGATCATTCCGATGGCAACGGTAATACCGGACAGCGTGAGGATGTTAATCGTGCGGCCCGAAAGGTACATCGCCCCGAAGGTAAAGAGTACCGACAGGGGGATCGATACGGCAATGATGATGGTTGCGCGGATATCGTGGAGAAAGAACAGGATAATCAATGTGGCCAACAGCGTTCCCAACAGTGCGGACCTGATCACAGTATTGATGGAACGATTTGTCATGTCCCGGTGGTCCGAGACGGTGCGCCAGGTAAAGGCGCCGGGATTCTCGTCGGCGATTTGATCGAGTATCTCTTGGGCTTCAGCCACGATTTCGAGCGTGTTCCCGTCGTCACGCTTCAAAACATCTACAACCACGGTATCTCTATTCCCGGATCGAACGACCACCTTCGGCTCGGCGATCTTTGTGCTTACGGCGGCTATGTCGCCGAGGCGTACATATGCTCCCTTGTGATTGCCGACAACCAAGCGGCGAACGTCGGCAAGACTTTTAAAAGCCCCTTCGCTGGTTGTGGAAAGCTCGCGCTTTTGAAACTGCGCTTTACCGGCGGGAAGGTCGGTATTCGCCGCACCGAGCGCTTTCACGACCTCTAAAACAGTGATCTTTCGCGCGCGGGCCCGGGCGGGGTCTATCCGCACATGGACCTCCTGCTCGGCACCGCCGACTACGTTGATTCGCGCAACCCCGGGTATTCGGGCCAGCCGGGGTTCTATCGTGTCGTCGATAAAACGGGTAAGCTTTACAGGGTCGGAGGAAGATTCTACCTGAAATGAGAAGATCGGGATTAGACTGTTGGCTTCCAAGATGAGAATCTCCGGTTCTCCCTCGATATCGTCGGGGAGTTCGGCTGTTACCGAGTTGAGAAGCTCCCTGATCTCGGGTAAGCGGCCGTAGACATCGGTACCGTCGCTGAACTCCAGACGGACGATAGAGTAAGATGACTCACTCACGGAGCTCATCATCGACATCCCGCCGAGAGTCGAAAGCTGGTTCTCGATCTTCCGGGTGATCGCTTCCTCAACATCTTCCGCTCCGGCGCCGGGCCAGATCGTAATAACGTGTGCCTGGGGGAGTCCTACCGGAGGCATCATCTCACGGTTGAGACTGATATAGGCCAGGGACCCGAAGACCAGCAGTACGACAACGAGTATCGAAATGATGACCGGATGGCGTACCGAAAAGTCGGAAAGGATCATTGCGAAGCTCCGGCGATCTCGATGGCGCTGCCTTCTTCAAGAAAGTGGTGGCCGGCAACGATAAATTGCCGATCTGCGTGAGAGCGGGGAATCTCTATCCGCTTACCGTCGGAGGAGGCGGACGGCATTTTCATCGCCCAGGCCCGCCCCTCTTCAACATACCAGAGCGTGTTGCCGTAACCGATTGCTTCGATCGGGATGGAGAGAACGTCCTCTCTGGTAGAGAGAACGAAGGTAACGCGTGCCGACATTCCCGGCCTGAGAACGGAGAGATCGCCTCCGACAATGCAGACGACTTCGAAGGTACGGGTCTCCGCCGAAACGTAGGGGCCGATCGTTTTGATCTCCGCCGGATAGGTCTCTCCTCCGACGGTGAGTCGCACCTCGATCTCTTCTGCCTTCCGGTAAAAGGCCCGATAGTAATCTTCCGGTACGGCGGCACGGACGACGAGATCGCTCACGTCTCCCACGCTAAGGATCGGGTGGTCCGTCGATGCGACATCCCCGCCGGTGAGGTAGCGGATCAGAACGACTCCGTCGATCGGACTGCGAACGGCGGTATAGCCAAGACGCAGGCGCGCTAAGTCGCGCATGGAACGGGCCGCTTCGTACCGGGCACGAGCTTGATCGTAGTTCTGCACCGTAGTCGCGTCGGCCTCGTAGAGCTGCTGCGTCCGTCGAAAGGTGCTTTTTGCCGCGTAAAAAGAGGCCTCCGCTTGGGTCAATGCCAGCGCGTACGGTTCGGGATCGATCTTCGCAATTACCTCGTCGACGCGGACCGCATCTCCCACGTCGATATCCATCCGCTCTATTGTCCCGGAGACGAGGGGTACGATCGTGACCGTCTTATCCGATTCTAAAAAGGCCCGTATCGTGAAGCTCTCTTCAAAATCGGCCGACTCGGGCTGCACCACGCGAACGGGCCGGACCCGTACCGCAGGCGAGGGTTTCTCACGAACGATACTTAAGTACCACGCCCCGATTCCCCCCGCGAGGACCAGAGCAATGATGAGGTAGCGCAGCGAATGGTTTTTCGGCTTACTTTTCATATGCATCTCCTCGTGCCCCCGGTGAACTCAAGATTCGGGAGTCTCGGAGGCTTGTTTCGCCGTGAGGGCTCAATGCACCGACGAGAGATATGCGCAGCGATTCGCGAAGGAGTTCCAGAGGAGAACACGGCAGAGTTTCGAAATAGTCGATCGATCGAATCCCGGTGATCATATTGATGATCACCCGGGCGAAGACACCCGGCTCTATACCGGAGGCAAGTAAACCTTTCTCTGCAGCTTCCGTAACGATACCTTGAATGAGCTCGCCGATGTGTCGGTTGAGCTCCCGCGCGCTCGATCTAATCTGCATCGGCGAACGGGGCTGAGAGTGTCCCGACATCGGGTCCCAGAGGCGCTTCGTTTCGTAGAAACCGTGCTCAACTATTTTATTGAGGCGGTCTACGAAGTCCAGGGAATTGTCGTCGGCGATTTTGCTTAACGCGTGTATGACACGAGCCATTCCCGTCTCAACCGCCTCGGCAATGAGTTCGGTCTTGCCGGAAAAGTGGTTGTAGATCGTTTTTCGGCTGAGACCTATCCATTTCGCCAGTCCTTCCATACTAAAATCGCTGCGTCTTGTCGAACGGATCAGTTCCAGCGTTCCGTCGATTATTTGTTCTCTTGTTTCTTTCGACATAATATAGTCTCTTTACACAAATAATGAGTAAGATGTGTAAATTATAGAAGAATAGGCAATGCAATGCAAGTGGGCGTGCACCCGCCCGATCCCGGCGGGCCAAAAGCAGTCCGGCCTGCACATAGAGAAAGAGAAGAGAGCCGACAATTCCCGATGCGATCACCAAAGAGAGGGGTGCCAGGACTCCGCCCGGGGAGAAGCCGGCGAGGGCACTCGGGAGGACCCCCGCGGCAGTAGTGAAGGCGGAGAGCATGAGGGGCCGGTTTTTCGCGGCGAATCGGGGGATGAGATCGTTTTCTCCTTTGCCTGAACCGAACAGGACGATTCCGTTGTTCACGCTCACGCCGGTGAGGAGGAGAAAACCGGCAAGAACGGGAACGGAGAGAGAAGTCCCTGTAATCAGCAGCAGCAAAATGGGAAGGATGTAGGAGAGGGGAATCTGCAGGAGGGTCGCCAGGCTGGGACGCAGCTCTTTGAAATAGGCGTAGAGAAGCACCGCGACGACGAGCACCGCAGAGAAAATGAAAAGGAGGATGGACCTCCCGAGGGCCAATTCCCTCCCGCGATCGGGGGCGCAGATCGCTCCGGGAAGACGGGGGCACAAACGGGCAATGAGATCGTCCTTTCGCAGACCCTTCGCCCGGACGGTGAAGCCGGCGCAGGCTACGGCGTCTCTGCGATGAAAACGGTGATAGGTCGAAGACCGCTCCACGGAAACAAGATCAAAGAGATAGGGAGGGGCCGGCGGACCGTCGGCGGTTTTCTGCAGTCCGATGTTTCGCAGAACAGTGGAGAGGGCGGAACCGTTTTTGGCGGGAAACTCGCCGCGGAAGTAGAGCTCTTTTTCCGTTCCGCCGATAAGACTCCGCTCGAAGGGGGCATCGGTGAGAGACCAGAAGAGATCGGAGAGGGCCCCTTCGCGAAAAGCTCCCAGGGAAAAGGCCCTCGGGGCGAGCCGGAGCCCGATGAGGGGCGAGGGCTTCGTGAAGTGGAGGGACACCTCGAGACCCGGAATATCCGAGATTCCGTTTGCCCCCTGCAGTGCCCGGGCGCAGGCCTCTCGATAGGAGGGGGCGAAAAAGAGAACCGGTACGGCGGCTTCCTCCCGCTCTGTGCGGTCCCGACGATTATCGACTTCATCGATGAAGAGTCGTCCTCCGAAGGATAGACGGGAAAAACGCTTTTCCAAGTTTTCCGTCAAACTTCTCTTCGAAAGAGCACCCTTTGGAACGGCCGAGACCTCGGCTTCACCCTCGGAAATGAAGAGCCGGACATCCTCGCCGAGGGAGAGAAGATGGGCTTCGACGGGCTGCAGGGCGTGTTCCCTGTACTCGCTGAGGGTTCCCGGGGGAAACTCATAGCGAAAACGGGCGGAGGTCGAAGGAAGCGGGGGATAGGGGACAAAGGTGAGCCGCGGGGAGAGAAGGAAAACGAGAGAAAGCACTAGTGCGACTAATGCCGCCGAGAGCAAGAAATGTCTGCGGGCCGGAAGGCTGAGAAGAAAGACCGAGCGGTAGGCCCGGTGTTCATCGAGAACGCGTCGTATCGGGTCCTCTTCTCTTTGAATGAGAAGGGGAAGGAGAAAAAGCGTGTACAATGTTGAGGCGGCGAGAGAGGGAAGGAGGACGAGGGCGAAATCCTCGAAACGCAGGCGCAGCTGCGGGGGAAAGAAGGCCAATGGAAGAAAGACCGCCGCCGTGGTGAGGGAGGAGAGAAGAACGGGCATGGCCGTATGCCGTCGAAAGGCTTTGCGTCCATGGAGGCGCAGGACCGTAAAAGCCAGGACCGAGCCGTCTATGCAGAGCCCGACACTCACCGCTGCGGCAGCCAGACTCATAAGGTTGAGGGAATTGCCCGTAATCAAAAGTGAGAGAAAGGAGGTGGAAAGGGAGACGGGAATCGTAGCGAACAGGGCGAGGGACGAAAGACCGCCGCCGCGTCGATGAAGCAGGAGTCCTACCAGGAGGATTCCCGCCGGTACGGTCAGGAGAACCTCTTTGAAGAGGCCTCCTATCTTTTCACCCCTGTTGAAAACGGTCCGAGCCTCCGGGTACTCTCTCCGCAGATGTTCCAGTTTTCGGCAGAGACGCATGGTCTCTTGCTCCGTGTAACTGAAGGCCGAGACGAAGAGACAGGGTTCTCCGTCGATACGCTGGATCGTCTCCTTCTCTTTTGGATAAGTAGAAAGACGTCCGTCCAGCGAACGGGCGAGGCCTGCCGGGTCGAAAAGCTCCTCTGCGGAGGAAAGCTCGACCTCTCCCCCTCCGGGGAAGGAAATCCGCCGCCGGCGAAGCTGATTGTCGAAAAGGGCGAGGCCTCGTGACGGGGAAAGGCGCGAGGCAGAACGGATTCCGTCGACGCCGATGGAGAGATGTCGGTTCTGTTTCGCCGGGGCCTCTATCCGCAGCTCGGTGGAGAGTGCGGATGCACGGTCGGCAAACCGAAGGGCCTCCGCCTCTTGATGTGTCGGAAAGGCGGCTGCCCAGATGGGACTCTCCTCCTCTCCTCCCCGACGGACCCAGGGTCCCTCAACGGCTTCGGGAAGAGAGGCGGCGATTTCCGAGAGGTTTCTCCTGAGACGCAGGGACGCCTCGTCGCCGTCGCTGTGTATGTCGAATGTAACATAGACAAAAGAGCGGCCCGGCTGCGAGAGGGAGGCGGTGCCTTCGACCTCCGCCAGAGTCCGGGCCCACCGCTCGATGGGCGCCGAAAGTGCCCGGTCGATCTCCTCGGCCGATGCGGAGCGGAGGGAGCTGCGCAGCAAGAAAACGGGGCGCGAAGCTTCGGGGAGATAGCTCAGGGGCAGAAAAAGAAGAAGAAGGAGGCACAAGGCGGATGAGGAGAAAAACAGAAACAGGGCAACGGAACTTCGGTGCCGCCGGACAGCGCGGTTCGTGCCCATTTCGTTTACGGTTTCTCCGGACGCTCTGTGAGCGGCAGGCTTCTTTCCGTATGAAATTTCAGACACAGTGGTTCTCCGTTTTTTGCTATCAGTCTGGTGGCTTGCGGAAAGGAGGAGACCGTACAGAGCTCCTCCAGGGAAAAGAGCCGGTTTTCGTAGAGGATCGGCAGTCGGCGGATATCACCGAGGAGGAAACCGCCCCGGCGGGTACCTTCGGCGGACCCTTCAGCCTCCCGCGCTCCGTTTCCATAGAAGAGGCGTACCCGGAGGGGTGAGCGGCGCGGGAGCTCACCAAGATCGATGCCCGGTCCCGCCGCCTCTATGCCGGTCGCGATGATGCGGTGCATGCGGGCCGAATCGCCGCCGCGTCTTTCGGCCGTACGTTCGGTTTCAATCCGGCAGCTCATTTCCCACCGGTCTCCCCGGCGGGGGGACTCTGCCGTTTTCGAAGCTCGCCTCTCCGGCAGAAGTTCTTCCACCGAATCGGGAGAAAGGAGGAGAGCGGCCATCGCGGAGGAAGAGAGGATCGACGCACTGTCCTTTCGAGGGACAAAGAGGTCGATAATGTCCTCTTCAACGGGCCAGGCCCTTCCCGAGTTGAGTCCCAAAGTGCCGCCGCTGCCGGCATTCCGGCGGAAGGCCCAGACCTCCCGGCCCGCTTCGGTTTTTTCTTTCACTTCTCTTAAGTCAACGGATTCGTCGAGGATGCAGTAGTGCTGATACTCTTGAAGGGGTTTTTTAAGAGACGACAAGGCGTCTTTTCTTTCCGAAATACCGAGAAGGACGAGAGGGATGAGCCAGACGACCACCGCCGCGGCGAAACTGCGGGCCGACCGAAGGGGTCTCTTGTAAAGAACAAGGGTGAGAAATTCCACCGTCATAAGTGCGGACCCGAATAGAATCGGCGGTGTGGTGAAAGGGCCGAAACGAAAGAGGCGGAGCAGGATACATAAACAGGCGAGAGAACGAGTTGCAGCCGTGAGCGCGCGGCCCGGAGGAACACAACAGCTCAGCAGGGGAAAGAGCAGGAGAGGAGGAAGCAGCAAGACCGCCCACAGCAGGAGGCGGAAACGCAGCGCGCGGTACGGGTCGGAGAGGACATGGGTTTTCACCACAGCACCGTATCCGGGCAGTTCCCGAAACCAGTCCTGCGGGCGGCGGAAGCGGAAGAGAAGCTCGGCCATGCTGAGGCTGCTCCCGCTCTTCGGCAGAAGAGAGAGCAGCGCCGCCCCGCCCGCGGCCGCCGGCGCGAGCAGCCCAGGCCGGCGGCCTGCAAAACCTTCCGTCACCTCGGCGATGTCCTTCAAAGACAGACCCGTCACCGGCGGGGGAAGGGGAAAATCTTCGAGCCCCTCCGCGTCTTCGATCCCGCCGGAGATTTGCACGGGAACGGCGATCCTTCCCTCTTCAACAGGTCCGGCGGAGTAGCGAAGAAGGGCCGTGTGCAGACTCCGGACCACATCATCGAGCTGCAGAGAGAGCGATGAGAGTTTGTAGGGATCTATGTGCACCTGCAGCTCCCTCTGCGGAATTCCCGCGGCACGCACCCGTGAGAGTTCCCGGCGGCGGGAAAGATCATCTGCCATGGCCTCGAGGCGTTCTCGTGAGAAACTCCCTTCCTTCGCGCGAAGACCGATGATGATGGGAGGAAGGGAGGGGCGGATGATTCTCAGCTCCGGCCTTCCGGCCTTCTTAGGCAATGAGCTCTGCAGTTCATCGAGCTCCCGGAGAAGTCGGGAGAGGAGCACGGTCTCGTCGAAGCGCCGCCGAAGAAGGAGGCGGATTCGACTTTCCTCCATGGTCGAAACCGAGTAGATGTCTTCTATTTTAGGCAGAGCGGCGAGTCTGTCGACCAGGGGACGGCTGACAAGGTGTTCGACTTCATCGGCGGAAAGATCTCGGCAGGATACCGCGATCTCTGCAAAGGGCCGCCTGAGTTCCCGCGCTAATGGCGAAAGGGGAAGAGAGAGAAGGGCGAGCAGCCCAAAGAGGTGGAGAAGCAGGTCGGCGGCGAGCAAACGTGCCTTCATAGGTTTACACTCAGCAGGAAATCCTTCCGCATGCGGTTCCCGAGGGAATCTTCGAGCTGCGAGTCCGCGCGGAAACTCAGCATGCCCGATCCGGCGCCCGTTTCTACCGCAAAAGAAAGCCGCACAACCGTATACCCCTTTTCGGCGGAGATGATCTGCAGCGATTCTATGTAGAGATAGGCGCTGCCGTTACTCGCATTGAGCGAGAAAGCGGAGAGAAGGCTCGGCAGCGGCAGCACCGAGCGCGCCGAATGGGAGAGATGAATGTCTAGTGCCGCGGCGGGGGAATTTTCCAGGGCCAGGAGCTCGGTCTCGATGAGAGAGACAAAGAGCGGGTCGGCCTCTTCGATATGATTGCAGAAGAGGAGCTCTTTTACGGCAACGGGCCGCGAAGCTTCTCCCCGGCAGATGAAACGGAAGACCTCAGTGCCCAGCTCCACCGGATAGACTTCGTCCCAGAGCAGGTCTTCTTCGAAGCCGAGAGAGATCTCGTCTCCCGAATCGTTCCACACAAGGGAGGTGTCGATGCCGTACGGCGGTGTGAGAAAGCCGTAGCGCTCCTCCTGTGCAAGGGCTCGGCTGAGGGTAAATTTTATCGTCTCGTCCTTCTCGATCGTGTAGAGTTCGCCCGCCGCCGGGGTGAAGCTCTCGCCAAGAGAGTCGATGTGCAGCGAGCTGCAGCGAACTTCCTCCAGGGCGGCGGTGGTAAAGGGCGAACTAAAATCCGCCGAAAGGGCGATTCCCGTCTTATCCGTACAGCCGGAAGAGACTTCGATACGGTAGTCTTCTCCCCCCGCGAGAGGCAGTTCGGAAAGGAATTCCACCACCGTGTCGGTTTCGCTCCACCGGAAGCTTCCCGTATGCCGAGGTCTGAGGGAAAAGGAGCGGAAGAGACTCTCCCTGTCGACGGGGCGGGAAAACTCGAGGCGAATCTCCGCATCGGCAGAGACCTCCGTCTCTCCCGCGCCGGGACTGCAGCCGAGGATTTCCAGGGCGGGGAGTTCGGGAGCGCTGGAGAAGTAGCGGAGAAAGGGCTCCTCCATTTCGATACCTTCGGCGCTGCGCGCCTCGGCGATCTCGAGGAGATACCGATGAGGCTGTTCTATCTCGGCGGGAAGGAAGCGGAGGCTGCGGGCTCCCGACCACCGGAAGGTTCCCGCAACGGGACCTGCCGGACCGAGGAGGCTAAAGCCCCTCTCTACCGACGCGGTATCCATGTCTTCTGAAAAGTCCAGTCGAATACCCTCCGCCGCCGTTAGCGTTCCTTTCGGCAGATAATCCGAAACCGAGGGCGGACCTCCCGCCGGACCGTAGAGCAGCGAGCAGGAGAGGGAGGCAAGAGCGGCAAGGGAAAGGAGGAGCGAAGAAATTCTCATGGGAGGACCTCCAGCACCACCGTGTCCTCTTCGGCGCAGGCGGGCAGGGTGAGGCGGTAGTAGCAGGTCCGTCCGGCGGCCCCCGCGCCGAGGCCTTCTATTTGGCTCATCAGGCGGGAAGAATCTATCCAGAGCTGGTGTACCACCGTGGGATAGGGAAGGTCGTAAGGAAACAGCGGAGAAATACGCAGGGTATCCTGCAGCGCCGTCCGCTCGCTTTCGCTCTCTATGGGTGCAGTGAAATGCCAGATAAAACTGTAGGAGCCGAGGCTGCCCGACGGGCTAATGCCGAGGGGAGATTCAAGAGGAGGGAAAAGGGGAAATCCGTCTTCCGGAAGACCGTCTATAGAGAGAAGACGGGGACCCGCCGCCGCTTCGAAGGCGGCGCTCACCTCTTCGGCCAGCCGTCCGCCGTCCGCCGCCGCCGCTTCGCGGGAGAGGCCGATGTGGTAACTCTTCCCCGCCTCGAAGGAGCTTCCGGGATCGAGAAGGAAGAGGCAGAGGCTGTCGGAACTCCAGTAGAGCTCTCCTGGACAGAAGGGCTCGAGGGAAAATGCATACTCGATGCTGTCCCTGTCCACCGGCCGATCGAAGCTCATGGCAAAACTCTCTCCCTCTTCGATGATCGAGAGGCCCGCATCCGCTACGGGAAAGGGTTCGGGCCATTCGATGCGAAGGGTCGAAAACTGAGGAGGAGGCAGGACAGCGGGGGAAGCGGAGACGAAAAAGACGCGCCGAAAGGCGGCGGAAAGCTTCCTTCCCTCGATATCCCGCGCTGATTTTTCTATCATCAGCTCGTAGCTCGCCG
This sequence comes from uncultured Spirochaetaceae bacterium, assembly GCA_964594775.1. Lineage (GTDB taxonomy): Bacteria > Spirochaetota > Spirochaetia > DSM-16054 > Sediminispirochaetaceae > CAYFVU01. Next base: position 31,558 of record CAZQNO010000012.1, read on the forward strand.
GACCTATCCAGCCCGGCGGCAGGGGACTGATAGTACAGACGGTAGAGTCGGCGTTCCACCGGCAGGAAAACTCGGTTTCCGGACGCAGAAGAAGAGCGGCGGCTACGGATGCGGTCTCCATGGGGGAGGAAAAACGGATGGTGAGGGGAAGGAGGGGGTCCTCGATGCTCGAACCTCCTTCGGGTTCAATGGAGAGGACGGCGGGCCCTTCCCCCGGCCCTTCCTGCACGTAGAAGGGAAGGCTGAAGTTCGGATAGTGGCTCCCTCCCCGGTAGTCCAAGACTTCTCCCCGCAGTTCCATTCGGTATGCGGCGGCGGGAGCGAATTCGACGGCGGGAAGGAATGAGACCGCTCTCTCCTTCCATTGCCACGAGCCCTGGAGCTTTCCCGCCGGCCCTAGCAGGTACAGGGCCCTTTCGACCGACTCTTCATCCATCATGCGGCTGAAGAGAATGGAGGGCCGCGTTCCTTCCTTTAGAACCTGCCGGGACTCTGCGGGAACGGTCTGTTCTATGATCTGCGGCGGGCGCATATCCATGCGGCAGGCCGGGACCATCCAAACCGCGGCAGCCAGTATCGCCGCCGAGAGGTTAGGGTGTTTCATCTTTTCTGCTCCTTTGCCGGACATCCGTCGTAGAGATTGTTATGAGGAGGAAGGCAAACCTCCTCTCCCGGGGCAATTCCGTCGAGCGCAAAGGCGGTCTCACCCCGCAGGCCGAGGAGGCTAATGGTCCTCCTCCTCACAAAAAGCATATCATCGTCCTCTCTCCTACAGACGAAGACTTCGGCCCGGTGCCGGCCGTCCGGAAAATCTCCTGTTTCGAGGTGTACCAGGGCATCCACGGGCAGGGCCACGGCGGGCCGGGAAGGTCCCGTCGAGAGCTCGAGCCGCACGAACATCCCCGAGTAGAAGCGGGCTTTCTGCGCTCCGCCGTCTCGGCGGGGAAGGCTGAGGTAGGCGGTAAAGCTCTTAGTCCTTCGATCGATATGGGGAAGCAGGTGGCTTATCTCGGTGGAGAAGATTTTCTCCCCCTCGGATGAGACGATCGCGGCGCTGCTGCCGATACCGATGCGGTCAAAGAGCGATTCGCCGAGTTCCACCTCTATTCGCAGGTCCCGCGGATCGTAGAGGCTGAAGAGGGGATCTCCCGTTTGGACGAAGTCTCCCTCCTCGGAGAAGAGACGGAAAATTGTCCCGTCGATGGGGCTGCGCACCACGCGTTTTTCTATCCGTTCTTCCAGCTGCGCCGCGGCAAGGGCTTTTTCCTCCAACTCAGCCTCTATGATCCGGATTCTCATCTTCTCTCTCTCCGCGAGATGAGAGATATAGGCCTCCATCTCGAGTTCCTCCGTCTCGAAACCGACGGCGGCTTCGGCCAAGAGAAGCCGGCTGCGGCTCAGTTCGTATTCCGCCTTTTCCCTGGCTCGAAGGCTCAGCTTCAAATCTTCCTCGGAGATGGCGCCGGCCTCTCGCAGCTCACTCCTGCGCCGGTAGTTTTCCTCCGCTTCCTGCAGCTCCTTTTCCCTTCTATCGTATTGAAGACGAAGACGGCGCAGACCGTGCCAGTTCTTTTCCGCCCGCTCGCGGGCCTCTATGAGATTCAGCTCCGCCGCCTCCCATTCCCGCTTCTTGGTGGATATATTCTGTCGAAGGAGGAGGAGTTCCTCTTCGATCGAGCCTGCAGAGAGGCGCGCCAGAGGCGCTCCCCGTTCGGTAGTTTCCCCGGGTCTGAAGTAGATGTCGGTCAGCTCGCCGGAGTAGGGGGCGGAGACGGTCTGTCTGCGGACGGGAACGACGGTACCCGCCGTCTCGAAAACCGGCCGATAGATGCCCGCCCGGAGCTTCAGCACCCGGACCTCCGCCGCAGGTGCTCCCGCCGCTGTCCTCGGGGCTGCCTCTCCGCCCGTACAGGAAAGCAGAAGGAAGAGGGGAAAGAGCGCGGGCAATAGAGAAATACGAGGCGAAAGAAGCGGCCGCTGAAGAGTCCGCCGAACAGGCCGATAGGGTTCGTGCGTTTTCATCTGCATAATCATCGCAGCACCTCGTTCTCTGCGGGGATGAAGAATTCTTCCGCTGCCCTTTCGGCCTCCTCGTGTTTTCCACAGAGGGAGAGCAGACGATATTCGAAGAGAAACAGCTCCACTGTCTTGGAAAAAAGGGCTGAGTGGAGTTCGTCGAGGGCCGTCTGAGAATGGAAAAGGCTGCGGAGATCGAGTTCGCCTCTCCTGTAGAGAAGGGCCTCCCGCTCTCCCTTTTTCTCATCCGCATAGATGCGGTTTCGCAGCAGTTGAAGTTCGGCATCGAGAATCTGCACCTCTCCGTAGAGCTCCCGCAGCTGCCCCTCGAGGGACAGGGAGAGATGTCTTTGCGAAGCACGGGCCCTGGCCAAGGCGGCGCGAAGGACGTCCTTCTCGCTGTCTTGGCCATAGAGGGGGAGTTCCGCCGAGAGAGAATCGTAACCGGCCCCGCCGTAGTGACGGGAGACGGCGCTTGCGGTGTAGCTGATCCCTGTAGTGCCGCTGCCGGAGGATGCGCTGCCGGAGGATGCGCTGCCGATGCGTATCGTCACGCCGAAAGTGAGCTCGGGATTCACCGGAGGAAAGCTGGGCCCGTCGAAGGAGAGGACGGAGAAAAGGGATGCGGAGGGAAGAAAACGCCTTCGGTGCTGCTGCAGCGCGATGCGCTGTTTCTCGATGCCGCGTGCAGCCGCTCGAATGCCCGGTGAATCGGCGCGAAGAGAGTCGATGAGCGGCGCCGGTGAAGGATAGCGGCACAGAAGGGCCGATTGATAGTCCTTAGGGATTCCGCCCCGGGGACGGGCTTCCTCATTTCCCGTGAGAAGGCTGAAATCTCGTATCGCCGACTCTAAGGCGAAAGTCGCCTTTCGGAGCGCCAGGGCGAGCCGTTTCTGCAGTAAAACCGAATCGCTCAGCTCCTCCCGGAGGATGCGCCCATGGGAGAGTTCTATCCGAAGAAGAGAGATGTTTCGCGAAGCGTGTCGATAGGCCTCCTTCTTTCGTTCCACCTCTTCTTCCGCAGCGAGGCAGCGGCAATAGCCCTCTATGAGCCGGTATCTCAGCTCTTCTTCGATTTCCTCGTAATCCGTCTCGAGAAGTTCACCCTCTAAGATGCGGCTGCGCCGGCGAAGCAGGCTCCTTCCTCCGTCGAAGAGCTGAATTCGCCCGCCTAAGCCGAGAACGTGGCTGCGCTCGTAGTCCCTATCGGCGAAGTATTCGTTGCTCCCGCGGTAGGAGAGGGTCAAGACGGGGATGTGGTCGGTGATGAGGGGGGAGAGCCGCGAGAGACGGCTGTTTCGCAGGGCCGCGGCATACCGGAGCTCGACGGAAGCTTCTCGCGCCGCTTCTAAGGCTTCTCCTATGCTGAGCAGTCTTTGACCGTAAAGTCCTGCGGGGGGCCGCAGAAACACGCATATGAGACAGGCTATGGTGAAGGATACGGTCCTTCTTCTCGGCATTATCGATTATCTCCCTTTGCGGGGAATTAGCGGGAGAGAAGGATTCGTGATTTTTTTTGAAAAAGGCGCAAGCAGCAGGACCTGAAACTGCATAGTACCGGATGAGGAGGCCCCCGATGAAAGGATACCTACTGTTAATCGCCGGATTTTTTCTCAGTGCCGGCTGTCTTCCCGCCCAATTCTCCCAAACGTTCCTGCCCGTCGCCGGCGGAGAACCCCAGGATCTTCTCTACAGACTGACGAAAGAGCGCAGGCATCTGGAGGACCAGGGTTTCTCCGGCAGTGAACTGAGGGAACAGCTCTCTGCGGTGGAGAGCGGAGGGCTCGATGTTTTAAAAGAGGCCTATCTACGGCAGTACGTCGACCGTGAAGTGTCGTGGAAACGGGAAGACATCGAATCGCTCTTCGCATCGGAAGAAGAACTAATCCGGCAGAGGATCGAATGGGAAAGGAGCCGGGATGAGGACTACGGCCGGGAGAGGGCCGGATTGCTGCAGGACCACGAGGAACTGCTTTCGCAAAGAGATCTATGGAAGGAGAGGAGCGGTGTTCTTCGGGCCGAGGCCGACCGGCTGTGGCGGCATCGCTTCGCAGAGGCGGAGAATTTTTGGGTGAACGAGGAACAAGAGCTTCTGTATTGGAATGAGGTGCATCGGGGACCTTACATCGAGGCACTCGGTGCCGTCCTCGATCTGCAGAAGAGAAGCGAAGAGCTGCTCTTCTCGGCGGAGCTTCACCTCTATCGAGGCGAGGCTGCGGAGTACTGGAACAGCGTCAGGGGAGAGTATGGTGCCTATGTTCACCGTTCTCAAGACAGGTTCAGGAGTCTGGTAAAAGAGGAGCTGGAGAAGATCGCCTCACCGGCGGCGGAGTTGTACGAGCAGGCGGTGCTCGTTGAAGCGCAGGCCCGCAGGCGCAGGCAGCGCTTGGAGGAGATAGGTGAATTTTTCGCGCAGGACCCGGAGGAGCGGAAAACGTACGACGAGCTGCTCTACGATCTTGCCGAGCGCACCGAAGAGTTTCGGCGGCTTCCCTATTCTGATGAGCAGACCGGCCGCGCCGCCGTAGAGGAGGAGATGGAGCGTCTCCGGGGGATTCTTCTGCGGCTTCAATCGAAGGAACCCTTCGAGGAGGATTTGCGGAGTGAATATACGGCAGCGGTAGATGCGCACGAGAAGGCCGAAAAAGAGCTGTCCCGGCTGCAGAAGGTCCTTGAAGAAGAGGCCCCCGGTTCCTACGGCGCGAAGGTCCCGGAGGAACTTGCACTGGCCTTTGAGCGGGAAGACCTCTACAAGGAGCGATTGGGAGGAATCGAAAAAGCCCCGGGTCTTCTCGAGGCGAAGAGAGAGAAGAACCGGGACGATTACCATCGTTTTCAAGAGAAGGCGGATGACAAGCTCTACGATCTCTTTCTCGTTTCCCTCGATAGTCCTGAACAATGGATGCGGGAGGTGGAGAGCCGGGGAACTTCCGCTTCCGGCCTGCTGCGGGATTTCGCCCTTGCCTACGGGCATGAGGTGGGCGGCCTCGATCCGGGGTACGCCTCGAAAAACGGGGTATACAAATCCTTAAAGAATAAGGTTGAAAACTCCGGCGCGGATCATCTGAAGGCCGCGCAGAGAGCCGCTTATTCAAGGGTGTACGGGGACGAGAAAAAACTCGAGCTCTACACATTCTATCGCTCCTATCTGCAGGAAAGAGGAGAAGAGATAGAAGGGTCTCTGCTCCACCGTGCGGCGATCGAAGATCTGGGAGCAGAGCTCTTCGAGGGGATCGACGATGCGGCGGATAAGAAGTACGACTTCTTCAAATCAATGCAGAAGTCGTACAACATTCAGTCAGCCGGGTATGCCGCCGCCGCCGCGGCCCTCTATGCGACGCTCAATTTTCCCGCCGCTGCCGCAATGACCGGAGCCGCGGCGGCGGCGAAGGTGTCGGCGAATGAAATGCGCAGCAAGGCCGGCGATATCGCCGAGCTGCGGGCCGGCCTGCGCAGAATGGGTATGTCGGGGGCCGACGAGAGGGAGGAATTTCTTCTCGGCCTCGGCGAGTACCGGGCGGCGAAAGAGGAGAAGCACCGTCTCGAGGCGGAGTACCGGCTCATAAGCGAAGAGAAAAGGAGCTGGACCGAATGGGCCGAAGAGTGGGAATCGGGAGAGGGTGCCTTCGATTTCGCCTCGGATTTCTTTGCGCAAAAGGAGCGGCGCCTCGATGATATCTTGGCCGGGGATCCTGCCCTTGACCCGGAGACGGTGCTGAGGGCGGATGAGTTCCTTTCTTCACTCACCCTGCCGGCCCTGCGTGCGTCGGTTTCGGCCGAAACCGAGCGAAAAGGTCTCTGGAAGAAGCACTACGCCGATGCGGCTTGGAACGAGAAAGCCTTACTGCTCTCCCATGCGCTCATCCACACCGAATCGGGAAAGACCGAAGACTATGCAAGAGCTTTGTTCGAACTGCGGGCCGAAAGAGCGCGGGTGAGACTGCGGGAAAAGCGTGAGAGGGCCGCCGGTTTCTTACACGAAGGGCGAAGCGCGTGGGAGCATAGGGCGAGGCGGGTTTTGGGCCGGGCAGAGGAAGTCTGGAAGGAAGCGGTGAAGTCCTCCGAAAAGCTCGCCGTAAAATGGGACCGGAGTTTCAAAACGCGCTACAACGAGGGGGAGAAAACGTGGAAGCGGCGCATCGTCCGTTACCGGGAAAGTCTGGCCGAGAGAGAAAGGGAAAAGATGCGCAGGCGCCTGCAGGCATATGCGGCGGGTCTCGCCTCTTCTCGCGCGCCGATGGCCGGCGAGTACGGGAAGCTGCCTTCTCTCGCTGAAGTGAATTTTGAAGGAAGCGGTCCGCTGTCGGCGGCCGAAGAGGGCCACGGGCTCTCGGTTTTTACATCGGCGAAGGAAATTTTATCGAGCCAAAGCACGGCCTTTACTCGCTACAGCTCCTCTGTGCGTTCTGCCTATGAGAGGTACCTCGGAGATCTGCCGGAACTCCGATCCCGGCTTGAGGAAACGATGCAGCGATCAGAGCTTCAGCTAATGGTGGATGGGCTGAGAGAGCTCCTCGACAGAGAGAGCGCATATCTCGATTCGGCCATACGAAAGGCAAACGAGACGGTGGAACGCAGCGTGAATACGAGTTTCAGGAGTCTAGGCTATCGGAGAGAGCAGGGCGGATACAAGAGAAAGGCGATCGTCGACATAAGCCTTCGGGACTACGAATACGAACGGCAGTGGGTGGCCGCCTATCGCTACTACGAGGAACCGGATTTTCTCTGGGAAAGTCGGCTCGATTCGTTGCTGCGGGAGCACGGTTCCTTCGAAGAGGCCCGCACGGAGTATACCGGGGCCCTTGAGGAAATCTCAGGGCGGCGCAGCCTCGTATTCGGCGGCTACGGCGAAGACCTCTCGACGGTGCTGAAGGCCGTAGGGACCGAAGCTTCCGATAGGTTTACCGCTGCGAGAAAATCTTTTTGGACCGCCTCCGGAGATTCAAAGCGGGAGCTGCTCGATGCGGGAGCCGGAGACGGACTTCGTCGGAAGTCCGCCGGTCTCTTTGCCTTTCATATCGGCTTTGCTCCTGAAATGGACGAGGATGATCGGCAGCGGATGGTCAAGAAGGGCTACGGCGAGATGGGGCGGATATACACAAAGCTCTACCGGCAGGAGGCGAGACAGGCCCGGGGTCTGGCGATGATGGAAATCCCCTCCTGGGACCGGAAGCTCTGGGACGACGACGCGGATAACGATGGAGAGAGTGACGGGTACTTTTCCGCACCTACGACCCGTCAGGTGGTGAACGTGGGGATGAGCGTGGCCGCCTCCCTTCTCGCTCCCGGTGTCGGACAGATTCTGGCGAATATGGGGGACGATATATTCTTCTCTTCCGCTGATGTCAACTCCGGCCGCATCTCACTCGATGAGGCGGGTATACGGCTCGGGATCAGTGCCTCTCTTTCCGCTCTTTCGACGGCCAACGGGGCCGTGTGGGGCCTGCAACCGCAGGCGGCGACGGATTGGAGTACGAAGGCGCTGATGGAGGAGGCGGGGCGAAGAACAGGAAGCGCCGTCTCGGCGGCTCTGCTGCGCTCCGGGTTTTCCGGACTCGACTACTCCTCTTCCGGGGGCTTTGTCTATGATGAAAACGAATTTTTCGAAGAACTCTCTTCGGGGCGGACCATCGTTTCGGTGGCCGACGGCTTCGTTGGAACGATCGGAAGAAATGCCTTCCACAATGCCTTTCTAAAGGACAGCCGGACGCACGGTTTCTCTACCGAAGATACCATCGGTATCAGGGACGTGGGAGAGCTGGGGATCGACCTGGCTTCGGCGGCGGCAGCCTATGGAATAGACGGGGAGCTGACCCTCAATGTGCTTTCGGCCTCATCCGTCGGCTTGATGGAACTTCGTCTTGGCAGGGGCTTCGAACTCGAAGGCTTTTCGCTGGGAAGCAGCGGCTATGATCTGTCGGCAGCTCGGCTTTCCCGAGTATTTGAAGGCATGAGAACAATGAGTTTGCAGGGGCGGATCGCCTCGCTGCTTGACGGAGCCGAAGAGGGGGTGACGCAAAGTGCGCTTCGTTTTCAATACTCATTCGGTGATGAAACGGCGGCGGAGACTTTGCGGAAAATTCTCTCCGGCAGGGACCGACTCCTCATCTCCCAGGGAGAAGACTACCTCGGTCTTACCGCCGCAGACGGAGAGGGAGGAAGAATCCTCCGCCTTTCCCTCCCCGGGCTGCCGGCTGACGCTTTGGAAAATGCCGGTTTGCTGCAGGCCCAGCTCCTTGCCCTTGTTTTGCAGCATGAGGCTCATAGGGACGGCATAAACGGCGGTGCAGAGGACAGCCCCGGATGGAGCGATGAACTGTCATCCGCCGTGCGGGCTCACGCGGAAATGGCCGTCGGTATCGGCAGGGATCAACGGTATAGCAGAGATTTTTACCGCTATATTCCGAGCCTCTTCGTCGACATGGCCGCTTTGAAGAGAGGCTCAGCGGGGGATGCCTCCTCCCTCGTATCGCTCTACGACGATTCGGCGGATTTCTGGCGGCTCTCTAAGGACGGCTATCTCATGTGGGACGGTTCTCATCACCTCTGGGATGAAAGCGGCCGGCTCTTAGCGGTGCACGACAAGGGTTCGTTCAGCCGGGACGTTGCCGATTATATCGGGGTGAGCCGGCAAGAGGCTCTGGGAATGATGGACCGGGCCGGATTGAGGTGGAGCGAGAAGAAGGGTACCTATGTTCAGCATCCCTCACAGGAGAGAATCCCCGCGGGAGCGGAGCTCATGGCGAAATACGAATTGATGGAGAAGTACGGCTCCGTTCTTGGAGATTCTCTTGTGTATACACCAAGGAGTGCATACGCTTGGGAGATGCGGGAGAGGGAGTACGCGCGGATTTTCGGCGAGCCTGTATCTGCCGATGCTTCTTCGGGAAAGACGGAGCTCTTTCAGAACTATCAAACCTTTCTCCTGGCTTCGGGCCTCAAGGGGAGGGACGGTTTCTCCGGAATTGAACACAGAATAGACCTGGATCATTATTCGCAGCAGCGCTTGGAAACGGAAACCGCCGGGACGGTCTTGGACGCAGCAAACGGCGACGGCTACTGTCTTGCGCAATCGATCGCCTTTGCCTATATGGACGCCCATCCCGATGTGGATTGGCAGGATGTGAGCAGAGTCTTTCGGGAGGCGGATTGGCAGGGACACTTCGATATCGAAAGCGGATACGTGGGAGACAAGGCGGCGTTTACCGGAATTCTTGCCGATGAACTGGGTGTCTCGGCGGTGGTGACGGAGCGGCGATACGGCAGCGAGGAAGAATTGGCGGCGGCCCTGCAGGGGATCATTTCACAGACGGGAAATCTCCCGTCCTACCGGGTAATCGCCGATTACGGAAGCCACTTCACCCAAGTCCGCCCCGACGGAACGGAGATAAACTCCTATTCCGGATGGGATCGGGCCGGCAGGGAACCGGAAGCTTGGAGGCTCATGACATGGTAAAGGTGTACTTACTACTTCAGCAATTCAGTTTGGAAGTCTCTTGACTTCCAAACTGAGAATTTGCTTCATTTCCTTAGCAAAAATTTCGTTTTCTAAACTGTTGGCGACAACACTTCAAAATTGCTGTTACTACTTTATACCGGCTTTTCAACTGCCGATTAGTATGATAGACTGGCGCATACCATATAGCCAAAGTGATAAGAGGAGAAAACGGTGGGTCCATCTGATACGCTCGTTTCGATTGCACATGCGGTGATTTTTTTCGCTACCGTCGGGGTTATAGTTTTCGGACTCGTTCAGTGGAACAGGGAAAAAAACTCCGCCGCCGCGGCCCCGGCAAAAGCCGAGGACAACCAATAAGAACAGTAAGGATAAGCTTAGAGCTGTTTCAGCGCTTCGATCGCCGTATCATAGTCGGGATGCGTGTGGTTTTCCTCCACCAGTTCGATATAGCGGATACGGTTCTCCCTGTCCAGAATGAAGATGCTGCGGTTCAATAAGCGCAGCTCGTTTATCAGCACTCCGTACTTTTCACCAAAATCGGCCCAATGGTGGTCGGAAAGTATTTCCACCCGTTCGACTCCCGAAGCCCCGCACCAGCGTTTCTGGGCGAAGGGAAGGTCCATGCTGATCGTTAACACCGCCACATCCTGCGAAAGCTCCGCAGCCAGTTCGTTGAATCTTCGGGTTTGCGCATCGCAGACCCCGGTGTCTATCGACGGGATCACGCTGATGAGTTTTATCATGCCCTCGTAATCCTTTAAGGTTTTAGGGAGCAGCTCGTTATCGAGAACGGTGAAATCCGGAGCCGTATCTCCTACTTTGAGGGCGGGACCGATAAGGGTTATATCGTTTCCTCCCATCTTCGTTACTTGTCGTTCCTGCATAATTCTCTCCTTTTCGCGGCTATGCGTGGACCGCCCATCCCTCTGCGGCCCGAGCCGCTTCCATGATCGCCTCCGAGAGAGTGGGGTGGGCGTGGATCATCGTCGAGATGTTCTCTGTGAGCAGTTCGGCGTTTTTGGCCAGAAGGAGTTCGTGAATGAGGTCCGTGGCCTCGCTTCCCACAATGCGTCCTCCGAGGATCTCCTGTGTCTTCGTATCGTAGATGATCTTTACCTGCCCTTCGGTTTTTTCGATGGCCACCGACTTGCCCGCGCCGCGGTAGGGGAAGACGGCACTGCTCACCTCATGGCCCTGTTTTACCGCTTCCTCCTCGGTATAGCCGAAACCGGCAACTTCCGGTTCGGTGTAGACCGCCATCGGGATGGAGCTGGGATCAATCCGCTTTTCGTGTCCCCTGCCCGCCATGTGTTCCACGGCGATTTCCGCCTCCTTCGTCGCCACGTGGGCGAGGAGGGGGCTGTCTACTACGTCGCCGACGGCATAGATCGAGCCGACTCCGGTATGGTAGTAGTCTTCCACGGGAATGAAACCTCGCTGCGGTGCTATTCCCACCGCTTCGAGACCAATGCCTTCCGTGTTCGGGCCTCTGCCCACAACCACGAGGAGCTTCTCCGCCTCCAGCGTCTCTTTGCCCTTCTTCGTTTCTACGTCGAGCTTCACCTTCCCCTTTTCGACCTGGGGATTGGAGGCCTTCGCTTGGGTGTGCATCTTTATCTTCCGCTTCTTGAAGGAGCGGGCAAGGATCTTCGCCGTCTCGGGGTCCTCGTTGGGAAGGATCTGGTCGAGCATCTCCACGATAGTCACCTCCACACCGAAGCTCGCCAGGATGTGGGCGAACTCACAGCCGATGGCCCCTGCCCCGAGAATGAGAATGCTCTGCGGCAGATCGGTCATCATAAGCGCATCGGTGCTGTTGAGAATCTTCTCTCCGTCGAAGTCGAAACCGGGGATCTGCTTAGGACTCGATCCGGTGGCGATAAGGATATTAGCGGCGGTGATTTTTGTTTCTCCGTTTACCGTAATCTCGTTCTCTCCGCTTATGACTCCTTCCCCCTCGACGACCTCGATCTTGTTCTTTTTCAGCAGAAACGCAACTCCCTTGGAGAGGGTATCCGCCGCCGTTCGCGATTGTTCTTGGACCTTTGCATAATCGAGGCTCGAGCTGTCGACCTGTACTCCCATTCGCTGCAGTTCGGCGGCGCTGCGAAAGACTTCTGCCTGGTGGATCAGGGATTTGGAAGGAATGCAGCCGATGTTGAGACAGACGCCGCCTATTTTGTCTTTCTCTATGATGCAGGTCTTGAGACCCAATTGACTGGCCCGAATGGCGCCGACGTAGCCGCCGGGTCCCGAGCCGAGCACCGCGAGATCGTAATCGTTACTCATGTGTAGGTTCTCCTTTTTTCAAATGAAACTCATGTAGGGATCTTCCGCTATCTCCTTGAAGCTGCGCAGGAAATCCGCTCCCACCGCGCCGTCTATCACTCTGTGGTCGCAGGAGAGGGTGACCTTCATGACAGTATCAAAGGAAATCGTTCCGTTTTCAAGCCTTCGAGCTTGTTCGGTGACCGCGCCGACGGCAAGAATTGCCGATCCCGGAGGATTAATTACGGCGGTAAACTCCTCTATCCCGTAGCTGCCGAGATTGCTGATGGAGAAGGTGGCGCCGCGGTATTCCTCCGGAGAGAGATCATTGTTTCTCGCCCGTTCTACGAGATCGTCCAATTCTGCGCTTATGCGGGCGATGCCTTTCGCTCCGCAGTTTCGCAGCACCGGGGTAATGAGGCCGTCTTCCTGGGCAACCGCCAAACCTATGTCGATGCTTCCGTGGATGTGGATTTCCTCCTCTTCCCAGGTCGAGTTGACGATGGGATAACGCTTGATCGCTTCGGCGGCCAGTTTCATGAGGAAGGCATTGAGGCCGAGCTTGCCGGCTCCCCGCTTCTGCATGCGCTCGTTGATGTGCTTTCTGCTCCGCATCATGGCATCTACGTTGACCGAGAGGCCGAGGTAGTAGTGAGGTGCGGTGAACTTCGATTCCGAGAGTCGCTGCGCTATGACCTTTCGCTTGCGGGAGACGGGTATGCGCCGCTCCTCGATTCCCGTAGCTGAAGCGCCGGCACTGCCTGCCGCCTCGCCGCCCGCCCCTGCTTCCGCCGCACGGACCTTCTCGGCGAGTTCGGGGGAGAGCCGTGGTCGGAGAGATCCGGAGCTAATCGCTGTTTCGATGTCCCGTTTTACTACTCTGCCGCCGGGTCCGCTGCCGGAGATCCTCGCTAGGTCGATACCCGCCTGCCGGGCTAGGTTTCGGGCGATCGGCGAGGCCTTGCTGCGGCCATCTCCTTCGGCTTCTTCTCTTTGGATACCCGTCTTTACCGTCTCGGCATTTTTCCCTTCGGCGCCGGCCTTCTCCTTCGACTCGGTTTTTTCTGCGGCCTCCTCGGAGTCGGCAGCCTCAGCGCCGCCGCCCTCCGATACGATCTCTTCGAGAAGATCGTCGATGTTCTCTCCCTCCTCGCCGATGATCGCGATGGGTTCTTCGACCTTCGCCGAGCCGCCCTCCTGAACTATGATCTTCAGGAGGATGCCCTCCTGGGTCGACTCGTAGTCCATCGTCGCCTTGTCGGTTTCTACCTCGCAGAGGACGTCGCCGCTGCTTACCCTATCACCTTCGCCCTTGTTCCACGAAACGATGGTACCGTCTTCCATCGTCGGGGAGAGGGCGAGCATTACTACTTTCTCTGCCATTAGAGACACTCCTTTCTTTCGTTCACGCTAATCGACATACAGTACGGACTTAACTGCCTTTACCACCTTTTCCACGGAGGGCTGGGCGGCGAGTTCCAGATTGTGATTGTACGGCATCGGTACATCCTCGCCGGAGATCAATTCCACCGGGGCGTCGAGAAAGTCGAAGCAGTTGCTCGAGACCAGCCACGCTACATGACCGCCCACCGATGCGAAGGGCCAAGATTCGTCGACGACCACGCAGCGGTTTGTCTTTCGCACCGAGGTGTAGATCGCCTGCTCATCCAGGGGACGAAGGCTGCGCAGATCTACCACCTCCGCTTCGATTCCGTCCTTTGCCAGCTTCTCCGCCGCCTCCAGGACCATCCTCGTCGGCTTGTGGTAGCAGATGAGGCTCACGTCGCTTCCCTCACGCTTGATGTCGGCCTTGCCGATGGGGATGAGATACTCCTCCCCGGGGACCTCGCCCTTCCAGGCATACATCAGCTCGGCCTCCATAAAGACTACCGGATTATCGTCCCGGATGGCGCTCTTCAGCAGCCCCTTCGCGTCGTAGGGGGTGGAAGGGGCAAGCACCTTCAGCCCGGGGACATGGGCGAAGATCGACTGAAGGGCCTGGGAGTGCTGGCTTGCCAGATATTCAGCCGGACCGTTGGGGCCGCGGAATACGATGGGAGTCTTGAACTGGCCCCCCGACATGTAGAGGTTCTTTGCCGCATTGTTTATTACCTGGTCGATCGCCATCAGGGAGAAGTTGAAGGTCATCCACTCGACGACGGGCCGCAGCCCCGCCATGGCGGCGCCAATTCCCATTCCGGTGAACCCTTCCTCCGAGATCGGAGTATCGAAAACCCGCTTTTCTCCCCATTTGTCCAGAAGTCCCTGGGTCGCCTTGTAGGCGCCGTTGTACTGGGCCACTTCCTCGCCGAAGAGGATGACGTTTTCGTCCCGGCTCATCTCCTCGTCTATCGCCTGTTGTATCGCTTCTCTAAATGCTATCTGTGCCATCTTTGTGCTCCTATTCCACCAGTACATCTTCCCAGAGGGAGGAGAGTTCGGGTTCCGGACTTTCTTCGGCAAAGTTCACCGCCTCGTCGCAGAGCTGCTTGACTTCCTCGTCCATTTTCTCGAACTGCTTCTCGCTCAGCTGTCCCGATTCGCTCATCTCTTTCTGCATGATGATAACCGGGTCCTGGTCTTTGTAGGATTGGAGTTCATCCTTGGTCCGGTACTTTGCCGGGTCGCTCATCGAATGCCCCTTGTAGCGGTAGGTGAGAATTTCCAGAAGCATGGGAGAACCGCTCTTGCGGGTCGCTTCCACCGCCTTCGACACCTCATCGTAGACGGTGAGAACGTTCATGCCGTCGATCTGTCGTCCTTCGATGCCGTATCCCACGGCCATTTTCGTAAAGTCTTCGACCGAGGAGACCCGTCGGAAATCGGTGCCCATGCCGTAATGGTTGTTTTCCACGATGTAGATGACCGGCAGATTGTAGATCTTCGCCAGGTTAAGACTCTCGTGAAAGCTTCCCTGGTGGATCGCCCCGTCGCCGAAGAAACAGAGAACTACACCGTCCTCCTCCATGTAGCGGATCTTCAGGCCCACACCGGTTGCTACGGGGATCTGCCCTCCGACGATGCCGTTACCGCCGTACATGTGCTTCTCCCGGTCGAACAGGTGCATGGAGCCGCCCTTCCCCCGAGAACACCCCCCCTCCTTTCCGAAGAGCTCGGCCATTACCGCGTTGGGGTCCATTCCGCAGGCGAGGGCGTGTCCGTGGTCACGGTAGGCGGCGACCACGTAGTCTTTCTCCAGATCGAGAGCGCTTATGGCGCCGACGGCCACCGCCTCTTCCCCTATGTAGAGGTGGCAGAAACCGCCGATTTTTCGCAGACCGTACATCTGAGCGGCCTTCTCCTCGAATCTCCGTATCAGCAGAAGCCGGTAGAGAAGCTTCTTGTTCGCCTCCTTGCCGATTTTTTCGATCAGTTTTTTCTGTGCCATTTCTATTCGCCTCCCAGCTCTATGTCCCGCTTCGTTCCCTTCATCGGGAGGAAGAGGCGTCCCGATTCCATTACCGTCTCCAGTACGAAGAGGCTGGTTTCGTCGGGATTTACGTTCCAGAAGGTCCGCAGCCTCGGGGCCAGAACCTCCAGCACTTCGCTGAGAAGCGACTTATTGTCGATAAGATTGATAAAGCCGTCGACGTAGTAAATTGTATCTAAGCTCCTGGTCTGAAACAGCCATTGGACCCTCGGATTCTCGTCCAGCTGTTCCCGCTTCGCGAAATTTTTACTGCTTACCGCGTAGAGCGCGCCCGGCCGCTGCTCGAGCAAAGTCGGAGTCATCCAGCGCATATGGGGCATGCTTTTTCCGTCTACCGTTGCCAGAAGCCCCGTCTTTACATCGGTAATAACGGTTGTAAGGCCCGCAATGAATTCTGCTTTCTCCATTCATCTCCTCCTACGTATTCTCTGACTTTAAATATGGCAAATTTACCCGCATAATGGTAGGATGAAGGGTAACTTTTTTCATTTATCCGGGTTTCTCTTGCCGATTTTTCTCTTTTCCGGCCTCGTATTCGCCGCCGCGGAGCATGGCGGGGGGAAAGTCGCGCCCATAGTGACGGCGGTGCAGTACGAGGTAAAAATCGAAAATTACCGCAGTCCGGCGCGTTTTGCCGGGAGCATCGAGGCCTGCGCAGCGAAGGCGGCGGCTCAGGGTGCGGAGCTCTTGGTCTTTCCCGAGTACATCAACGTTTTTCTCTCTCTTTCCGAGGAGATCGAAGCCCTTGCCGAGGTTAAAAGCATGGAGGAGGCGGCGGTAATGCTTGGCGGGACGATGAGCCGAGACTTTCTGCGAAGACTCCTTGCGGAGCGATCCGATAGAGTTCGTGAATTGATGGACGAAATCTGGGGCGGCGCGGCCCGTCGTTACTCGGTCTGGATCGTGGCGGGAAGCTATTTCGCCTTAGAGGGCGGTGAGCTCTACAACCGGGCGGTGGTATACGACCCGGAGGGGAAGACGGTATACCACCAGGACAAGGTCTATCTCACTCCCTTTGAAACTGAGCAGGCCGGACTCTCGGCGGGCACCGTCGAGAAGGCGGAACTCTTCGATGCGGCAGGCCTGCGCTGCGGTCTGACGATTTGCCGTGACAGTTTTTTCGACCGATGGAACGACGTGTTTCAAGAAGCCGATCTGTGGATCGACATAAAGGCCAATGGAGAAGAATACCGCCCCGAAACAAAGGAGCTTTTCGAGGCGGCCCTTCCGGAGAGAATAGGCGAAACCGGAATTCCCTTCGGCGTGACGGCCTGTCTAAACGGCTCTTTTCTCGATCTCTTCTGGGAGGGGCCCTCCTCTATTATCCGTTCTATTGAGGGCAGCGGTGACGGAAAATTATGGGAGGTGATTGCCAGGGCCGATAGTCCGCAGGCGATGCAGCAGGTTTCGGCCCGGATATCCCCGTTTGGGGCAAGCGGAATCAGCCCGAAATCTCGATGACCGAAACGGTATATCCCTTGGAGCTGACCATGCGGTTGGGATTACGGGGGTCTATCATCCGTTTTCCATCGACTAGAAAATAGTAATAGTGAGTGCCTTCGGGCAGGGCAATGGAGAGGGAAAAGAGATCGTCGGTACCCGGCACCCTCTCTAGCCGGTACAGGTACGGGTCCCAGCTGTTAAAACTCCCGGCGAGGCTCACCCGTTTTGCCCGGCTGCTGCGGAAGGTGAAGGTATGTTTTCCCGCTTCTTCCAGTTCCATCGTCATGATCTCTTCCCGCGAGCGGGGAATAAAGTAGTATGAGAGCCGCACATCCTGTGCCGTATCCATCGTACGAGGGTTTTGCGGGTCGGAAATCCACATGCCGTCGACCACATATCGATAGACCAGCTGCCCCTCATCCTGCGGGGGACGGTAGGGAAGCACGAAAACGTTATGAGGATTTCTGAAGAGATTGTGGACGGTGCGGTACTCTTCGTGAGCGAAGGCGATGCCGACGCGAAGAACGGTATGGTGCGCACTATAGGAGAAGAGTACATATTCACCGGTCCACCTCGGCGCCGAGGCGTTTTTCATCGTTTCCATCGTAATGTGGAGATCCGATGGATAGGGTCGCTGCGTGAAGCCTTGCGGTTGGCAGGCGGTCAGGAGTACAGTGCTGATAAGGAGCAGTAGTGGACGTCTCATCATATTTCCTATCAACATCATCGGAGTATAGGCAGCGGGAATAAAGGGAAAAGACTAACCTTTCCCTTCGGGACGTCCGAAATTGATATAAGGAAACTCTATGCCCGATCTTCAGGATATAGAACAGATAAAAAGCGAACTCATCTCCCTCGGAAACGAGCCTTCTACCCTCAATAGGATGGGCATGCAGGTCCCCGATGTAGAGGTGCCCGAAGACGACGAGGAGGATCTCTCCCAGCTCCTTGAAGACTTCGACACCGGCTTTGAAGAACAGGCTCCTCTCGATGGCCTGGAGGACTTCGAAGGACTCGAAGATTTGGAAGAGGAAGGGGAGCCGGGAGAAGCCCTCAAGGGGCCGATAGCGGAACCCGAGGAGGACCTTGAGGCCGAAGCTCCGGAAGAAGCGGAAGGCTTCGAGCAATCGGCGCCGGAGGGCGGCGAAGAGCCGGAGCCGGCCGAAGCAGACGAGCAGCCGGAGGATCTTGGAGATTTGGGTGAGCTCGGAGACTTCGAAGCCGGTGAAGACTTCGAGGACTTCGAGG
>CAZQNO010000012.1:49521-55846 GCA_964594775.1 uncultured Spirochaetaceae bacterium
CCTCGGCGGCGAACTTGGCGAGGCCGACGAGTTCGAGCTGCCCGGAGAAGACGAGCTGCCGGAAGAGCCCGAATTTGCTGAAGATGGCGAAGAGCCGGAGGAGGAAGCCTTCTCCTCCTCCTTTGATGAAGATTTTGCTCTTCCCGATGAGTTTTCCTTCGATGAAGGGGAGACCGCCGAAGGCGAGGGAGAAGACTTCGAGGGACTCGCAGAATTCGGTGAAGAAGCCGAAGAGGAAACGACAGACCTCGAAGAGCAGGCCGACGAAATCCTCGGCGGCGAACTTGGCGAGGCCGACGAGTTCGAGCTGCCCGGAGAAGACGAGGAAGCCGGCGAAGCCGATATAGCCGAAGAACTGGAACTCCCCGAAGAAGAGCTGGCGGCGGAAGAGTTCGAGGTCGACGAGTTCAGCATCGATGATCTGGGACAGAACTTCGGCGCCCTGGACGACATCGAAGAGGGGCCGGCTTTGGACACCGGGGTTTCGGCGGCCGCGGAAGGAGAAGAGCTCGAAGAAGCCGAGGGAGATGAAGAGTTTGAGCTCACCGAAGACGGCTTCTTCTCCCTTAGAAGCAACTTGCTCATCCTTCCGCTCAACCTAAAGCTCATCGTTGAGGAACTGATCGGTGAGCAGGGCCTCTCCGGCACAAACCTTCAGAAACTTACCGATGCGCTGGTAGAGGGAAAGAGTCCCAAAGACATAGCCGCCTTGGTGAGCAAGATCGTCGGGCGTAAGATAGAAATACCCAGTTCGTACGCGAAAAAGACCGGCGCCGAATTCGAAGAAGAGAAGGGAAGCTTTTGCTATATCTTCCGCTACAACGTGCTGCCGGTGATCAGGACGGTGGTGCTGGCGGCGGCGGCGATCGGTCTCGTCGGCTTTCTCTCCTACCGGTACGTCTATCGGCCCGTCTACGCCTATTACCTCTACGACAAGGGCTACGATCGTTTGCTGGAAAGGGATTATCTCGAAACGGAGACCTACTTCGAACGTGCCGCCGAGCAATGGAAAATGAAGAAACAGTACTTCAAATATGCCGAAGAATATGTGAATCAGGAGCAGTGGATTCTGGCGGAAAAGAAGTACGAAAGAATAATCAAAGATTTTCCTACGGCAAAGAAGGCATATATTGACTTGGCGAAAATGGAAACGGAAAAACTCGCCAACTACGAAAAGGCCGTAGATGTCCTCGACCACTACCTGCGCCAAGAACCGGATGACTACGATGCCCTCCTGCTCCAGGGAGATACCTTCCTCACCTGGGGGAAGGAGGATCCGGCGAAGTACGAGGAGGCGAGACTCCGTTACGCCCGCCTCATGGACCGCTACGGAGTAAAGAACGAGCTGCTTTTCCGAATGCTTCGTTATTTCATCAGAAAGGACAATTTTCAGGAAGTAAATAATCTGAAGAACCGCTTCGAGGCCGACCTGACGATCGAAGTCGATCCGGTGGCCTACGCGGAGCTCGGGGCGTACCTCCTCGACAAGGGTAAGCTGGAAGATGTCAGACGAGTACTCTTTCGCGCGAAGAAGGCCGACCCCTATCTGCCGGAGGTCCATTATCATCTCTCCCGCTATTTTAAGAAAATGGAGGAGTATGGGGATGAAAAGAAGGCCCTCTTTGCCGTCCTGGCAAACTTAAAGGCCGTAACGCCGCTCTCCCCCGAGCGCTTGGCCATGAAGATCGACACCCACCGGCTTCTCGGCGAACGGTACTATGCGGAGGGAGAGTACCTCGATGCAAGGGCGGCCTACAACGACGGCATGCGGATCTTCGAGGATGCCCTCGAGCGGAGAATTCTCCGCCGGGAAAGGCAATTCGGAATGCTCTACAAAGACATAGGTGATCTCAACTACTACATCAGCGGGGATTTGGACCAGGCCCTGGCGATGTTCAACGAGGCGGAGAAAAACTCCTACGATCCGCCGGACCTGAAGTACAAAAAGGGCTACATTTACTACAACCGAGAGGATTACCGAGAGGCGCTGCTGGAATTCCAGCGTGCCGCGGGGACCTTCTCGAACAATCCCAACCTGGTCTATTCGACGGCGAACACTCTCTATCGACGGAAGAACTACCACAGCGCCGACGGATACTATCGCCACCTCAGCGAGATGCTCGAGCGGAAAATGCGGAGGGAACAACCGCTGGAATTACATGTACGGGAGGACCACCGGCTGCTCGTTTCGAAGCTCATGCGGACCTCCAATAATCTGGGAGTAACGCTCTACCGCCTGCGCGAGAAGACCGGCCGAACCGAATATTCCTCCGAGGCGATGGTGCAGTTCTCCAATTCAAGTGAATACTTCGACAATCTCACCCGTAATCCGGAGACCCTGGAGCGGGCGGGACTCTCCAATCTTTCCTACCTCAACCAGCGGGCCATTCTCTTCCCCCTGGGAGACGACTACGATCTGCAGATCTATCCCGATCTTCCTATAGATATGGAAAGCGAGTCTTTTGAATAAGCACATGTACGATCTGGTGGTCAAAAACGGGAAAATCGTCAACTGCGATACCACGGTGAGTGCCGATTTGGCGGTCTCCGGGGGAAAGATCGCCGCTCTCGGTGAGGGGTTTTCGGCAAAACGGATAATCGATGCGGCGGGGAAGCTGGTATTCCCCGGCGGAGTGGATACCCATGTGCATCTCTCCCTCGACGCAGGAGGAGGGCTTGTCTCTTCCGACGACTTTTATTCCGGTACCCGGGCCGCTGCTGTAGGCGGTACCACCACGGTGGTCTCCTTTATCCATCCGGAGGCGGGGGAGGATACGGATGCGGCCTTTGGCCGGCGTCAAAGCGAAGCGGAGGGGCAGGCGGCGGTCGACTACGGATGGCACATGAATATCGGCCCCGGGGTCTTCGGTACGGACGACGGCGTGGCAGACAAGAAGCTCCGCCGATTCGTCGAGCGCTCGATGGAACTGGGTATCCCCACCTTCAAGCTCTACATGGCCTACGGCTACGAGCTCGACGACGTGCAGCTGTTCAAGGCGATCGAAGCGGTGAACCGGGGCGGAGGTCTGGCGGTAGTTCACGCGGAGAACTTCCCGTTGATCCAAATGCTTGTCTCGAGGGCCGCGGCGGCCGGCGAACGTCACCCCCGCCTTCACGAGTACACGCGGCCGGCCCTCTTTGAGGCGGAAGCTGCCCGGCGGGTAATAGCCATGGCCGAGTACCTTTCCGCGCCCTTGGAAATCTTTCATGTGGGAAACGAGGCGGTAATAAATGAGATCCGTGCGGCTCGGACTAAGGGGCTGAAGATCTACGGCGAGACCTGTCCTCAATACCTCTTTCTCAACACCGATGCACTTGAAAGGCCCGCAACCGAGAGCGCCTATGCGGTGTGCGCGCCTCCGGTGAGGCCGGAGGCCGACCGTTTGGCTGTGTGGGAGGCCTTGTCCGACGGGGCTCTGCAGATGGTCTCTACCGATCACTGTCCCTTTTCGCATGAAAAGAAGGCCGAGGGCTTGGCCCTGGGTTTTCATAAGATTCCCGGCGGCGTCCCCTCAATGGAGATGCGGATGGACGGAATCTACTCCGGGGGAGTGGCCGCCGGACGCTTCAGTGAGAACCGCTGGGTCGAGGTGTGTTCCTCCGCTCCTGCCAGGATTCACGGTTTCAAATCCAAGGGAGTGCTTGCTCCGGGATACGATGCGGACATCGTGGTCTTCGATCCCCAGGCGAAATGGACTCTTCGGGCGAAAGAGCTGCAGGAGCGCTGCGGATGGAGCCCCTACGAAGGTGTCGAGTTCACCGGCAGGGTCGAGACAACGATCCTCCGGGGAGAGCCTATTGTCGAGGACGGGGTTTTTATCGGTTCGCGGGGCGGCGGAAGGTACGCGGATCGCGGCGGGGCCGGCGTCCGGCAGCCTTTGGCCGGCGGCTATTGTACCGGCACCATCCAGCCGTGGCGGTCTTCACCCTTACCGTACTGAATCCCCTTTAGAGTAATGAGCAGATTGCGGGAAAGTTCTCCCATCTTCCCTCCGTTGAACTTTGAGGTCTTTCCCCTGTGGGTGATCGACCCTATGTAGGAGAGACCCGCGGCGGTACCCGAGACGAAGCATTCTTTTCCTTCGCTCATCGCTTCATCTATGGTGATTCTGCGTTCCTCGGTCTTCACTCCCATATCCTGAGCCAGGGTGAGGAGGGAGCTGCGGGTGATGCCGGGCAGAATCGTGTCTCCCAGTTCCGGAGTAACGAGGGTGCCGTTTTTCAAAAGAACGAAGATGTTGGAAGAGGATCCTTCTTCCAGATAGGTATGCTCCTCGGCATCGAGGAATATCGCCTCCATATAACCCTCTTCCTCCGCCTCCTTCTTAGCGAGGATGGGTACCACGTAGTTCGCGTCGCACTTTATCCAGCCGGTACCTCCTTTGAAGGCCCGTACCTTGCCGGTTACCACGGCGGCGCTGCTTCCCGGCTTGAAATAGGCGCCGACCTCGGTACTCACGAAAACAACCCATGGGTTCGTGCTGACGCCCAGGCCGATGGCGGGTTCGGAGTAGCTGAAGGGCCGGATGTAGACCGACTCGCCGGAGAGAAAGTCGTCCTTCTCCCAGGCCGGATCGTAGGAGGGGGCGAAGCCGATCTCCTTGTTGCGCTTGACGATTCCCTTCGCCGCGTCGACGAATAGGTCGACGGGAAAACCGGGGCTCTTGAGTCCTATGAGGCTGTCGTGCATTCTCTGTCCGTTGCGGTCGGGACGGAAGAGCTTGATGTTTCCGTCCTTCTGCGGGAAGGCTTTCATTCCTTCGAAACAACCCATCCCGTATTGGGTGGTGTAGTTCACCATGGGCAGTTCGGGGAAAGAGTTCCTGCTCTGCAGCAGCTTCTCCCTTTCCTCATCTCCCATCCGCGTCTCTTCCTCGGGCCTCTTATGAGCCTTTTCGATGAAATCTCCCTTCCACGCCCTGTCTTCACCGTATTTTGCGATGTACACCCACGGCAGAACGGCCAGAGTAAAACCCTTTGCCATACGATTCCTCCTTTGCGGCATTGTACGCTTCACCGTTGTGGGTGGTCAAGTTCTCGGGATAAAATTTCGGGTCCGGCGGAATACGCACCCTTCCCGCGGCTGCTGCCACTTGTGCTATACTGAGAAATATGCAGAACGAAGGTGAAATGGGAGTTCTCGAACATCTGCGTGAACTGCGGCGGCGGATTATCGTGTCGCTCCTGTTCCTGCTCGTTGCGGCCGCCGCCGCCTATGTTTTCTACCGCCGCATCTATCTCTTTTTCCTGGCACCCTTTGCCAATCTGCCTCCTCTTTCCTTTCCCGGCGTGGAAAAACTCTTTGTCGGAAGTCTGCTGGAAGGCTTTAGCACGAGGCTCCGTCTCTCGATCGTCGCGGGGATCGTACTCTCCTCACCCGTGCATCTCTACAATCTCATCGCCTTCGTCTTTCCCGGGCTCAGACCGAGAGAAAAGCGGGTCTTTCTCGTCTCCCTCATCGTGAGTCTCGTTCTTGTCGTCGGGGCGGTCTACTACAGTTATTACGAAATCATCCCGCTCGTTATCCGCTTTCTCAGCGGCGAACTCTTCGTGCCGCGCGAGGTGGGCCTCCTCCTCGATTATCAGAGAAATTTTTTCTATCTCCTGCAGTTCATGCTGATAAGCCTGGCGGTCTTTCAACTTCCCCTCCTCTTAGAGATTGCGATGATTTTCGGTCTCTTGAAGCGGAGGCGCCTGCTGCGGGCGAGCAGGTATGTCATCGTCGGGATATTTGCCATGGCGGCGGTGCTCACGCCGCCGGATTTTGTCTCTCAACTCGCGATTGCCCTGCCGCTGATATTACTGTATTTTCTTACCATAGGCATCGCAAAACTCTTTTCTTTTGGAGAATGAGGATGTTTCGCTTGGGTTTCGGAGAATTGCTCGCATTGGCGGTGGTCGCGTTGGTATTTATCCGGCCGGAAGATCTGCCGGCCCTGCTCGGCCGCGTCGGCAGGTTTTTTGGACGTCTGAGCCGGCTCCGGCAGACCTTCGAAGAAGAGATGCGCGCTGTAGACGTCGCCGAAGCCGTTAACAAGAAAGAAAAAGGGGAGGAATGAGAAATGATAGGTTCCACGGAAATCATCATCATCGCGGGGGTGGTCCTGGTGCTCTTCGGCGCCGCGGCAATCCCGAAATTCGCCCGTTCTCTCGGCCAGGCGAAGAAGGAGTTCGAGAAGGGGATTGAAGAGGGAGAGAAGGAAGAGCGCAGCAGCGTAAAAGGTGAAAATGAATCTGAGGAAGAAGGCCGTGAAGAAGGATAAATCCGTGATCCCGCTTTGTTGATTTCACCGCCTTGAAATACTATATTTATGACTAAGGAGGA
>CAZQNO010000013.1:0-55388 GCA_964594775.1 uncultured Spirochaetaceae bacterium
CTCAGCGAGTATCTATTGCCTATCCCGCATGATTTGAACCACTATGAAAGATTTTATACATCAGTAATTTTTAGCTTTTTCCTTGACCCGGTGAAAAATTCCACTAAACTTAACCTATCCTGCAAGAGAGGAAGCGAATATGGGAAAGAATATCGGCTTTGTATCGTTTAGAATCTCCGGAACCGACGGGGTATCCTTGGAAACGAAAAAGTGGGCGGATGTCTTCGGAAAACACGACTATACCTCCCACTACTTCGCCGGGGAGCTCGATACGCCAAAGGAGGTCTCCTACATTGCCGAGGAGGCACACTTCAAGCATCCGAAAATCGTAGAGATGTACAATAAGAGTTTCGACCGGTCGGTCCGCTCTCGGGAATTGACCAATGATATCCACGAATACCGGGAAATTCTCAAAAAAAAGCTCTATGACTTCATACAGACCCGCCAAATAGACCTGCTGATCCCGCAGAACACCCTCACCATCCCTCTCAATGTGCCGCTGGCCCTCGCCCTTACCGAGCTTATAGCGGAAACGGAGATACCGACCATTGCCCATCACCACGACTTCTTCTGGGAACGAAAGAGGTTTCTCAACAACTGCGTGTGGGACTACTTCAACGCCGCCTATCCGCCCCACCTTAAGTCGGTGGAACATGTGGTAATAAACAGTTCCGCCCAGAACCAGCTCGCCCTGAGGACGGGCATCGGTGCGACACTGATACCCAACGTGATGGACTTCGAAAAATCGGCAGCCGGTATAGACGATTACAACAAGGACGCGCGCAAAGACATTGGAGTAGGAGAGGATGAGCTCTTCATTCTTCAGCCGACTCGGGTTGTTCAACGAAAGGGTATCGAACACGCCATCGAGCTGGTCGCCAGACTCGGGAAGAAGGCCACCCTGGTCATAAGTCATGCCTCGGGAGATGAGGGCTACGAGTATCAGACGCGGGTCAAGGAGTTTGCCGAGCTTTTGGGAATCAACGCGATATTCGTAAGCGACATAATCGACGACTGCCGGGCCACGACGGAAGACGGGAGGAAGGTCTACACCCTGCACGACATCTATCCCCATGCCGACCTGGTCACCTATCCCTCTCTCGTCGAAGGTTTCGGCAACGCCTTTTTGGAAGCCATCTACCACCGTAAGCCGATTATGGTGAATAACTATTCGATCTACTCCTACGACATAAAGCCGAAGGGCTTCGACGTTATCGAGATGGACAACTTCATCAGCAATGAGACGGTGGAGTACACAAAGAGCGTCTTAGAGGACCACCGGAGGATCAAGCAGATGGCCGAGACGAACTACCGTCTCGCGCTGAAGTACTACAGCTACAGTGTACTGGAGACCAAGCTGCGGCACCTGACCACAACGATCTGGGGGAGCAAGCAGTTTCGGGACCTTTAGCGCAGCCAATACACTCCGTAGGGCTGCACCTGCAGACGCAGAAGATCCCGGTCCACCTCCACCGGCATCTTCGCTGCCGAGATGATTTCGGTAAAACTGCTCTTTACCGGCTTGTTCTGCAGCGCAAAGGGCAGTTCAAGAGGAACAAGCTGAGAGCTCACGTTGACGATGCAGATCACCTGTTCATCCGGATCCTCCGACCGGCGGATAACGATAAAGAGTCGCGGGTCCGCCTTCACCACCTCCATCTGGGCCGCAGGATCGAAGGCCTTCCGCTCCCTTCTCGCCTCGAGCATGGAAAGATATCCGTTGAAGATCCGGTTTCGAAGGGAACCGGGCTCATCGAGTTCCGAAATGAGCGGAGCGAAATCGAGTTTTTCCCGATTTATGCTCCTGTTCTGTCCCGTTTCTTTCACTCCCTCGGGATAGTTGCCCGAACCGAGCAGGCTGTGTACGTAGATTCCCGGTACCCCCTGCAGACTCAGCATGATTGCCTGGGAGGCAAGAAACTTCCGGGCCCGCACGCTCACATTCAGCTCTCTCTCCGCCACCGCGTCTAAGTAGGTGATGTTCATTTCGTAGGGAATCTTGCCGTCTGCGGCGGCCTTGTAGTTTATGAAGCCGCCCCGTTCCTTCGTCGCGGCCACCAGTCCCTCAATCTCTTCGGGAAGAAGAATCCCGTGGGCGGGAAGCAGCCCAATTCCGTCGTGGGAGGCGAGGAAGTTGAAGAAGGTGGTCTTTCCCTGCGTGTCCGGAAGAGCGCCGGCCCATTCGGTAAGATGCCCTGCATCCTCCCGCAGGAAGGCGTCGAGGACCAGCGGGGGCAGCGAGAACTGGTAGACCATGTGGGCCTCGTCCTCGTAGCTGCCGAAGTAGCTGATGTTCTCTTCGTGGGGAACGTTGGTCTCGGTGATGACGACCACCCAAGGGGCCAGCTCGTCGAGGATCTGCCGGAAGAGCCGGACCACCGCGTGCGTCTTTTCGTGATGTAT
This sequence comes from uncultured Spirochaetaceae bacterium, assembly GCA_964594775.1. Classification (GTDB taxonomy): domain Bacteria; phylum Spirochaetota; class Spirochaetia; order DSM-16054; family Sediminispirochaetaceae; genus CAYFVU01. The sequence goes on from CAZQNO010000013.1 coordinate 2,404, forward strand.
GCTCGGATGGCCGATCTCCTTCCAGAGATAGGCGATGGCATCGAGACGGATTATCTGCACCCCCTTTTGAATATGAAAGAGGAGGACCCGAAGCATCTCGAGGAGGACGGAGGGGTCGCCGAAGTTCAGATCGACCTGGTCTGCGCTGAAGGTGGTCCAGACGTGGAGGGTCCCCCGCGGACTCTCGAAGGCGGTCAAAAGGGGATGGGTCCGAGGGCGCACGATCTGCGAGAGATCGATAGAGGGGTCCACATCGATAAAAAAGTGCTCGAATCCCTCCTCTCCCTTCAAATACCTGAGAAACCACTCGTTCTTCGCCGAACAGTGGTTGAGAACAAGATCGGACATCAACTTGAAACTCTCCCCCAGTTCCGCCACTTCCTTCCACGTGCCGAGATCGGGATTTACTTCGTAGTAGTCGATTATAGAGAAACCGTCGTCGGAGGAGTAAGGAAAGAAGGGCAGGATATGGATGCCGGAGATCCGGCCACGCAGTCTTTCTCTCGCGAAGTCCCGCAGCACGGCGAGGGGGGCTTCCTCCTTGTCCTTGAGAGAGTCTCCATAGGTAATGAGAACGGCATCTTCCCGGCCGAGGGGCAGCTTCCCGCTTCCCCGGTGCTCGGGGGCTTGTATCTTCGCTTTTTCGGCTGCTATAAGGGCGCTCAGCCGTTCGGCTGCTTCCGCTGCTCTCTCTTCTCCATATATGAACTGCAGGAGTCCTCGGGCCGTCTCTTCCATTTCGCTTCCTCCGGGTATGGTAATCTCACCCCTAGTGTATACATTGAGGACGCGTATTTCCAGTGTGTTATAGTCGGAACAGCAATTCTCAATTTGGAAGGCCCTTGGACTCTATCCGAAGCGGCCGCTTATGTAGTCCTCTGTCTTCTTACTCGTAGGATTAAGAAAAATTTTTTCCGTGGTGTTGTACTCCTCCAAATAACCGTTTAAGAAAAAGGCGGAGAAATCTCCCACCCGTCCCGCTTGCTGCATATTGTGCGTAACGATGACCACTGTGTAGTTATTTTTTAACTCGTCAATAAGATCCTCTATGTGGGTAGTTGCTATCGGGTCGAGAGCAGAGGCGGGTTCGTCCATGAGAATGAGCGCCGGTTCCACTGCAATGGCCCGCGCGATACAAAGACGCTGCTGTTGCCCGCCTGAGAGAGAAAGCGCACTCTTGTGGAGTCGATCTTTCACCTCATTATAGAGAGCAGATTTTTTCAAACTAGTCTCAACTATGTTTGCTAATTGATCTTTGTTGTGTATCCCGTGCATTTTTGGTCCGTACGCGACATTGTCGAAAATCGATTTAGGGAAGGGGTTTGGCTGTTGAAATACCATACCTATATGACGCCGCAGTCGAACGGGATCCACTTCCTTGTCGTAGATATTATACCCATCTAAGAGGATCTCGCCCTCTACCTTCGTTCCTACTATAAGATCATTCATCCTGTTGAAACAACGGAGCATGGTCGACTTGCCGCAACCACTGGGACCAATAATAGTGGTAACCTTGTTCTTATAGATATTCATGTCGACATCCATGAGCGCTCTGGTTTGTCCATAGTAAAAGTTGAGTTTTTTTACTTCTATGATCGTTTCCATTTTACTAATGTTATCTTCAACGGTCTGACCTTGCACAATAGACGTGCTTCCATCGATATGTATCATGATTAGCTCCTAATTTTGCCCTCTTTTCCGATAGAATCTGTTCCTCATATAAATCGCAATCCCGTTCATCGAAAGGATGACAACGAGAAGCACGACTATTGCAGCAGGCACTACCCCGTGCTGAAATTCTTCCTTCGGAAGATCTGTCCACGCATATATCTGTAAAGGCATTGCGCTGAACGAACTGAATAAACCGTGCGGGGGAGAAAAAATGGTTGTTGCAGCGCCGATCATAATAAGCGGGGCAGTCTCTCCCATAGCGTTTGCAAGTGCAATAATGGTTCCGGTTAAAATCCCCGGCAAAGCTTCCGGCAAGACCGTAGTTCTGATCATCTGCCACTTCGTAGTCCCTAGTCCCAGCGAAGCGTGCCGCTGATGGTCCGGGACTGCTCGAATCGCCTCTTGAGATGATACGATGACTATCGGCAAAACTCGAAGGGTCAACGTGAAGCCGCCGACCAGCACGATTCCATGCGGAAGACCAAAGGTACTGACAAAAAGACCGAGTCCGAGCAGTCCATATACAATAGAAGGTATTCCGGCGAGATTCGCAATATTTGTTTCTATAAGTCGATGCATTACGTTCTGTTTTGAGTACTCTTCAAGGAAAACGGCGGCTCCGACCCCTAAAGGAAGCGACAAAAGAGCAACCAGCGCTACGACGTAGATAGATCCTAATAGTGCGGGATATATCCCGGCTTGCTTTGGAAACCTGGACGGTAAAGCGGTTATGAACTGCCAATCGAGCCAGCCAATCGCATCACTAAAAACGTAAACGAGAAGCGCCCCAAGCGCTACTATTCCAAAAAGCGTTGCCGCGACACACACCATCTGAAACAAAATACCTTTTTTGCGCTCCAAGTCGATATTATCTTTCGTCTTCCCCATAGTATCTTCCATTACTCGTATTTTTCTCGGTATTTATTCTTTATATACTGACTAATGATATTCAGAACCATCGTCATAAGAAAGAGCGTGAGGCCGACGGCAAAGAGACTCTTGTAGCTTTCAGAATCCCCCGTTACGTCACTAATACCTACTTCCACCATGGCCGCCGTCATGGTCTGAATAGGATTGAAGAGCGCTTCTTTCGGATGAAGCCAGTTCACCATTCGCGAAAGATTGCCTCCCGCAATAGTGACGGCCATTGTCTCGCCGATTGCCCGAGATATTCCAAGAATAAACGAGGATATAATGCCGGAAAGAGCCGCCGGCACGACTATGGTACTGGTTACCTGAAACTTGGTAATTCCCAGTCCGTATCCGGCTTGTCTCAGGACGTTCGGCACCGCCTTCATTGCATCCTCGCTTATGCTGGCAATCGTTGGTATTATCATGATCCCTACTACAATAGAGGCACTGAGCACATTAAAGGTATTGAGGTCGGGAAAAAATTTCTGAAGAAACGGCGTAATGTAAACGAGCGCAAAATAGCCGTACACGACCGTAGGTATACCCGCGAGAATCTCGAGTGCAGGCTTGAGGATTCCCCTCACCCTGTCGTCAACGTATTCGCTGAGATAGATCGCCGCGAGTACTCCAACGGGAACGGCGACCAGCGCCGAACCTATGGTAAAGGTAAGCGTGCCGCTAATGAGCGGAAGCACACCGAATTCCAAGGGCTTTATCGCCGGGCTCCAACGCCGGGAAGTAAGAAACTCGATAATTGAGACCTTACTGAAAAAATCTGCCGATTCGATAAAGAGTACAACGACTATTCCGATCGTTGTGATTACCGAGAGAAAAGCAGTCATAAAAAAAATACTACGAATAATATGTTCTTTCAGATCTACTCTAAACTGCTTATGAATATTCGGTGCCGCCATTCTCCACATCCTGATTATTTGTATAAAATCCGGAGGAGCGCCTGCGCGCTCCTCCGGCAAAAACATTCTTCACCTGCGTTCTCTGTTATTCTACCCCAAGGTCGGCGAGGGCCGCTTCGAATTTCTCGATCTGCTTGGCTTTATCGGCCGAGGTCATCGGCACATACCCGATCTGCTTGATGATATCGCTGTCGATCCTCTCGAGGTAGAACCGTATAAACTCACGGACCTCGGGTCTTTCGAGAGAGCTCTTAGCCACGTAGACGAACAGAGGCCTTGAGAGAGGAGTATACTCGCCGGACTTGGCAGTTTCGAGTGAGGGCATTACACCGTTTACGGCAAGAGCCTTTATCTTATCGGTATTCTCGAGGTAGTAGGCCATACCGAAGTAGCCCATTGCGGCCTTAGAGCCGGTAAGAGCCTGTACGATGGTGTTGTCCTGTTCGGTTCCCTGATAGTCGGAGCGGGAAGCACCCTCTTCGCCGATGATCTCTTCGGTAAAATAACCGAAGGTACCGGAAGCACCGGTAGGACCGTAGAGCTCGAACTCTGCATCGGGCCAGGAAGGATCAACATCGCTCCACTTCTGCGCAGGATTTTCGGGCTGCCAGATCTGCTTGAGCTGTTCGACGGTAATCTTGTCTACAGGATTGTCCTTGTGTACCGCGATGGTGATCGCGTCGGTACCGACCATAAACTCAAGCGGCTCGATGCCGTTCTCTTTACACGACTCTATCTCACTGTCCTTGATGGCACGGCTGGCGTTGTTGATGACGGTTTTACCGGGAATAAAGAAGTTCTTAAAACCTCCGCCGGAACCTGTTGACTGTACGGGGATCTCGACGTTGGGATGCAGTTTACTGAACTCCTCCGCCATCGCAGTAGTAACGGGGTATACCGTGCTGCTTCCCGCAATCTTAATAGACCCGGAAAGCTCCTGCTTTCCTCCATCTGCACTTTCCTGCTTACCGCCGGCAAAGAGCACGCCGCCGATAAGAAGAACAAACACGACTAAACCAAGAATTCTTTTCATACCTTTTCCTCCAAAATTTTTCTCGAAAAGTTTATATAAGGACTTCCATCCCTATTTCTTGAGGCTAATTTCACCTAGTTTTTTGAGTTTATTATTAGGCAAATGTTATTTTATTGTTAATCCGAGGGACGTTGCAGCCCTTCTCTCTATCGGTTAAGCTTAGGGTATATGGAAACACTCACCGTCTTTCACTACCACCTCCTGACCGGAGGCATCAGCCAGGTAATCGCCGCCTCCCTTTCTTCTCTCATCGGCGATGAGAGCGCCCCGCCCGTCTCTCGTCTGCGTTTAATCTGCGGCATAGAAGAGAACGCCGAACAGGTGCGGGAGAAAATTCGTTCCGCCGCAGCTGCGGCCGGAAGAGATGAGATTGAGATCGAGCTTCACATTCTTCCGGCGCTCCGTTACATCTCCGAGATGGACGATCGGCCCTCTCCGCGGGAGATCGAGACTCTGCTGTTAGAACGTTTCGGCGGAGATCTCTGGTGGATCCACAACTACCATTTGGGGAAGAATCCTCCCTTCACCGAGGCCCTGCTGAGAATCGCCGAGCGGAGGCCGGCGCAAAAGATGGTCTTCCACATTCACGATTTCCCGGAAAGCGGCCGATTCGAAAACCTCGAGCTCCTCTATGCCCATATACGCCTCCCCTGGTATCCGGTGAGCCCGAACGTACGCTACGCGGTGATAAACAGCCGGGACTACCAGATACTCCGCAAAGCGGGGATCCCGCCGGCACAGCTCTTCCTGCTCGATAATCCGGTGCTCCCCGTGCAGAAAGGCGGCGGTCAAGAGCGCGCCGATGAGAGGTCCGCACACTCTCCGGCGGAGCTAATCCGGGACTACTGCTCCTCCCGCGCGAGCCGGTGGGTGGAAGGCGGGAGGCTCCTCCTCTATCCCGTCCGTACGATACGGCGAAAAAATGTCTTAGAGGCCGGACTGCTGGCCGAACTCCTGCCGCAGCCCTTGAATCTCCTCGTGACCCTGCCCGGCCTCTCGGCCCAGCAGAAGGCCTACTCCGATTTCATAGAAACCTGCTTTGCCGACGGACTGATTCCCGGCATGTGGCCGGTAGGCGCCCACCTCGACGATATGGAGCTGAGCTTCCCGCAGCTCACCGCCTCCGCCGATGCCGTAATCTCGAGCTCCATCCAGGAAGGCTTCGGCTATCTCTTTCTCGACTCCCTCAGGTGGCAGGTGCCCCTTGTTGCCAGAAGGCTCGATATCATAGAAGGCATGGAGGAGGTCTTCGACGACTATCCGGCCGAATTCTACACATCCGTCCTCGTACCGCTTTCTCCCAAGGAGAGGGAGGAGCTTGAAGACACCTATGCCGAAAAGGTGCTTCCCCTGATACGAAGGGTGCTGGCGGAGGCGGAGGCCGAGCAAATCGCCGCTTCGATTTCCCGTATGTGCCTGAAAGAGACCGTAGACTTCTCCTTTCTCTCTCCTGCGATGCAGAGAAAAGTGCTCGAGCGGCTTGAGAACTCGGGCTATCGTGATCAGCTGTACAGGCTCAACGAAGAGACGCTGGACCGAATCGCTGCGGTCCTCGATACCGGTGTGGTAGATAAAGAGGAGAAAATCGAGACCCGCTTCGGCCCCCGAGCTCATGCCGAGACTCTCCGCCGCATTATCGGCTCCTTCGGAGAGCCGGCCGGGAAGTCAAACGAAGGAAGAATCGAAGAGACTGCACGCGAAAGGGTCGAAGAAAAGGGCGGTGAAATCCATGTACGGATCCGCCGCCGCTTCACCCGGCTCGACGACATGAGACTGCTCTACTATTCATAGTGGTGCCTCCCCTATATCCTTGTGCGAAATCGATAATTTTGGTATAATTAAGTAAACCTATTCAATTTAGAGGGATACAATGTCTGAAAAAAAGATGGTAACGATCGACGGCAATACCGCCGTAGCACACGTTGCACACGCTACAAATGAAGTGTGCGCAATTTATCCAATTACTCCTTCCTCTCCCATGGGAGAGCTGGCGGACCTCTTTTCCGCCCAAGGGAAAAGCAACATCTGGGGAACTATCCCCGAAGTTGTGGAACTCCAGTCCGAGGCCGGGGCGTCCGCATCGGTCCACGGGGCTCTGCAGACCGGAGCACTGACCTCCACATTCACCGCTTCACAGGGTCTATTGCTGATGATCCCCAACATGTTCAAGATCGCCGGAGAGCTCACCTCGACGGTCTTCCACATTGCCGCCCGCTCGGTGGCAAACCAGGCCCTGTCCATCTTCGGAGACCACTCCGACGTCATGGCCGCCAGGTCCACCGGTTTCGGCGAGCTGGCCTCGGGAAGCATCCAGGAAGTGATGGACAACGCGCTCATCGCCCAGGCAGCCACGCTCGAATCGCGGGTGCCCTTCCTCCACTTCTTCGACGGCTTCCGTTCGAGCCATGAGATCCAGAAGGTCGAGGAGCTCGACGAAGAGACGATGCGGAAGATGATCGATCCGAAGTTCGTCCACGCCCACCGGCAGAGAGCGATGAACCCGGAAAAACCGGTCATCCGCGGAACGAGCCAGAACCCCGACGTCTTCTTCGCCGCCAGAGAGACGGTGAACAAGTACTATGATGCGGCTCCGGCCATCGTACAAAAGGCGATGGACAAGTTCGGCACGCTCACCGGACGCCATTATCACCTCTTCGACTACATCGGCGCTCCCGAGGCGGAGCGTGTCGTGGTTTTGATGGGAAGCGGCGCGGAAACGATGGAAGAGACGGTGCAGTATCTCGTCGACAAGGGCGAGAAAGTCGGCGTGCTGAAGGTCCGCCTCTACCGTCCCTTCAGCGTCAAGGACTTCGTAAAGGCCCTGCCGCAGAGCGTCAAAGCCATCGCCGTCCTCGACCGGACCAAGGAATCGGGCTCCATCGGCGAGCCGCTCTACGAAGATGTCCGCACCGCAATCGGCGAAATGATGGAAGCGGGCGAATTCTCCTTCGACGGCTATCCCGTCGTGGTCGGCGGCCGCTACGGGCTCGGCTCCAACGAGTTCAACCCCGGCATGGCCAAGGCCGTGCTCGACAATCTCAAGGAGAAAACCCCCAAAAACCACTTCACCGTAGGCATCTACGACGACCTCACGCACACCAGCCTGAAGTGGGACGAAGACTTCTCTACGGTGAGCTCCGAAGTAACGAGGGCCATGTTCTACGGCCTTGGTTCCGACGGTACCGTCGGCGCGAACAAGAACTCCATCAAGATCATCGGAGAGGCCACGGACAACTACTGTCAGGGCTACTTCGTCTACGACTCCAAGAAGGCCGGCGCGACCACCGTCAGCCACCTCAGATTCGGCAAGCATCCCATCAAGAGCACCTACCTCATCCAGAAGGCCAACTTTCTCGCCTGTCACAAGTTCACCTTCTTGGAACGCTACGACATGCTGAAGAACGCCCAGGAGGGAGGGACCTTCCTGCTGAACAGCCCCTTCGGCAAGGACGAGATCTGGGAGAACATCCCCGTCGAGGTGCAGAAACAGATCATAGACAAGAAGCTGAAATTCTACGTAATCGACGCCTTCACCATCGCCGAAAAAGCCGGCATGGGAGGCAGGATAAACGTGGTCATGCAGACCGCTTTCTTCAAGATTTCCGGAGTCCTGCCGGAAGACCAGGCCATCGACCTCATCAAGAAGTACATCAAAAAGACCTACACCAAGAAGGGAAAGGACGTGGTGGAAAAGAACATCGCCACCATCGACATGGCCCTCGACGGCATAGAGCAGGTCGATTATCCCAACGAAACGAAGGGCGACAAGCACATGATCCAGATCATCCCCGACGACGCCCCGGATTTCGTGAAAAACGTTACCGGCGAGATCATCGCCGGACGCGGAGAGAAGATCAAAGTCTCTCTGCTCCCCGCAGACGGGACCTATCCCCTCGGCACCACCAAGTATGAAAAGCGCAACGTCGCCGAGAAGATCCCCGTCTGGGACCCCGAGAGCTGCATCCAGTGCGGCAAGTGCTCGGCCGTCTGTCCCCACGCGGTCATCAGAATGAAGATGTACGATCCCGCCCTCCTCGAGAAGGCTCCCAAGACATTCAAGAGCACCGACCCGATCAACAAGCTCTTCCAGGAAAAGAAGTTCACCGTTCAGGTGGCTCCGGAAGACTGTACCGGCTGCGGCGCCTGTGTAAACATCTGCCCCGAGAATAAGAAGACCGGCAGAAAGGCCCTCAGCCTCGAGCCCCAGATTCCTCTCCGCGAGCAGGAACGGAAAAATTGGGAATTCTTCCGTTATGAAATTCCCGACTTCGACCGCAAGGAGCTCAAGCTCAAAACGACCCTCGACTCTCAGCTGCTGCGGCCCCTCTTCGAGTTCTCCGGCGCCTGCGCGGGCTGCGGCGAAACGCCCTACGTCAAGCTGATAAGTCAGTTTTTCGGCGACCGTGCGATCATCGCCAACGCAACGGGTTGTTCATCGATCTACGGCGGTAATCTGCCGACCACTCCCTACACCACCCGAGACGACGGACGCGGACCGTCCTGGTCCAACTCCCTCTTCGAGGATGCGGCGGAGTTCGGCTACGGCTTCCGCCTGACCAGCGACCGAATGGCCACCTACGCCAACGAACTGGTCGACCGCTTTCTCTCCAACGGAAGCGCGGGGGTGGACAAGGAACTGCTGAAGAAGATGAAGGAAAATCCTCAGCGAAGCGAGGAGGAGATCGATAAGCAGCGGCAGTGGAAGGACCAGCTCGTCGAACAGCTTGCCAAGGCAAAGAGCGACGATGCCGAAGAACTCATCTCGGTGGCGGACTACCTGGTACGCCGATCGGTCTGGATATTCGGCGGCGACGGATGGGCCTACGACATAGGCTACGGCGGCCTCGACCATGTACTCGCCTCCGGCAGAGACGTAAACGTCCTGGTAATGGACACCGAAGTCTATTCGAATACCGGCGGACAGATGTCCAAGGCGACTCCCACCGGTGCCATAGCAAAGTTTGCCGCAAGCGGCAAAGAGATCACCAAAAAGGATCTCGGCCTCATGGCCATGAGTTACGGCTACGTCTACGTGGCGAAGGTCGCACTCGGCTACAACGAGGTGCAGACCTTACGGGCGATCCAGGAAGCCGAGGCCTATCCCGGCCCCTCCATCATCATCGCCTACAGCCACTGCATCGCCCACGGCATCGACATGATGCGGGGCATGGACCAGCAGACCCGGGCCGTTACCAGCGGCATCTGGCCGCTGTACCGCTACAATCCGCAGAACACCGCCGAGGGCAAGAACCCCTTCAAGCTCGACAGCAAGGAACCCTCCGGCGACGTAGAGGAATACCTCTACAACGAGGTGCGCTACAAGGCCCTCAAGGCCTCCAATCCGGAGCGGGCGGAAAAACTTCTGGCGAAGATCAAGGAAAACATCGGCCGAAAGTACAAGGAGTACAAGTACCTCGCCGACCGGCCCTTCTAAGAGGGTGCGCCGGCGCAAACAGGAACAGCTGCCTCTAACGGTTAAGAAACACAATTTTTGCTAAGAAAATGGAGCAAATTCTCAGTTTGGAAGTCTTTTGGCTTCCAAACTGAGAATTGCTGGTCCGCCTTTTTTTGCTTTTCTCACTGAGAACTCCTATACTCAGTATATGTTCCCACTTTTTCGCGGCAGGGCGGCCGCAGCATATTTTTTTGCGCTCATAGGCATCCTCACCCTCCTCCTGCTTTCCCGCTGTGCCGAAGAGGCGGAGGAGTATTTTCCGGAAACCGTGGAGGCGGCAGAGTCGACACTTATTCTGGGGATCCACCCCTATCTCAACTCTCAATCCATGTATGAAGCCTACGCTCCCCTCATAGCCTACGTCCAAGAGAGGGTCCCCGGAGTCGATATACAACTCGAAACTTCCAACAGCTACGAGCACTACGAGGAGAAGCTCTACGCGGGGCGCTTCCACCTCGCCCTGCCGAATCCCTTTCAAACCATTACCAGCTTCACCTACGGCTACTACCCAGTCGGCAAGATGTATCCCGACGATGTTTTTCGCGGCATCATCGTCGCGCGAAAGGACAGGAAATTGCACGAATTTTCTCAACTCAAGGGGAAAACCCTCAGCTTCCCCGCGGCCACCGCCCTGGCGGCCACGATGATGCCGTTGATGTTCCTCTACGAAAACGGCGTCGATATAGAGAAGGATATTGAAAAGCACTACGTGGGCTCTCAGTACTCGGCCATCCTCAACGCCTACAGCGGAGATTCCTTTGCCGGCTGCACCTGGCCGCCGCCCTGGGAGGAGTGGAGAAAGACAAATCCGGAGAAGGCCCGTGAGATGGAGCTGGTGTGGAAGACCGAACCCTTGCCGAACAACGGCTTTGTTGCCAGAAATGATGTGGATGAGGCGACGGCACGGCGGATCATGGAGATCCTCGTGAAGATGAGATTCGACGAGCCGGGTCGGCAACTCCTAAAGAAGGCGGGATTCGACGGCTTTGAGTTCGCCTCCTATGACAGCTTCGCCCCCATCTACGACTTTTTAGAAAGCTACAAAGAACAGATAGCCCGTCATTTGGCGGAAGCAGCCTCGGGGGCCGGCGAATAAGTGATGAAACAGGGTAAGCGGCGCGGCTTGAGCATTCGAACCAAACTTATATCCGTCGCACTGGCAGTCGGTGTCGTACTCTATTCTCTCTTCATGGTCTTTGTATTCATGCGGGAAGAATCGATGGTCCGCAGGAGCGTCGAGGACATGGGAAGCAGCATTGCCGAGGCGGTCTCGGTGAGCACCCCCTCCTGGGTCCTTTCCAAGGACTTGGAGGCTCTCGACGAAGTCATAGAGGGGGTTTCCAATGCTCCTGACCTCCATTTGGTCTATATTCTCGACGGGAGCGGCAGGGTCCTCGCCTCAAACAGGAAGGAGGACTTCAACCGAATCCTCAGCGATCCGATAAGCCGCGGATTGATAGAATCGGCCGGCGGCGGAGAAGAGGCACAGCTGTGGCATAACGGCTACATAGACACGCTGTGCCCCATCCTCGTGGAACAGGATGTCATCGGCTACTGCAGGGTGATTCTCGACGGCTCTAGAATCGAGCGGGAATTGCGCCGCAACATACAATCGGGTATCGCCTTTCTCCTCGTCGCCGTTAGCATCGGCGGTCTCTTATTCTTCTTCGTCATCACCGGCATCATCCGCCGGCTTACCCTGCTTACCGAATCGGCGAGACGCATCGAGGAGGGTAATTTCGACTTCAGCATCTCTCCCCTTGCCCGTTCGGGAAACGATGAGGTAACGATCCTCGCCGACGCCTTTTCCTATATGCTGGAATCCATCCACAAGACGGTGGATAAGCTCAACCGAAGCAGGGAGGAGCTCGAACAACACAAAGACTCACTGGAAAAAACGGTAGAGAAGCGCACTCGAGAGCTCAAGGAGGCGAAGGAATCGGCAGAGAAGGCCAATGCCGCCAAGAGCGACTTCCTCGCCCATATGAGCCATGAAATCCGAACCCCCCTAAACGGTATAGCGGGGCTCACGGATATTCTCTTAGACAGGGAGAAAGATGCTACGTCCCGGGAGTACCTCACCTATATCCAATCCGCCTCGGACTCGCTGATGCGGATCATCAACGACATTCTCGATCTCTCGAAGATCGAGGCGGGAAAACTCAGCTTCCAAGATGAAGTCTTCGACCTGCGGAGCTGTTTGGCGAGTATCCTTCCCCCCTACGAGATGCAGGCGCGTAAAAAGGGGCTCACCTTCACCAGTAGTATAGATCCTGCCGTACCGAAATCCCTCCAGGGGCCTCTCGAGAGGATCAGGCAGATCCTCATCAATCTCATTGGAAACGCAATTAAATTCACCAAGGAAGGAGAAATTCGTCTTTCCGTCGGTGAATATTCGAGAACGGGGGAAGAGGTGCTCATGCAATTTGCTCTCTCCGACACCGGTGTGGGAATCCCCGAGGATAAGCGAGCCCGCATATTCGAGGCCTTCAGCCAAGCCGACAGTTCAACGGTTAAACACTACGGGGGCACGGGTCTGGGCCTCTCCATAAGCAAACGTCTGGTCGACGAGATGAACGGGAGTATTCGGGTCGAAAGTGAACCGGGAAGGGGAAGCACCTTTACCGTCATTATTCCGCTTCGACTCTCACCGGCACCGCCCTCCTCGGAGGAGGCGGAAAAGCATGCATCACCGCGGCAATCCGCCGCGGTTGCAGAAAAAGAGGCGAAACCTCTGCGGATTCTCGTAGCGGAGGACGACAGAATAAACCGGATGGTTATCCGGGTCTTTCTCGACAAAATGGGACACGAGGTAAAGCTCGTCAGCTCCGGCAGTGAAGCCCTGTCTGCCATAGAGGAGGAGGACCCCTTCGACCTTCTCTTAACCGATATTGGAATGCCGGAGATGGACGGCTTCCAGCTGGCAATGGAGATAAGAGAACGGGAGAAAACTTCGGGCAGTCACCTTCACATTTTTGCCCTCACGGCTCATGCGATGAAGGGTTTCGAAGAGCGCTGCCTCGAGGCGGGGATGGACGGATACCTGCCGAAACCCTTGAACTTCGACGAATTCAAGTCGATACTCGTTTCCATGGGGAAAAACAGCTGATGAATCATCCGGAGCTTACCGAACAGGCCCTAAAACTGCGGCGAAACAATGATTCCTAAGGGCCTGAGAACCATAATTTTTCTCCAGCTCCTTCTCGGTCTTGGAAGTCCCTCTTTCGCTCTCGAATCTTCAGGCCCGCTGCGCGGCACGGTTCTCGATGCGCCGCGCCAGCCCTACTACAGTTTTCCCGGTTTTCAGACCCGCAGCGGTGCCGATGCAGCACGGTACGTCCACAGCCGCCTCTACTACCTGAATGAGTTTAGGGGCTACCCCTTCAACGCCGACGACGAGAAGCTCGATGAGGAGGGCCGCATCGCAGATGCCGAAAGGAGAAGAGCGCTTACGGCGATGGACTTCGAAGCGGCGGTCTTTGAAGCGGGAATCAGCGGCGCTATTTCGCCTCGACATCGAATCGGCACGGTAATCCGCCTCTACAGTTACTACGGCGGCTTCCTCGATCAGATAATCGAGGGCTTTCACGCCGTCCTTAAGCTTCCCAACGCCTCGCGGGAATATTTTACTCAAGGAGAGACCTGTATCTCCATCGAAAACGACCGGGGAGTCGACATCGATCTCAAAGATGCCGGGCTTCTCTTCGGAGATACGGAAGTCTACGGTATCTGGACCTTTCGTGAAAGCGGCAGCTCCGCCTGGGCCCTCTCCTGGGCGGTGGAGCTGCCGACGGGGACCGCCGGTACTCCGGCAGGCAACGGCTATATCGACCTCGGCGGGGCCGTACTCTGGGAGCGCTGTATCGCCCGGCGTTTTTTCCTGCATATCCAGCAGGGAGTCGTCCTGCCCGGCGAAATCCTGGCAGCAAAGGCCCGCGGCCGGCCCCTTCCGATGAGCCAGAGCCTCATCGGTATAGAGTGGCCCGCAGGCCGCTGGCGGCTCCTCCTTCAGAGCCGGATCCACAGCTCGCCCCTCACTTCATCAATGCCGGCGCCCCATAGGCTCTTTCCTCAGCGGGACTACTTCGAACTTCCTCTCAGCTCGATTCAAGCGGGCCTGCGGCGCAGTTTCGGAGAATGGAGCTTCGATGCCTACTTCGAGGAGGACGCCCTCACCCACGAGGGTCCGGACATCATCGTCTCCTTCGGGGCAGAACGGCTGCTGCCCTAAACATCGCCCCGACGGGGAGTAACATTCAAATTTCTTGACTTCCCGGGACCGAATGACTATTCTGAAAAGAGCCCTCCTATGGAGAGACCGTGAATAATCAAACGAATGACAGGGAAGACCTTCTCAGCCGCCTGGACTACGAATCCTGTCTGGCAAAATGCGCCCAAAGTCTTCTCAAGAGCGGCAGGAATGCCGAAATCCGGGTCCTTCAGTACATAGAGTCCCTCACCGGTATTTCCCGAGTCTATGTGTTTCAAAATTTCCAAGACCCGAAAGACGGTCTCTGCATGCGGCAGACCCATGAGGTGTGCGGACCGGAGGCGGAGCCGCAGATAGACAATCCCGTTCTCCAGCACGTGGTTTTTGCCGAGGGTTTCAGCCGGTGGCGGGACGAGCTCTCTCAGGGCAGAACGATCAGCGGTCTTATCGAGGACTTCCCCGCCTCGGAACGGGAGATCCTCGAACCGCAGGACATACTCTCCATCCTCGTAATTCCCATCTTCGTGGATGAGTCCTGGTGGGGCTTTATCGGTTTCGACGACACGAGAAAACAAAGAAAATGGGGACAGAAGGATATCTCCCTGTTGAGGGCAGCCTCGGAGATGCTCTCCAGCCACATAGCGAGAAGTGAGGCCGAAGAGAAGGTAACCAAGCTCCTCGAGGAAAAGGAGCTCCTCCTTCGGGAAGTCCATCACCGGATAAAGAACGACCTGGCCTTCATACACTCCTTTCTCTCGATTCAAGAGTCCCAGACGGAGAACGAGGATGTCCGTCAGGCCCTGCAGGTGACCGGAAGCAGAATAGCATCAATAGGGACAATATATGATCACCTGACGCATGCGGAGGACCTTCGATGTGTATCTCTCAAGACGATGGTCGAAAGTCTCACCGCCCGGGTCTGGAGAAACACAGGCCGCGTGAATGTCGAAATTCTTCTGGAGATCGAAGACATCGAACTCCCCCGGAAACTCGCCGTCTCCTGCGGAATAATATTGAATGAACTTGTTACCAATGCGAAAAAATACGCCTTTTCGGAATCGAATGAAAAGGGGACGTCCGCGGGCGGCAGAAACCGCATCGAGGTCCGGTGTAAACTACCCCAGGAGCATCTTCTCATCCTTTCGGTGAGCGACAATGGGAGGGGAATCGAAGATGCGCATGCCGCCGAAAAAGCCGGTGGTCTTGGTCTGACCATGGTGCGCAGCATGGCACGGCAGTACGAAGGAACTCTACAGATCCTTTCAAACAAGGGTACCGCGGCAAGGGTAGAACTCAAGCTTCCATGATAAATAATTTCAGGCGGCGTGGCCGGCCTTGAGCACCTTTTCGTTCACCGGATTGAAGCGCCGGTTTCTCGCCGATACCGCCTCGTCCAGGGCGGCGATCACCGAATCCATGGAGGCGAGCTCCGGTTTTTTCGCCAGCAGTTTGCCGATGGCCGCCATATTCGCCGAACGCTTCGAGCCTTCGGCATCGGAAATATCGTTTGCATCGAGGGCCGCCACATCGATATCGCTTCGGCTCGGCTTCTCGTCTATCAGCGAGCTGTTGTATATCAGCAGTCCGCCCTCCTCGATCCTCGGCTCGAATTTGTGGAGAGAGGGGGTATTGAGGGCGATCAGCGTCGTTGGACGAAAGACCACCGGCGAAGCTATCTCCTCATCGGAAACGATGACCTGACAGTTTGCCGTCCCTCCCCGCATCTCTGCGCCGTAAGACGGTATGTGGGAAACGAACTTGCCTTCTCTCATTGCGGCGATGCAGAGAAGTTTTCCCGCCAGGAGAACTCCTTGACCGCCGAATCCGGCTATGATGATTTTTTCCGTCATTTTTCTCAACTCCTTTCTATCGGTCCCTGAAATTCTCCAGTGGATAGTAGGGTACCATCACGTCCCGTACCCAGTCGGCGGCCTTCTGCGAATCTATGCCCCAGTTTGTAGGACACATCGAGAGGATCTCCACGAAGGAGTATCCCTTTTTGTCCCGCTGATTCTGCAGGGCCTTTTTTACCGCCTTCTTCGTCTTAAAAATATTCTTCACGTCGTGGACGGAGGTCCTTTCTATGAAGACCGGCCTCTCGAGCGTCGCCAGCATTTCGCAGGCTCGGATGGGAAAGCCCACGTCCATCGGGTCCCGCCCAGAGGGAGAGGTCTTGGTTATCTGCTTCTCCATCGTCGTGGGGGCCATCTGTCCACCGGTCATCCCGTAAATTGCATTGTTGACAAAGATAACGGTGATATTCTCTCCCCTGTTTGCCGCGTGGATCGTTTCGGCGGTGCCGATGGCCAGCAGGTCTCCGTCGCCCTGATATGCGATAACGATCTTGTCGGGATCGACCCGCTTCAAGCCGGTGGCTACGGCAGGGGCCCTGCCGTGGGCCGACTCACAGCCGTCGATCTGAAAGTAGTCGTAGGCAAGGACCGAACAGCCGACGGGGGCGACGAAAATGGCCTTCTCGATAACTTCCAACTCATCGAGAGACTCGGCCAACAGCTTATGAACGATGCCGTGCCCGCAGCCCGGACAGTAGTGGGTCTTCACATCTTTCAAAGATTCCGGTCTGTCGTAAATATATTCGTAATTCGCACCTTTACTTTCCATAGCTCTTTATCCTCTCCTTTATCTCTTCGACATCGGGAAGCATCCCCGCCATGCGGCCGTAGAAATCGACCGCTTTTTCGCCGTTCACCGCGAGTTTCACATCTTCCAGCATCTGTCCCGCGCTCATCTCGACGGTGAGGATCTTTTTCGCACCGGATGCAGCCTTCTTCAGTTCGTCGTAGGGAAAGGGCCAGAGGGTGATAGGTCTAAAGAGGCCGACCTTAATCCCCTCCTTTCGGAGCTGACGCATCGCCGAACGGCAGATCCTCGAACTCGTGCCGTAGGCGACCAGCAGGTAATCGGCATCTTCCGTCTCCAAACTCTCACACATGATCTCCTTTTCGGAAATCTCCCGGTAGGTCTCCTGCAGCTCCTCGTTGAGCTTCTCGAGCGCTTCATCGGGGATGAGCCTAAGAGAGGCGATTTTCTGCGGCGCTCTTCCCTTTGCTCCGGTGAGGGCCCATGGTTTGTCGAACTTTTTCTGCGAAGGCTCCGGCAGCTCTACCGCTTCGGACATCTGCCCGAGAAAGCCGTCGCCGAGGATCACCACCACCACCCGGTAGGCATCGGCGATATCGAAGGCCTTTATCGTCATATCGGCAAGTTCCTGCACCGTCGCCGGACCGAGCACTACGGTTCGGTAATCGCCGTTGCCGCCGCCCCGCGTCCCCTGAAAGTAATCTCCCTGTGCTCCGGCGATATTTCCAAGCCCCGGCCCGCCGCGCATCATGTTGACCACCACCGCCGGCAGCCGTGCACCGGAGAGGTAGGATATTCCTTCCTGCTTGAGGCTGATGCCGGGAGAAGAAGAGCTCGTCATAACCCTGGCCCCTGCCGCCGAGGCGCCATAAACCATATTGATAGAGGCAATCTCACTCTCCGCCTGTAGGAAGGTTCCTCCCACCTCCGGCAGCCGCCCCGACATATAGGCGGGTATTTCATTCTGTGGAGTAATAGGGTAACCGAAATAAAAGCGGCAGCCTGCCAGTATCGCCGCCTCGCCGACCACTTCGTTTCCCTTCATCAGTATTTTCTCAGCCATAGTTCAGCTCTCCCTATGCGTATTTCATTACTCTAATGACCATGTCCGGACAGATGACGGCGCAGAAGTTACAGGCGATGCAGGCATCTTCGTCGATACATTCTGCATACGCCACACCCTGCTTATTGAAATCTTCCGACATCTGTAAAATATTTTTCGGACAAGCCCCAACACACAAACCGCATCCCTTACATCGTTCGATGTTGATATCAGGTTTTCCTCGTGCCTGTGCCACTATCGTCTCCTCTATTACAGTATGTTTAATATATTTTACAATGTTTATTAAAATAAAACAAAGGGGAAATTGGCGGTTTAGTAGTATTTTCCTCGGAAATTTTTATTAGTGTTCCCAAGCCTGCGGATGGGCAAAAGCAAACCGCCCATCCTCCCACTAATTAGAAATGCTAAAATCGCTGCGCAGCCGCTCGTGGAGTGCCTTCATCCGTTTACCGCCGGGGGGAAGGTCGACATCGAGGAGAACGTCGTCTCTATGCTTGTCTATCCAGCGGTAGAGTCTTCTCTGCGCCTCTATTTTAGAGGGGGCCTTTTGGGCGATACGCACCAGGCTCATCACCTCTTCCTGGTCCATGACAAAACGGTTTCCATCGATATCCATCAGGAAACCCCCGCTGTGTTTACCCGGCTCGAAGAAAACCACCGAATCGGCGGAGGCGTCGGAAGCAGCTTCGGATGAACCGTCTTTCTCCCCCTTTCTCTTGCTCTTTCCGGCGGTAGATGCCGCCCTTTTCGCATTCAACTCATCTACCTTCGCATTGTAGATCAAGACATTCGCCTGCTTCACGAGAAAACGGAGGCCTTCCTCGTCAATATCCTTGATAAGTGCGCGGAGTTCCTTTAGGAGGGCGGCCTTTTGCTCACTCTCAGCCCCTCCTTTCTTTTCCTTTTTTGCCATGCTAATCCCTCCTTCACACAAGTGTATCACGACGGCATAAAAAAACCGCCCCTTCCCATTTCGGGAGTCTGGAGCGGTTTTATAAAATTTTCCTCTAAAGCGGCGGTCCGGAAGGAACCTTAATCCGCTGGAGAGAACTCGTCCTTCGAGGCCCCGCAGAGCGGGCAAACCCAGTCTTCGGGCAGTTTGTCGAAGGGTGTGCCGGGATCTACGCCGTTGTCGGGATCTCCCTCTTCCGGATCATAGATGTAGCCGCATACATTGCATACGTATTTTTGCATATCTTTCTCCTTTTCCGTAGCTATTATGCCTTCCAGAGGCCGTGAACGTTGCAGTATTCCCGAGCCGAAACCGACTTCGCATCAATGCAGAATTCCGCCACCGGATCGTCTCCCGGCTTGAGAAACTGCTTATAGGACTTGCCGTCGGCAATGAGCTCGATCCATTCGATGTAGTGTTCTTCCTTCATCGGATGGAGGGTGCTGCCCACCGTTACCTTGTAGCCGTTAGAGGTCTTTTCGATAACGGGCACGTGCTTCTCCGTCGAGGAGTCGGCGGTCTTTTCATCGAAGAGTTTCATATTCTCTCCGCAGCATACCAGGTCTCCGGCGCCGTCGTGGAGTACCTCAACGATATTTCCGCATACCTCACACTTATAAATTCCATGTAGTTTTGCCATGTTTTTTCCTCCTGTAGGAAATGGAGAAGACGAATCTTCTCATCGATTTTTTCACCAATTACCAATTTTCTCCGAGCAGTTCGAAGTAGGACTGTGGATGAGCACAGGCCGGACACTTGTTCGGCGCCTCGGTTCCCTCGTAGAGGTAGCCGCAGTTGATGCAACGCCAAGTCACGCTCTTTTCCCGCGTGAAAACCCTTCCGCCTTCGATATTCGCCCGAAGATCGTTGTATCGCTTCTCGTGCTGCTTTTCCGCCACCGCGATGGCCTTGAAAACTGCGGCTATCTCTTTCAATCCCTCTTCCTCTGCGGTCTTAGCAAAGGAGGGATACATATCCGTCCATTCGTAATTCTCTCCGGCTGCTGCGGCTTTGAGATTCTCTGCCGTCGTACCTATGACACCGGCGGGAAAGGCTGCCTGGATCTCCACTTCTCCTCCCTCGAGGAATTTGAAAAGCCGCTTAGCATGTTCCTTTTCCTGGTCCGCCGTCTCTTCGAACACCTTTGAGATCTGAACGAAGCCTTCCTTTTTTGCCTGGCCGGTGAAATAGGTGTAGCGGTTGCGTGCCTGTGATTCACCGGCGAAAGCGGCCAGGAGGTTTTTTTCAGTCTGTGTTCCTTTAACGTCTTTCATGTAATTCTCCCTTCATCCTTTATTCTCCCACCTCGCACATAGATTCGAGGTGGATTCCCAGACGGGTGATAGTATAAATATAAGGGATTGGATCAGAAAAATCAAATGCGTAGAAACCCTTAGCAAAAGGGAGCCTGTATAAAGGTTCTGCCCGTCAGCCTGTGGTTTGGTAGATCCGTGCAATCATCTCGATCTGCTCTTTCAGGTAGTTTCGGTAGGAGAGGGGTTCGAGGACCTCGATCGATGTTCCGCACTGCATAATTCTGAGGAAGAGTTCGATGGAATTTTCCACTCGAACGCTGCAGATGAAGCTCCCGTCCGCCTCCGGATCGCTTACCTCCAAATCGGTATAGGTGAGATAGTGAAGCACGTTGAGCACCGATCGTTCCTTAAGCCTCACCTTCAGCGAAATCATGTCCCGCGTGGTAATTTTTCCCTCACCATTTCGGGAGGAAAAGGCCTTGAGATTGTCCGGGATGGTATAGGTCTCATCGAGGATCTCGGCCCTGCGGATTCTTCTTATATCGATGGTTTCGATATCGGCGGTGTGCCTGAGGCGTCCGGTAACGCTTATCGGTCTCCTGCCGTTGGACTGCTCGGCGAAACCGATGAAATAGGGGGCAAAATCGTTCACATCGACACGGGCGGTCTCTTCATCCTCATGCTCGATCCTTACCATTTTACCGGAGACCCAGCTGTCGGTGAGAGTCTCTAGGACGCTGACGTACTGGGGATCCTGCTTCTTTGCCCCTGTCTCGATCGACTCGGCCACGGCGTTGATATTGTCGCTGATCGTCGGGGCGTAGGTGCGCAGGTTTTCGGCGAGTTTGCGCAGTCCCGAGGACATGTGAGGATTGTGATACTCCATATGCTTCGCCAGAAGCTCGGCGGACAGATGGAAGGCCAAGCTCTCGTAGATGGAGAGCTTCATCATGTTCATCGATTCGTCTGAACAGACTCCGATGGTATATTCATCTTCCCAGATATCGATCTTCTTTCGCAGCTCATCGACGTAGCGCCCCACCGTCGAACGGTGAACGCCGAGCCGTCGGGCGATCTCCGCCCTCCGCATTCCTTCGGGATGCGAGAGCAGGAGAAGCTCCAGCTGCATGAGTCGTTCGCTCTTGCCCATCGGATAATTCTATGGCCTTGTCGAGAAAAATACAAGCGGGACAACCGGAGAAGAGCCGGCACAGTGTGCCGTACCTCCCCCTCGACCATGCCCCCCTTCAGACGGAGGAATAAAAGGCGAAATCCTGCCGCAGGCGCTCCCTGCTCAGCCCGAAGGTCTCAAGGCTATAGTTGCGGTGGGCTCTGCTTCTTTTCTTTTCCAATTCTCGACGGACCTTCGCCCATGTCTCTTTCGACGGTTCGATTCCGGAAAAGCGAAAGATTCGATCCAGACAGCCCCTCGTCTCCTCCGGACCGCCGACCAGCTCGTGAAAATCCAGTTCCATTAGACTCTCGGCGGGAATAAGCGGTCGGGCCTTCTGCAGGTGCCGATAGAAGTGGAGGCTCCACAAATACTTCTGCCGGTAGAATTCTCTCTCCGTTTTTGCGGTGAGTCTCGCGCCGACGGTATTCTTCAATAATGAGAGGTAGGAAGGTAAAGTCTGTTCGGGAGAACGGTGAATGATGACGAAACGGGCGTCGGGGAATACTTTCAGGATGGAGCGAATTCGGAATACCGACGGATTGGTGTTGAGGATCACCTTTCTCGTGCCGGTGAGGTAGAGCTGCCTGCGCAGGTACTCCTTGAAGAAGGCGACGGGTTCCCGGCGGCCGTGCTTGTCGTTCCAACCCAGACGAAGAAAGCTCCCGCGGTATTCGGGCTCCAGCAGCCCCTCCGGACAGACGTAGGTAAGCAGCTCGCTGTCCAGATGGTGGAGAAAAAGCCCCTCCTCCTCGTTCACGCCGGTGAGGGCGATCTCGTGTCCCCGTTTTGCATGCTGTATCCGCCACAGCCCGACAGCTTCGGCAAGGGCGATGAAGGGCTGTACCGCCCTTCGCAGGATAATCGACGGAAAGAACATTTCCCAGGTCCTGAAGGAGGCCACCCTTGGATCGAGAGAAACGAGCCCCTGCAGAAATGTGGTTCCGCTTCTCGGATGACCGAAAATAAAAACGGGGCTTTCGACCCGCATTCGTCTAAGAGCGGGAAAAAGCAGGGGATCGAGGAAGAGGGCGAATCGGCTGAGCAGGAAGAAAACCGGCGCGCCCGCGGCGGCGAGAAGCCAAAGCGGATATTTCCCCCTTCTCCAGGAAACCGAAATGATCATTCTCAGCCGCCGAAAGAGAAAAGGTTCCATATATCCACCGCGCTATCTATCGGGGAATCTCTAACTGCTGCTCTTCGAGCGGTATTTCCAGCACTTCGACCAGCTTCTCCGGATCCGTCCGAAAGGGTGAGCCCTTTCCCTCGTAGAAACCGTGGTCCCGTACGAGATGGATATTCACGTCGGTGTAGGTTACTTCCTTCTTTACCTCTAAATTTCGCACCGTCGTATTGGTCTTTGCATAGAGACCCGGCCCCCCAAAGGGTGAAGGTATCTTGCCGCGGACCGTTTCGACCCGGACTTCGAAGTGATCGTCGATAGTGATGAACTCACCGAGCCCCTCCTCTCCGCGGTCCCGGAAATAGCGCATCCGCTCGGCGATGCTCTTGTGGTCGGTTCCAAGACGCCGTACTCGAGCCGCATCATCTTCGAGGATCTCTATGAGGCTCCGGCGGTCGTTACCGAGAAAACCATGGAGGCTCAGAACCCCCGGCTTCATGTTTTCCTGTATTTTCTGCAGCTGAGGCGACTGTTTCATCTTACCCTCCTAACCGAATTTGTCGTAGTAGATCAACTCTTCCGGAACACCGTTATCGGTGAGGACCTTGATGCAGGCATCGATCATTCCCGGGCTGCCGCAGAGGTAAGCCTCCACATTCTCTCCCGACTCCATGTAGCGGTCCAAGACATCGGTAATCAGGCCTGTCTCTCCCTCCCATTTGTCCCCCTCTTCCGGGTCGCTCAGGGCGGGGATAAACTGAAAGTTCGGCAGCCGCTTTTCCAGATCCTGCATCTCGTCTGTGAGAAAGAGGTCCTTCTTTGACCGGGCGCCGAAGAAGTAGCGGGTCTTTCGGCCGATCCCCTTTTCCGCCATGTCGAGGAGGATCGATTTTATCGGCGCCATGCCCGAGCCGCCGGCGATACAGACTATTTCCCGTTCGGTATCGCGGAGGAAGAAGTCGCCGTAGGGGCCGTTGAAGATTACCTCTTCTCCCTCCTCGAGGTATTTGTGCACGTAGGTAGTGGCAATCCCGTCGGGAACGTAGCGGATCTCCAGCTCGATGTGCTTCTTGTCGCTGGGCACTCCCGCCACCGAATAGGCCCGGTAGACCGGATCGTCGGTGAGCTCGTATTCGGGAACCTCCAGCTGGATGTACTGTCCGGCGCTCATATCGATCTCCGGCGGATCGTTGAGCTTGAGGGTTATCTCCTTGATGTCGTGGGTAAGGTCCCGCACCCGTTTTACCTGTGCCGAGAACTGCTTTACGTTAAACAGTTCCTCGGGAATTTCTATCTTGAAGTCCTGCTTGACCTTGAGCTGACAGGAGAGACGGATGTTTTTCTTCCGTTCCTCCTCGCTGATCCACGGGAGCTCGGTGGGCAGGTACTGGCCTGCCCCTTCCACGACCTTTACCTTGCAGAGTCCGCAGGAACCCCGTCCGCCGCAGGCGGAGGGAATAAAAACCTCCTCTGCGGCGAGGGTGCCGAGGAGGGGCTTTCCTCCTTCAACGGTGAACTCCTTATCGTCGTTGATTGTGATGGTGACTTCGCCGTAGTTGCCGATGGTGGCGTCGGCTATCACCATGAGGATCGAGAGGAAGATCGATATACCGGTGGCGGTCCCTATGCCGATGAGCAGCGGTGTAAGCATTCTCCACCTCCTAACTTATGCTGATCATTCCGGAGAACCCCATGAAGGCCAAGGCCATCATCCCCGTTATGATGAGGGTGATCCCGGCACCTTCCAGGCCCTTCGGAATCCTCGCCCGCTTGAGCTTCTGCCGTATACCCGACATCGCCATGATGGCGAGAAACCAGCCTATGCCGCTTCCCCCACCGAAGACGGTGCTGCCGATAAAACTGTACTCGCGGATCACCATAAAAAGACTGACGCCGAGGATGGCGCAGTTCACCGTAATGAGGGGGAGAAATATGCCCAAAGCCGCGTAGAGAGGCTCGCTGACCCGCTCGATGATCATCTCTACCAGCTGCACGAAGGCGGCTATGACGATGATGAACACGATAAAACGCAGATACTCCAGCTCAAGGGGCAGAAGAATGAGATGGTAGACGAGCCAGTTGAGCATGCTCGTGGTGGTCATGACGAAGATCACCGCCACTCCCAGCCCGAAGGAGGTCTTTACCTCCCGGGAGACGGAGAGAAACGAGCACATCCCCAGGAAGTTGGCCAGGAGGATGTTGCTGGTAAAAATTGATGCAAGAAAAATGGCAAACAGGCTCGGTTCGTTCATTTAGATTCCTCCTCTTCCTCCGGGACGAGCACTCCCTTGATGATCCAGACGAAGATCGCAAGCATGAAGAAGGCGCCGGGAGGCATCACCATGATCGCCCAGTTGGTCCACCAGCCGCCGAAGATGGTATAGCCCCACAGCTCCCCGGTACCGAGAAGCTCACGGAAAACCGCAACGATTATCAACACGTAGGAGTAGCCGATTCCCGATGCAAGACCGTCGACTAGCGAGAGGGAGGGCGGATTGTTCATCGCGAAGGCTTCCGAACGGCCCATGATGATACAATTTGTGATGATCAGTCCGACGTAGGGCCCAAGGGACTGCCATATATCGGGCAGGTAGGCCCGAAGTACAATATCCACGATGATGACGAAACTGGCGATTATGAGGGTCTCGGCCATCATCCGCACCCGGCCCGGAATGAGCTTTCGAAGGATCGAAACCACAAGATTGGAAAAGGTGACCACGAAGATAACGCCGATACTCATGACCACGGTGTTCTCTAAGCGATTGGTCACCGCCAGGGTGGAACAGATGCCGAGCACCTGAACAAAAACCGGATTGTTCTTTCCGATTCCCTCGAAGAAAATACGTTTCGCTTTCCCCTTGCCCGGCATATCAGCTATCCTCCTCGATGACCTTCTCGGCGGTCTCGCGGGCCTTGTTGGCGATTCGTTCCATTGCGGCGGAGGTTTTCGTTGCGCCGGTTATGGCATCGAGCTCATCCGCCGCCGCCGCCGTTCCCTCGGGGACCATCGTAAAGGGAGCTTCGGATCCCCGAAACTGCTCCTTGAACCAGCTCTCCTTTATCCGTGCGCCCAAACCGGGAGTCTCGTTCTGCCGGACCACTTCCATTCCGGTGATCGTCGAAAGGTCCTCTTCGAAACCGAAAATGGTGACGATCTGTCCCCAGAGACCGGGACCCTCCACGTAGACCGCATAGGCGCTGCCTCCGTCGGGAAGCTCCACCTCGAAGTAGGCGGGCCGGCCGTTTCCGCCGATCTCCTTTACCTGTTCGGCGTAGATCTCCGTCACTTCGACCGGGTCGTTTTCGGGATACTCGATTCCTACGGCATAGAGGACCGCCTTCTTCTGAACGATGGTTTCATTCAACTCGACCCGCTCCTTGGTGGTGAGAAAGAGCCCCGAAACCCCCGTAATAAAGACAATGGTGAGCAGGGCCATGAAAACGAGGGGGTATATCCGCTGTGCATATATTCCATCTTTTTTCATACCGCCGCCGCCTTGTTCTTGTTTTTTTGCTCCTTGATCAGATAGTCGATGAGGGGGGCGAACATGTTGCCGAAGAGAATGGCGAAGGTGACTCCCTCCGGCCAGCCGGCAAAGACGCGGATCAGTACGGTGAGGGCGCCGATGACTGCCCCGTAGATCCATCGGCCGAGATCGGTGGTCTGAGAAGCGGAGACCGGATCGGTTACCATAAACACGGCGGCGAAGAGAAAGCTGCCGGAGAACAGCGCATAGAGCGGCTGCAGCACTCCGGAGACGCCGGCGTAGTACAGGGCAGCGTCGGTCACCAGAAAGGCCCCCGCCGAAGCGATGATGAACCGCCAGTTAGCCGCCTTCTTCCAGACTATATAGATTCCCCCGATGAGAATGAGCAGCGCAGAGGTCTCGCCGAAAGAACCGCGGATGTTACCGAGAAAGAGATCGGCAAGAGAAAAGAACTCTCCCTCCAGCTGCTGCACCAGAGGGGAGGCGCTGGACGCGGTATCGATGCTCGGCATCCATGCGGTAAAGCCTCTCGCCGCTCCCGTGCTCACCGGATCGACGAAGCGGCCGGTAAGGGGAACGCCGAAGCTGATATAGATAAAGGCCCGTCCCGAAATGGCGGGGTTGAAGATGTTTTTTCCGAAACCGCCGAAGACCATCTTCCCGAACACGACGCCGAAGACGATGCCCACTATTGCGATCCAAACGGGGACGGTCGGCGGCAGCGAGAGGGAAAAGAGGAATGAGGTAACGAGGACGGATGAGGTAAGCTTCATCCCGTAGGCCCGGGCAAGGAAATACTCCGAGAGAACACCCGTCGCCGTCACGACAGCCAGCACGAGCAGAAAACGCCAGCCGAAGTAGTAGACCGCCGCCAATCCCAGAGGAATAAGCGCGTATACTACCTTGAGCATAGGCGCCTGCATTTGCATCAATGAGTGTTTCTTATTCGCCATACCCCGTAGTATTGCGGTCTACGGCCCGATTGTCAAACCCATCTCCGGTCTCTCTGAGTATTTTGCTGAGCTCCTTGAAGCGAAAGGGTTTTTTTACTACAGAAGAAAAGCGCGTGTCGCCGCGGTTTCCGTCCGTACCGAGACCGCTGGAAAGGAGAATGAAAGGAAGCTCCGGATACTTCTGCGGTAAATCGTGCAGCGTCTTTCCATCGGGAGCGCCGTTTATCGGCTCCGCGACAATGACCATTTCGGCAGACCGTTCTTTAGAGGCGTGATTCTCTTCAAGGAGTTCTATGAGATTTTTCGGTTCTTCGACCACTACGGCGCGATAGCCGTGCAGAAAAAAGAGCTCCTTGAGAAGGGCGCCTACAGTTCCGTCACTTTCATAGACAATAACACTACTTTTGGTGGTACCCATTATCTACTATTTACTACCTATAGTTGGTGGTAACAAGATGCTCTTAGCGAGATAATGCATCCACATCTATGAACTCCATCGAAATCGGCCGAAAAATACGGCAATTAAGAAAGAACGCCGAAATGAGTCAAGAGCGGCTTGGAGAACTACTCGGACTCTCCTACCAGCAGGTACAGAAGTACGAAAACGGGCAGACGAGGATACACATCGAAATTCTTGCCAAAATATCGGAAATTTTCTCCGTTCCCGTGCAAGCCCTCCTCCGCTCCGCAGAAACACATCCTCCCATCGAAGGGGCGGCCGAACGGGGCAGCTACGGTTATGGAATTGAGGATTTTCGAGAAAGTGAACTCATGAAAGATTTCCGCAGCCTTCACTCTCCCCTGTCGAAGGAATTTGCCCTTCGCTTCGTTAAGAACCTGGTGGAACTCGAAAAAGAACTGCGGAATAAAGAATAGCACGCAATTCACTACTCGAATAATCATAGAATCGCCGAGAGAGCCAATTTTCACTTGCAAAATCCACATCGATGGTATAGCCTGTTTTAAAAATAAAAAGGAGGAGGCTCCATGAAAAGAGTACTCGTACTATTGCTCGCCCTCGTTTTGGTCTTTACCTTCTTCTCCTGCGGGAAGAAGGAAGAAGCCAAAGAGGCAGAGGCGGCCGAAGAAGCTGCCGCGGAGGCCGAAGAACCGGCCGAATTCATTATCGTAAACGGTACGGAACCGGAAACCCTCGATCCACACCTCGTGTCGGGAGTGCCGGAACACCGCATTTACATGTCCATTTTCGAGGGACTGTTTACCTACGATCCCGAAACCGCCGAACCGGTGCCCGGCTTGGCTAAGAGCTGGGAAGTAAGCGACGACGGCACCGTCTATACCTTTAAACTCCGGGAAACCACCTGGAGCGACGGCACGCCCATCACCGCCGAGACGGTCAAGAAGTCTTGGCTGCGGATGCTCGATCCCGAGACCGCCGCACCCTACGCCTGGTTTCCCAACATGTTCCTAAAAGGAGCCGCCGAATACAACTCCGGCGAAGCCGGAGCCGACGCGGTTAAAATAGCGGCGGTGGACGACTACACCTTCAAGATGGAGCTTGTCGGTCCCCTTCCCTATGTCCTCGGCGCGCTTCCCCACTACTCCTTCGGCGTAGTACCCATCCACGCCATCGAGGAGCACGGCAAGGAGTGGACGAGCCCGGAGAACTTCGTAGGAAACGGCCCCTTTATCCTCGAAGAGTGGGTACCCCAGGACAGAGTAAGCTGCGTACCGAACGAAAAGTACTGGGACGCCGACACGGTGAGCCTGGACAGAGTCGTGTATCTGCCCATCGACGACAACAACACCGGCTACAACATGTACATAAACGACGAGGTCGACTGGATGACCACCATTCCTCTCGATCAGATGGACCAGGCGAAGCTGCGGGACGACTATCAGAACGCCCCCTACCTCGGCACCTACTACTACGTCGTGCAGAACGAACGGGAACCCTTCGATGATCCCCGCGTTCGCAAGGCCTTGGCCATGTCCTTCGACAGAAAGGTACTGGTGGAAAAAATCACCAAAGGCGGACAGCTTCCTGCCACCAGCATGGTCCCCGATATGGCCGGCTATCCGGGAATCGACGGTTACGGGAAGGACATCGAGCGTGCCAAAGAGCTTCTTGCCGAGGCGGGTTTTCCCGGCGGCGAGGGCTTCCCAAAATTCGAAATCCTCTACAACACCAGCGAAGCTCATCAGAAAGTCGCCGAATACATTCAGGAACAGTGGGCAGAGAACCTCGGTATAGAGTGCGATCTGATCAACCAAGAATGGTCGACGTACCTGTCCAACCGGCGTCAGAACCAGTTCGACGTAGCCCGGGCGGGATGGATCGGAGACTACCAGGACCCAAACACCTTCCTCGACATGTTCATCTCCGGCGCGGCAATGAACGGCGGGCTCTACTCCAACGAGGAGTACGACGAGCTTATCAACAAGGCCGCCAGAATGAAACCGGGCAAGGACCGCTTCGAGACCCTGGCGAAGGCCGAGCGTATCTTCATCGAGGAAGACATGGGGGTCATTCCCATCTACACCTACACCTCGAACAACATGCTCGATCAGTCCGAATGGGGCGGATGGTATAAAAATACGATGGACTATCATCCTCCGAAGAACATCTACAAGAAATAGTGAAAAACGGTTAACATTCCTTTATCCAGGAGGAGCCGGCCGAGAGCCGGCTCCTCCGATTATTCGTTCGCATTTATGAATACCGTTTCCCGGAGACCGTTATGACGAAATATCTCATCCGCCGACTCATCGGCCTTGTTCCCACCCTCTTCATCGTGATCACCATCAGCTTCTTCATCATCCGCATAGCCCCCGGTGGTCCCTTCGACGCGGAACGTCGTCCGCCACAGCAGGTCATAGAGAACATAGAGGCAAAATTCCACCTCGACGAACCCGTACTCATGCAGTACCTCAGATACATGGGGGACATCGCGCGCGGGGACCTCGGTCCCTCCTTCCGCTACCAAGACCACGATGTGAATTTCTATATCGCCCAAAGTCTGCCCAATTCACTCTTTCTCGGTTTTATCGCGCTGGCAATGGCCTTTATCGCGGGGCTTGGGGCGGGAATACTCTCCTCCCTCAATCAAAACACCTGGATAGACTATCTTTCTATGGCGGTTGCGGTTATCGGGATAACCGTGCCCCTCTTCGTCATCGGGCCGGTACTGATGTACTTTCTGGCCCTCCAGTGGGACCTTCTGCCGACCTCGGGTTGGATCACGGGAAGGTACGGCTGGGTCACCCTCATTATGCCGGCGGTGACCCTTTCGCTGAGGCCCTTCGCCACCATCGCCCGGCTTTTCAGGGCCAGCATGCTGGAAATACTGCGCAGCGACTTCATTCGCACGGCCAGGGCAAAGGGGCTGCGTGACTCGGTTATCGTCACCAAGCATGTGCTGAAAGGGGCCCTGCTTCCGGTAGTCAGCTATACCGGCCCGGCTTTTGCCTCCATCGTCACCGGATCGGTGGTGGTGGAACAAATATTCCGGGTGCCCGGTTTGGGCAGATTCTTCGTGCAGTCGGCCATCAACAGAGACTATACCCTCATCATGGGAACGGTCATCGTCTATTCGACCATTCTCATACTGATGAATTTTCTCGTCGATATCATCTACTCCTTACTCGACCCGAGAATCACCTATAAATAGGGAGCACGACCCGTGAGTACCAACGAATTCGAACAACCGATAAAGGGAACAAGCCTTTCCAAAGACGCCTGGCGCCGCCTGAAGAAGAACAAGATGGCCGTCGCCGGTCTCGTTATCGTCATAATCTATATTCTTATATCCCTCCTTGCGCCGATCCTTCCTATCTACTCCTACAAGGAGCAGCAGATGGACCATATCCATCTCTCACCCTCCTTGAGAAAGAGCGCAGGAGAACTCATTTTAGAGCGAAAGAAGAATGAGCTGACCATTCTCGCCGCCAAGGAAGGGCGGGTGGAATGGACGGAAGAGGACAAGAAGATCATCGCCGACACCGTCGAAGAGCTTCGCAGTGAACTGGAGCGAAAGGCGAAAAGCGAAGGCCGAAAGCTCAACCGAAAGGAGCGGGACTCTCTGCATGATGCCGAACGGGAGATCACCCGCAAACGGCGGGACATAGCCGTTGAAGAGGGGAGGATCCTCTTCAACGATTCGGACAGAGAAGAGCTGAAGAGACTCGAAGAAAGAATACGAACCGAGACCGAGCTCATCGGCGGCGAAGAGATGAAAATCCACGAACGCAAGTATCTCTTCGGCACCGATTACCTTGGCCGGGACATGCTGGCCCGAACGATCTGGGGCGGCCAGATGTCCATTGCCATCGGCCTGATAGGCGGTATCACGTCGGTGGTGATAGGCCTCTTTTTCGGCTCTCTCGCCGGTTACATCGGCGGAAAGACCGACTACTTCATCATGCGGGTGGTGGATGTTATGTACAGCCTCCCCTACATGATGCTCGTCATCATTTTAATGGCGATATTCGGACGGAGCATCATTCTGATGTTCATTGCTCTCTCGCTGGTGAGCTGGCTCACCGTGGCCCGGGTGGTCCGGGGACAGATAATCTCGCTGAAGAACTCCGAATACATAGAGGCGGCCAGGTCCATGGGAGCAAGTTCCTTCCGCATCATATTTCGTCACCTCATTCCCAACATTTTCGGCGTGATCATCGTCTACACCACGCTCCGTGTGCCGGTCTTTATTCAAATGGAAGCATTTCTCTCCTTTCTCGGGCTCGGGATCTCGGCGCCATACGCCTCTTGGGGCTCCCTTATCGGTGATGCGGTGGAGGGCATGAAGGCCTATCCTTGGCGACTCTTCTTTCCCGCCGCGGCGATGACGATTTTTCTCTTCGCCATGAATTTTCTCGGCGACGGCCTTCGGGACGCCTTCGACCCGCAGAGCAAGAACAAACTGTAAACGGAGCAGGAGAAAAGGATGAACAACGATATACTACTGCGGGTCGAAGACCTGCGGACCTACTTCAAAACCGACGAAGGAACGGTCAAAGCGGTAGACGGCGTCTCGTTTACCCTCAGGAAAAAGAAGGCCCTCGGCATTGTGGGGGAATCGGGGAGCGGCAAGTCGGTAACCAACCTCTCCATCCTCCGCCTCATTCCTTCGCCCCCGGGCCGGATCGTCGGCGGAAAGGTGATATTCGACAACGAGGATATCCTTACCGTAAGCCGACACCGCCTGCGAAAGATAAGGGGCAACAAGATCTCGATGATCTTTCAGGACCCGATGACGAGTCTCAACCCCTTCCTTAAGATATCCACACAGATGATCGAGACGATCATGCTCCACCAGAAGATGGGCAAGAAGGATGCCAGGGACAAATCGATCGAGATGCTCAAGCTCGTCGGCATCCCCAAACCCGAGAAAAGGGTGGACGCCTACCCCCACCAATTTTCCGGAGGAATGCGGCAGCGGGTAATGATCGCCCAGGCTTTGAGCTGCAACCCGCAGCTTCTCATCGCCGACGAACCGACGACGGCCCTCGATGTAACGATTCAAGCCCAAATCCTCGAGATAATGCAGGAACTCTCAGACCGGCTCGCTACAAGCCTCATCATGATTACCCACGACCTAGGCGTCGTGGCCGGCATGTGCGACGATATCGTGGTGATGTACGCAGGAAAGGTCGTCGAAAGAGCTTCTACCGACGATCTCTTTGCAGATCCGAAACATCCCTACACCCAGGGACTCATTCAGTCGGTGCCGCGGCTCGATATCAAAACGGCGGAAAAGCTCAGCTCTATCCCCGGTCAGCCGCCCAACCTGATAGACCTGCCGGACTGCTGTCCCTTCTATCCCCGATGTCCGAAGCTAATGGACATTTGCAAGACTGAATATCCCCCGGAGACGCGACTGCAGGGTGAAAACGGCGAGCGCAGCGTCAACTGCCGGCTCTACGAGTGAG
The DNA here is from genome assembly GCA_964594775.1 of uncultured Spirochaetaceae bacterium. Lineage (GTDB taxonomy): Bacteria > Spirochaetota > Spirochaetia > DSM-16054 > Sediminispirochaetaceae > CAYFVU01. Next base: position 35,098 of record CAZQNO010000013.1, read on the forward strand.
GAGAACCACCGCATGGAAGAAAACAACACTGTTCTCTTAGAGACGAAGAACCTCAAGATGCACTTTCCCATCGAGGAGGGTATTATCTTCAAAAGGCAGGTCGGTTCCATACGGGCCGTAGACGGGATAGACCTCGTCCTGAAGAAGGGAGAAACCCTCGGTCTGGTCGGCGAATCGGGCTGCGGCAAATCGACCAGCGCCAGGGCCATAGCCCAGCTGTATGAACCGACGGAGGGAGAGGTAATCTTCGAGGGAAAGGAGCTCACCCGCCTCTCCTCTCTCGATCTGTTGAAGGCCCGACGGGAAATGCAGATGGTATTTCAGGATCCCTATGCCTCCCTCAATCCGCGGATGATTGTCAACGACATCATCAAGGAGCCCCTGGAAATCTACAAGAAGCGAGATCTCCTTCGAATGGACAAGAGGCAGATGGCCGAACGGGTCGAATGGCTGATGGAGCGGGTAGGTCTGTCACGAAACTTCAAAAACCGGTATCCGCACGAGTTTTCCGGCGGCCAGCGGCAGCGAATAGGAATTGCCCGGGCCCTCGCCCTCAATCCAAAGATAATCCTCGCCGACGAACCGGTGAGCGCCCTCGACGTCTCGATTCAGGCACAGATACTCAACCTGCTTCTGGACCTGCAGAAGGAATTCGGGCTTACCTACCTCTTTATCGCTCACGACTTGGCGGTCATCGAATACATCAGCACACGGGTTGCCGTGATGTACCTCGGAAGGGTCGTGGAGGTCTCCGGCGCTAAGGAGCTCTACAAGAAGCCCCTGCATCCCTACACGAAGGCCCTGCTCTCTGCAGCCCCGATTCCCGACCCAAAGATAGAGCGAAGCCGCAGACGAATCGTCTTAAAGGGTGACGTACCCAGCCCCGACCAGGAGCGAAGCGGCTGTTACTTCTACGACCGCTGCCCCGACAAGATGGCTATCTGCCGGAACCATATCCCCGAACTCCTCGAGATCGATGAGGGACACCAGGTTGCCTGCTATCTCCACTATCCTCAGCAGCAGCTCGCCCGGCTCGAATAGGGGGGATTACCCCTTATACCATTCGATCATCTGCAGCGCCGCCGGCTTGCCGGTAATCGTGCAGCGGAAGCCCGAGAAAGCGGGCTATTTCCTCGCCCTGGGCGAGTACGACATCCAGGCTCTTCCGGTCTTCGATCCTCACATCCTTCCTCTCTCCGTCTTTGAGAACGATCGAGAGCCGGGTAAGGTCCTTTTGGAAAAAGCGGCGGTCCTGCCCCAAATTGTCCGGACCGGTCCCTCCCCGGCGAAAACCGCGGAACTCGATGGCAGCCACCCTTTCCAAAGGATAGACGTAGTAACGCGTGAATAAGAGAAGGCCGTGCGCGTGGACTATCCGGCCCTCCCTCCGGGAAAAGCGCCACAACTCCTGGTAGAGCGCGATGAGGAGAAAGAGAAGCATGATGCCGCCGGGGAAAAGGGCCGGCCGCAGGCGGTCGAAGACACCGTTGAGGTGGGAACCATAGGCCACCAATCCGGCGAGAAGGAAGAACACGATTCTGAAGCCTATACCGAGACGGAGGACAAGGGTCTGTTCATCGGCCCGTTCCATGACAAAATTCAACTTCATTCGAAATCCGCCCAACGGAGTGAGTAGCTTCGGGCGAATTCGGCGAAGCCCCGCTCCCGCAGTTCCCTCTCTAAAAAAGCGCTTCCCGCGGGAAGGTCGACCACCATCTCCTTCACCTCCATCCTCTTCGCCGTTTCGGTGATCCGGTCGAAGAGCAGGCGGGACAGCCCTAAACCCCGATAGGCCGGCTCAACAAAGATATAGGCTATTCTAAACAGGTCCCCCCCGGAGGAGGAATAGATTTCTCCGCCGACGCTGCCGGCGCGCTCTCCCGAGGGAAGCAGGGCCTCCACCGTGTAACCGGTCGGGGCGCCGTACATTGCCAGCCGGTCGTCGATGATCAGTTCCTGGAGTTCCGGCGAGTGCCGCTGCAGTACTTCGTTGAGCGAGAGGTCTATCTTGGCATCCCGCTCGTCGATATCTTCCACCCTTTCGACGATGCTGAGATCGCTGAGCAGAAGCTCTTCCGTTTCCTCCGGCTCCTCTCCCAGCTTTTCCGTTTCCTCCGCCCCTATGATGCCGGCATACCAGCGGCGGACCACCTTGCGCATCTCCCGTTCCTTGAAGAAGAACCATTGCCGCTCCAGCGGTTCGTGCCGTTTAAGGAGGTCCTTGAAACGCCGAAAGACCCCCCGTCCTCCCTTGAGGGTTTCACGCAATTCCTCCCGGTAGATCGGGTTTTTCAGCGTTCCGGTAAAACGCTCCATCATATGAAAACCGTCGACCGGCCGCCAATGTGGGATGGAAGGATAGCGCTTTTCCCTCTCTTCTTCCGTTTCCTCCGGAAGCTCTTCCTCCTTGAGGAGAATTCCCTCCCGCATATCGAAGCAGAAATTTTCCTCCTGGTTCTCCATCCCGAAAACTATCTGATCTACGATCTCATCCGTCAGTTCCACTTCAAACTCCGAATCCGTCTCTCAGCCTTTTGACGGTGGGGATGACCTTGTCCAAATCTACCAGCCATGTTTCACGATTCTGTCTATTGGCGAACTCGATTTTTCCCTCCTCGAGCTTCTTCTGCGAAACGACTATTCTATAGGGTATCCCTATGAGTTCGGCATCCTTGAATTTAACCCCCGGAGACTCTCTTCTGTCGTCCAAAAGGGTATAGTCCTGTATCTCGTTGTAGATCTCATCCACCTTCTTTTTCACCGAACTGCTCTTGCCGATGCCCATAAGAAAAAAGGTGAAGGGTGCCAGTTCAGGGGGCCAGTTGAGCCCGCCGCGGTCCCGCAGCTTCTCCGCCATCGCTCCAATGAGCCGGCCGATGCCGATACCGTAGGATCCCATATGGGGAAAAACCTGTCTTCCGCTTTCCTCCTGAAATACCATGTCCATCGATCTCGTGTAGAAATCTCCCAGCTTAAAGATGTTGCCGAGCTCCAGGGCCTTTACCTGCTCTAAGGGACCGCCGCACTGGAGGCAGGTGTTTTCCGACTTTATCATCGAAATATCGGCCACATGGGAAGACGCGAAATCTCTGCCGAAATTCGCGTTCTTGTAATGGATGTTTTCTTCGTTTCCTCCTATGACCAGGTTCGTCGATTTGGCAACCGTTTCGTCCACCACTACCTTGAGGTCTTCTTCTCTTTTGAGAGGGGAAAGATAACCGGGGACGAAGCCAAGCCGCTCCAGCTCCTCTTCGTCGGCCATCTCGAGGACCGGTTCTCCGAGATAGAGAGAGAGTTTTTCCGCGCTTACCTCATAATCTCCCCGCACGATTGCCATTACGATCCCGCTGAGGGTCTTGAAGACCATAGTTTTCGCCAAACCGTTTTTCGGTATATTGAGGAACCGAGAAAGGTCCTCCATGGTCTTCTGCCCCGGAGTTTCTATCCTCGCCAGGGGCTTAGAGGATGCCGAGTCATGCTTCTTATACCCCATCGCTACGTTTCGGTTGGCCCGGTAGCCGCACTTCGTACAGCGGACAAGAATATCGTCGCCGATCTCACAGGGAACGAGAAACTCATAGGCTTTTTCTCCGCCCATGTAGCCCACTCCCGATTCCGCCGGCTCCACTTCCATGCCGCAGCGCCGGAATAACCGTGTATAGGCGGCGAAGACCTTGGGGAAAAAGTTGTTCATATCGGAGTAGGAACGGTGAAAGGAATACGCGTCCTTCATCGCGAACTCACGGGTCCTGAGCAGTCCGTTTCGCGTCCGTTCTTCGTCTCGGAATTTGTGCTGGAACTGATAGAGAAAGACGGGAAGGTCCCGATAGGAGCGGAGTCCGACCCTCACCAGCTCCACGAAGGCCTCTTCGTGGCTCGGCGCCAAGACAAGCTCCCGCTCCGTGCGATCAATGAAACGGACCATGTCGGCGCCTATCAGACGGTCGCGGCCGCTCCTTGTCCAGAGCTCCTTAGGATTAACGAGAGGTACCATGACCTCCTGGCCTCCCAGGCTGTCCATCTCCTTTCGTATGAGCTCTATAACATTTTGCACCAGCCGAAAGCCGAGCGGAAGATAGGAGAAGAGCCCGTTGCCCAGCGGCCGGATAAACCCTCCCCGGATGAGCAGTGCATGACCCTCGCTCTTTACCTCGTGACGGATATTGCGGAGGGTCTTCCCGAAAAGTTGGGAGTACTTCATGCCCGCATTGTACTTTTTCATTCCCGAGGCGGTCAAGAAGATGAACAATACCGGATAAAATCCGGTGCCTTGACGTAACGCTTTATACATACGATAGTAGAGCAGTAGATTCTCGAGCCGGCATTTCAATAAAAAGGAGAAAAATACCATGAGTATTATTGAATTTATCGAAGGAAGAGAGATCCTCGACTCACGGGGCAATCCCACCGTAGAGGTAGACGTTATACTCGAAGACGGGTCCATGGGCAGGGCGGCAGTGCCCTCCGGCGCATCCACCGGGATCCACGAAGCGGTCGAACTGCGGGACGGCGACAAGGCCCGTTTTATGGGAAAAGGCGTCCTGAAGGCGGTAGAAAACGTCAACGAGATTATTGCAAAAGAGTTGGAGGGCCTAGATGCCCTCGACCAGGTTGAGATAGACCGTACCCTCATCGATTTAGACGGGACGGAGAACAAGAGCAAGCTCGGGGCAAACGCCATGCTCGGCGTATCGATGGCCGTCGCTCGGGCTGCCGCCGACCACCTGGGGGTCCCCCTCTTCAAGTACCTCGGAGCCTATCACTCGACGGTACTGCCCGTCCCGATGGCGAACATCATCAACGGAGGGGCCCACGCGGACAACAACGTCGATTTTCAGGAATTTATGGTGATGCCGATCGGCGCCGACTCCATCCGAAGCGGTGTGAGAATGATCACCGAAGTATTTCATAATCTCAAGGCAATCCTCAAGGAACAGGGCTACAGCACCGCCGTCGGCGACGAGGGAGGCTTTGCGCCGAACCTCAAGTCCAACGAAGAGGCCATCGATGTCATACTTAAGGCGGTAGAAAAGGCCGGCTACAAGGCGGGCGACGATATTATGATTGCCCTCGACCCGGCTGCCTCCGAATTCTACGATGCGGACAAGAAGAAATACGTCTTCAAGAAGTCCACCGGCGAAGAGCTCAGCTCCGAGCAGATGGCCGACTACTGGGCAGATTGGACCGACAAGTACCCGATCATTTCCCTCGAGGACGGCATGGCCGAAGACGATTGGGACGGTTGGAAGTATCTCACCGACAAAATCGGCGACCGGGTACAGCTTGTCGGCGACGACCTCTTTGTGACCAATACCAAGAGGCTCAAGAAGGGCATCGATATGGGCATCGCCAACTCGATCCTCATAAAGGTGAATCAGATCGGCAGCCTCACCGAAACTTTCGAAGCGGTGGAAATGGCCAAGCGGGCCGGGTATACCGCCGTGGTGAGCCACCGTTCGGGAGAGACCGAAGACAGTTTTATCGCCGACCTCGTGGTCGCCCTCGAGACGGGGCAGATCAAAACCGGCTCTCTATCCCGCTCGGACAGGCTGGCAAAGTACAATCAGCTGATGCGGATCGAGGACTACTTAGTGGGCACCGCCGACTACCTCGGCAAAGAGGCCTTTTACTCCATTACGCGTAAGTAACACAGGAGGGCCCGGTGCAGCGAACGCTGCACCGGGCCCCCTATTCTTTCATGCCCCCGTTAAAACGCCACGGAGAACTGCGAATAGCGGCCCCTATAGGGCAGTTCCTGTAGTTCCACGTCCGTAACATGAGCCATGGACGGTCCTCTTCTGCACCAGGAGACGAATCGGTTCAGCCTGTCCTCGGGGCCGGCGCAGTAGACGCTCACCGTACCGTCGGCTTCGTTTCTCACCCACCCGGTGAGGCCGTAGCGCTGTGCCTCTCGAAGGGTCGAGTAGCGAAAACCGACGCCCTGTACCCGGCCGTGGATGTTCAAACGAAAAGCCTTTTTTACTTCTTCACTTTCGGTCACGTTTACTGCGATGCTTCCTTGAGGGCATCTTCAACCTTTTCGGCGAGGCGGCCGTAATCAAAGGGTTTATAGATAACCTCGAAGGGAATGGAGAACTCCGGACGAAGAAACCCGCTGGTAATGAGTATCTTCCTGTCCGAACAGAATTTCTGAAGAAATTTCATCCAATAATCCCCGCCGAAAATATCCATTCTATAGTCGGTAACGATTACCGCCACATCGTTGTCGATGATCTGCTTTATCGCACCGACCCCGTCGGAGGCAACAAGCACCGTCATTCCCCTGTTTTGAAGATAGTCACGGAGGGTCAATCGCACCCCGTCTTCATCTTCGACGAGGAGGACCGCCCGCTCTTTTTCCGACATTAAGAGACACTTCCCTTGGGAGCTAGATCGGAGATTGTTTCGAAGAGACGATTGAGATCGAGCGGTTTGGGGAAAAAGGCGTCGGCGCCTTCGGAGAGAATTTTCGCTCCCTCGGTCTCCTCGTCCAGTCCACTGATGGAAATTACCACCGGAGAGCCGATGCTTTCGTCGTTTTTTATCTTCTTGCAGAGCTCGTGGCCGTCGACACCCGGCAGATCGATGTCGAGAACGATTACGTTGGGCTTTTCTTCGGAGATGATCCTGCCCGCCTCGAATCCGTCGAAGGCCTGATAGACTTCGTAGGCCTCGAGCTTTTCCCGCAGCATCTTCGCCACCATTTCGTTGAGCTCTTTTTCATCATCGATAATCAAGATCTTCTTTTTCTTTGCCTCGGCGATATCGTAAAGTTCGTCGGGAATTCGCATTCCCCTGCTTTCGAGAAACTCTAGGAGGTCTTCCGCGTAGATGCGGTACTGACCTCCCGGAGTGGTGAAGGCCTTTAAATGGTTGTTCTTTATCCAGTTGATTGCGGTCTGGTTGACCACACCACAGATGTTTGCTACCTCTAAAGCCGAAAAAATTCTGATCTTCTTGCCGCTTTTTGCCATGTTTAACCTCTCTTATGCTTTTTCCATATACCCTCTTATTGTAGCAAAAACATCCAAAAGGTCAATGGAAATAGTTAGAAATTTGAGAATAAGTGAAACCTTTTCTAAAGAGGTATAATTGGAGTTTTTCTCTCTCGTCGCCGTACTTTTTTCTTCCCTTCGCCGCCGCCTCTTCGATGAGAGAAGAGAGACGGTCCTCGCTAAAGAACTCGCGCAACAGTCCCTCTATCAGCTCACCGGCGATTCCCTTCTTAGAGAGAAGGGCGGCGATCTTCTGCGGTCCTTCGGCCTTGCGTTTTAATCTCGCCTCCGTCCAGAGCCGGGCAAAGCGCTCGTCGTCGAGGTATCCTCTCTCCTCGCACTCATCGGCGGTCTCTTCCACGACCCTTCGCGGATACCCCTTTTGGAGGAGTTTGGTCTCAAGCTCCTTCCGCGAGTGCTCCCGCCGGGCGAGATAGTCCAGCGCCTTGCCTCTGGCGGCTATCCGAAAGGTCTCTTCTGCAAGAAGTTCCTCGCCTTCCTCCCCGACACGGCTGCCCTCCTCGAGAGCATGCGCAGAGAGAAAATCGGGACCGCAAAAAAAAGAAGAGCCGTCCGAGAGGAGGATTTCACAATTCCCGCCGGCGGCTCTCTTAGAAATACGGTCGATGCGTCTTTTATCGTTTGGAGAACTGGAACTTTCTCCGTGCTCCTCTCTGTCCATATTTCTTTCTTTCGACCATTCTCGAATCCCTCGTGAGAAAGCCGTTCGCCTTGAGCGAGGGTCTATTCATCTCATCGTAGGAGCTGAGAGCCCTCGCCACACCATGTCTACAGGCACCCGCCTGCCCCTTTGGACCGCCGCCCCGTACGGTAATGTAGAGGTCGTACTTTCCCAACGAGTCGGTTACATCGAGGGGCTGATTCACCATGTAGACCAGCCCGGGATCGTTAAAATAATCGCTTACGGCTTTTCCGTTTATCGAAATTTGCCCGTTTCCCTCGCGCAGATACACGCGGGCTACCGCGGTCTTTCTTCTTCCCGTTCCATTTGTCAGATTCGTCGCCACAATATTGCTCCTATCTCTATATTTCCCATTTCTCCGGCTGCTGTGCCGCATGGGGGTGAACCGGTCCCGCATAGACCTTGAGGTTCTTGTAGAGTTTTCTGCCCAGGGGTCCTTTGGGGAGCATACCCCAGACCGCCCTTTCCATGGGAAATGTCGGTTTGCGCACGATTGCCTTCTCGAAGGTTTCGCTCGTTATACCGCCGGGATAGCCGGAGTGGCGGTGATAGACCTTATCCGTCGTTTTATTACCGCTTAAAACCACCTTCTCGGCATTGACGACGATAACGTAGTCGCCGAGTTCCTGATGATAGGTGAACTCGGGTTTCCGCTTTCCGCGTAGTATCGCCGCTACTTCCGTGGCTACATGGCCCAGCCGTTTGCCTTCCACATCTACCACGTACCATTTTCTGGACACGTCGCTGTTCTTTGGAAAAATCGTATTCATACTAGCCTCTATATAGAAAGTATCTCTCAGTATTCACTCATTTCAAGAGAAGCGGTGAGCATATTTTCATATTTCAAGAGGAATGTCAAGGGTACTAGGAGGTCTCGGAAGTCGCGGACTCCTCTTCCCCCTGCTCTTCCTTTTCTTCCCGCTTTTCTTCGATTCGGTCCCGAATATCGGCAATGCCGATGAGCACCGCGATGGAACCGATAAAGAGCACGAATACGGGAACACTGCCCTTGAGAAAGTCGAGCACATACGGCCACCACTGTATCCCCCAAGAAACGGGGAAAACGGAGTAGATTGCAAAGGCAATGAAAAGCAGTCCGATCAATAAGGCCGCCATTCGAATTCCTCCTTACAGTAAAGATATACTACAAATTCTTTCTGCCCGTCAAGAAGCTCAAAATTGCGGGGATTGTTGCCTCGGGACATTCGTGCTATTTTCCTCCCCCTATCCGCAGCAGCATGAGAAGAAAGCCGATGCCGAAGAGCAGGATCGGAAAATTCTCCAATACCACCGCCGTCGCCAGGACCCCCTTAAGAAGATAGACTTCGCCGGCTACCGCACCGAAGATCTTGAGCGTTTCGTAGACCACATAGCCGTAGTGGGCGATGACTCCGGCGATGATGAGCATCCATGCCGAATCCCGGGTCTTCGCCCAGAGGAGTATGGCAAAAAAACTCGAAAGCGCTCCCACGATGAGTCTCACCAGCACCTCTACCAGTTCAGCGCTCTGCATGTCTCCTCCTTATCTCTCGAACCAGGGGCTCAACCTCTCCCCGATGGAACTCCCCCGGTATAATCAGCGGCAGGCCGGGCTCCGGCGGGATGAGAATACCTTCGGCCAGCATCTTTCGAAAGAGCAGGGCATAGGCTTGCGTATCTCCCGTCCTCTGCTCTTCAAAAAGAAGGTAAGGGCCTCTTCTCTCTATTCCCGGCAGGTCGAAGCTCTTCCACCCTTGCTCTCTTGGATTATCGATGAAAGTCTTTACTTGGGAAAGGGCCTTGATCGTTATATCTTCGGCTATCGGTGAAAGTATCGTTCGGCTCGTCTCTTGTTCTTCACCGTCGAGATCGAGGATGGCTATCGGTCCGCTTCTCCCGGGAATCGGCAGCAGCGGCATAACCCATCTGCCCCATTCACCGGCCATCAATGCCTCCAACTGAAGCGAATCGAGGCCGAAGGGCCGCAGGAGGATTACGCAGGCTCCCGACCGCAGATCCTCCTCTTTGGTGAAGAGGGGATCGGCAATCGGCATCTTTGCGCAGGGAGAGGCGAGATAGTGGTTGTAGAAGCCTCCGTCGGCGGCCCAAGGATAATGGGCCAAGAGAAGTCTTCGGGCCTTTTCCTGGTAGGGTGTTCGATACGGGGCGAAGAGTCCCCGCGAGGCGGTAGACTTGATGCTTCGCGTCCACCCCGGCGGACGATGGCCGAGGAGGGCGCGGCCGCCGTCCTGAAAGAAGTCTATGTACCTGCGGCCGTCCCTGCCGTAGAGACGATACTCCCGCGCCCGGACGATGAGGGGAAACTCAGCCCAAAGAGGTGAATCGGTCGTACCGTGCAGATAGGAGCGGCTCATATCTCCTCCTCCGCGATGCGCTCCAGCGGGGTGTATGCGGGCATAAAGGTGGCCCTTCTTCCTGTTTCGAAGCCCACGTGGAGGACCGTCGAATTCCCCTTTCCTTCGACCCGTTGGATGACCCCGGCTCCGTATTCATTATGATAGATCCGTACTCCCCGCCTCCAGTCCGAAGCGGCCGGGTCCCGGAAAGGGCTCGGATACGCGCTCTGAAAGGCGCTTTTATAGCCGCCGCCATAGACATCACCGAGGGCTTGCGCGTAGTCGACCATTTTTAGGTGCTCGAAGGGTATCTCCTGTAAGAAACGGGAGGGCTCCTGAGGGACGGTTCTGCCCCATATCGTCCGCCGCCGACAGGTGCTGAAGTAAAGCTCTCTCTTCGCCCGGGTAATGCTCACATAGAGGATCCTCCTCTCCTCCTCCAGCTCATCGTCCTTTTCCTCGGGCCTGCGGGGAAACAGCCCCTCCTCCATGCCGGTAATGATGACTCTGTCGAACTCAAGCCCCTTGGTATTATGCATGGTGATCAGCGTCACCCCCGGCTCCGATGCCGGGTCCTTTCCGGCGATTCGGGCCCTGTCGAGCTCCAAATCCTCGAGAAAGGCACCGAGCCCCTCTCTTCCCGAGGGATAGTGGATCGCCGCCGCCGCGAGCTCCTCTAGGTTCGCCACCTTCTGCGTTCCCGCCACCTCATCCTGCTCCCGGTGGTGCTTCAAGAGCCCGGATTTTCTGAAGGCCACCTTCAAAAAGGGACTCAACTCTGCTTCTTCCAGACTCTTGGAAAGGGCCGCCGAGAATGAGACGAACTCCTCGAGCCCCTTTCCGCTCCTGCCGGAAAAGCTCTGCAGCAGCTCTTCGGCGGCTCGAATGAGATTCCCCTCCCGCTCGGAGGATGCTTGCACTATTGCCCCAACGCTTTTCTCGCCCAGCCCTCTCGTTGGTTTGTTCACTATTCTTCGAAAGGCGACCTCATCCTTCGGATTCATTAAAAAGGCGAGAAGGGCGAGTGCATCCTTTACCTCTTCCCGTTCGTAGAAGCGCAGGGACCCGACGATCTTGTAGGGGATACCCCGTCGAAGGAAGAGGGTTTCGAAGCTCCTCGACTGGGCGTTGGTCCGGTAGAGGATGGCCGTACCGGTAAGGTTCCCGTCCTCTAAAAGTTCGGCGCAGAATCCCGCCTCCTCCTCATGGTCTCGAACGATGGCCAGGATAGCGTCTTTCCCGCCGGTCGTGTCGGTCCAGAGGGTTTTTCCCAATCGTCCCCGGTTATGTGCCACCACTTCTGCGGCGATTGCCAAGATCGTGTCGGTGGAACGGTAGTTCCGCTCGAGCTTGATGATCTCGGTCCCGGGGAACTCCTTGGAGAAGGAGAGGATATTCCTTACCTCCGCGCCGCGAAAACGGTAGATCGACTGGTCGTCGTCCCCGACCACACAGAGATAGGTCTTCGGGCCGAAGAGCTGTTTCAAAAGCTCGAACTGCGCCACGTTGGAATCCTGGTACTCGTCTACCAAAACCACGCTAAACCTGCTTTGAATTCTCTCCCGGACCTCGTCGTTGTCTCGAAGCAGCTCGACTGCCCGCTTTATAAGGTCGCCGAAGTCGGCATTGCCGATTTCCCGAAGCCGCCTCTCGTAGGCCGTGTACATTTCGGGGAAGCGGGGGTCCCAGGAGAAATCCTTCAAGTTGTCCCGCGGAGAAAGACCGTAGTCCTTTGCCCGGCTGATCGCCCGGGCAAAGGGCTGCAGTTCCCGGCGTTTGAAATCGCCGTAGAGGCTGTGCAGCAGGGAGAGAGAATCATCGTCGTCGTAGATGGAGAAACTGCTCGACAAGTCCAGCAGATGAGCGTTTCTTCGCAGCAGCCAGGCGCCGAAGGAGTGGAAGGTGCGCACCATCACCGGCCGGGCCCCGGGGACCATGGCCCTGACCCGTTCATGCATCTCCACCGCCGCCTTGTTGGTAAAGGTGACGGCGAGTATCGAAGAGGGATCGACTCCCTTTTGGTCCACCAGATAGGCGATTTTCGTGGTAATAACCCGGGTTTTACCGGAACCGGCACCGGCAAGAATGAGCAAAGGCGATCCCTCATGAAACACCGCCCGCCGCTGGTCGTCGTTCAGCTCGTCGATGTAGGTGCCCCTATACTCTTTGTTCATTCGCCTGCTCACAATCTTCGCCCCGGGCGGGCAGTGCCTCGAGATCGATGCCGTTTCGCCGGAGTATCCGGCAGCAGAACCGGTCTCCCGCTTCCAGCCCCTTTCCATGTACGACTACCGCTCCGTCTACCTCCGGAGCGTGAATATGGGCCCTTCCCAGGGCAAGATCTTCTCCCTCCACCGCTTCCTCTATCAGGACCTTCAGCCGGCGGCCCACATAGCGGTCCATGCACTCCTCCGTTATGGCGGTCTGCCGGCGCTGCAATTCGTCGACTCTGCCCGCCGTTTCCTTCACTTTCGGCAGCTCATACCCCTTCTTACCCCCGTAGCCGAGGGCGGCCGTCTCTTCCTCCGGAGAATAGGGGAAAACACCGGCCCAGTCGAAGCGGGCCCGCTTTTGAAAGTCCAAGAGCTCCTCGAACTCATCCTTTCCCTCTCCGTAGAATCCGACGAGGAAGGTGGTCCGGATAACCGCATCGGGAAGGATCATTCGAATCCCCTCGACGAGCTCGAGATACCCCTCCGCATCGCCTTTTCGCCCCATCGCCCGGAGGATCTTCTTCGACGCATGCTGAAAAGGAATATCGAAGTAGGGAAGCAGCGTTTTTTTTCGCTTTACCAGCTGCGGCAGTTTTGCAGGGAAGTTGTCCGGGTGAATATAGAGGAGCCTGAGACGGAAGTCTCCGGGGAGCTCGGCCAAGTCCTCTAAGAGAGAGAGAAAATCACCGTGCGCTTCTCCCGATTCGTCGTGCGCCGTATCGGAGCCATAGGCGGCGAGGTCCTGAGCGATCAGGTTGATCTCATAGATTCCCCTCTCGATAAGAGCCCGGGCATCATCGATGAGAAGCCGGCGGGGAATACTCCGCAGTCCGCCCCGGATAAGGGGGATGGCGCAGAAGCTGCAGCGGTGGTTGCAGCCCTCCGAAATCTTGAGAAAGGCGGAACCGGGAAAGGAAAGAAGCCGGCTCCGACGGCGGTCGTAGTCGGCAGGGGAAGGAAGGACTAAGGCCGGAGAGGCCTCGGCGCCGTCATGGCCCGCCTCCGTCTCGCACAGTAAAGCGGCAAGGTCCACAATCTTTGCCAGATCGCCGTTGCCCATGATACCGTCGACCTCCTGCAGTTCCCTCTGCAGTTCCGCGCCATAGCGCTGACTGAGACATCCGGCAAGGATGAGCTTTGCCTGCGGGTACATCTGCCTGATTTCCAGACTAGTTTCCAGGGATTCCTTCTTGGCCGCTTCGATAAAGCCGCAGCTGTTTATGATGATGAGATCGGCATCTTCGTGTTCGGCAGAATAGTGCCAGCCGGCATCGTTCAAATAGCGGATCATTACCTCCGCATCCACCTGATTCTTTGCGCAGCCGAGATTTTCTACGGAATACACCCGCCGTTCTATTTCTCTCACTTCATTCATTACACAGGGAGAAGGCCTAATAGACCGGCAGCATAATCAGCCGGTTCCGACCGGATTCTTCTTCCTTTTCCCACCGGATCAGCTTGACGCTCACCTCGCCGGGTCCGCCGAGACTCACCTCTTCTCCGGCTATCCGCGCCGTAAAAGCCCCGGCATTGGAAACCCAGATCATGAGCTTTACGTTTACATCGAGTCTGAAGGTCTCACCCTTGCGAAAGTACCGTTCTTCCCGAATGCTGCCGTCCTTTTCGTAACGAATCAGGCAGTAGCCCCGAAAGTCAATGGATACTCGGAAGGGTTCGGGACTGTCCTCTATGATGATGGTTCGGGCTTTTTCGCGTCGTGCTTCGAGGTTCGTGCTCCCCACCGACGGAGTTTCTCCGTCCAACTCGCCATCCTGCTGCTCGGCGCTTGCGCCTCCCGCCTCATAGAGACTTCGATCGAAACGAAGGACGGCGGCTGCTGCGGATGCATCGATGTCCCGGACACTGAGTTTGATATCGTCGTTTCCATCCCCATCCAGGTCCAGGACCCGCTCCCTTCCCAGCAAAAGTTCTTCACTCTCTTGACCGTACGCTATCCGCACTGTCTCTTTTACTGCGGCGATGGAGAGGTCGGCGGCGGTCTCTCCCAGGCGAATGCGAATGAGCTGTCCTTCTTCGAAGCGGCGTTCGACTATCTCCTCCTGCAGCACGTAATCCGGCTCCCGTTCCGCCTCGCTCTTTTCGACCGTTTCTTCTTTCGGGCTGAGGGTCCGCTGCTGGAGAAAATAGTATATTCCGTAACCGCCGCCGGCCAAAACCGCGGCGGCGAGAAGGACCACCGCGATGAGCCCGAAGGGTACCTTTCTCTTCCGTTTGATGAGATCCTCAACCGGTACGGGCTGTTCCTGAATCTTGAGGTTTTTATAGAGGATAATGACCCTGTCGGGATCCAGACCGAGGTAATCCGAATAATTCCGCAGAAAACCGAGGACGTAGGTATCGCCGGGAAAGACCGAAAACTCCTCATGTTCCAAAGCCTCTATGAAGCGGCGGGCAATATTGGTGTCTCTGGCCACCTGGTCTATCGAGTATCCCTTTTCTTCTCGTGCTCCCCGTAACTTTTCGCCGATCGATTCCATTAATTAACTACCCGGTGTAAAGAGAAAGTTGTCTATTTTATATGCCGAAGGAGGGCTGTCGTAATCGAAGCGGGCGGCAGGTATTCCTTGATTCACCTCTATGTCGAGAAAATCGAATCGAAACTGCTCGTACTCCGCCGTTAAACCCTCCATTCTTCGAATCATCATATCGTTATTCACCGACATGATAATCTGTCTGAAGCCCTCACCCGGCTTCCGCCATGCCAACTTGAGCTTGCGCACCGATTCGCCCGACTCCTCATCGAGGGGGACAAGCTGCGGCCCTTCGAAAAAGGCGACGCTGTAGGCCTGCTTGAGCATTTTTAGCCCCTGACTGCTTGCCATCGAGGCGAGGTTCGCCTGTGAATGCGGGGTAAGTTCCTGCTGCATTACCACATGATGCTGGGGAAGATGAAGCATCAACTTTTCATCGTTCACCACCAGAACCTGTTCCGCCGGATCGCTGAAATTAATTCTCATGAGATTCGGCCGGCGATAGTAGAGCGTCCCGGTAAAAATCTGATCCGCTCGTGTGATGGTAATCTCTGCCTGATAGTCCTCTATGGTTCCGTAATTCTCGGAGACCGCATCAAAGTACTGTACGGCCGTCATAATCTCCTGTGCCGAAAGGCCCCCCAGCGAGGGAAAAAAGAGAAACGCGATTAACACCGGAAGCCGTTGTAAAGACGTGCGCATAGTGTTTTCATAATACTGATGCCTATCTCTTTGTCAAGGAGAGTGATGCCTATTCGGAGTGAGGAGAATCGTCGTCGGCCTTTTGGGCATAACTGAGAGCCAGGTACTTCAGTCCTCCCTCCGAGAGCTTGAGATACTCTCCGCATTCGGGACAGACAAAGCGGGATCCCTTCATATGATTCATGGCACATGCGATGCAGTAGACCTTTCCGCAGGAAGGACACTTGCCGGCGGGAGACTCTTTGGGCGGCTCCCCATAGAGCCGGAGCCGCGGGGGAATTTCCGCGTTCACCGGTACCCACCACTCCCTGCCGCAGGAGCTGCACGTATAGCGGGTCTCGCTTGCCTCACGAATCTCACGACGGATCTTTTCCAATTCCTTTGCTAGGTCATTCTCGCTGCCCGCCTCTCCTCGCCTACGATCGCCGGAGAGCTGCTGTTCCGCCATTTTTAGCTGCTCCTTCGCCCTGTTCCAGCGCCCGCGGCTTGTGAGGAGTCTCAGAAGCTTCATCCGTATCCGCAGCTCCTGCGGATCGATCTCCAGCGCCTTTTCCAATGCCGCGCAGGCTCTCTCGTACTCGCCCTTTCGTGAGGCGATGTCCGCCACCTTGTCATAGATACCAAGAGAAGCGGTCTCTTGCTCTTCCAGGATACGTATCAGATACTCCTCGGCCTCCGGTACTCTGTCGAGACGCATGAGTACGGCGGCAATGTTCTCGATGTAGTCCGACTTGTCCGGCGAGGCTTCGATGGCCCGGCGATAAAAGGGTACGGCTCCCTCGGGATCGCCCGCTTCCGCATGCAGATTGCCCAGATGATTGAGGACCCGCGGATCTCCTTCATTCTTGAGAACCGCCTTTGCCTTCTTCAGCGCATCCCTCATTCTCTCCTCTTCCAATGCAGTTTTGAACAGAGCCCATGAGTAGTTGATCTGCACCTCCGCTTCCTGCGGAAGGGCCGCGTAGGCTGCCTCGAGATGGCGCAGCGCCTCAAGATAGCGGTCTTCCTCCATCTCGATCAGTCCGGCCAGATTGCGGGTCCAGCCGTCCTCGGGGAACAGCTCGAGGGCCTTTTGGAGCTCCTCTCTTGCCGGAAGCCCCGCGAGATGGAGGCTTTCGGCGAGACGAAAGCGGTAGAGATGAAAACCCGGCTCCATCTCCACCGCCCGCCGCAGCTGCTCCGCCGCTTCTCGGAGAGCTCCCCGCTGCATGCAAACAAGCCCTTCGAGAAAGAAGATCTCGCTCTCGGCCGAAGCCTCTTCGATCAGCGAGCGGAAGATACGTTCGGCCTCAAAGAAGTTCCCCTCTTGAAAGCGAATTTTCCCCTCAATGGCCCGCATCGTCGCGTCACCCGGCGCCAGCTCTTCCAACCTGGCCCGAATCGGCGCCAGCTCTCCGAAAGCCTCCTCGCGGAAGAAACCGCGGGCTGCGGTGAGATAATACTCCTTTGCCTTATCCGTATCACCGGTCTTTTCGCGCGCCCTCGCCAAGTTCAAGGCGTAGAGGGGCATTTGCGGCTCCAGTTCCAGGGCACGCCGATAGTGCTCCACCGCCTCTGCCCAATTGCCCAAGGCGTACTCCGTGTTTCCCCGAAGATTCATCAAGGCCCCGTGATCGGGGAACTCTTCCTCCCACGCATCTATCCACCCCTTTGCCTCAAGAAACCGGTTTAACAGATAGAGGAGATTGGCTTTTTCGATAACCGCTTCCCTGAAATCGGGATCCTCATCCAGACAGACTTCCAGCTGCTCCAGGGCGGCATCGTAGAGCTCTAAAGTGATGAGGACCTCTACGAGAAAGAAGCGCTGCTTCGTCGCGGGCCGACTCGAACGAAAAGCCTTTTTCAACTGAACCAGCGCCGGTCCAGCCTGGGCCATTTCGAAGAGCCGGCGGGCCAGGGCGATCCGCCGCTCGCTCGCCGGCTCCAGATAGTTGACCCATCGCTGAAAGAGGACTTCGACCTCCATCGGCCGGCTCTCTATTACATAGTGGTCAAACCGAAAACGGGCAGTATCTCCTTCGCCGTAGTTCTGTCCCGCGAAGGCCACGTAGCCGGCATCTATCATTTCATCGTCGAGCTCGGCGATCCACTCGCCGTCTAAAAAGAAGGCGAAACTGGTCTCGTGGGCGATGATGCGGAGGGTCCTGTCGGCGGACTGCTGAACGGAAAGCTCTTCGTCTTGCGGTGACTTCTGCCCTTCCCTCGGCGGCCCCGCCGGTATCCACGGGATGAGGGCGATGGGGTTCCCGTTGAATACCACGTCGAAGCGGAAGTGCCCGTCGTCGCTGATGAGGGCGTAGTAGTAGTTCTTTTCGGAAAGATAACGGAACAGGGCCCCCGCCGCGCTGTGCCCGTTGTCCTCATCGAAGGAGAAGCTGAGGTCCATTACGAAGTTGCGGTAGCGGTAGGCCGAGTTGAGGGACCATGCAAAGAGATTGGGCCGGGCAAGCTCCAGAGACAGGTAGCCCTTATGGAGACGGGCCCGAAAACGGTCGTCGCTCTCCTCCTCGAAGCGTTCCTTCCTTCTCGAGGAGAAGCTGCTCTCCCATTTCTCCGGGACGATCGTTCCCTTCTCGGGTTTTCTGCCGAATAGTGAGCGAAACCATCGTAGAAGCATACGTGTGACCAGTATAGTCTCGTCGCCGCCGATGCGTCCACCGCTTCACCCGCTCCTTGCCTTCTCCTTGCCTTCTCCTTGCCCTCCGGATTTTTTCACAGTACCTTATATATGATGATGCTTATAAGAAATTCCGGCCCTTCAAAACGCCCCCTTATGACCGCCGCCGGCATCTTTTTTCTGTCAATTGCCCTTTATCAGAACATCGTCCTCTCCCTTCCCTACTTCTACGCCTTCTTCTCCCTCGGCATGTTTCTCCTGCTTCTCTCGCTCTACAACCGCATCTCCGCCGAGCGCCTCTTTGCCGGGTGGCGGCCCGTCGATTACCTTCTATTCAGCCTCATTCTGCTCGCCCTTTGTGTCTTTATCGACAAGCTGGGAATGGCCCTTGGCTACTGGGAGTATCCCTTCTACGATGCCGGCGATCAGCCGAGGAAATATCTGCTTGAGTGGGCGGTAGCCCTCCTCTATCATAAAGTCAGTCTCCTTCTCGGCATCAAACTCTTCAGGCGCTTCAAGCTCGGCGACGGCGCCTCCTTCGTGATGGGAATGCTCGTGATCGTGACACCGGTCGGACTGCTCACCGAAGCGCTGAATATTCAGGTCTATTCATGGCGGATCCTGGACATGCCGATAAGCGATGTGAGGATAGGTAATTACTTCGTTATCTTCCAAACCGTCGGATACTGGGCCATGGCCCTGATCCCCTACGGGGTATACCTCATCTTCGATACATCGGTAAAGGAAAGGAGCAGGGTCTATGGATGATTTGAAGGTGCTCTCGGTAGGAGGTTCGATAGTGGCCCCGGCGGAAGTCGACGTCGCCTTTGTGAAGGAATTCGCCCGGGTCGTTCGCTCCTATCTCGAAGAAGATGAGGGAAGAGGTTTGATCTTCGTCTGCGGAGGAGGGGCCCCCGCCAGAAACTACCAGCAGGCCTACCGGAAAATCGTCCCCGCCCCTGATTCCGGCGAGCAGGACTGGATCGGCATTGCAGCCACCTGGCTCAACGCGAGACTCCTGAAGGCGGTCTTCGCCGATTACTGTAAAAACGAACTGATCGTCGATCCCACGGCGGTGGGCGAGATGAAGGGCCGCATCCTCGTTGCCGGAGGATGGAAGCCGGGCTTTTCCACCGACAACGATGCGGTCCTTTTAGCCGAACGCTTCGGCGCCGATTCGGTGATCAACCTCTCTAACATCGCGAAGATCTACACCGCCGACCCGAAGCTCGATCCACAAGCCCGTCCTATCGACCATATAAACTGGGCCGACTTCAGGAAGATGGTGGGCGACCGGTGGACCCCCGGAAGAAACCTTCCCTTCGATCCCGTGGCGGCAAAGAGGGGGCAGGAGCTGGGCCTGAAAGTCATATCCGCCGCCGGCGGCGACCTGGACAATATCGCCGCCATTCTTCGGGGTGAAGAGTTCGAGGGATCGGTGATCGGTCCAGAATAGCCGTCGGCGGGGACAGATGAGGCAGCGTGCATAGGCGTGAAAAAGTTCCTCTACTTCGAAGGTCCTTTTCGCTGTGATCCCCAAGGCCTCTCTTGATTTTTTGCCCGCTATATACTACCGTACTCTTCGCACTCGAGGCAACGGCATGATATGCCGGGGCCATGAGCACGCCGGCGTGGCGAAATTGGTAGACGCAGCAGACTCAAAATCTGCCGGGCTTTGCGGCCCGTGTCGGTTCGAGTCCGACCGCCGGTACATTAAATAACGCACTATATCCACTTCTGTGGTATGCTTCGCATCTCCTCTATGGAGACACCAAGTATCTCGGCCGCTCGTGAGATGGATATCATCTCTTTCATGTAGGTTCTTGCTGATTTTATATGCTGACCTATACACGGAAGGTGTCACTCCGGTTATTCTCTTGAACCAGTGGGTAAAATGACTCTGATCAACAAAGCCAGTCCGAGTTATTCGAAAATAAATTAAGGTTGGTCTCCGCATATTTTTTCAGCACTCCATAAATAGTACTATAGAAAGACTGTTAAGTCAATAGATCGCAAATATTGTACGCCTAACGGGGAGGTGAGCTTCACTTGTGCCTGGTACCCCAGGCTTGGCGCGGTTTCTTACTAGTAAGCATTGTCGCTTTAGAAGGCACAGGAAAGAAACCGTGCCAAAAGGGCTGTCTGCTCCACCGATGTGTTATACCGTTCACTTTCAAGCAACTATCACTTTAGCCTAGTATATCAATAAATTCTTTCGGCGTAACAATCCTGT
>CAZQNO010000014.1:0-54897 GCA_964594775.1 uncultured Spirochaetaceae bacterium
CGTGGACGAGTACCGGAAGGTGCTGGTGGTAAAGTAGCACCGGGATACCAGCGATAATTGCCTTTGCGGCGAATAGATGCGCTATTCACCGCAGAATAGGCGGTAAATAATGAAGGCTCACGGTTTCGATCTCCGATCAGAGGCGGCCTTAACAACCGTCACTTCCGACGTCATAACGAGCTCCGCGATAGAAGGGGAATCTCTCGATCCTGAGCAGGTGCGCTCATCAGTTGCCCGGCATCTCTATATGGCAAAGTGTTCCACCGATACCGCGCTGAGGGACATACGCGATCTGGTAAAACACGGGATCCTCACCCAAAACCCCGGAGGGGGCCGAAGCACCAGCTATCGGCTGGCGGCAAAGGATGAATTGTAGGTGCCTTATCTTAAAAAGCAGAATGAGCTGCGCCGAACGGGACGAGATAGCCCTCTCTCCCCCGGGGAGGTCAAGAATCGCTGATTGATCATTTTGTGTGCTTGACCTCGGCTATTTTAACGCACATACTGTTTGTCCTATGCCGATGGCGAAAAAACCGGCTGCCAAACCGACCGTGTCGGTGATTATTCCCGTCTACAACCGGCCGGCCCTTGTCACCCAGGCCGTCCGTTCCGTGTTGTTTCAGAGCTACCGCGATCTGGAGGTGATCGTGGTCGACGACGGTTCCCGCACCTTCTTCGAAGAGATGGTGGAACGTTTTTCGCCGGACCCCCGCTTCCGCTACATCCGGGTCGAACACTCGGGCATGCCGGGCAAGGTGAGAAACCGCGGGGTGCGGCAGGCCCGGGGTGAGCACCTCGCCTTTCTCGATTCCGACGACATCTGGTTTCCCGAGAAGCTGCAGCTGCAGATGGAGCTCTTTCGGCGCCTCGAAGAGGAGGGGCGGGAGGAAGAGGTGCCCCTCGTCCACTGCCGGGAGGTCTGGCTGAGGGAGGGAAAGGTGGTGAGCCAGAAGAGCCGGTACCACCGGCGGAGCGGAGACGTCTTCGACGACGCCCTGCAGAAGTGCACGATCGGCCCCTCCACGGTAGTGATGAAAACGAAGATTTTTCGGGCCCTGAAGGGGTTTCGGGACGATTTGGAGATTGCCGAGGATTACGAGTTCTGGCTTCGCCTGACCTCCCGGCACGAGGTCGGCTACATCGACCGGCCCCTGGTGGTAAAGCGGGCCGGTCACGAGGGACAACTTTCGGAGAAGTACGGACAGATCGAGATTTTCCGCCTCGACGCCCTCCGCAGCCTGGTGGAGAAGCGCTGGTTCGCCAAACAGTTTATCGGCGGCGAAGAGGAGGAGCGGCGCGGGAGTAATCTGCAGCGCCGCGCCGAGCGGGAGTTTTCCCGTAAATGCCGCATCTACGCGGCGGGAAGCCGAAAACGGGGCAAAGCCGCCGAGGCCCGCTGGTATGAGGAGCTGGCCGACAGTTACGCGGTGGATTGAAGCTTTGGGCGGCGAATAAATTCTTTATCTTTCAAGATAAAATAAACCGGGAAAAAGCCCGCCGATAACAGGCTGGATATTTGACAAACCGGATCTGCCCACCTATCATACAAAGAGAAGTTAAAGGAGGATTTACCGTAATGAAAAGGACAATTATTGCACTGGCAGTTGTGGCAGTGCTTCTCATCGCAGGATGTGCCACCCCGTCGAGGACCGTACAGCGGACGGCGGCGGACGCGCAGATAGATCTCAGCGGCCGTTGGAACGACACCGACAGCCGCCTGGTGGCCGAGCAGATGATAAGCAGCCTCCTCAACGGCGCCTGGCTCAACAACTTCCGCAGCGCCGAGGGAAGACCCCCCGTGGTCATCGTCGGGAGCATTCGCAACAGGAGCTCCGAACACATCGACACCAATACTTTTATCAAGGACATCGAAAGAGAGCTGGTCAACAGCGGCATGGTGAAATTCGTCGCCAATCCGGAGCAGAGAGAGCAGCTGCGGGCCGAGAAGATGGACCAGCAGACCCAGGCTTCCCGGGAGACGATCAAGCGGCTCGGTGAAGAGACCGGCGCCGACTTTATGCTGCAGGGAAACATCAGCTCGGTTACCGACGCGGTGGAAGGCCGCAGGGTGGTCTCCTATCAGACGGACCTCGAGCTCATCGGCATCGAGACAAACGAAAAGGTTTGGATAGATTCCAAGGAAATCAAGAAATACATCGAGCAGAAAAAAGCGAAGTGGTGAGCCCTTCGCGGCTTCCCAGGCACGGGTCTCGGGTTTTCCCGCGGCCCGCCGCCGCATAAAAGGAGAAAAGGATGAACAGTAAGGTCTTTCGCTGCCAGCTTCCGGCGCTTCTGCTCGCGGTGTTTCTCTTCGGCTGCACCACCTACAACGAACCATTCGTGGAAGTCGACGAGGCTGCGCGGAACGGGAACTACGGCACGGCGATTTCCCGGCTCTCGGGAGAGGATCGGGACGAGTTTTATTCGGAGAAGGAAAAAGTTCTCTACTATCTCGACCTGGGGATGCTCCACCACTACAACAGGGATTGGCAGGAGAGTTCGAACAATTTCGAAGAGGCGGAGATGCTGATAGAGGAGTACTTCACCAAGAGTGTCTCCCAGGCGGCCACCTCCTTCCTCTTGAACGACAACGCGATGAACTATGCCGGTGAGGACTATGAGGATATCTACCTCAACATTTTCAAGGCGATCAACTATATCAAGAAGGATGAATTCGACGGTGCCTTCGTGGAGATACGGAGGATCAACAACAAGCTCAACCTCTTAGAGGACAAGTATCAGGGGCTTGCCGAAGAGTACAACCGCTCCGACGATGCCAAGATAGACGTTGAGGCCGGCGAGAGCCGCTTCTACAACAGCGCCCTCGCCCGCTATCTCAGCATGGTCATCTACCGTGCCGACGGAAACTACGACAGCGCCCGGATCGACTATCAGGAGATGCAGGAGGCCTACGCACGGCAGTCCAACATCTATGCATTCCCCCTTCCCCTCGGCGAAGAAGTGCTGCAGCCGGCGCAAGGAGCGAAACTGAGCCTTCTCGCATTTACCGGCGAGGCTCCGGTCAAACGGGCATCCACCTTCCGCATTGTGACCTATAACAACCGCCTCGAGATTTCCACCGCCGACGAATCCTCCGAGGGCTACATGGAGCTCACCAGCTATACCAACATCGTATGGCCCGGTATGGAGGGAGGCTACCGCTTCAAGTTCGAGATGCCCCGGATGGAGGCGCGGGGCAGCGCGGCGGACCGGGTGCGGGTCATCGTCGACGGATCGCCCGTAGGCGAAGCGCAGATGATAGAAAGTATCCAGAAGGTGGCGAAGGAGACCTTCTCGGTAAAGCTGCCGGTCATCTATCTCAAAACCATCTCCCGGACGGTGATAAAGGGCCTGGTGGCGCAGAAGGGCAAGAAGAAGATGCAGGAGGCCGGCGCATCCTCCGGTTCGGCCCTGGGTCTGGCGGCGGGGATTATCGGTTCCGTCGCCACCGATGTGGCGGTGGAGGCATCCGAGAGGGCCGATGTGCGCACCTCGCGCTACTTTCCCGCCTTTGCCTACGTGGGGGAATGGGACGTGCCGGAAGGCAGTCACCACGTAAAGGTGGAATTCTACGGCGGCTCCGGCCTCCTCGCCACGAGGGACCTCGGCGAGGTGGAAATCAGCAAGGGGGGCGCAAACCTCCTGACCGCCTATTTCCCAAAATAATTGCCTCGAGGAGTTGAAAAATGAAAAAACCAAATCATATTCGAAACATACGGGGAATCGGTGCCGCTGCGGCGTTGATGCTGACGGTATTTCTCTTCGGCCTGCTTTCCGGCTGCGCCTCTCCGCCGCCTCCCGGAGTGGGACGGCCGCCTGCAGGCGGTGCTTCAGCATCCTCCGGCGGGGGAAAGGGTGAGATGCCGGACTGGTTTCTCAATCCCCAGAGCGTCTATCCCGACAACAAGTACATGACCGCTCTCGGTTCAGGCGATACCCGCAGGGCCGCCGAACAGAGCGCCCTGGGGGCACTCTCTCAGCGTTTTGAGGCAAAGGTCACGATGGACATGCAGACCCAGGACCGTTACCGCGAGCTGATCACCTCCGGCGGCGGAGGCTACACGGAGCAGGAGATGGCCGTCAACCAGGGCATCAACGTGCAGAGCAATCAGACTCTGGTCAATGTCCAGTTTGGCGAGGCGGCGGTAGACGAGCAGGGGAGGGTCCATGTAATCGCCTATCTCGAGCGCGCCCCTACGGGAAAGCTCTACCAGGAGCTCATCCGCAAGAACGGCGAGAAGGTGGCCAGTTTCCTCGCTGAGGCCCAGGCCTCCGACGAAAAGATCCGCCGCTATGCCTACCTCAGCGCTGCCGCCACGGTGGCCGCGGGCAACGAAATGCTCATCGAGCAGCTGCGCATAATCGCGCCGGGCTACGAAAAGCAGCTTGGCCTTCCCTATGAGGTGAACGAGGTAAACAAGAGGCGGGCCGATGCCGCTTCGGGAATGAAGGCCGCAGTGGCCATCCAGGGCGACGAGGGCAGCCGCATCACCTCAGTGGTCAAGGAGGCCCTGGGCGAACTGCGTTTTCCCATGGGGCAGCCCGCCACTATTAAAGTCGAGGGAAGTGTTTCTCTGCAAGAGGCCGGCGGAAGGGCCGACTTCAAGACGGTAAACTGGGTCCTCGCCCTCACGATGTACGGCCCCGACGGTTCCTCCATCGTGAGCTACAACAACCAGGATGATGCCTCGGGGGTAAGCGTCGACACGGCCCGTTCCTTCGCCTACGACGACATGGAGGAGGACGTGCAGAAGCAGTTCATCGGGGCTCTGCGCGACTACTTCAACGGAATGGTAATGGGAGATTAATTATTCGGCCGCCGGGCCGCCGCGCTATCGGCCGGCACGGCCGGCTACGCGAGCTTCTTAAAATAGACCCGGTGAGTCTTGTAGATCTTCGCTTCGAGCTTTTCGATGCTGCTCATCATCAGGTCGGTGGTCTCGGCAACCTGGGTCAGTTCGGCCTTCCTCACTCCGTGGGCCCGCAGGGCCTTGCTTATCTCGGAAAAGAGGACGGCGATGCCGCCGGTTTTCCGGTACTGCGGAAGAATTCCCAGACCGTTTATCAGAAACGTGTCCGTACGCTTCTTTTCCCGGTGCAGCGAGAGAAGGGTGAGGAGACTCCTCTTCCCCCCGGTTTTTCTCATCACTCGGCTCAAGTCGGGAAAGGCCAGGATGAAACCGGCGATTTCGTGCTCGTTTCGCAGGACCTTCACCAGAGAGGGTTCGGAGACGAGCAGGAGGTCCTCCTTCAGCTGGTCCAGCTCCGCCTCGGTGAGGGGGGTAAAATCGTCGTGTTCGTCCCAGGAGCGGTTGAAGATGTGTCCGATCTCGTCGGCCAGCCTCTTTAATTCGCCCTTCGTCTTAATTTCCAAAACGGTAAAGCGGCCCCTGTCCAGGGTGATCTCCGCGACCCTTTGGTACTTCGATGGCAGGCCCTGGCTTTGCGCGTCGAGGACGGCGCTGTAGAAGTCCCGGTATTTTTCGAAGCCCGCCGCCTCGATGAGCTCTCGGTAGTAGGGAAGATGGTAGGGCATCATCGTCATGGAGGCGGCATGGGCGAAACCGTCTACAAGGATCCCGCTGCCGGCGAAACTGGAGAAGCCCTGTGGTCCGACGATGCGGTCGAGGTTTCGGGCCTTCGCCCATTCTTCGGCGTGGTCGAACATCGCCCGCACCGCGTCGAGGTCGTCCTTGGCTTCGAAAAAGTAGAAGCGGGCCTCCCGTCTATTCTGATACTCGTTGTAGCGCCTCGGTTCGAGGAGGGCGATCCGTCCCACCGGCTCATTCTCTCTTAGAGCGAGAAAAAATTCGCCGTCAGAGTGTGCAAAGTAGGGGTGTCGGCGGGAGATGATCTTTTTCATCTGCCTATTGAACCAGGGCACGTAGTGCGGATTGTCCCGGTAGACGGTGAAGGGAAGCGAGATGAAATCCTTCTCCTCCTGTGTTTTCGATTCTACCTCTACAATTCGAATAGCTCCTGCCATGAGATGCCTTCCTTAGGCAAGCCACCGCAGAAGGTAGGCGACGGCGAATCCGAGATAGTTGCCCAAGACCCAACCGGTGACACCGGTGAGGATTCCCGAGACCACCACCTTGCGGTTGCCCAGCGCCGCGGCGACGACCGGGACGAAGGGCGGCGAAAAGATGAAACTGGTGGAGGTGATGATATGGGTGTCCCGGTCGACCTTGAAAAGAGCGGAGAAGAAGAGGTGGATTATCGAGACGATTATCAGGAGCACCGCTACGTAGAGAAGCACGACGGGTGCGGTGACCGCGAGTTCCCGTACATCGGCCATGGAGCTGACGGTGAGGGAGAAGATGAGTATCAGATAATAGCCGAGCTGAAAAGTATTGCGGAGCCTGCGCACGGAGGGCATAAAGGAAGCTGCCACCCCCAAAGTGGTGATGCTGAGCATCGCCGCCGGAAGGGCCGAGGCTTCGGGAAGAAAGAGGGTAAAGGAACCCCCCGCGGCAAAGATCAGCACCGCCAGGGCGAGGGCCAGTGCCATCTCCTTGAGCTCACCGCCGCGTGCCCCGCTGAAGTAGGGGGAAAAACTTGCCCCCGTTTCCTCATCCCCAAAACCCTCCTCGAAGGGAGGGAGGATTTTGCTGTAGAGCCGGGGGGCCGCCGAGATGAGAAAGAGGAGGATGACCGCCGAGGCAACCACATCGGAGCCGTGCACGGCCACGTAGAGGAGGGGATTTATCTGCAGCGCGTTTCCGACGGCCGCCAAGTTCGGCGTCCCGCCGGTGTATACCCCCACCAGCATTCCCGCCGCCTTCCATGCCTCCGGCCCGATAAATCGAAAGAAGATGAGGTAGGCGAAGAAGGAAGCCAGGGTAATCGAAATGAGGCCGGCGGCCAGGGAAAGGAGGCTTCGCTTCGCCAAGGTCCGCCATCTGCCAAGGTCGAGAGAGAAAAAGAGCAGAGGCAGCGCGACCGGTACGGTAAAGGTGGTGAGGGCAGTGTGCACCGGGCCGATCTCTTCCGGCAGCACGCCGATATTGCCTATCAGCAGCCCCACCGCGTAGGCCACGACTATGGTCCCGAGTTTGCTTATGTGGTCTATCTTATAGGCGAGATAGAGAATGAGGGCCGGGGAGAGGAGGTAGAACAGCAGCCAGGCGCTAAGTCGAATATCCATTTATCTATCCGTTATCTGCCCGACGTAAAGCGGGCGATCACGTCTTGAAACTCCGGAAGGCCGGAGGCGTAGGTGAGGATCGCCTCGAGATAGCCTTCGGGTGTTCCCGTGTCCAGCCGCTTTCCCTCGATGGGATGATGGACCACCCTGCCTAAGCCCATCAGTCTCTTGAGGGCGTGAATGTGGTAGTATTCTCCTTCACCCTCGTGGGCCCGCCGGCCTTCCTCGAGAAGGGGAAAAATTTCGGGAGTAAAGAGGTAGCGGCCGATGGAAGCCTCTCTGCTCGGTTCCCGCCCCATCGGCGGCTTTTCGACGATGTTCTTCACGTGAGTACCGTCTTCGTCTATGTCGAGGACTCCGTAGCGGTTGAGATCGGGCGGATTGTGCAGGCTCGCCATGACCGAGCAGCCGCTCTGCTCATGGGCTTCTATGAGCTGGCCGGCCAAAGAGGGGGTGCCGAAGTGGAGGTCGTCGGGATAGGCGACGACGCAGGCCTCCCCGCCGATGAGGGGCGAGGCCTGCAGCAGGGCATCGCCGGTGCCCATCATCTTCTGCTGGCGTACGAAGGAGAAGTGGACCTCGGGGGGGCTGATTTTTTCCAGCTTTTCGTCGGCCCCTTCCCGGCGAAAGAGCTCCTCGAGCTCCACTTCCCGGTCGAAGAAGTCCTCCAGGGCCCGCTTTCGGCGGCTGCTGACGATGACGATCTCCCGGATTCCCGCTGCAATGAACTCATCGACGATGAAAGAGATCGAGGGCTTGGTGACCAGGGGCAGCATTTCCTTGGGCACCGTCTTGGTGACGGGGAGAAAACGAGTGCCGTATCCTGCCGCAACTATGAGTCCCTTCATGCCGGCTCTATTATGCAGGTTTGAAGCGAAAAATCAAGCTTTTCGCGGGCTTTAAGGGACCCGCGTTGACGATTCGCAATCGAGGGGCTACAGTGTCGGGTATGAAAGCGAAGAGCGTTTTTTCCATTGCGGTCTCTCTCCTTACCGTGGTCCTTTTCTCCGTTTCCTGTTCCTCGGAGCAGCAGATACAGGTGGAAGGCGACGGCAGCGGCAGCGGCTCTCTTTGCATCGACCTCCACCCGATGTTCGTGCAGTATCTCAAGGACGTCTCCGCCGGCTTTATCGAAGGAGACATGGAAGCCATGGAGTTTTCGGCCTTCGATCTGCGGAAAATTTCCGCGACGATGCGGGAGCTCGACGGCATTTCCCTGGTGAGCGCCCACACCGAGGGTGAGGGCGGCCTCGAGCTCTCCTACGTCTTTTCCGATCCCGAGACTATTCTCCCGCCGATAGAGTTCAACTCCCGCGCAAATCTGCGGACCCTGCGCGTGCTGATTACCGCCGATAACTTCGAACTGCTCTTTCCCCTCGTGGGAATGGAGGAGCAGGACACCCTCATGACCTTCGGGCCCCAGCCAGACCCCTATACCGAGGAAGAATACGTGGAGATGATGGAGTACGCGCTCGGAGATTACGAGGATAAGGCGACGATCCGCCGGGTCCTCGAACGGCGCCGGACCGAGCTGAGCGTGCGGGTTGACGGTCCCATTACCGAAACCCGCGGCTTTACCGTAAATGCCGACGGCCGCAGCGCCCGGGCGGCGATACCCTATCTGCGGGCCGCCACCCTTAGAGAGCCCCTTGAGCTGTCCTTAACCTGGCGCAGCGAATAGACACATAGCGAGGCCGCGAGAGAGTACTCAGAGTCTAAAAAGCATCTCCTCGTAGTTCGGGAAGGGCCAGTCTGCATTCGCAACGAGGGTCTCCAGCATATCTCCGAACCGCCGCAGCTCCTCCATCTTTTCGAAGATCCGGTAGCGGTAGAAGCGGGCCGTTTCGTAGCTGCCGGCTTCGAGTTTCTCTCCCTCTGCGATAAGCCCCTCGAGCTCCGTCAGTTCCCTGTCGAAGGAGGCAATCGCCGTCAGGAGCTTTTCCAGGCTCCGGCGGTGGGTGGAGGAATCGAGCTGCGGGTCTACGTTTCTTATCGATGCGATGGTCCGGGAGAGACGGTCCGAGTAGGAAAAGGCGGCGGGGAGGATCGAGGTGCGGCCCATCGAGACCATTACGTTCGCCTCTATGGCGATCTGCTTCACATAGTTGTCGAAGCAGATCGCCTGCCGGCTCAGCAGTTCTTCCCGGGTATAGACTCGATGCTTTTCGAAGAGCCGTATCGTATCTTCCCGGCTCATCTCGGTAATGGCGTCGACGGTACTGCCGATGTGCGCCAGCCCCCGCTTCTCCGCTTCAATCGGCCATTGGCTGGAGTAGTTGTTACCGTTGAAGACGACCCGGCGGTGTCTTCCGTAGGTCTCTTTGATCAGGTCTTTCACCGTTTTTTTCACATCGGCGGAGGCCTCTAAGCGGTCGGCGAAGTCGGAGAGGACTTCTGCAGCGGCGGTGTTGAGGACCGTATTGGCCTCGGAAATCGAGTGACTCGAGGGGACCATCCGGAATTCGAACTTGTTGCCGGTAAAGGCGAAGGGGCTGGTGCGGTTGCGGTCGGAGAGGTGCTTCGGCAGCTTTGGCATAGTGGTGAGCCCTATCTCGAGGCTCACCCCGTTGCTTGCCGCAGCTTTCTCGCCGGCTGAGATCTTTTCCAAGATGTCGGTGAGAATGTCCCCGAGAAATATAGATATGATTGCAGGCGGCGCCTCGTTGGCCCCCAGCCGGTGGTCGTTACCCGTGTTGGACGCCGACATCCGCAGCAGGGGAGCATACTCATCCACCGCTCGAATTACCGCCGAGAGAAAGAGGAGAAACTGGGCGTTTTCATGAGGGTCTTCCCCAGGTTCCAGCAGGTTTATCCCGTCGTCGGTGGAAAGGGACCAGTTGTTGTGCTTACCCGAGCCGTTTACCCCGGCGAAGGGCTTTTCGTGGAGGAGGGTCACCAGGTCGTGGCGCACGGCGACCCGGCGCAGGGTCTCCATAACCAGTTGGTTGTAGTCGGCGGCGACGTTGGAGGTGTCGAAGATGGTCGCCAGTTCGAACTGGTTCGGGGCAACTTCGTTGTGCTGGGTCTTCGCCGAGATGCCGAGTTTCCACAACTCGGTGTTCAACTCCCGCATAAAACCGGAGACCCGCTCCTTTATCGATCCGAAGTAGTGGTCGTCCAGCTCCTGGCCCTTTGCCGGCGGGGTCCCGTAGACGGTCCGCCCGGTCAGCACCAGGTCCGGCCGCCGGTAGAAGTACTCCTTGTCGATGAGGAAGTACTCCTGTTCCGGCCCCACGGTGGGGATGACCCGCTTCGATTTGTCATTGCCCAGGGCTCGAAGCACCCGGAGGGCCTGCCGGCTCACCGTCTCCATCGACCGCAGCAGGGGCACCTTCTGGTCCAGCGCCTCTCCCCGGTAAGAGATGAAGGCGGTGGGAATGTAGAGGGTCACCCCCGTTTTGTCCTCCTTTAAGAAGGCGGGACTGGTGGTGTCCCAGGCGGTGTAGCCCCGGGCCTCAAAGGTCGCCCGGAGGCCGCCGCTGGGAAAGCTCGAGGCGTCGGGCTCGCCCATTATCAGCTCTTTGCCGGAGAATTCCATTATCACCCTGCCCCTTCCGATGGGAGAGATAAAGGCTTCGTGCTTTTCCGCGGTGAGACCGGTAAGCGGCTGGAACCAGTGGGTGTAGTGGGTGGCACCCTTTTCGATGGCCCAGTCCTTCATTGCGTTGGCTACAACCTCCGCTACCTCGAGGGCGAGCTCCCGCTCGCCCTGCTGGACCTCTTGAAGTCCGCGGTACACGGGTTTCGGCAGGCGCTGCCTCATTACCTCGTCGTTGAATACATTCGTTCCGAAGATTTCCATCACGTTCATCTGCAGCTCCTGACAATATATTTTTTTACAAATCCGCTGGGCCGGTAGCTCATCTTCGCCTGGCGCATTCCCGGGTCTCCGAGGTCCTGCTCCCGATTGATATAGAGGTAATGGCGGGGAAGCATAGAAGCGAAGGAACGGTTGATAAACTGATAGATCCCCTTGTAGCTGCCGATACCCTTTTCGAAGTGCACGGCAAAGGATTTCCCCCGTGCCAGCGGCTCTCCCAGAGAGTAGGCGGCAGGCTCTTCGTCCACGCAGGTTATGCAGCCGTTCAACTCCAGTTCATCCATCTTTTCGAGGGCTTCCTTTGCCGCCTCATAGTCCGCCTTATCGTCCCGGCCCTCTACCCACTTTTCCAGCACCTCTAGTGCGTTTTCGCGGTTATGCTCGTCGATTTTTCGCTCCGAATAGCTGTAGTTGTTCACGAATGCGTTGACCAGGTTCCTCTTCTTGTGCAGCTTTTTGCCGGGCAGTTGGGCGAGGTCCTTCCTCAGATAGAGATAGTCGAAGTTGTCGCGGTCCTCCTCCACCAGGTATCCTTCCCGCTCTATGTCGATCCTTCGCCGTTCTACGCAGCCTTCACAGAGGTTTTTCAGATAGTCATGCGTGGAAAAGAGATCGGCCATCACCTCCATCTCGGAGAGACCGCAGGGGAGCATGAAGAATCGCTTTCCCTCTTCCTTTCCCGAAATGGCCAGGTGTCCGTCCGGCAGAGTGGAGATGTGGTAGTCGTATTTCTCCCGGAAGAGATACAGGTCGGCAAAGGTAAATTCGGAAACTCCTTCCTTCAGCATTACCAGCCGGGGGTGGAGATCGCTTTTCATCTCCATGCCGATGGGGGCGAATTCGGGATATGAAGGTATACTCATGGAGCCAGAATAGTGCGAAACGAAGGAAGTTTCAACGGCGCCGCCCATGCCCTTGCCGGAACAGTTTGACGGGGGGGGCAGGTAGGGATATAGTACAGGATATGAAATTCGACAGAGAACAGCTGCGAAGCGAGCTGCGCGAACGCTTCCTGCGGTATGCGAGAATAGAGACCACCAGTGACCCTCATATGGAGAAGATCCCCTCAACGGATTGCCAGTGGGAGCTTCTCAGACTCTTGGAGAAGGAGTTGAAAGAGCTCGGTATCACGGATGTACGGCTCGACGACAACGGCTATCTTATTGCCCGGCTTGAGGGAAACACCTCCCCTGCCTCTCCCGCCATAGGTTTTATGGCGCATGTGGATACCGCCTCCGATGTGAGCGGCGCAGGGGTGGATCCGCAGGTCCATGAGAACTACGACGGAAGAGCGCTGAACCTCTCGGAGGGGGTCGTGCTCTCTCCGGAGGACTATCCCGAGCTGGCGGACTACAGGGGAGACACCATCATCACCTCCGACGGAAGGACGCTCCTGGGGGCCGACGACAAGGCGGGGATCGCTGAAATTCTCACCGCTCTTCACTGGCTGATGGAGCATTCCGCGTACCTGAGGGGCGATATCGAAGCAATCTTTACCCCCGACGAGGAGACGGGAAAGGGAATGAACCTCTTTCCCGTGGATTCTCTGCGGGCAAAATACTGCTATACCATGGACGGAGGGGCCCGAGGGACCCTGGAGGGCGAATGTTTCAACGCCTATGCCGCAAAGGTGGTGTTTACCGGCAGGGTTATCCACCTGGGGCAGGCCAGGGGAAAGCTGGTCAACGCCGTTACGATGGCGGGAGCCTTCCTCTCCATGCTTCCCCAGACCGAATCACCGGAGGCAACCGACGGCCGCTACGGCTACTACGCACCTTTCGAGATTAAGGGCGGCCTCGATAAGGCCGAATTGGTGATCTACCTGAGGGATTTCGAAAGGGAGGGAATGGACCGCCGGATAGCGGCTCTTCACCGCTTTGCCGATGCCGTCGAATCTACCTTCCCCGGGGGAAAAGCCGCCGTAGAGACGAAGAAGATGTATGCCAATATGAGGGAGCACACCGACACCGATCCCCGGGTCATGAAACTCCTCGATGATGCGGTAAGGGCCGCAGGGGTGGAGCCGCTGCATACGATTATCCGCGGGGGGACCGACGGAGCTCGACTCAGTGAAATGGGCATTCCCACCCCCAATGTCTTCAATGGAGGCCGTAATTTCCACAGCGTGCATGAATGGGCCTCTCTCGATACGATGACGGAGGCCTGCGAGACGATTCTGCATCTCGTACGGCTGTGGTCGCAGGAAAAGGGCTGAGAAAGTGAGAAATTTTTCCGCCCTTTGGAAGTATACTGCCGAAAGTGGTATAGTAAAGAATAAGGAGTTCACGATGAATACACGTCCAGTACTCATGGCCGTGCTCTTAACGGTGTTCGTAAGCGCGGGGATCTTTGCTGCTCCGCCGGCGGGAGAGATAGTCTATCTCGAGGGAAGGGTGGATATTCTTCGAGACGGAAGAAAGATCGATGCCTACCAGGTGGATATCGGCTTTCTTATCGAAGAGTTCGACATGGTCGAGACGGGTTCCGACGGGTTTGTCGAGTTCGCCCTCACCTCCTCCTACGGCGGGGGGGCGACGGTGACGGTGCAGCCGGGCACCTCCTTCTACTTCGAAGGAGTGGAGTCGGATGACCGAAAGGAAACGCAGTTCGCCGCCATGGCCGGTTCGATGGGCTACAGGGTGAAGAAGCTCAGCGGCAACGAGGCATTCCGTGTGCGCACCGAAAGCGCCGTAATGGGTGTACGGGGAACCGAATTCGACGTCACCATCAGTCCCGAAGGAAGCGTGCTGGTGGCCTGCGGGGAGGGCCTCGTGGAGGTTGCCGACGAAAAGGAAGGCGGCTCCTACGTCTCTCAGCCCGGACAGGTGGTCGAACAGCTCACCGAGCAGGGGTTGCAGCCGAGAAGGGTGAGCCCTTCGGAGTTGGAGGCCTTTCGTACCGAGTGGGTGAGCCTCCGCGAGGAGGTTTTCAAGCGGGGAGCACCGACCTTCATCAAGAGCTATGCGCAGCGCTACCTCAGCTATCTTCCCAAATTCGAGGAGGCCTATGCGGAGCTCGAATCGAACCGCGATGCGCTCAAGCGCTTCGAGGGAGGCGGCTCCGGAGGCAGTCTGGGGAGCGTGTTTCAGGCAAAGAGAAAGGTGAGCCCCGCGGTCGTCAAGATGCGAAGCATCCTTCCGATGTTCGAGCATGTTTTCTTTCGGCTGCAAACCCTGGAGAGATACCACGCTCAGGGTGTGGGAAGGGGAATGATCAACTCGAGGACGAGCTCCGAGCGCTTCTTTACCAGTTATTCCCGGGAGGCTCAGCAAATCAAGCGGAGGATTTCGGAAACCTACTTCCTCTTGAGGCTGTATCAGAACCTGCATGAGGAATCCG
Organism: uncultured Spirochaetaceae bacterium; assembly: GCA_964594775.1. GTDB lineage: Bacteria > Spirochaetota > Spirochaetia > DSM-16054 > Sediminispirochaetaceae > CAYFVU01. Next base: position 14,307 of record CAZQNO010000014.1, read on the forward strand.
GCGGAGGGCCTTCCCTGATGGATGATCCCTTCGGTGACGGCGAGGGCTTTGGAGGCGGCTCCATGCCCAAGTCTCTCTTTGATTAAGGAGGAGGCGGCTACGAAGCGGGCGGTTTTTCGCAAAAAAGTACTCGGCTTTCCCTTCACGCTCCTCATCATTGTTCTCAGTCTCCTCTCCTGCGAGGGGAATGTACTCTCTCCCCGCGACCTCTCCCGGCAGGCCCTGTTTATCGAGAGTTCGGTAAAAGCCGGCGGCGTCGTTTTTCCGGGAGACGAGGTGGACCTTTCCTTTATCTATCCGGAGGAGGAAACGGCACCGAGCCTGATGAAGCTGGCGCTCAGGAATTCTTCGGGAGAGGAGCTTCTTCGCTACGAGGTCGAAGAGCCCGTCACGGGTATGGACCTCCAGCCGATCTCCTTCGCCGCACTGCAAGAGGGGCTCTACTTCATCCGCGTGAGTCTCTTCGACGATGAGGAGATGGTGCTCAAGGAGAGGGAGATTCCGCTCTTTCTGTCGAGCAATAGACCGGTTATCGAGCAGCTGGAGACCTATCCTCCCTCCTCCTTGAAGCCGGGGGCCGAAGGAGTGATTATTCCGCGAATCACTTCGACCGGTGAGACCTGGCTTCGTTGGTCGAGGGGCGATACCGTTTTGGACGAGGGCAGGATAACGGACTATTCCGAAGGCTTCGTGTGGGAGGCGCCGAAGGCCGAGGGTGTCTACAGCATCGTTCTCGAAGCCTTTCCCTTTCCCCCGCCGGAAGAGCTTCCGAGGGGCTATGACTTCACTTCGGCGGACTCCGCGGTGCTGCAGTTCTACGTGCAGCGGGGGGCCCCGGATGATCCTTCGGAATTCGGCCCGGAAACGTCTTACCTGCATCTCCTGCATCTTCGGGGAAGCGTCGAAGACAGCGGGAGCGAGACCGCCGAATTTCGCTTCGACGGGGAGCCGGCACCGGCCGTCCAGGGAAACCTCTTCGGTTACCGTTTTTCTCCCGGCAAGGCCGTTTTGGGAGAGACCCTTCTTTTCCCCTTCGGGAGTAAGGGTTTGGAATCCTTCAGTCTCAGCCTCATTCTTCAGGTCGAACCGGTACAAGAGGCGGACGGTAGTTTTGCAGCGGGGCAGCTGATACGGGTACTGGATGGAGACGATACCGTACGGGCGGAGCTTTCCTTTTCTGAGAGCGGCGAGCCGGTTCTTCACATGGACGGGTTGAAATACGAGTCCGAGGCCTCGGAGATCGACATTTTCCGCCTCAGTGAGCTTACCGTCTCCTTTTCCCGCAGTTTTGAGACGGGGATAGTGAAGTGGTATGCCGACGGTGTTCTGCTGAAAACAGAGGAGATACCGTACAGCCCCCGCATCCCGACGGACGGAGGAAGGACCATAATCGGCGGAGCGAGGAGTTTTCACGGTATTCTCTATGAGTTGGGGGTATACGTGCGCAATGCTTCGGGAGAAGCCTCGCCGGATACGGGAGTTTTCAAAAGGAACGCCGTACGCCGTCTCGGCGCCGATACCGTTTACTTCGCCGATGGTTTCGAAAATCCCTCCCGCCTCTCCGACGGACGGGTTCTTTCAAAACAGGTCAACAGTATCGCGGCGCGTTTGGAGGAGGAGTGGCAGGAGCTGGAATTTCATTTGCCTGTATCCGGAGAATACGAGGAAGCGGGCGTGGGACTCGTCGATTCCCGCGGACAAATTCTCAGCTTTCCCCTTATCGAAGCAGTGGAAGGAAACGAAGTGCATTTCTTTCTCCGCAAAACGGGAAAACGGGTCGAGGTATATAGCCGCTTGCCGGACGGAACGAAGCTGGTGCTTGCCGAAGCCGAGCGGGACATAGCGGGCTCCGGCCCCCTCCTGCTCGAAGTAAGTAAGCCGCGGTTCGAAAAACAGACGCTGATCCTTAATAGTATTCTCATCACCAGGAGTGCGCGCGAATTTGTCAATAAAAAGGACTAGGGTCTACACCTCATTCGCTCCCATATTCCTACGGGGCAGTTGCCTGCTTCTTTTTGTCTCGTCCCTCGGTTTTAGCCAAGGGACCGGCGGTGCGGCCGCAGATGCAAAGGCAAAGAGTCGGACACTTGAAGCGGAAATAATCGATGTGTATGCGGGTATACCCATAATCGACGCGGGAAAAGACCGGGAAGTGCGCAGGGGGGATGAGTTTTTCCTTCCCGCGGAGAAGGGAAGCGGCGGAATGCTCCTCACCGTTCGGCGGACGGACCTGAAGGTTTCCGAGACCGTTCTGAGATACGGTCCGGGAGGAAACGGGGAACTTCTCGAAGGAAAGAGGCTGAAACGGTTGAACAGAATCGGCGTAGAATCGACTCTCTACGGAAGATATGTGCAGCCGGTACTGGGAGATGAGCTGTTTAACGGTGGACTGCGGCTGACGATTTCACGGGGGTTTCACTCCATGAGACCCTTCTTCGGTCTTGAGTTTCCCGTCGAAGCGGTATCCTCCGATGCGTCAACTTTCCCCTGGCGCCTCTATGGGGGCGGAGAGCTGAACTGGTACTTCCGGCGTCTGAAGACCGTTCCGGCGGGCGGGTTCGGTGTCTTCTCAACTGAGGCAGGAGAACTCTCTCTCGGCGGTTTTTGTGAACTCGGCTTTTCCTATCTGGTGTTGAGGAATCTGAGTATCTCCCTGAATATCGGAGGGGCCGCCTGGAGACGGCCCGAAGAGGGAGAAGAGGATAACATCGGTCTCTATACGGGGATCGGATTTACGGTGGAAGGATAGAATTGGTGACCGGTAGTAAAAATTCGAATAAGAGGAGCGGAGCGATCTTCGGTCTTCTCTGCTGCGCGGCGATTATCACGGCGCTTCTTCTAAGCGCCTGCGCCGGCGTGAGGCCGGCCTCACGGGCTCACGCCGGCGGACCGACTGAGGCCGTAGAGGCCCCGGAGGCGCCGGATATCGATAAGCTCCTCGAGGGGGCCGGGGATAGAGACGATGAAAAGGCTGCCGAGGCTGAGGTCTCGGAAAGGGAGGCGGAATTCGACATCGAAGAACTCGATGAGGAAAGACGGGCCCGTGCAGAACGACTCGTAGAGGCGATGACCTATCTCGTCTACGAGTCCGCTGCCGGCGAAACCGATTTCGAAACCGAGACGGCAGTGAAAAAGGCCAACGAAATCCTCGCTTCGCGGGGGAGGGAATACGTAGAGTACGCACAGATAAAACAGCTGCTGCAAAAGCAGGCCGATCTCTTCGACAGGGAGACCGGCGGGTCGATTAGCCGGATGCGGTGGGGTGCCTCCAAATTTCACACGGACATCTATGTGCCGCTTCAGGTAAAGGTCAGAGTCGAGAAGAGAAACGGAATCTACTACGCCGGCGCCTCGGCGGCCATGATCTTTCGAAGAACGGAGACGGGAGAGGAGCTGGCCCGCGCCGCGGCGGAGAGCAGAGAACCGGAAACGGCTTCGACGAGCGAAGAGGCGGTGAGGAAGGCCGTTGAAACCGTTGTCGAAGAGGCCATGAACAGCGGACTCGCTGCGGCCCGCGGCGGCGCCCTGAGAAGTGTCGGAAGGGGCTGCCCCTACACAATAGAACTCCGCAGCACCTTTGATGAGGATACGCTGCAAGGTTTCGTAAAGAGTTTAGAAAAAGAGGTCGAATCTCTAGAGAGGATAGAATCGAATTCCGAGAGGACACGTTTACGCGTTCGCTATATCGGCACCGTGACGGAGCTCGAAGACACGGTACTGGATACGGCCGGGGAGAGCACCGGAATGGAGAGAATGTTTCTCGTCTATCAACGGGGCGATACGGTAATTTTCAACACGGGGAATTAGGAGGGACCGAGAGAACAATGAGGGCACGATTGAAGGGATACGCGCTGATGGCCACGGTACTACTCATCCTCTTTTCGTGCGCCGGCGGGCCGTCCGGACCAGCCGGTCCGGACGAGGTTCCGGTCTGGGTCCTCACCCCCCCTAAGGATACGGGGGACTACCTCTATTTCGTCGGTGCCGGCTCCGATTCGGGAAACAGCGAGGCTGCGGCGCGGGTTCAAGCCGCCGAAGGGCTGGCCGCATCGGTCATTTCGTTTATCGGTGTGCAGCAATCGTCGGAAAACACCGCCGAAGCGAAAACGGTCTTAACGCAGTACCGCCGCAATCTCATCGAGGCGGGCCAGGGCGCCGCGGAACCGCAGGTCGAAGGCTTTCGCATAGAAGATATGTCTGTGGAAAGAAGAGGCACCCTCGTAAACGTCTACCTCCTCGGCCAATACGAAAAGAATGCGCTCCTGTCTCAGAAGAGCCGCTTGCGGAAGCTCTTCGACGAGCGACTCGGCTCTCTCGAGCTGAAAGAGAAGAGGGCCGACGAGCTGATGGATGAGCACCAAGTCTATCGGGCCGCCCGTCTTTATGTGGAAGTCGCCGCCGGGTCGGTCTTTGCCGATCTCGATGAACCTCGAGAAGTATACCGGAGGAACATGGAGAAGGCGGCAAAAGCCCTCGAAGCGATGGAGATGGAAGCCCTAAACAACAATATCACCGGCTTCGTACGGCAGTCGTTCTCCGAGCCCTTCAGGCTCCAGGTGTATAGCCGGGGACACGAGCAGCTGGGGCTTTCCGGTGTTCCCCTCAACGTGAGCTACAATGAGCTCCTTCCCTCCGGGGCAAGAGAAGCACGGAGCGCCTCCATAGTCAGCGATGAGTCGGGAATCGCGGAGTTCCTCCGGCCCGCCCCCCGGTACATCGGCGGTGATATGCTCACCGTGGAGCCGGACATGGAAGAGATCCTTAAGCCCCTCTTCTCCATCACCGCCCTTCCGCCGAACTTCACCCCCAAACCCGAAGAGCTGAGAGCCGCGGCGGAGGAGAAGCGGGTATCTTTTTCCTATTCCGTGGTCTCCCGGGCCAAAGAAATTCCCACGGCGGTGTGGATCGTCGGTTTCGACAATGGAGGGAACGCCCTCGACGAATCGGATGCCTCGGCGGGTATTTTGGAGGTCCTCGAAGGAGAGAACTTCAACGTACGGGTCGCCGAGCTCGACAGCTCGCTTCTCAAAAGCGGGCAAGAGTTCGTTATCGAGGGCCTTCTGCGCCGTTACGGCAAGCGCTACGAGAGGCTCATCTACGGCTCGGCCCGGATAAGTGATTTCAAGGAGGAGGGGAACTCCTACACCGTGCGGGTTTCCGGTTCGGTAAAGGCCCTCGATGTGGAATCGGGAATCCTCCTCTACGATACGGGACCTCTTTCGAAGAGCGCCATCGGACAGAATCCCCAGAGCGCCATGTCGGCGGCCTTCAAACAGTTCGGGCGCCAGGTGGGACGGACCCTCTCGACGAGACTTCCCTGAGAGGGGAGAGCCGCATTGCGTTTGCCGCTGCTCTTTCCCATCTCTCCGCCTTCTCTTATACTAACGGTTATGGATGAGCTGCCCTACGATACGGAAGAACCGATCGCCGCCCTGGCGACGGCCTGGGCCGAGAGTGCCCTGGCGGTGGTGCGCACCGCCGGCAGGGGCTGCATCGATCTCGTGGCATCGCTCTTTTCCCGGCCCGAAGAGTTAAAGAGGGCGGAGAACGGGAGGATGATCTTCGGCAGCATTCTCGATCCGCAGACGGGAGAGGCCGTGGACCGGGTGATTTTGGGGGTGTTTCGTCCGCCCCACGGGTATACGGGACAGGAGAGCGTGGAGATCAGCTGTCACGGAAGTCTCCCGGGGATACGGCGGATTCTCGATGCCTTGAAGCAGAAAGGCTTCCGCGACGCCGCAGCCGGTGAGTTTACCCTCCGGGCCTTTTTAAACGGGAAGATGGACCTCACCCGGGCCGAGGCGGTGGCCGAAATCGTCCGGGCAAAGACGAAACGGGCTCAGCGGCTCTCTTTGGGGAGACTCTCCGGGAATATCTGGCGGCAAATAGACGGGGTGAAGTTGGGGCTCAGCCGCCTGCTCTCCCGCATAGAGCTGCAGCTTGACTATGGGGAAGACGAGATCGAGGAGCCGGTGGAAATCGATCGGAAAGAACTCGGGGCCTTCCGGGGCCGGCTTACCGAGCTCTCTTCCGGTTATTCTACGGGACGGCTCTACCAGGAGGGGGTTACCGCGGCCATCACCGGTTTGACGAATGCCGGCAAGTCCTCCCTCTTCAACCTCTTTCTCAAGGAGGATAGATCTATCGTCAGCGAGGTCCACGGTACCACCCGGGACTACATAGAATCCTGGATATCTCTTCGGGGCATTCCCGTCCGTCTAGTGGACACGGCAGGACTGCGGGAGAGTGAGCACCCGGTGGAGCGGGAGGGGATGAGAAGAAGCGAGTCGCTGGTGGAAAGCGCCTCCCTGGTCCTGTACCTGATGGACGCCGCGGAGGGCCCGACAGAAGAGCAGCGCAGATTCGCCGAAGAACGTGCCGGCGATACGCGTTACATCTTTATTTTGAACAAGGCGGATCTCTTGGATGACTTTGACCATGGAGGCGAGAAGAAAAAAGCCGGGCCCCTGGCAGGGTTTTTGAAGATGAGCGCCCTCACGGGCCTCGGCTTTTCGCAGTTGGAGGAGACGATGGAGGCACGCCTGCTCGATTGCGCAGCGGGAAGTCCCGGGGCGGAGGAGGGCGGCCTCTACATCGACAGCCGGCGACAGTACGATCTTCTTCTTCGTGCCGAGCAGGCCCTCACAGCGGTAGAGCGGGGGCTGGATGAAGAGGTGCCCCTCGACTTTATCGCGGCGGATCTGAAGGAGGCGGTGGACAGTCTCGGTGAGATCACCGGAGAGGTGAGCTCCCGGGACATCCTCAGGCAGATATTTTCCGATTTCTGTGTGGGAAAGTAGCGATGGATTTCGACGCGATTGTAGTCGGCGGCGGACATTCGGGAATAGAGGCGGCCCTTGCCCTGGCCCGGCTCGAATGCCGGACCCTCATTATCACCCAGAGTCTCGATGCCATAGGGCGGCTCTCCTGTAATCCCGCGGTAGGAGGACTCTCCAAGGGCAATATGGTGAGGGAAATCGACGCTCTCGGCGGCGAGATGGGCAAGCTGATCGACGCGACGATGATCCAGTTCCGTATTCTCAATCTGCGCCGCGGACCCGCCGTCCAGGCGCCAAGGGCCCAGGCGGACAAGTTCGCCTACAGCCGGATCGCCAAGGAGACCCTGGAGTCCCAGCCGGGACTCTCCATCTTTCAGGACACGGTGGTGGACCTCAAACTGTCGGAGGAGGGAGGCCGGCGGCGGGTCCGCGGCGTGCTCACTGAACGGAGGCGGGAGTTCACCGCCGAACGGGTAATCCTCAATACGGGGACCTTCATGGAGGGAAAGATCTTCATAGGCGACTACGCTGCCTCAAGCGGCCGCTTGGGAGAGCCCGCCGCCGTGGGTCTCGGAGACGCCCTGCGGAGGCACGGTTTTACGGTGGGCAGACTCAAAACGGGGACCCCGGCGAGGGTACGTCGATCCAGCATCGACTTCGACGAGATGGAGGAGCAGAAGGGGGACGAAGAGATGCTGCCCTTCAGTTTTCTCCACGACTCGGTGGACCGTCCCTCGGTTTCCTGCTACATCACCCATACCGGAGATCCCACCCACGAGATCATCCGGAAAAACATAGACCGCTCACCGCTCTACGGCGGCAAGATCGTGGGGCTTGGACCGCGCTACTGTCCCTCGATAGAGGACAAGGTCGTCCGTTTTCCCGACCGCAGCCGGCATCAGATCTTCGTCGAGCCGGAGGGGCTCGGCAGCGAGGAGATGTATCTCAACGGGATCTCCTCCAGCCTTCCCGAAGAGGTGCAGGAGCGCTTCATCCGCAGCCTTCCCGGCCTGAGGCGGGGAGAAATCATGCGGCCGGGCTACGCGGTGGAGTACGACTATGTGGACCCGCGGCAGCTTCTCCCCAGTCTCGAGTCGAAGATGATCGAAGGGCTCTACATGGCGGGACAGATTAACGGCACCTCCGGTTACGAGGAAGCGGGGGTGCAGGGACTGCTGGCGGGCATAAACGCCGCCCTATCCCTGAGGGGACGTGAACCCCTCATCCTCTCCCGGGCGGAGGCCTACGCAGGGGTATTGGTGGATGACTTGGTGACGATAGGCACGGAAGAGCCCTACCGTATGTTCACCAGCCGGGCCGAGTATCGCCTTAATCTGCGCCACCACAACGCGGACATCCGCCTCACCGGCAAGGGACGGGAGATCGGGCTGGTGGACGATGAGCGCTGGGAGCGTTTTCAAGAGAAGCTGGAAAGGATCGAGGAAATCCGCGAGCTCGCCGAAAAGAGGAGGATCGGCACGAAAGACGGCAGCCGGTGGAGCGGCTGTGTCGGGAAAACGCTGCTGGAGGCCCTCAAGGTACCGGAGCTCGACTTCCAAGAGGTCTTTGCCCTTGCAGGGACGGAAGAGGGAGACTTGGGCTCCTTTAGACGGGAGTGGCTCGAGCATGTGGCCCTGGAGGCGAAGTACGAGGGCTATATCCGCCGGCAGCAGGTCCAGGTCGACCGTTTCCACCGGCTCGAATCGATGAGAATTCCGCCGAACTTCGACTACGATGCGGTAAACGGCATATCAACGGAGAGCCGCCAGAAGCTCAAGGAAATCCGTCCTGTTTCTGTGGGGCAGGCTTCGCGGGTTTCGGGGGTGCGCTCCTCGGACATCGCGGTGCTCATGGTCGCCATTGGCAGGGGCAAAGAAGCGACTGAGAAGAAGCGGCATGAAAGCAAAGCTTGAAGAACTGCTGAGCTCCGGTTTGGCGGAGCTGGAAATCGAGCCGAAGCGGGAACTCCTCGACTCTTGCCTTCTCTATCTTCGGGAACTGGGGGTGTGGAACCGGATGGTACGACTGGTGGGCGATGCCGACATGGAGGTCCTCGTTGTCCGTCATTTTCTCGATTCTCTGGCGGTCCATCACCTCCTGGATAGAGCCGGCCCGCTTACCGAAGCCGCCGATGTCGGCTCCGGCGGCGGGTTTCCGGGGATTCCCCTTGCCCTCCTCTATCCTCGTCTAAAGGTTCGTCTGGTGGAGAGAAAGGCGAAGAAGGCCTCTTTCCTCCGGAGCATAACGGGACAACTCGGACTCACAGACAGAGTCGAAGTTTTCGAGGGAGACGCCCGAAAGCTCTGCCGTCCCTTTCCCCTTCTTTTTTGCAGGGCCTTTATGCCTATCTCCCGGGCCTATCCCCTGCTGAGGGAACTGCTGCCGCCTGCGGGGGGACTCATCCTCGTATACGGCGGGCGGCGGAATAAAATAGCAGAGGAACTTCGACTCATGGAAAGGCCGGGCGATAAACCGGCAGGCAGCATCGAAATCATCCCTCTCCGTGTACCCTTCCTCGAGGAGGAGCGTCACGCCGTCCTCTTCGATACCCGCGGACATTGACAAACGGACATTGACATTCCGCCGCCGGAACCCTACCATATACCCGTGTCCTCTTCATATTTGAAAAAACGAATTCATCAGGAAATTTCCAAGGCCCGCGAGGCAGGTCCTCCCTACCGGCTCAGCTTGATTAAAATGAGCTTAACGGGGATCCCTCCGGAAGTCTTCGAATACGAAGACTGGGAGTTTCTCGATTTCAGTTCCGATGCGGTAGTGGATGCACACAATGTGACGCTGGATGAGGAGTACTGGTGGGAGGTGAGCTTCGACAACAACGAAATAGGGACCGTCCCGCCGGAGGTCGCCGGACTGCAGCGGCTGAAAGAGCTGATTATCGACCAGAACTATCTCTATTCTCTGCCGCCGGAATTGGGTGAGTGCAGGGCTCTGGAGCGGCTCAGCCTCCGCAACAACTTTATTCAGAAAATCCCGCCGGAGCTCGGCAAATTGGACCGCCTGAAATATCTGGACCTGTCCTTCAATTCCATCGGTGTTTTACCGCCGGAAATCGCCGGCTTGAAAAGTTTGACCCATCTCGATCTGCGCTGCAACGCGTTAGAGGCCCTGGCGCCGGTAATCGGCAGTCTGCACGAACTCAGATATTTTGACCTCGGCAACTATCCTGAGGATGGGATGTTTGCCGATACCATAGAGCGCTTCGATCTTCAGAGAAACCGGCTGCGGGAGCTTCCCCGGGAGCTGGCGGACCTGCGGAAACTCGAGCGCTTCTTCTGCGACGGTAATCCCCTGGAGTATCCGCCGATAGAGGAATTCGAAGAAGACGATTTTCGGGGGCTTTACTGGTTCTTCGGGAGAGAAGCGCCGGAACACCTATCCTAGATAATCTTCCGCCTTTCGACTTCCTTCATCTGTTTTAGCAGGTCATCTTTTTCGACCAGGTCAATGAGACGGGCCTCGACGAACTGCTGCGCGCTTTCGGAAAACTTCCCCGCGGTAATACAGAAGCCTCGTCCCGCCCTAAGGTCCTTCAGCTTGGCATAGAGTTCCCGCAGAACGATGTCCCCGACCTGGCTCGTGGTACGCATAAAGCGGAAGAGCACGATATCCTCGAACTTGGGGGTGCTTATTTCGGTGAGAATGTCGGCGTATTCGTTTTTGTACATGTTTATGTCGGTGATGTTTACCTTCGCCTTGAGAAAGTAGACCTTCACCAGGCGCCGGCAGAGGGCCACGAAATCCGAGGTAGGAGCGATGAGGTAGGTCTGCAGATGACGGTTTCTGTGGAGCTCCCCGTAGCTGCTTATCAGGGATTCGACGTCCCGATACTTTGGCTGTTCGGAGCGGATTTCCTCCAGTTGCTTTAGGGCTTCGCCGATCTCCTGCTGCTTGATATAGGTGGTGGCGAGACGGTACTTAAGCTCGATTTTTGTTTCGGCTTTGATATTCTCGTGACGAAGGCCGATGGTGAAATCGAGAATCGCTTCATCGTACTGCTTCTGATTGAGATGGATGGTCCCGGCGAAGATCGAGGCTGTGGCCCCCACCTTGGGATCGCCCCGCAGATGGGTAAATATTTTAATCGCATAATCGTTCTGTCCGAGTTCGTTATAGGCCTGTCCCAGGGAAAAGAGGGCTTCCTTGTCCTCCGGCTCAAGATCGAGGGCTTTTCTCAGGTTGGTGGCAGCTTCCTTGTAATTGAGGAGCTTGAGGGCGCTCAGGCCAAGATACTTGAGGGTTTGGGCATGTTCCGGCTGGGCTTCCTTTGCCTGATTGAGAAGCCTGAATGCCTTTTCGTAGTTTTTTCTGGCATATTCGAGGTAACCGAGATTGAAGTTTACCTCGAAGACATCCTGTTTCTGCGACCGGCAGATGGCCAGAGACTTATAGGCTTCCTTGTAGCTCTTCATCTTGAGGGCGGAGAGGGCGTATTTTAAGGTAAATTCGAATTCGTCGAGCTCCTTATTGGTGGCGCAGAGCTCGATGAGCAGTTCGTAGGTCCGCATCGCCTTGTCGTAGCGCCCCTCGTTGAAGTGATTATTTGCCACTATTTGGAGGGCTTCGGCGTCTTTCGGGTTCTGGGTGAGTCGTTTTTGGGCCTCCTGGATCCGTACGGCCGAGTCCTTTTGCTGTAACTTCCCGCTCTTTTTAGGACTTCCCTGCTTATTTTTTAGGGCAAAGACGACGAAAATAATGATGACGGCCGCCAAAATGATCAAGGCGGGGATGATGAATACCGATGAAGCCAACATAATACGCTTATTATGGTGTTCTGCGGGATGATAGTCAAGGAAATGCGATGAAATGAAGATAAACGTCTCGCAACGTTGACATTCTTCATACACGGCGATAGGCTTAATACTACGATGGAGGAGCCATTGTGGCTGAACAAAAGATTGGAATAAAGGTTGCCGACGGCACGTTTTACCCCATCCTCGACGAAGAAGAGGGGGGGCAAAAGCGTCTCGTTCTTACGACAGTGACGGATGAGCAGGAAAGTGTGCAGGTCGATCTCTACCGCGGCAGTACCGAGACCGTGGCCGACGCCGCCTACGTGGGAAGCCTGTTGGTCGAGAACATCAGCAAGGGAAAGAGCGGCGAGACGGAAATCGAGATGATTCTCGGTATCGACGAAGATGGAAACCTGCAAAGCACGGTAGAGGACAAAGCCGCCGGTGCCAAACAGAGCCTTTCGGTGAGTCTGGAAAATTTAGGCGATGAAGGCCTGTACGAAGTCCCCGATTTTACTGTAGAGGAAACGAGCCTTGACGACGATTTCGATTTCGGTGAAGAAAACGAAGAGGCCGAAGAAGACGTGGACTTCGGCACGGAGGACTCAGTGCTCGGCGGCGAAGACCTTGACTTAGGCACGGAGGACTTAGCGCTCGACGAGGAGGAGCTTGGTCTTGGCGGAGAGACCGATCTCGATACGGAAGACGTGGACCTCGGCGGTGAAGACTTCGACTTCAGCGACGAAGATTTTGGCGGTAAACCGGAGTTCGGCGATGAATCCGGTGAAGCTGAAGAGGACTTCGGTTTCGAGGACGATTTCGGCTCGGAGGCACCTGAAGAAGAGGAAGAAGAGGAAGAAGAGGAGCAGAAGCCATCCCGAGGACGTCCGATTCTCGTAGCCATCCTCGTGCTTCTCGCCCTTGCTCTTATCGGCGCTCTTCTCTATCTTTTCGTTTTTCTCTCCAAGAGTGAAGAGAGCGTTCCGGCGCTGGAGGCGGAAAACGCCCCAATAGAACAACCGGCCGATTCGGCGGCAGAGGCCGGAGCCGGTGCAGAGGCTTCGGCAGAAGCGAGCAGCGGCACGGGAACAGCGGAGGAAAGTGAAGAACCGGCTGCCGGAGCTAAGAGCCCCGAAGCCGAAGCCTCGGAGGCTGAGGCGGCCGCGCCGCAGAAGGCACCCGCCGAACAGCCGAGTTTTTCCGCATCGGGAGAACGCGAAAATTGGGAAAACGGGGTATGGTACAGAATACGGTGGGGTGATACACTTTGGGGGATATCTTCATCATTCTACGATTCACCTTGGTTCTTCGATGAAATTGCAGACGAAAACGAAATTTTCAATCCCGACCGTATATTCGCGGAAGAGCAGATTTTTATACCTAAGCCCGATTAAGGCATCGGTAAAACTCCCGATTCCGATCGCACTTATCGTAAGTTTTTTCTTTTTCCTCATACCGTGCTTTCCCCTCTTCTGTTCTTCGGAAGAAATGGACCGAGAGGCCCTCTATTACCTCGGCCTTCAGTTCCATCTCGCCGAAATGGAGGAAGAGGCCTTGTCGCTGTACCGCTTGGCGGCGGAACTGGCCCCCCCTTACCTCAGAGATACATCCCGGGCCGCCCATGTAGCCCTTCTCGTCGAAACGGCGCGATACGGGGAAGCCGTTACGGCTGCCGAGGGATATTTTGCAAAAGAAAAATCGAACGGATCTGCAGATTCGGATTTACCTCTGCGCTTGGCCCGGTATCAGGCCCTCTCTGCCTCGGAACAATACGGCAAGCTTCTTCGTACCGTAAAGAAGGACGAAGCCACTCCCTTCTATCGACGCATACTTTTCGACTCTTCTCGTTCATGGGAGAACCATGCGGATATCCGCGTATGGGCAGCGGCGGATTTCTATCTCATCTGGGCCTATTGGTATCGGGATGACCCGCGGTGGTCTATAATGCTTGCTTCGTACATGCAGGCATATCCCTATGAGCATATTCCTGAATTGATGTTCGGCTGGCTAGGCTACGACGGAGAAAGTGGGGCCGAAGAGGTAACACCGGGACTCCCGGTTTCCTTGCGCTACCGGGGACAGCGCATGGATTTTCGAGGGCTCGGAGCGGGTACGGCGGCTTTTCTTCGGGCAAAGATTTTTTTGAAGCTGAAGCGGTATGAGGAGTCCTTTCAGCAGTATCGCCGATTTCTTTTGCAGGCAGTCTCGGAGGGAACAGTTGCGGCCGCGGGGACCGGCGGATCTGCGGACGCTTCCGAGAGGAAAGGGGCGTCGGGTGGTCCGGAAAAGGTCCTGCTCTTACCCCTGTTTTCCGGCCTTCCGGGCAACGAATTCGTCGAAGCGGCAATAGCAGCGGGGCGTGTTTACCAAGCCATCGGAACGGTAGAGGGACTGAGGATGAACCTGGAAGAGCGGCCGGGAGGCGCGGCGGCACATTTTTGGCTGCTGGAGACCGAAGCATATCTCCAGCGAAGAGCGGGACGCTTGCGCACGAGCTATGAGCTCTACGATCGAGCCCTCACCCTCGCACCCGCCGCACAAAGGGAGAGAATGCGCTGGTATCGCTTCGACAGTCTCGTCCGTTTCGATTCCGGAAGAGCGGTGGATGAACTGCTCAATCTCGTGAGTGAGTGGGAAGATCAGTCCTATTACAACGATGTTCTCTTCGACCTTGCGGATCGTCTTGTTCGGGCGGGAAGATGGGAACGGATAGCCGGGGCTGCGGATATTCTTATGCGAAAGAGCAGGAGCTTTGCCGCCGCCCGCTTTACCTTTCTCGCCGCCCGCGCCGCCGAGGCGGGGCTGCATGAGGCGGCAAACGAACACATCATCCTCTGGTATGAACACAGCCTGCGCAGCGGCTGCGGGGCCGGATCGGCAAACTACTACCGTATTATGGCCAAGCGGCGGCTTCTTCGTTTCGGCGATGGACTTAGCATATCCAAAGAAGAGACCTGGTGGCCCTTCTGCGGCGAAACGGAAAAAACGGTATTGCTGCCGGTTTCGTTTTCACAGAAAGACCGGTGGAAGGCGGATACTGTGTCGATAAAGCTGATCGCCGGTCTGATCCACAACGATCTCGGAGAATATGCCTACCGACGCTACGGCGGCGATCGAGTCTTTATCGGCGGACTTCCCGGCTTCATTGTCCGACTCTGGGCACAGTCACTGCAGGAGCGGGGAAAGCATCTTGAATCGGTCCGGCTTCTCAGCCGCTACTACGAAGAGACCGGAAGTTCCCTCACAAAGGAAGACCTCAGACTCCTCTATCCACTGGCCTTTGAACAGATCATGGAGGAGGTATGTAGCCGCTTCGCCCTGCCGGAGTATCTCTTCTACGCCCTCGTGCGGGAGGAGAGTCTCTTTTCCGCCGACATTTCTTCCTCCGCCGGGGCGGTGGGATTGAGTCAGCTGATGCCTTCGACGGCCTTGGACGTGGCCTCCCGCATCGGTATGCGGATAGAGAGCCTCACCGATCCGCGGCAGAATCTGACCCTCGGCGGCTGGTATCTCGCTCATCTCATGGGAAGGACCGATAGCTACAGCCAGGCGCTCTTTTCCTATAACGGCGGTATTACCCGGGTTCGTCGATGGGTCCGGGAGAATCCCGGCCTTCCCGGAGACCTTCTCTTAGAGGCCATACCCTACAAAGAAACCTCCCATTACGGGAGAAAGGTTCTTGTCTCGGCGATGGTTTACGGGTACATTTATCGAGGAGTTCCGCTTGTTCATATTGTGGACAGTTTCTTCCAAGCGAAGCCGAGAGACTAAGGAGTGTTCATGAACTATGGCGAGTCGCTGTTGCTCGGCCTTATCCAGGGCTTGAGCGAGTTCCTGCCCGTTTCCAGTTCCGGCCACCTCGTACTGGCCCGCCACCTCATGGAGCTGAAGGATATTCCTCTTCTCTTCGACGTCGTGCTGCACGTGGCGACCCTCTTTGTCGTGCTGATCGTCTTCAAGGAGCGCGTAGCGAGAATCCTCCTGGCGCTGGGAAAGAGCGTTGCCGGGAGGGGAGATGAGGAAGACCGGGAGAATCTCCGCCTCTTGGGGCTGATTATTGTTTCTACCCTCATCACCGGGGTTGTAGGCCTGGGGCTCGAAAGTTTGGACTGGTTTGGCAGCGTGAAGACTGTTTCGGTTTTCTTTATCATCACCGCTCTTATCCTGATCTCTTCGCGCTCTGCTCGTGGAAGCATCGGTTACGGAACTATCGGGTTCAAACAGGGGGCTCTTGCCGGTCTAGCCCAGGGGCTCGGAGTTCTTCCGGGTATTTCAAGGGCGGGAATCACCATATCTGCGGCCCTTCTCTCGGGAATGAACAGAGAGAAGGCGGGTGAGTACTCCTTTCTCATATCGATTCCGGCTATCCTAGGCGCGCTTATCCTGGAAATGCGGGATGCAGAAGCCCTGTTTTCCTCCGTAAAGCCCTCCGTCCTCGCCGTCGGCTTTACCGCCGCCTTCGTGGTGGGATTGATAAGTCTCCTGCTCCTCCTTTCGCTGGTGCGGCGGGGCCGGCTCTACTTGTTCAGTTTCTACCTCATTCCCCTCGGCATTGGCGGGCTCTTCTTTCTCTGATAATTCCACCGATTCTCGCGGCCGGGGACCCTCAATCGGCCCGTTCTTTTATCCGATAAACAAAGGAGGAGGAACAAGTGCGTGTACGGGCTCTCTTGAACGGAACGGCAATAATTCTCGTTTTTATTGCCACTTATACCACGGTTGCACTGCTGTTTACCGCACTGGGGGCACGGGGGCTGCCGCCCATCTTCGCCGTACCGGGCAGATTTCTCTTTCTCAGCTTTCGATATGCCGGTTTCTATCTGCCTGTCTACCTCTTTCTCTGTGCCTTTCTCCTCGTGCTGCCCACGCTCCACCGTCCCCTTCTCCTAGCGGGGGCACTGGGAATTATTCCCTTTTTCACCGCTTCTTTGGTCTTTCAGCTCATTTCGGGCCGAATGGGACCGGCGGGGCAGCAGCTCGTTCGTACTTTTGGGCTTCGTCCCGCCATGATGATCTTTTTTTTCCTTACAGTCGGGGAGATTGCGGCGATTTATGCCGTAACAATGATGCGCTATTACCGGGAGTCCTTCTTGGCATCGCTCAAAAGAAAGCTTCTTCCGGCTCCGGTTCCGGAATCTGCGGATGCCGAGGTCCCTTCAAAAGACTCGAAGCCTTCGGACCCCAATGAGCCAATCGAACTCTTCGGCCCGTTTGAAAAAGAGGATGAAAATGAGCAATGGGAGCGGTTTTCCGCCGACACGGGGAAAATCAGTTTTCCGATGATGCCGGAACTGGGAGACTTAAGGAGCGCGTCTGCACCGCCGGGAAGCGGTGCGGAGGCTGACGGCGAAGCCGCTGCAGGCGGTGAACCGGAGGCAAAACAGGAGCCCGCCGCAGGGGCAGAAGTAGCGGCCGGCGGCTCCGGCGGCTCCGGCGGCTCCAGCGGGGCTGCCTCGGCCGCTACCGTTCCCTGGGAGTATCAGGTGCCGGAGGAGGAGCTCCTGCACGATTATCCGGACAACCACTACTGGGTCATCGACGACGAGACCCGCAGCTCCGCCGAGGTCCTAAAGACGACTCTGGAGGAGTTCAAGATTTCCGCAGAGGTGACGGGGATTCAGAAGGGCCCGGTTATCACGATGTTCGAGATTCTTCCCGCCCCCGGCGTCAAACTCTCGAAGATCGTCAATCTCGCCGACAACATCGCCCTGCGCCTTGCCGCCAGCCGGGTGCGAATCGTCGCGCCGATTCCCGGCAAGCACGCTGTGGGCATTGAGGTGCCGAACCGCAAGCGCTCCCTGGTGAGCTTTAGGGAGATGCTGCAGAGCGAGGAGTTTCAGGAAACGGAGATGGAGATCCCCATCATCCTGGGAAAGGACATCACCGGGGAGACCCAGCTCGTCGATTTGGTACAGACCCCCCACCTCCTCATCGCGGGTGCCACCGGTTCGGGAAAGTCGGTCTGCGTCAATTCCATCATCTGCTCGATTCTCTACAAGAGGAACCCGCAGGAGGTGAAGATGATGCTGATAGATCCGAAGATTGTCGAGTTGAAGCTCTACAACGACATACCCCACCTTCTTACCCCCGTTATCACCGAACCGAAACGGGCCTTTCAGGCCCTGCAGTACTGCCTCTACGAGATGGAGCGGCGCTACAGCATGCTGGACAACATGGGGGTGCGGGATATTCAGTCCTACAACCGCAAGGTACGCCGCCGCCGCCTGGCCAACGAACCGCTTCCCTACATCGTGGTGCTCGTCGATGAGTTCGCCGACCTGATGGCAACGAGCGGAAAGGAGCTGGAGGCGACCCTTGCGCGGCTGGCGGCGATGTCCCGGGCGGTGGGAATTCACCTCGTCATGGCGACCCAAAGACCCTCCATAGACGTCATTACCGGTCTTATCAAGGCGAACATCCCCTCCCGCATCGCCTTCATGGTGGCCGGAAAGTTCGACTCCAGGATCATCATCGATTCGGTCGGCGCGGAGAAACTCCTGGGAAAGGGAGACCTGCTCTTTACCTCCGCTTGGAACCCCCATCCCACCAGGATCCAAGGCTCCTATCTTTCCGAAGAAGAGGTGGAGCGGGTCACCGAATACGTGCGGAGCCTCGGTGAACCGGACTACATAGACGAGGAGATTTTCTTCCAGGCTGATGATGAGGATGGTGACCTCTTTGGGGGAGAACTCAACGATCCTCTCATAGACAAGGCCGTCGGCATTGTAGCAACGGCGGGTAAGGCCTCGGCCAGTTATCTTCAGCGGAGGCTGAAGATCGGCTACAACCGGGCGGCTCGTCTTGTGGAGGAGATGGAGATGCGGGGCATCGTCGGCCCGCAGAACGGAAGCAAGCCCAGGGATATCCTCCATATTCCCGACGAGTATAAAGACGCGATTGCCTACGGCGAAGATGACTGATCCTATGGCCGGACCTCATTTGCTCCGGCAGCGCTGTCTCCTCCTCATACCCCTCCTTCTCATCGTTTTAGGACAGAGCAGCGCGAAGCTGGCCGGGAGTCTTCTCTCCGAAGACCGGCTTCTTGCTGCGCTCTTTGTGGCGGGAACCTATCTCGTTTTTGCTCTTCGCGGCCTGCTCTGGGCGGTCATAATCAAGAAGTACAAACTCTCTGCTGCCTACCCTGTCCTGAGTCTCTCCTTTCCCCTCGTCCTCCTCGTGTCGCATCTGGCCTTTGGAGAGGAGATTACTCTGTTCAAGCTGCTCGGTTCGGCGGCGCTGGTGGGAGGGGTCCTTCTCGTTGCCCGGGGAGAGGCGCAGCTGCGGGGGCGGCGATGAGTGCCTACGGGGCTCTTACGCTCATGGTCTTGCTCACGACGACGGGGCAGGTCCTCTTGAAGCGGGGGGCCCGAAGGATCGACTTTTCGGCGGGAGCGAGCAGGGGATTTCGCAGCATGTGTAACCGGGCCACCCTTCTCGGCGGATTAGCCGCCGCCGCTGCGCCGCTGCTCTACATTTACGCCCTGACAAAACTGCCCCTCTCCATGGCCTACGGCTTCTCCGGTCTCGGCTACGTGGGGGTGGTTCTGGCAGGCCGGTTCTTTTTGAAAGAGCGGATTACCCTCTACCATGTTTTCGGGAGTCTTGCTATACTTTGCGGGCTCGCCATATGGAACAGCCCATCGATATTTCCGTAATAGTACCGGTCTACCGGGGAAAGTGCTGCATTCAGCGCCTTTTCCTCCGCCTCTTTCCCGTGCTGCAGGACATCGGCAGCTACGAGGTGATCTTCGTCGATGACGGAAGCCGCGACAAAACGGCCGATGAGATACGCAGACTATCCGCCCTCTTTCCGGGTGTTTGGGGCCTCGTTCTTTCCCGCAACAGGGGACAGCAAAGGGCCAGCGAGATCGGTCTCCGCAGGGCCCGGGGACGCGTCGTGGCGACGATGGACGACGATTTGCAGCACCGGCCGGAGGACCTCCCCC
This sequence comes from uncultured Spirochaetaceae bacterium, assembly GCA_964594775.1. GTDB lineage: Bacteria > Spirochaetota > Spirochaetia > DSM-16054 > Sediminispirochaetaceae > CAYFVU01. The sequence continues at coordinate 33,783 of CAZQNO010000014.1, forward strand.
GTCTTCTCCGGCGTCTCGAGAGTGAAGGCGGGCTTGAGACTGAGGAGGGCCCTGTCTGCGACCTCGTTTTCGGCCTTCCCGAGGACGAAGGGCGGGAGAAGAGAAGTTTTCTCCGCGGGGCGGGGTCGAGTCTGCGGGACCACATGTTCAGATGGATCGCCGCCGGCAAGAGCGGTGGTGAATCGAAGGTCCGGCCCACAAGCTTCCGGGTGATGCGCCGGGAGCTGCTGCAGCGATTTTGTGCCGATCCGCGTCCGGTTTTCTATCTTTCGGCGGGACTGCTGCGTCATGCCCGCTCCGTTTCTCACGTGAGAATCCCGAGAGGCGGCGAAACCGGCCATCCCGGCAGGTATTCCCTAAAAAAGCTTGCCGCGGCCCTCTTTGGTCTTCTTCTCTCCCTGCCGAAGACTCCCGCCTTCCTGACGAAGCTCTTTGCGCCGAAGGAGGAGGGAGGCATAACGGAGATCGAGGAGAGCCGGGCGTCAGGGCGCAAACTCTTCATCGTGGGAGCCGGAGAGGGGCAGCTCTACGGGCTACGGTATGCGGCGGCCCGGGGGTTTACCCTTGGAGTCGGGGATGCGGACCCCGCGGCGCCGGGGCGCAGGCATGCCGATTTTTTTAAAAGGGCGGACACCTTCGATGCCGGCGCCACCACCGAGGCGGCCCGCACGTTCGGCGCCGAGGGCCTGTGTACCTACGGGACCGATCAACCGGTGCTCACTGTGGCAAAGGCCGCCGCAGCGCTCTCTCTGCCCGGGCCGCTGCCGGTTGAAACGGCCCTCGCGGCGACGAACAAGGGAGTGATGAAGCCACTCTTCGAGAAGCACGGGATTCCGACTTGTCCGTATCGCCTTATAGACAAAGGAGCAAAGGCAGCGGGGTGGAACAGGGAGAACAGGGCCGAGGGTCTTCGAAAGCCCCTCGTTCTCAAGCCGGTGGACAGTCAGGGCCAGCGCGGCGTAGTCCGTGCGGAGAATGAGGATGAGGTAAGAACGTTTCTGCCCGGAACCCTCTTGTTCAGCAGAGAGGGGCGGGCGGTGCTGGAGGAGTACTACCAAGGGGGAGAGGTGACCTTCAGCGGCTGGGTGGTCGACGGTACGCTGTATCCCCTCACCCTCACCGACAGGATTACGGTGCACCATGGGCCCCACATCGGCGTCTGCATAAGCCACAACTACCCTTCGCGGTATTTCTCAGAATATGGTGAGCAAGTGCTGGATATCTCTCGGCGCATCGCCGCTTCCTTCGGCATCAAAGAGGGGCCGGTGTACTTTCAAATGCTAATCGGCGAAGAGGGAGTGAAGGTGAACGAGATTGCCTGCCGCATCGGCGGCGCCTATGAGGATGAAATAATTCCCCTCTTAACCGGAGTAGACATCCTTGGCCTTGCCTTCGACGAAGCGCTGGACGGGCGGCCGGGAGAAAAAACGTTCCGGAGGCTGCGGGATTTTTGCTATCCCGCGCAAGGGGCCTCTTCGGTTCTTCTCTTTTTTACCCGGGCGCTGCGCGTGGAGGGGACTGGAGATATGAACGAGATATTGCGCCTTTCGGGGGTCTACGGCGGGCGCTACCTGCTTCATCCGGGCAGGAAGGTCGGGGAGATGAAGAACTCGACGGGACGAGCCGGTTATGTCATTATTCACGGAGAGGATACCGCCATGGTAAACGAGAGAATTGCCGATGTGTATCGCCGCCTTGCCGTATACGATGCAAAGGGCCGCAACGGCATCATCGACTATACGAAGGAGAGTCTTCACCGCTTATGAGAAACAGAATGCGCAGTACCGTATGCTCCCATTACTTTCGGGCCGTCGTGATCCTTGCCGCGGTGATCTTTTTAGGGGCCTGCGGATGTTCCGGGCGAACCGGCGACGGCCGGCCCGCCGGGGCTCCGCTGAGCATCACTGTTGCCGAACAGTACGGACTCGCCTACGCCCCGCTGCAGATTCTGCAAAGGAGGGGGCTGCCGGATTCTCTGACTTCCGCCGACAGTACCGGCGGCGGCCTGAATATCTCCTGGGTCCGACTGGAGAATACCGCCGCTATACGAGAAGCCATGCTGAGCGGCCGGGTCGACGCCGGCTTTATGGGGATTCCTCCCTTTCTCATCGGCCGGGACCGGGGAATGAAGTGGCGGATAGGCCTCGGTCTCTCGAAAGCTCCCTTGGGATTGGTCACGTGGAGGGAGGATATCCGGGAACTGGCGGATTTCGCCGAGGGAGACAAGATAGCCCTTCCTCAGCCGGGAAGCATCCAGCATATTCTCCTCTCCATGGCCTGCGAGCGGGAGCTGGGGAGGGCCGACGCCCTCGACACACAGCTGGTGACGATGCGGCATCCCGACGGCATGCAGGCGCTTTTGAGCCGAAGGGATATCGCCGCCCATTTCACCTCGCCTCCCTACCTCATGGAGGAGTTGGAAGTCGAAGGCACGCGGCTCCTTTTGGGCGGCCGGGAGGCGATGGGAGGAGAATTCACCTTTATCGTGGGGGCATTTACCGATGCATTTACTAAAAGCGAACCCGAGGCTGCCGAGGCATTCATCGAAGCGGTGAAGGAGGCTTCGCTTTGGACGGAAGAGCATCCAAGGGAGGCTGCGGCGATCCTCGCCGAGGAGTACGGCATGGAGGCGGAGAAAATCTATGCCTACCTGCGCCACGACGGGCTGATATACGGCCCCGAGGTCGAAGGGGTGGAGGAGTTTATCCGTTTCATGCGTCGGTATGGGTATTTGGAGAGTGACTTTTCCGCCGGGGAGGTAATGCTGCAATGAAAGCGAAGAGATCCCGCCGGCTCTTTTTTCGGCATCTGCCGGCGATACTTCTCTTGTCAGCGGCATGGGAAATAGGTGTTCGTGTGTCGGGAGTTTCGCCGCTCCTGCTACCTCCCCTCAGCATCGTACTCTCGGCGCTCGCCGAAGGCATAATCTCGGGAGAACTGACCGACAGGGTTCTTTTTTCCCTCCTCATAATCGCCGAGGGTCTGGGAATCGGTTTTTTCGTCTCACTTCTTCTCGCCGGGGCGGCACGGGTCAATCAGCGGCTTTCCGATTTCGTAGAGAGTCTCGCAGCCTTGTTTCATCCCCTGCCGGGTATCGCGGTTCTGCCTCTCGTTATCCTCTGGTCGGGCACGGGGACTCTGGCCGTCGTGCTAATCATAGTTCATTCCGTGCTCTGGCCCCTCACTACCAATCTCAGTGCAGGTTTTACCTCGGTGCCTGCCCATCTTTCAGATGTGGCGAGGAACTATCGTCTTTCTCCAGGGCAGCTTCTCTTTCACCTCTATCTGCCTGCGGCACTTCCCTTCCTCATTGCCGGCATACGGATTGCATGGGCGCGGGCGTGGCGGGCATTGATCGCCGCGGAGATGGTCTTCGGCGCCGTCGGTGCCCGCGGCGGCCTCGGCTGGTTCATTTTTCAACGGCGGGTCTTCATGGATACCACCGGGCTCTTCGCCGGTATCATCACGGTAATGCTTATCGGTATCCTGGTGGAAGAATTGGTCTTCGAGCGTCTGGAACGGCTTACCATCAGACGCTGGGGATTGAGCCGATGAGGCGGCAGCCGTGTGCAAATGGGACCGGCAGCGGCCCCTTGCTTCAGGTCCGGGACCTGAACATGGCTTTTTCGCATGAGGGACGGAAAAAGCTGCAGGTCCTCACCGGCATAAGCTTTTCCGCGGCGGCAGGGGAGCTGCTAACGATCGCCGGACCCTCCGGCTGCGGCAAGAGCACTCTGCTGCGGCTCTGCGGCGCTTTTCTGAAACCGGATTCCGGTGAAATTCTCTTTTGCGGCAGGCCGGTCGAGGAACCTCGTCCGAGTCTTGCCATGGTCTTCCAGGAGTTCGACCAGCTCTTTCCGTGGAAAAGGGTGCGAAGCAACGTCGAATTGCCCTTCGTCGGCCGCGCGCGGGGATCCGAGAAGCAAAGGGGGGAATCCAGGGAAGCGCAGAGGAGCCGGGCCTCCTCTCTTCTCGCCGAAGTGGGCTTGGCCGAATATGCAGACTACTATCCCCATCAACTCTCCGGCGGAATGAAGCAGCGGGCTGCTCTCGCCCGCTGCCTTGCCGGTGAGCCGGACCTGCTGCTGATGGACGAACCCTTCGGGAGTGTGGATGCCCAAAAGCGGGAGGAACTGCAGGACCTCCTCCTCTCGCTTTGCCGCCGCCGCAGTATCACCGTGCTCTTCGTTACCCATGACGTGGCCGAGGCGATATACCTCGGTGACCGGGTGCTGGTGATGGGCCGGGCAGGAGAGGAGCTTCGCGGCATCATCGATGTCGACCTGCCTCGGCCCCGGATGCGGGAGGACGGCCGAATAGAATCTCTTCGGCGGGAAATTCGCCGTCTCCTTGCCGGTAGATACGGGCCTTACTACTCGACCCTATAGATGCGTACCAACCAGGGCTTCTGCCCCGAATAGCGGGTAATTCGCATGCCGTACGTCGGACTGGCGAATCGCCCGGTTTCCTCGCACCGTCCATCGATGAAATCCTTCATCTCTTCGTAGTAGGCGGCCACGTTGCCGTAGAGGATGTTCCAGACCGGCCGCCGTCGATAGATGAAATCCATCTCCTCCGGATAGATGATGTACTCAATTTCGTTTTTCTCGATGTAATCGGCGAAACTCAGACCGGCCTCTTTTAGATAGGCGAGGTTGCGGTAGTCGTGGAGCCTGCAGCAGTCGAAGGCGAAGTGGGCATTGAGGTTCGCCAGGACCGGCGCGCCGGCAGGCACGAATCGCCGAATCTTTTCGCGGTACGAGGTGTAGGATTCGAAAGAGGTGGGGTTTTTCGGCGGAAGGAGGTGAAATTCCTGAAGGAGATTTGCCGAAGTGGATATGACCGTTGCCGTGAAGAGTCCGATGAGGATGAGACGCTTCAGATCGATTTGGGAAAAGACCGGCAGTGCGTCGACCAGGCAGGCGAAGAGCAGATAATAGAGGGGAAAGTGAAGGATAATGCTCGGCTGGCTGTACTTGCCCAGGACCAGGGTCCCGAGGTTTATGAAAACGATGCTGAGGAGAAGGGAAGCGATGAGCTTGCGATTTTTACGGTCTAGAATGAAGGCGGGAACGGCGAGAAGAAGCGCAGCGGAGAAGAGGAAGAACTGCAGCTTGATACCGGGGGTGTAGTAGGTGCCGCTTATACGGTAAAAGAGCTTGAGGTAGAAATCGGGAAAACGGAAGAACTTGATGTAGAGGGGGAGGGTCACCTCCACCCTTTCCCCGGCCTCGGCATAATGGGAGAGAAAGTGAGGGTCCATCGCGTAACTGAGGGCAACAAAGAGGCCGGCGCAGAGGGCGAGAATCCCGAGGTATTCGGCCAGGTCCCGCAGACTGCGCCGGCCCGGCGAAAACGCACAGCGCACCAGATGGAAGGCCGCCGGGGGAAGGGAGATGAGGAAACTGTTGGGATGGAGCCCTATCGAGAGACCGACGGCGAGGGCGGCCAGGCGGAAGAAGCGCCGATTCTCTTCGGTATCGCCTCTCACAAAGAGAAGAAGGGCCGAGAGCAAAACAGAAAAAAGGATGATTTCCTGCCGGGCGAAGTGGGACGCGTAGATGAACTGGATGTCTACGGCCATTAGGGCCGTGAAAAAGAGGGGGAGGGGCGGGGAAAAGAGCCGGGAGAGGAGGCGGTAGAGCAGAATGAGCCCGAGCAGTCCTGCGGCCAGGGAAAGCAGCCGGAGAGAGAAGGGCGAATATCCGAAGATGAGGATAAAGGGCATCTGCAAAAAGTGAAAGAGGAGCTTTATCGCGTGGGGCTCCCTGGGCAGCAGGTCAAAGAAGGGTTCGGTTGTTGCCGGTGCCAGGCGGTGCATCATCGCCCGGCTCAAGCCGCCGAGCCACGATTCGTCGCTATGAATAAAGGGAAATTGTGAGAGACATAATATATTAATACATGATATGAGGAAAAATGATTTTTTTTTCGAAAAAACGTGAAGTAACCTCTGTAAATTCATTATTATTCTGTATATAATACGCTCAGCAAAAATAAAAGCCGTTTTTATGTGATTTATTACGGTTTTTCTGTCCTTCTGGACATATTTCTGGAGGTGAAAAATGAAACTGCGAGTTTTACTGTCAACGACATTTATACTGCTCATTATGGTTTTTCTGTCTTCCTGCGGACCGGATTTTGCCGAATCAGGGGGCGCGATCATCGAAGCAGAAGATGCGGTTAAGATGATGGGAAGCGACGGGGTGGTCCTCGTCGATACGCAGGCGGGCAACTTCTATAAGATGGAGCACATCGAAGGGGCGGTGAATGTCTCCCGTGCCGATATCACCGTAGGAAAGCCCTATCCGAACATGGTGGCACCGAAGGCCCAGGTGGAAAAGGTTTTCGGCGGGGCCGGTATTTCGAAAAATTCCATGGTCCTCATCTACGATACGAACAAGAACATGGATGCGGCCCGGCTCTGGTGGACCCTTGCCGCCTACGGGCATCCGAAGGACAAGCTGAAGGTGATAAGCGGCGGTCTTACCGCGCTCGTACAGGCGGGGGCGAACGTCGGCAGCGATGCCGTTTCGCTTAAGAAAACTGACTACCGGGCAGACGACTTCGATACTTCGATGGTCGCAAGCCTGGAAGAGGTGAAGAGTCAGGTAGACGATCCGAAGGGGAACGTGGTAATAATCGACACCCGTACGATCGCGGAGGTGAACGAGGGGACGATCCCCGCTTCGGTCCATGTAAATTTCGAGGAAAACAATTTCGCCGACGGCACCTACCGCCCGGTGCAGCAGATCAGGATTTGTTATCTCGAGAGTGAAGTTACTCCCGAAAAGACGATCATCCCTTTCTGCAAGACATCGATCAGAGCGGCACAAAGCTATGTGGCTCTCTACAATGCGGGGTATCGGAATATCAAGATCTACGACGGGGCCTGGGTGGAATGGTCGAGTAAAACTAATCTTCCTGTGCAGAAACCGGAGGCGGGCGGTCAGCCCGTGCCGACAATGCAGGACGGCTCATAGATAAACTATAGAAATCTGGAGAATTGAACAAAATGAGAAAAAGACTGCTAAGTATACTGGTAATTATCGCTTTACTCTTCGTGTCGGCTGCCGTTTTCGTCGGCTGTCAGAAGGAAGAAGCGGCGGCTTCCGGGGACTCTTCCTCGGAAAAGAAGGTCTCGAAGGCGGAGGTTCTGCAGGGGGCAATAGATGCCCACTTCAATAACCTTTCAAGCAACGGGAACTACATGATCGGGCAGCAGGATTTCATCGAAAAGGTGAAAGCGGGCGACGACATGCTGATTCTCGACATCCGTCGGGCAGAGGATTATGAAAAAGGCCACGTCAAGGGCGCGGTAAACATCCCCTGGGGCCCGGCCTTGGCGAAGAGTCTCGACTTTATGCCGACGGACAAGCCGGTAATGATCTACTGCTACACCGGACAGACCGCTAATCAGGCAAACGGTGTTTTCAATTTCGCTGGTGTTGAGGCGAAATCGGTAAAATTCGGGTATAATCTTGGGATCTCGAAGGTCGAGGGAGGAGAAGAGGTCATCACTAGCGACACCGTCGATCTTCCTGGAAAGTCCGGCATCCAAGTAGAACCCGCGCTCCGTGAAGCCTTCGAAGGCTATTTCGAGGCTCTCGGCGATGCTGCCGGTACGATGTATGCGAGCAACATTATCAGCGAAGAAAACTTGAAGAAGAGCGTCGACGCTGAAGAGGAGAATGTGCATATCCTCTCGATTCGCCAGGAAAAAGACTACAATGAGGGCCACATTCCCGGTGCAGACCTCATCCCCTGGGGTGACGGCATGCAGCAGCAGTTTTCCGGTCTTCCTGCAGACAAGAAGATCGTCGTCTACTGCTACACCGGGCAGACTGCGGGACAGGCCGTGGCCGGTCTCAGGGTCCTCGGTTTTGATGCGGTCTCTCTGAAGGGCGGTATGGGAAAAGATGCCAATGCTCCGCAGGGGTGGAGCAACCAGGGCTATCCCACGGTCACCGACTAAGGGCCTGTATTTCTTACTATAACGGGCCGTCGTTTACCGGCGGCGCTGATACCCGCCTTCCCTTTACGGGGGGGCGGGTATTTCCGTTTTTGCCTCAGCTCTCGGTGAAGGTGGCCAATTCGGCCCTGGGGTCCTTGCTCTTCTTGTCGATGGAGAGGATCCTTTCCGTCACCCGGCCGATGTCGCCGCCGGATTGCTCGAGGAGGCGATAATAGAGGTCGAGTTCGGCGCCGTACTGCAGGTAGAGATCTATGAGCGCGTGGTTCCATTCTATATCGAGCAGCCGGCGATAACGCTCGGTTGAGAAAAGGCGGGAATAGTTTTCTTCGAAGGACCGCTTCTCCTCGGAGAGGATCTCCTCCTTTATCCGAAGCCGCTCCGCCGCCGTAGGGGTCGTTTCGTATTCTGTCTCGAGACGGCGGTAGAGGCGGCGGAAGAAAACGAGAAGGCTCTCGTAGTCGCGGCGATGGGCTGCTATTTCCTGTAGCCGGTGTTCTTCGGCGCCTCTCCGTCGGATAAACTCCATGGCTCCTTCCCGTCCGATGAAGACGGCGATCTCTTCGTTGAACTCGTTGTGTCCCGGAAGCCAGAGACTCGAGTGGACCATTTCGTGAATGATCATTTCGGCAAGCGCATAGTCGCCGTAGCTCTTCATGTAGGAGTAGAGAGGATCGCTTATGAGTCCGAGAGAACTGTAGGCATCTACTTCTCTCACCAGCACATCGTATCCGTTCTTTTTCCGTTTCGCGGCGAAGGTCTCGGCGGCTTCGCGGGTGAAGTAGCCCCGATAGAAGACCCTGCCGACGAGCGGATACCATTTGGTGTAGCGCTCTAGTGAATCGGAACGGACCGCCGAAACCACGTCTACGATATGGTCCCTTTCGGTTTCGATATAGCTGCGATAACTCTTGGTGTCTTCCAAGCCGAGTTCATCGAAGGCGAAGCGGCGGATTTCGGCTGTCAGCTCGAAGAACTCTTCGGTCTCTTCATCCACCGAGCCGTTTTCGACAAGCTCCTCCACATTCTGCATTCCGCGGCGCAGCATGAGCATTTTAAAGCCCTGCCCCGCCAGGTAGGGACCGTCGAAGAGGAAAAAGAGGCTAAAAATACTGCCTGCGAAAATAAGAATGGTGAGGATGAGCCGGCTCCTCTTCACGGAATGTTTCCTTGCTGCCCGCAGACTGGGCTATACTTTCTGGGTAACCGTATCGAGCTCCGGTGCCACGCGGTTATACCATTGCACCCGCCAGCGGCCGTCCTCGTGGGAGAGAAGATTCATCGAAGCGTTGCGAAGCGGGTCGTTTTCGAGCTCGATCTCTTGCTCGCCGATAAGTTTGAGGATGCTGCGGATAAGCCCCCCATGGGAAACGGCAAGAATGGAGCTGCCGGGATGCAGCAGGACCAGCTGCTCTATGGCTTCGAAGCCCCTCGCCATGACCGCCTCCCAGGGCTCAAGTCCCGCAATGGCATCTCTGTCCATGTCCGCGCGATACACTTCGATCGCCACTCCCTCCGCCTCGCCGAAACAGCGTTCCTGCAGGCGGGGGTCCTGGTGGATCTTCGAAATTCCGACCTGTGCGCCGATAATTTCAGCAGTATTAAGGGCCCTGCCGAGGGGGCTTGAGTAGAGATAATCCCATTTTCCCTTCGCCAGATGTTCGGCGGCGGCATGCGCTTGGCTTCGGCCCCTCGCGTTGAGGGGAATATCGGTAATTCCCTGAATCCGCCGCTGCAGATTCCAATCGGTCTCTCCATGTCGTAGTAAACATATTCGTGTCATCGTGAGTACTCTACAGAAAACACCCGATAACTGCAAGTACAGAGACCGAATTCACTCGTTTCTAACAGTAGAGCGCAGCCTGGTGTGCAGCGGCGAATGGACTACTTCTTTCGAGGTCCCGGGTCGGCGAACTCAACGACGGCGGAATAGGTTTCTCCATTTTTTGTGGAGAGGCTCTTTACCCGTATAAGACCGGATTTTGCGTCTTCCTGTTGCAGTGCCAGCAGCAGGGCCTTCTGCGCGGGTTGAGATGTAATGCGCCCGTCATTGTAGATATCCGCGAGAGTAAAACTTACCTTCACCTGTTTTCGCGGGGAGTAGGAAAGCGGTTTTTCCGGTTCGATTTCCGCCGCATAGTTGGTGATCCAGAGCTCGCCCTCCCATTGAATTACTTCCTTTCGCTGTATCGGCATCGACAGTTTTCTGTGGGAAGCGGTCCTGATCGCCCCGCCCGTTTTTTCGAAGCTCTGAAAAAGAAAGTGAGCCGCTTCGCTGCCGGGCAGGGGCCTGTCGGCGGAAGAGGTCCCCGGCGGTTTTGTGGAGAGCAGGAAAAAATCCACCATTCGCGCCTCTTCGGCGAGGAGCGGCCCCTCTTTTACCTTTCCTTTTTCTCCGCTCCCGAGAGAAAAGGCCGTTACGGCCTGAAAAACGAGCAACAGTGCAATCAATGCGCTGATTTTTTTCATATGTGCCTCCATTTTACGTATCTCTTGAGAAGTGTATCGCGGATTTCTAAAAAATCCAGGTACTCCTCACCGTCGCTGCGGTCTTACTTTCCCGCCATAGTCTGATAGGATGGATTCTGCAAGGGGTGGATCTCTGCAGCGGTGAAATCGAGAGAATTTTCGGGCTCGAGCAGTCGAACACCTCGGGGCCTCTCTCGACAGGGTTTCGGCTGTGCCGCAATAGACCAATGGGGAGGTGAAAATGAGCAGTGAAGCAATCAAGGTATTATTCGTCTGTGTACACAACAGTGCGAGAAGCCAGATGGCCGAGACCTTTTTGAACGAGCTCGGCGGCGGCAGGTTTCGGGCGGAGAGTGCCGGCATCGAACCGGGAAATCTCAATCCTCTGGTGGTGAAGGCGATGGCCGAGGAGGGCTGCGACCTGTCCGGCAACGAGACGAATGCCGTCCTCGACTTTTACCGGGAGGGCCGTGCCTACGATGTGGTGGTAACGGTCTGCAGCAGGGAGGCCGCCGAGCGCTGCCCCATCTTTCCCGGCGGAGGGAAGAAGCTCCACTGGCCCTTCGACGATCCTTCGAGTTTCCAAGGAAGCGAGGAGCAGCGTCTCGATTTCACACGGAGGGTGAGAGACGAAATAAAGGCAAAGGTGCGGGAGTTCATCGAGGAGATGTCTTAGGCCCCCTGCATGTACGCCTTCCCCGCCTCCACTCCCGCCCCGTAGGCCGCGTCGAGAATTTCGAGGTCCCTGGTAAGCCGGTCGAGGGGCAGATCGGAGGGAGGGGTGATCTCCCGGACCTCGCAGCCGGACGGCGGATTGCGAAGAAAAAACAGTCCCTCGTTATAGCGGCGGGGTCTTTCTTCGAGGGCCTGCAGGAGGGCCGGCTTGCCCCGCAGGGCTCTGCGGGCGAGTGAAGACTTGTTCTCTTCCTTCATGCAAAAATCGCGGGGACGGGACCTTATGACGGTGATGACCCGGGCGCCGTCTTTCCAAGCGCGCTCTGCGGGGATGGGGTCTGCAACGCCGCCGTCGGCATAGGCGGCGCCGCGGATCTGTGGATAGTTCCTGTACAGCACCGGCACGGCGCTGGAGGCCTTGAGGAGCTCGATGAGGTCATCCCTCGACGGAACGAGGTAATCGGCCTTTCCCGTATCCGTGCGGGTCACGACGACTCGGTGATCGACGGGACTCGCGATGATTTTTTCGACGTCGAGAGGAACTTCGGCCTTGGTGATGTCCCAGAGCCAGTCGATGTCCATGTAATGTCCCCCGAGGAGAAAGCGAAAAGGCCGTATGAACTGCCGGCGGCGCATGTAATCGGTGTATACTCGGTAGTTGCGTCCCTCCATCTCGGCGAGATAGGCGGCGACGTTGGAAGCTCCTGCCGAGACGCCGTAGGCGGCGGCAAAGGGCCGGTATCCTTGGCAAATGAATGCATCGAGCACACCGGCGGCGAAGATGCCGCGCATCGCCCCTCCCTCCACGACAAGCGCGTGGGACTGTGCGCTCATTTTTTCTTCTTCCCGTCGGCAAGGACGAAGTCCGCCTTGCGCTCCTCCACCGAAACGTTCTTGATCTTCACCCGAACGGGATCTCCGAGACGGTAGACCTTTCCGTTTTTCTGCCCGGTGAGGGCATAGTTGTCCTTGTCGAACTCGTAGTGGTCGTCCCTCAGCTCGGAGACGTGGACGAGACCCTCGATGAGATAGTGGTTCAGTTCGACGAAGAAACCGAAGGAGGTGATGCCGGCGATCATGCCCTCATAGTGTTCTCCGACCTTTCCTGCGAGAAATTCCATGGCTTTGAGCTTGCTGTGTTCCCGTTCGGCATCTACGGCCCGGATTTCCCGCTCGGTGCAGCTCTTGCAGACCTGTTGCAGCTGCTTTACAAAGCCGTCGGGGAGGGCTGCGGCGGCGGAAGCGGCGGCCTTTACGTCGGCCGGAGCCGGGCCGGCGGGTCCCTTTTTGTTTCCCTTCGTGTTTTTGCTTGTGCTTCCCGCGCCGCCCTTCGGCGAGCAGCGTTTGAGCAGGCGATGAACGAGGAGGTCGGGATAGCGGCGGATCGGCGAGGTAAAGTGGGTATAGGCATCGAAGGCGAGGCCGAAGTGACCGGCGTTTTCGGTGCTGTAGACCGCCTTGGTCATCGAGCGCAGGGCGACCTTTTCGGCGAAATCCTTGAAATCGAGGTTTTCCACAAAGCCGAGGATTTTCCGGTAATCCTCCGCTTCCAGCTCGCCGGGGACGCGGTAACGGATGCCCAGGCGCTGGAGAAGATCTAAGAAGGAGGATACCTCGTTCTCCTCGGGCTTCTCGTGTATTCGGTAGACGAAGGGAAAGATGTCCGAGGCCGGGGTCCTGCCCTTTTTCTTTTGCCCTCTGCCGCGGGAGCTCTCCTCATCGAGCCGTCGGTTGAGTTCGACCATGTGCCGGGCAACGGTTTGATTGGCGGCGAGCATGAACTCTTCGATCAACCTGTTTGCGTCGAGTCGTTCACTCGGCCCGACCTCGTAGGGGATCCCGTTCGCGTCGAGGGAGATAACCGGAACGGGCACGTCGAAATCGATGCTTCCCTGTTCTTCCCTTGCCCTGCGAAGAACGAGGCTGAGCATCATCATCAAGTTGATGGTCTTCTGGTGGGGATGACTCTTTCCGTTTATGATCTCTTCCACCTCACGGTAGGTGAAGCGGTGATCGCTGCGGATAATCGATTCGGTAATCCGATAGTCCGTGACGGTCCCTCTGGAGTCTATCTCCATCAGCACGGAGAAGGCGAGACGGTCCTCTCCTTCCTTCAAACTGCAGAGCTCGTTGGAGAGTTTCTCGGGAAGCATAGGAAGTACCTTGTCGACAAAATACACGGAGGTGCCCCGGGACAAGGCCTCCTTGTCGAGAGCGCTTTCTTCATGGACATAGTGGGAGACATCGGCGATGTGGACGCCGAGTTCGAATCTGCCGTTCTCCTTCTGAACGAGGGATACCGCGTCATCAAAGTCTTCCGCCGAATCCGGGTCGATGGTGAAGCAGAGACGATCGCGAAGGTCCATGCGGCGGTGCTTTTCCTTGTTCAGGCTGGGAAGAGAAAGCTTTTGCGTTTCCTTCAGGACCGCGGAGGGGAACTCGATCCGCAGCCCCTTGCTCTTTGCGATTATCAGGGTATCTATGCCCGGTTCTTCGGTATCTCCGATGATTTCGACTATCCGTCCCGTCGGGTCCTGCCGGGGATCGTCCCACTTCTCTCTTCGCACAAGAACGAACTGTCCGTTCTTCGCCTCGGTGCCGCGGCCGCCCTGTGGTATCGTGATGTTCCGCTTGAAGCGTTCATCGTTGGGGACCACGTAGCTCTTCTTCCCTTCTCGATGAAATACTCCCACTATGTCGAAGGAGGCCGGCTTGGTAACCGAGGCGATGCGGCCGACGGGGTTCTTCCCGGGAACGGTTTTCAGTACTTCGACGGATACCTTATCACCGTCCATGGCGGTGCCCATGTTTTCGAGGGGGATGAAAATGTCCTGCCCCTGCCCCTTGATAGGTGAGACGAAGCCGAAGCCCCTGGCGGTAACCGAGAGGCTTCCCTCGGTGTGGCCTGAAGGTTGTTTCGGCTTTCTCCTTCCGGCTGTGCGTATATCGGTGCCGCTCTTTTGGCCGCCGCCGGGCCGCTTCTTTCTTGTTTCCTTCTTTTCCGTACTCATAGGCGTATCATAGGGGAACTGGGGCCGCGCGGCAAGGTGTGTGATGAACCGTAATGCCTCCTGCTCTAGACAGCCTGCCGCCGGCAGGGAACTCCGCTCTGCAGGGCGAGGGCGCAGAGCTCCTGCATTTCCTCCTCCTTCGGTGACGGCAGGGAGGCGAAGCCGGGGTCGAGGGTGGGGGTGTTGCCGCCCCGAAAGGGTCTTATCACGTAGCGCCGGGCTCCGGGAAGAAGAGGAAGGATCTCTCTCATCTCTTCGACAGCAAAGATCCCGGGGGCAACGGTGGTCCTCAGCTCGTAGGGAAGACCAAAGCGGCGGAGCAGTTCGATGCTTGCCGGGACCTTCTCGCCGAGGGCGCGGCCGCGCGCTGTCTGAAGCTCTTTGTGGTCTCTGTGTTTTTGGCGGGGCGCCGTATCGAGCAGCCGTCCGTAGAGTTTTGGTGCGGTCTTGATATCCATTGCTACATAATCGAGGAGCTTCTGTGTAAGGAGCTCCTCGAGCCTTTCCGGGAGAGTTCCGTTGCTGTCGAGTTTTATTTTCAGCCTGTGCCGGCGGATGAGATCGATCAGTTCGTCGAGGCGGGGGTGAAGAAGAGGTTCACCGCCGGTGATGCAGATTCCGCCGAGGATCCTTGCGCGCTGTGTCAGAAAAGCGTCGAGCTCCTCGAGTCCGATAAGGTCGTCCGGATAGGGCGGCTTTACGAGGTCCGGATTATGACAGTAGGGACAGCGGAGATTACAGCCGGGGGTAAAAACGGCAGCCGCTACCTCTCCCGGATAATCGAGGAGAGTGGTCTTCTGCAGACCGAAACGCAGGGGAGCTCCGTCGCCGGCAGGTGTGCCTTGCATCGGCGGGTCTCTTCGCGCCGTCTATCGTTCGAAGAGAAAGCCGACGGACTGTGGCGCCGCCGAAAGAATAGCTGAATCCGAATTATGCACACCTTCGCCGTAGAGTGATTCCTCTTCTTGTCCCTCGAGGATAAGCCCTTCGAAGTCTTCGATCTTATAGGCGCGGGCCGCCTCGGTCCCGCTGTGGTCGTAGAGGATTGCCGTGGGTGCGGCTACTACATCGTGGGCAGCCGCCGCGGCGAGACCTTCCTCGGTGTCCACATCGATCTCTCTGCCGGGAAGAGCGGATT
The DNA here is from genome assembly GCA_964594775.1 of uncultured Spirochaetaceae bacterium. Lineage (GTDB taxonomy): Bacteria > Spirochaetota > Spirochaetia > DSM-16054 > Sediminispirochaetaceae > CAYFVU01. The sequence goes on from CAZQNO010000014.1 coordinate 49,045, forward strand.
CGGCAAGCCGGCGTTTAACGGGAGGACAGTTGGGACAGTTCATCCGATAGAAGAGAAGGTAGGAGGCGAAATCGGCATCGATCTTCATGCGGCCGCGGATGCTTTCTGGATTTTCATCGACAGTCCTGTCGGTCCGTTCGGCGGGGGCCGGCAGGCCGGCTGTTTTCATCGATACGGCTGCCGGTTCGTTGAAGAGCGTGCGCAGGCCGTATTCCTCACGCTTGCCCTTGTTCCAGTTGCGGACAGACCGGTAGTAGCCGACGATTCGGGTGTAGACCTCCGCCTCCTTCCCGCAGATAGGACAGGCGAAGTGCTCGCCGGCCAGGTAGCCGTGGTCGGGGCAGACGGAGAAGGTGGGACTTATCGTAAAGTAGGGCAGCCGGTAGTTGTTCGCCACCGCCTGCACCATGCTCCGGCAGGCCTCCCAGTCGCTCACCGCCTCTCCTAAAAAGGCGTGAAACACGGTCCCGCCGGTGTATTTGGTCTGGAGCTCGTCCTGATGATCGAGGGCTTCGAATACGTCCCTGGTCTTATCTACGGGAAGCTGGGTGCTGTTCGTATAAAATGGCTCGCTTTCGCCGCTGCTGCTGATGTCGGGATAACGTTCGGCATCGTGCTTGGCCAGGCGATAGCTGGTGCTCTCTGCGGGGGTTGCCTCCAGGTTGAAGAGGTCTCCCGTGTCTTCCTGCAGATCCGAGAGGTGCCGTCGCATGTACTCCAGCACCTCTTCGGCGAATTCGGCGCCCTCGCTCGATGAGATGTCTTTTCCGATGAAGTTCAGGGCGCATTCGTTCATTCCCACGATTCCGATGGTGGAAAAGTGATTGTTCAGATGGCCCAGATAACGTCGAGTATAGGGAAAAAGCCCTCCCTCCATCAGCCGTTCGATCACCTTCCGCTTGATCACCAACGACTCCGCCGCCGTATCCATCAGGTCGGTGAGGCGGCGGAAGAACTCCACCTTGCTCTTGCTGAGGTAGCCGATCCGCGGGAGGTTTATCGTAACCACTCCAACGGAGCCGGTGAACTCGTCGGAGCCGAAGAGCCCTCCCCCGCGCTTGCGCAGTTCTCTTTTGTCGAGCTGCAGGCGGCAGCACATCGAGCGCACGTCTCCTGGATTTAGGTCGCTGTTGATGAAGTTCTGAAAATAGGGGGTCCCGTACTTCGCCGTCATCTCGAAGAGAAGCCGGGTGTTTTCCGAATCCCAGTCGAAGTCTTCCGTGAGGTTGTAAGTGGGAATGGGATACTGAAAACCCCTGCCTTCGGCATCGCCGCGTATCATCAGTTCGATGAAGGCCCGGTTGATCATGTCCATCTCTGTCCGGCAGTCGGCGTAGGTAAAATCCTGCTCCTCGCCCCCGACGATGGCCCGCCGTTCGGCCAGGTCCGCCGGCACCGTCCAATCCAGGGTGATGTTGGTAAAGGGAGCCTGACTCCCCCAGCGGGAAGGGGTGTTGACGCCAAAAATAAAGGTCTGGATGTTCTGCTTGACCTCTTTGAAGGAGAGATTGTCCTTCTTTACAAAGGGCGCCAGGTAGGTGTCGAAGCTGGAGAATGCCTGAGCGCCTGCCCACTCGTTCTGCATGATGCCGAGAAAGTTGACGATCTGCTGCACTAAGGTAGAGAGATGCCGCGCCGGTTTGGAGGAAATTTTGTCCGGCACGCCTCCCAGTCCATCCTGTATCAGCTGCCGCAGAGACCAGCCGGCACAGTAGCCGCTGAACATGGAGAGGTCGTGGATGTGAAAGTCGGCGTTGCGATGGGCCTCGGCGACCTTTTCCGGATATATGTTCTTGAGCCAGTAGTTGGCGGTAATGGTGCCCGAGTTGTGGAGGATCAATCCGCCCAGGGAGAAGTTGACGTTGGCGTTTTCGTTGACCCGCCAATCGGACTGGGAGAGATAGCCGTCCATCGTTTCGTTGATGTCGAGCATCAGCCTGCGGGCATCGCGGATGGATTCGCGGCGGGAGCGGTAGAGAATGTAGGCCTTTGCCAGGGCGGCATTGCCGTGTTCGACCAGGACCTCTTCCACCAGATCCTGAATTTCTTCCACCGCCGGTGCGGAGTTGGGATGGCGCCGGTCCATGAAGCCGCAAAGTTTTTCCTCGACCTGGTGAGTCAGTCCGTCGGCGAGGCTTCCGGCATCCTTCACGCTGCTTTGGTTCTCTACCGCTTCGACAGCCTTCGCTATGGCGTCGAAAATGCGGCTGCGGTCGTAGGATTCGACCCGGCCGTCCCGTTTGATGATTCTCTTCACCGGTCTTCCCACGGCGACTGTTTCGGACTGCTGCGACGGTTCCTCTTTTCCGAAGAGCACCTCCCAGTTACCCTCACGCATTTCAACTTTCATCCCTTTCCTCCCATTGCTTCGTTCGTTGCTTCATTTGTCGCGAAAAGCCGCTCGAGTTCCTTCTTGAAGGCCTCGACATCTTCAAACATCTTATATACAGATGCGAAACGAATGTAGGCGACCTTGTCCAAGTCATAGAGCTTTGCAAGGACCATCTCTCCGATGGCGGAGGCTTCAATTTCGCGGGCGCCTCCCTGTTTGATCGCTACTTCATCTTCAACCTCGTTCACCAGAGCCTCGACGGCGGGCTGTGGAACCGGGCGCTTTTCGAGGGAGGTCTGTACTCCCCGTTCGAGCTTTTGTCGGTCGAAGGGCTCCCTCCGTCCGTCGCGCTTTATTACCATCAGCTGCTTCTCCTCGATGTGCTCGTAGGAGGTGAACCTGTAGCCGCATGAGAGACACTCGCGCCGCCTTCGTATCGATGTCCCCGTAGAGTTGGCCCGTGATTCGATCACCTTGTCGTTATCGGCACCACACAGAGGGCAACGCATGTAATTCTCCTTTTACTACACCATATGTGGTGTAGTTTTGCGCCTAAAGACGAATATAACACGCTATATATATCGGTGTAAACGGGAAAAACTAAATTCTTTCCTGTTTTTTTTAAAAAAGCGGCAGTCATCCGGCGGAGCTCTGCCCGGCCCAATGATTTTAAAAGGATCCGCAGCACGACTTCATCAAGTCCTATCGGCTTGAGGGGAAAAACTCCCCGGAAAAACAAGGACCCCGCCGTCCCGTAAGGGGGAGGGCAGGGCCGATCGCTTTGTACGCAGCTGATGCGTATGCCGGGCCTTCGGCAGGGAGGGCTTTAGGCCTTCGCCCGGCTCCTCTCCTTGCCGAGATATCGCAGTGCGAAGAAGACTCCGAACATCAGCAACAGCGGCAGTACGATGAAGACCGGATTGCCGCCCGCCGTCACCTGGTAGAAGAGCGTGGCGGTGCTCCATGCGAGGATGGTAAGGTAGACGGCCTGTATCGCTCCGTACTTCCAGCCCATCTCCTGGATCGCCGTTCCGAAGGCTGCAACACAGGGAAAGTAGAGCAGGACGAAGAGTAAGTATGCATAGGCGGAGTAGGGATCGAAGTTTGCCCGCATGCCGGTAAAAACCGTTCGGTCCGCTTCGACGATGTCGGCCGTAGCCGCCTCGTCGTGACCTATCAGGTCGAGCCCGAGAGTCGCTCCGAGGCCGGAGAATATCCCGGTGAGCCCCTCGCCGAGGGCGGTGAAGGACTCGACGATGCCGTCGGTGAGGGAGAAGGAGGCTTCTTCGGCGGCAGCTTCTCCGCCGCCGGCAGCGGCCGCCTCACTTCCCGCAGCCTCGATCGAGTAGAGCGAGTTGAGGGTCCCCACGATGACCTCCTTGGCGAAGAGGCCGGTGAAGAGCCCCACGGTGGCGGGCCAGTTCTCCTGCACGATGCCCATGGGGGTAAAGATCGGGGTAATGCCTTTGCCCACCGCCGAGAGGACCGAATCTTCGCTGTCCTCGTTACCGAAGCTGCCGTCGGTGCCGAGAGATCCTGCTATACTGAGGAGGAAGACCACGAGGATGATCGCCTTTCCCGCACGGCGTATGAAGAACTGCAGCCGTTTCCATGCGGCGCCGAAGGTGTTGCGCAGCGTCGGCAGGTGGTACTTCGGCAGCTCCATCACGAAGGTCGAATCGCCCCCCTTGAAGAGGGTCTTTCGCAGAATCCATCCGGTGGCGATGGCCATGACGATGCCGATCATGTAGATCGAGAAGACGATGCCGCCGGCACGGGCCCCAAAGAAAGCGGCCCCGAAGAGAGCGTAGACCGGCAGCCGGGCACCGCAGCTCATGAAGGGGGTGATGAAGAGGGTGAGGAAGCGGTCTTTCTTGTTCTCCAGCGTCCTGGTGCCGAGCATTGCGGGAATCGTGCAGCCGAAGCCGACGATCATCGGGACGAAGGCCTTGCCCGGCAGGCCGATGGACTGCATGACCCGGTCCATCACGAAGGCCGCACGCGCCATGTAGCCGGAGTCTTCGAGTATGCTCAAGACGAGGAACATGAAGAAGACGACGGGTATGAAGGTCGCCACGGTCTGAATACCGGCTCCCACCCCGTCGGCGAGGATCGTCACCAGCCATGCAGGTGAGCCTGCAGATTCGAGCAGCGCCGCGAGCCCGTCTACGAAGAAGGTCCCCGCGAGGATGTCGAAGAAATCGATGAAGGAAAAGCCGACGTTCACCGCCGCCCAAAAGGCGAGATACATTACTCCGAAGAAGATCGGGATGCCGAGAAAGCGGTTGAGCACCACGTCGTCGACCCGCTCGCTCATACTCCGTTTCTGTTCCTTTCTCTGGACGCACTTTTCGGCCACCGAGTGAATGTACTCGTAGCGGGCGTTGGCGATGAGTATGTCCGGCTCGATCTTTTCCGTATCGAGTACGTCCCGCTTCGCCTGTTTTACCGCCTGTGAAGTGAGGACTCCCCGGTCAATGGCAAGCTCGGTGACGTAGTCGTTGCCCTCGAGGACCTTGACGGCCATCCAATCGGTGAGGGCGGAATTCCCACTCGCCTCGTTCTTCGTCGACCATTGGTCGATGTAGCGCCGTATCGAGCCGGGATAGCTCACCCCTACGGCCCGGACTGCGGTCCTGTTGTTGGTATAGGCGCTGCGATGGACGAGGAGGTTTCGCCTGATCTTTTTTACCTCCTCCTGGCGGGTTGCCACCATCGAGTAGACCGGTACGCCGAGCTCCTTTTCCAATGCTGCGGCGTCGACCGTCACCCCCTCCTTCTCCGCGATGTCCGTCATGTTCAACAGGACGATTACCGACATGCCCATCTCGATGAGCTGCACGGTGAGGTAGAGGTTGCGCTCGAGGTTCGATGCATCGACGATGTTGACCACGAGTTCCGGTTCTTCGGTGAGAAGGAACTCCTGAGCGATCCGCTCGTCCTCCGACGAAGAGTGAAAGGCGTAGATGCCGGGAAGGTCGACAAGGTGTATCTTCTCGGCACGTTCACCAAGATAGCCTATCTTTTTCTCCACCGTTACCCCGGGCCAGTTGCCGATTTTCTGGCTGCCTCCGGTAAGTCCGTTAAAAAGGGTGGTCTTTCCGCTGTTGGGGTTGCCTGCGATGGCGACGGTGAACTGTTTTTTACCGGCAGCGCCGGACGGTGAGTGCGCGAATTCCGTACGGGCTTTTACCGAAGGGTCAACGGTTGCCGTTGTATCTTCTTTCATGATTCCACCTCCTCTACCATAATAACTGCCGCCTCGCGTTTGCGAAGCGACGCCATGCCGCCTCGAACTTCGATCTCTACAGGGTCACCGAGGGGAGCGACGCGCTTGACGAGTATTTCGCTTCCCTGTGTGAGTCCCATCGAATACAGCTTAGAGCGGTAGCCGTTGCTTCCTTTCTCGAAGCCGACGATTCGTGCTCTGGTCTGCTCCGCTAATTCATTGAGTCGTTTCATTTCCTCTCCTATAAAAAGTCAATCATAAGCTTTTCAGAAAGCTCACAATTCAGCCGGTC
>CAZQNO010000015.1:0-53912 GCA_964594775.1 uncultured Spirochaetaceae bacterium
GGCGCTTTCGGCGAGTGGAAGGGACGGCTAGCAGGATTGGGACCAGTAAAAAAAGTTTATGGTATTTCTGTGAGGATATCCGCGTGATCGTCGAAAACGGCGATAGTGTGTTCCCAGTGGGCCGACAGGGAGCCGTCTGCGGTAACCACCGTCCAATCGTCGTCCAAGAGCACTATCTCCCGGCCGCCGAGGTTTATCATCGGTTCTATCGCTATTACCATCCCCCTCTTGAGCCGGGGGTTCGCGCCCCGTCCTACGTAGTTGGGGATCTGGGGCTCCTCGTGCTGAGAGTAGCCTAGCCCGTGTCCGCAGTACTCCCGTACCACACCGTAGCCGTGAGCATCGGCATGGGTATATACGGCTATCGATATGTCGTGAACGCGCTGCTTCGATCGGACCTGCTCGATTCCCTTGTAGAGACACTGATAGGTAACATCTATGAGCTGTTGCGCCTCTTCGCTCACCTTTCCAACGGGTATGGTCCTCGCCATGTCGCTGTAGTATCCGTTTAGTTCGACACCGAGGTCGAGGCTTACGATATCACCCCGTTTCAAGCTGCGCTTGCCGGGAATTCCGTGGATGACCTCTTCATTTAACGAAACACAGAGGGATGCCGGATATCCCATGTAGTCGAGAAATGCGGGAGTGCCTCCCCGTTTTTCGATGTACGATTGCGCAAAACGGTCTAACTCACCGGTGCTTATCCCCGGTTCAATCATCTTCTCCAGTTCTCGGTGAGTCTCCGCCAGTAGTCTCGAGGATTCGCGGATTCTTTCGATTTCATCGACGCTTTTTAGCCGGACCATATAGGAGCAACTCTATCACTCGGCCGTATCGTCTTCAAGAGCTGATCGTATCAGCTGCGCGGCGGTATTGGACGGCTCTAAGTCCAGCGCTCGTTCGGCGGCTGCCAGAGCTCGGTTGTCTTCTCCGAATCGATAGAGAATCTCTGCCCTGAGGGCGAGAATTTGTGCCTTCTCGGAATTTTCTTCGGTCAGGTCGGCGGCGGAATCGAGAAAACTCATCGCATCGGCGCCCCTGTCGGCGGCGAGGGCGACGAGGGCCATGTTGTAATAGGTTTCTGCGTACGGTTTTTCCTCGTTTGCCCGGCCGAATGCCGTCACGGCTGCCTCGAGATCTTCTTCCTCGGCGGCGAGAACGCCGCGATAGAAATTGATCCATGCCGCATCTCCATAGGCATCGGCGGAGTAGAAAATAAGTTTTGCCAAACTGTCGAAGTTCTCCCGTCCCATGAGGAACCACGCCAGATGAGGCGCGTAGCGTCCGCCCCCCTCGCGATTAACCAGTACGCGAAGGAGGGCCGCATACCTTTGCGGATTCACCGTCTCTTTAGCCGATTCCTTGAGAAAGCCAAACCGTGTCTGATCCGACGCGTGGAAAATCTCTTCGGTAAGCAGCTCCTCGGCCCTTCTTTTATCGTCATAGGCGAGCATGAGTTCCGCCAATTCGAACACCCGCTCCGGTGCGCGAGGCGCTTCTGAAGCTGCCGTGTCGGCAGAACCTTCATCAAGGGCAAGGTCCTCCTGCTCGTAGCTGAGAAAGAGTCGATTATACCGAGCCTGCCGGCTATACTCCGAAGAAATCGAAGCTATCTTCCGGTAGAGCCGAAAGGCCTTGCTCCACTCTCGCCGCCGCATTGCCAAATCGGCGGCGAGCATGAGCCGCTGCTCGTCGGTAAGAGCGTAGGCATCCTCACCTTCCGGTATTCTCGGCAGGATACTCTCGGCCCTATCCCAGTTTTCCGTATCGTAGGCGATAAAAAACCGCAGTTTTTGATATTTCCCGAGGGTGAGTTTTCCCTCCGCCTCCCGATAGAGCTCCTCGGCCATATCCGCCGCCCTGTACACCTCTCCCTCGGTCAATCTGAGAAGAACGGCGTCCAAGAGAAAGCTCATCGACCCTGTTTCCCGCCATGCCTCCTCGAAATGCTCCGCATTACGAGAAGCCAAGGTGCGCAGGTACATAGGGGTATTCTCTTCAGTCACCTCGAGTTCGTCAAACTTTCCCGCCGCCATCGCCGCCTCCGCTATAACCGGCTGCCAGCGGGAATCGTTTACATCGATCTGTTTCACCGCCTCCCAGGCCTCTTCAATGAGCCCCGAACGCATCAGCGCATAGACCCGCAAAGCGTTAATATCTTTCCGTGCCGGATAGGCCTCGTAGGCGTAGCCGGCGACCGCGTGAAAGGTCTCGAAACCGCCGCCCTTTTCGGCCAACCGGTAGGAACGCTTCAAGAGTTGAAGGTAAGTTGCGGCCGATACATCGACCTGCGCGAGAGTGATAATGGCATCTTTTGCCTGATCGTCATAGCCGTCGCGAAGATATGCATCTATTCTCTGCAGCGTGGAGATGTAGGAGTCGGCAATGCGGCGTTCTTTTATCTTTCTTATTGCAATAAGGCTCACCGTAAGCGCCGCCGCGAGAATGAGGATGAGGAGTATAAGCAAAACATCTTTCCTCTTCATATTCCTCTCAGCTTTCGCACCCCGTCGAGAACGCCGTTTATGAAACGATAGGAGTCGTCGTTCCCGTACTGCTTTGCAAGCATTATCGCCTCGTCTATGGTAACGGACGGAGGGATATCCCGCTGATAGAGAAGAGCATACACGCTGAATCTGAGAATGGCCAGGTCGACTCGGGCCAATCGTTCAAAATCCCAATGTTCGAGCTGGTTTTTTATTGTCTCGTCGACATCTTCGATATGTTCAAGAGTCCCGTGAAGAAGGAGGCGGGCAAAGCTGAGGGTCTGTTCATCGTAGGAACTTCTCCTTTCCTCATCGAGCCACGAGAACTCTGCCAGCTCCTCCTCCGAACGGCCGGTAAAGCCCCAGCTGTACATGGCTTGGAGTGTGAGAATGCGCGCCTTTCTCCGAGAGCCCATTTTGCTGTGCTTCGCTCAATCGTCGAAGCGGCTTATCTCCGCCTCATCTCTTAACTCGCGAAGTATCTCGTCCATCGCCTGCTGAAACACTTGCTGCTGCTTCTGCTGATACATGATTCTTCGGAGGTAGTCCCTCAGCGTCGTCTTGCTGTCGGGAGAAAGAGGATCGTTGAGAGTGAGGAGTTTTGCCTGTTCATGCTCCGTCACCTTGATAATGTGGAGCCCTATGGCGGACTCGATGACCGGTGAAGTCTCCCCCTCATCAAGACTGAAGAGCGTGTTGAAAAAGGAAGAGCCGTAGGCCGAACGCACCTGCCCGTTGTCTCTGGTGATATAACCGACGTCACCGTCGCGAAACTTTGAGTTTTCATCTTCCGAGTATTTTAAGACGATATCGCTGAAGCTGAGTTCGCCGGAACTGAACTTTTGATAGGCCTCTTTCATCTTGCCTCGCGCAGCGCGAATCTCCTCTTCGCTCTTGCTCTGGGTGGAAATAAAGACCTGGCTCATCCGCACGTATTCCGGGTTGCTAAATTGGGTGGCGTTTTGGCGGTACTGCTCCTCTATCTGTTCCTCCGTGGGAGGATCGATGTTTTCGAACGTCGATTGTTTCATCTGGGTGATGTAGCGCTGCTGGAGAAGCTGATCTTTCATCTGTGCCCTGTACTGCTCCCATGAATACCCTGTCTCCGATTGAACGATCCGTTTGAAGGATTCTTCGTCTATTCTCTGTCCGCTCTGCATTTCGTAGGAACGGCGCTGTTCATCGATCATGCGGTCAATCTGGGTGTCCGGTACCGTTACATTGTCGCGCTCGGCAGCCTGAAGGATAAGGGTTTGATCGATCAATGAAGTAATAACGTTTTCCCGGGTAATCTGATCATTTGGAATACCGGATTGACTGCCGATCTCCTGCAGCTGCCGCAGTTTCTTATCCACCTCGCTTGCGGTAATGGCTTCCATGCGGGTGAGATTTACCGTTGCAACGGTGCTTCCTATGAGGTCGGCGCCGGCGGCTGCCGACACACACAGCAGTAGGGCCATGAGCAAAATTGTTCTTCTCAAAAGGTTTCCTCCCTTTAGCGAATCAGTGAACGGCCGATCTTCTTCGCCTCTTCATAAGATGCCACACTAGTAGAATTTTTCAAGAACATTCCTTCATGTTCCATCGTATCCATAAGAGCCTTCAGCGTTTTCATCTGCCGTATGCCCTTTTGCGTGATAAAGGCGAAGGAACGCTTACCGGAGAGTATGCCGGCGTTTGAGAGGAAGTGTCCGATTTTCGGATCTATCTTCCCGCCCCAGAAGTTTTCTGCTTCGGCTCCCACCGCTATATACTCGTACATGGTGAGTTTCGTGTTGATATCCTTCGTCGCATCTATGAGATCGGCGCGGTGACCCTCTTCTGAAAGACCCTCGGAGAGACCCTTCGCCGCATCCTGCAGCTTTGTGCGATTGCCTAGAGAAAAATACACAATTGCTATTTTCATTACAGCTCCCGGGCTGAGGGCTATTCGTTCCCGTCGGCCTCGTCGTCCGCCGGCTGATTCCACCACTGAACGGCCTCACCGCTGATCTCTTCCCGCGCCGCACCTATCACGTTTCCCTCCTCGGGAGTCTTGTTGATCCATGCAAGGGCAAAGGCGGTGACGAGAAAGACCGCACCGAGAATCGACGTAGTCTTTGTGAGAATGTTCCCCGATCTTGATCCGATAGAAGTACTCCCGGTTCCGCCGAATATGCCTCCCAGACCCTCGCCTTGATCATCTTGAATCATCACGATGCCTATGAGCATCAGGGCGACCGAAACGAACACAACGAGGAGTACTATTGATAAAAAACCCATACAAATTTCTCCGTTACTGATTATTACTGATTGTACCGTATTATCGGTACGAAATTTTCCGCCGTCAAAGATGCGCCGCCTACAAGGGCGCCGTCTATGTTGGCCTTTTTCATAAGATCGTCGATGTTTTTCGGCTTAACCGAGCCGCCGTATTGAATGATCATCTCGTCGGCAGCCTTTTGTGTGTACATCTGCGCCAGAAGATCCCTGATAGACCGATGCATTGCGTCGGCGTCCTCCGGCGTCGCCGTTTTTCCGGTACCTATCGCCCAAACCGGTTCGTAGGCAATGGTGATGCGCTGCAGTTGAGGTTCTGCGATATCGGCAAGACTTCCCCGCATCTGGTTTTCTACTACCGTTTTTGCATCACCGGCCTCCCGCTGCGCTATCGTCTCTCCCACACAGAGAATTACTTCGAGGTCTTGAGAAACGGCGAGGTGGACCTTTTTGTTGATAAACTCGTCGGTTTCGCCGTAGACGAGTCGTCTTTCGGAGTGACCGAGAATCACCACCTGAACGCCGCAGTCCTTCAGCATACGTACGGACACCTCTCCGGTGTGGGCTCCTTCCTCTTCCGAGGACATGTTCTGCGCTCCGAGGAGGAGTGAACTTCCTTCGATCTGTTCGGCTACCGCCGATAGGGCGGTAAAGGGTGGCGCTATCATGACCTTGCGGTCCGTTCCCCCCATCTGTTCGAGAATGTCGCGGGCCGTCTGTACCGCTTCGCTTCGGCTCTTGTGCATCTTCCAGTTACCCGCCAGATATGGTCTTCTCATACTATTTCTTCTCCAGTATCGCTATTCCGGGAAGTTTTCTTCCCTCTAGAAATTCGAGACTCGCCCCTCCTCCGGTGGAAACGTGGTCTATCTTTTCGGCAAAACCGAATTGGTTGACCGCCGCAACGGAATCACCGCCCCCCACGACCGTCGTACCTTCGCATTTCGAAACCATTTCCGCGACCTCTAAGGTACCCTTTGAAAAGGCATCGAATTCGAACACTCCTAAAGGACCGTTCCACACCAGGGTCTTTGCCTGCGCGATGGTATCTTTTAGGTTGACGAGGGTATTTTTTCCCACATCCAAGCCTATAAGAGCGTCGGGGATCTCCTGTGTTTCTACGTATTTCGGCTGTGCCTCTTCCGAGAACTCCTCGGCGCATAGGTGATCTTCCGGGAGACGAATCTCCACCCCCGCCTTTTCGGCGCGCTGGAGAAGATTTTTCGCCGTTTCGACGTAGTCATCCTCCGTTTTCGAGGCGCCTACCCCTATTCCCTTTGCCTTGAGAAAGGTGTAACTCATCGCGCCGCCGATTACGATGGTGCTGCACTTCTCCATCAGTTTTTCTAAGACGCCGATTTTTGTCGAAACCTTTGCTCCGCCGATGATTGCGACGAAGGGCTTTTCCGGATGTAACAAGATATGTTCGAAAAAACGCACCTCTTTTTCGATGAGAAAACCCGCCGCCGAGGGAAGCACGCGGGCTACTCCCTCGGTGGAAGCATGAGCACGGTGGGCCGAACCGAACGCATCGTTTACGAAGATATCACCGTTTTTTGCCAGCTCCTTTGCAAATGCCTCATCGTTGTCCGTCTCTTCTTTGTGAAACCGGACGTTTTCCAGAAGAAGAACATCTCCGGCTTCCAGGTCCTTCGCCATAGAGAGGGTCTCCTCTCCGATGCAGTCCGGAGCGCTGTACACGGGACGCTGAAGAAGTTCTGCAAGGCGCTTGGCCGCCGGCGCAAGACTCATCTCCGCTTTTCTCTCCCCCTTCGGTCTGCCGAGATGACTCATCAGTACGAGAGAGCTGCCCTTCTGCTCTAGAATATATCGGAGCGTAGGAAGAGCCGCCTGTATTCTCGTGTCGTCGGTGATTTCACCGTTTTTGAGAGGAACGTTGAAATCCACACGGACGAGCACTCTCTTGTTTTCGAGTTCTAGGTCTTTAATTGTGGTAACTGCCATATATGGCTCCGTTATACCAATTTTTCCGCGAGGTCCACTACTCTGTTCGAATAACCCCATTCGTTATCGTACCATGAGAGGACCTTGAAGAAACCGTTGCCGATCTTCATCGTGCTCTGAGCATCGAATATTGAGCTGTGGGGATTACCCTTTATGTCTACGGATACTATTGGATCCTCGGTATACTCAAGAATACCCTTCATGGGACCTTCCGCGGCCTTCTTAAGAGCGGCATTTACCTCTTCCACCGAGGGGTCTGAATCGAGCTTGACGGTTAAGTCTACGATTGAGCCGGTGGGAGTGGGTACGCGCATAGCGATGCCGTTGAGTTTTCCGTTGAGAGCGGGGATAACGAGCCCTACCGCCTTCGCCGCGCCGGTGGTGGTAGGGATGATGGAAAGTGCCGCCGCCCGGGCTCTTCTGAGGTCTGAATGCGGAGCATCCTGCAGATTCTGGTCCGCGGTGTAGGCGTGAGTGGTGGTCATGAGTCCCTCGGAGATACCGAAACTGTCGTGCAGGACCTTCGCCACGGGTGCGAGGCAGTTGGTGGTACAGGAGGCGTTGGAAACGGACAGATCCTTTTCTTCGAGGTCGTCGTTGTTTACCCCGAGAACGATGGTTTTATCGACCTTGTCCTTTGCAGGAACGGTGAGTATGACCTTCTTTGCGCCGGCCTCAATATGGTCCTTATAACCGCCCTTTGGACCGGAGGCGGAACGGAAGATGCCGGTCGATTCAATGGCGACAGCCACTCCAAGACTCTTCCAAGGAAGCTTCTTGGGGTCTCTTTCCGAAAGGACCTGGATCTTCTTACCGTTTACGATGAGGGCCTCGTCCTTCGCCTCTACGCTGTGGGCATAGGGACCGTAGTTCGAGTCGTACTTTAGCAGATGGGCAAGAGTTGCCGCATCGGTAATATCATTAATAGCGGCGATTTCGATGTCTTTTCTCTCAAAAGCGACCTTAAAGACGCTTCTTCCGATTCTTCCAAATCCATTGATTGCAATTTTCATATTCTTTCCTCCTGTGTGTTACTAACCGTGATCGAATCAAATATAAGATATCGGCTTTGCTCTGTCAATAAATCAACGGATACGCAACAGGGATTTATAGATCGTAGAAGAAATTACGTTTTTTTCTTCCTCCGACTCCGCAGTCCCGTTTTCGGCTTCCTTCTCGTCATTTTGAAGAAATACTATGTCCGTAGGGTTTACCAAATCGAAGAAACTCGCCGTCGACAGGCTGCCCTCGGCCAGCAGTTCATCTGCTTCCGTAATGCGGATCTCTCCGAGAATATCGTCCTGCGCCACTTCCAGTCCGAAGCGCCGACTCTTCAACGCTATATCCGTCTCTCGAACCACCTTTACCACATCTTCCTCGCTTATTCCGTGAAAGCGTCCTATATCTACTAGGACCATCTCGTTGTCTCTGCGGTATATCCTTCCCTTTATAGGAAGAAGGGCTTGAAAGTCCTTGATCAGCCGCATCGATGCTCGAGCGACCCTGTCGTTGCCCGTACGAAAAACCCGCAGCGAAGTGAGAAGGGTGCCGGTTCTTCCATGATACACAGAGGCCTCAACAGTAAAAGTGCCGGACTCTTCGGTAAAGGAAAAGAGCATGAAGTAGTCTGCCCGGGTTTCTCGCGCATTTCTAAAGGAAGCGGCAAAGGTCTCCGCCCTGCCCTCATGTACCACGTCTATCTGCTCATACCCGTAGAGATGCGTCCTTATATAACGCAACAAGGCTTCTTCGCTGTCGCTGTGCCGCAATGAGGAGGAGTCCGTATCGGCAAAGAGGGCTATGCGATACCGGTCTCTATCTATGGAAAATTGGTCCACACCCCACCGGGCCGACACCGTTTCGTCGATCATGCTTTCGTAGATTTCTATCTCGTCTAGGACCGCTCTTTCCGCCTTTCCTTCTCTCTCGACGATGCGGAGAATGGATAGGTACTTTCCATAGTCACCCGAACGCTTGAATGTTTCTCCGTAACCGAGACGCCCCTCGTCGCTGTAGGGGGCCAGTTCTAAGCCTCTTCTGTATTCCTGACGTGCCAGCTCCGTCCGATTTTCGCCCATATATTTTTCCGCACCGGCGAATCGCGTTTCCGCTGCCGCTAATCTCTCTGCAGAATCGGCGCTTAGCTGCGCGAGAAGGGCATCTTCCATGACGATCCGGCATATTTCATCGTCGGGACGTTTTCTCAAGGCTGTGGTAAATGCGCGGAAGGCGCCGCCGGTGTCCTCCGTTTCGGCCCGAGCCTTGCCCAGTGCGTACCAATGGAGCACGTCGTCGGTAGACTGCAGACTCTCCTCCAAAACGGGAATAGCCGATGCGTAATCCCGTCTGTCGAAATAAACGTCGATGAGGACCTGCAGGGCCTCTCTGTTGGCCGGCTCCACGGCCAGAGCCCGCCGCGCGTGATCCTTAGCGCCGGCCAATTCTCCGGTCTTCCGGTAATGCGCTGCGGCAAGCGCGTTCACCGTCGGATCGTTCGGATAATAGCGGACGGCGGTCTTTATAAGCTCCCTCGCTTCGCGATAGTTGTCCTGGGTCTCGTAGAGTATGGCGGCCGAGAGCAGTCCTCTCTTGTTGCGGGGATAGGAATGAAGGGCCCTTAGATAAACCTCCAAAGCATTGCGGGAGCGGCCCCTTGCGACTTCCAACTCCGCTATCCCGAATTGTGCATCGAGATTGTTCGGCTCCCGCCGAAGGATCGAAGCGAAAACCTCCCCCGCTTGTTCGAACTCGTTGAGCCCGGTATATATTCTTCCCTGCAGAGCCGTTAGCTCGCTGTTTCTCTTTGCCAGTGCCACTGCCTGTTCGACGTAGCGCTGGGCCTCCCGGTACTCACCTATGCGAAAAAACACCTCCGCTAAACCGTGAAGAGGCTCCACGTAGTCGGGATTGTAGCGCAGAGATTCCTTGTAATAATCTATCGCTCTGTAGAGCTCTCCCCTCCGCATCGCATCCTCCCCGAGTCGATAGAGGGTCGGCGCGTCTTCGGCGGGTACCTGCGGGAAGAGCTGCAGAGGGATGAGGCTCAGTAACAGGAGAATAATTACGTAATTTTTCATTCCTTGATAACCAATTTCACCGTCTTTATCTTGTGTCCGTCCATCTCCTGGATGATGAAATCGCAGCCTGCGGCGGAGACCTTCTCATACTTGACGGGGATTTTGCCGAAGTGATCGAAGACGAAGCCCCCCAGGGTGTCAAAATCTTCTTCCGGCAGCGTGAGGCTGAGCTTTTCATTGAGATCCTCGATGTCGACACGGGCATCGCAGAGATAGGTCCTTTCTCCAATCTCGAGGATGTCTTCGACTTCGTTGTCGAATTCGTCCTGAATGTCTCCCACTATCTCTTCGATTATGTCTTCGAGACAAACTATTCCCGATACCCCTCCGTACTCATCCACCGCCACGGCGATATGGACCTTCCGTCGTTTGAATTCCCGCAGCAGAGAGTCCAGCTTCTTGCTTTCGGGAACAAAGTAAGGACGCCGGATGATCTTCTCTACATCGATCTCTTCGGTCCTGCTGAAATAGGCAAGTATGTCCTTGACGTAGAGAATCCCGACAACATTATCGATGGTATCCTTGTACACGGGAAAGCGCGAGTAGCCGCATTCGGAGAAGATGGAGAGGAGCTCTTCGAAGGTCGAATCTATGGATACGAACTTCACGTCTATCCGCGGAACCATGACTTCCTTCACATTCGTTTCCGAAAGGTTCACTATGCCGCGGATCATATCTTTTTCTTCGAAATTCAGGCTCTCGTAACCCTCTTTCTGTTCACGTACTCCCCTGCCGAAGAGCCGCTGCAGAAGTGACCCCCGTTTCACAACAAGCGCACCTCGGAGTAGTCTTTGAGCATCTCCTCTTGCCTCTTTAGCATCGCTTCTCCCTCAATCTCGTCATTCTCATGGTCCATCCCCAACAGATGGAGTATAGCATGAACGCTTACCCTTTTTACCTCATCATCCCAGGACAGTCCATATTCGTCCGCCTGCCTGCGAACGGTCTCCAGAGATATCACTATATCACCAAAAATCAGCGGTTTTTCTGCCCCTCCATCATACCCTTCGTTCTGAGAAAAGGATAGTACGTCGGTAGTCTCCGCGTTATTCCGATATTTTTCATTCAGCGCGGCCATAAAGGTATCTTCGCAGAGGAGAATAGAAATTTCACCGCTTTCGATATGAAGATCATCCAGGACCCGCAGAATAAAATCACGATACCGCCCGCTCCATGCCGGTTGTTCCTGATTTCTTACGTCGAGGTCGACGGTGAGTTTCGCCACTAGTGTTCTGACTCCTTGGTATCGGGATACTCTATCCGGTTGTGAAAGTGTCCGGCAAGTATCTGAACGAATGCATTTTTTATTAACTCGATATCTTGAAAACTCAAGTCGCTCCGTCTCAACTGCCCGTTGGTGATTTTTCTCATTATCGCATCCCACACCATTTTTTCGAATTTCTTCACCGTCGGCTTCTTGAGTGTTCTCGATTGTGCCTCTATCACATCTGCAAGCATGACGATGGCCGCCTCCTTTGATTTCGGCGGTGAACCGTTGTAGGAGAACTCCTGCGGAGAGACTTTTTGATCCGACTGCTTGATCGCCTGACTGTAGAAGTAGCCGATAACGTCGTTGCCGTGGTGGTCGGCGACTATTTCAACGACCTCCGGCGGAAGTTTCAGCTCCTTCGCCTTTTCCTTCCCCAATTTTACATGAGATTTTATTACCGCAACAGACAGGTTAGGAGTTATCTCATCATGTCTATTTTTGTCCTGTTGATTCTCAATAAAGTAGTCCGGCTGCTCCATCTTTCCGATATCATGGTAGTAGGCGCCTACCCGCGCAAGGAGATAGTCCGCCCCTATCTCCCGGCATGCAGATTCTGCAAGGTTGGCCACGCTCATCGAATGGCTGTAGGTTCCCGGCGCGGCGGTGATCATTCTTCGGAATACCGGCGTATTGGTGTCGGAGAGTTCCCTCAGTCGAAATACGGTGGGAGCATTGAGCACGTGTTCCAGGGCGGGAAGAAGTGCAAGGGTGAGCCCACCGGTGACCAGAGAATAGAGAATTCCCAGACCCCCCGCCCTCACCATCCAGGTGATATCCTCCTGCTGGAGAAGCCCTATTACCACGAGAAGCAGTAGCAATACCCCGGTGAGTTTCATCGTGCCCGTCACCAAGTCGATCCTCTTCTCCGCATTCTCCATAGCATAAATACCCGTTACCCCGGCAAAAAAGGAGAAGAGAAAGGCGTAGATGTTCAGAGAGGGCATGGCAAAGAGCCCGAGTGAAAAGAGCAGCGAAGCAATGATGCCTATCCGCTCGGTCATAAAAATGGAAATCATCATGCTGAGAAAGGCGGTGAGAATTCCTAACGAGAGGGGAAAACTCTCGGGAATAAAGGCGAGCCTTGCGGTAATGAAGGTATTTGCAAAAAAGAAGACGGAGGCGGCGAGAATTATGACGGTATATTGGACCCTTCTTCTCGTATTCCGCAGAAGAGGTCCGAGGAGAATGAAGCCGAGGATGAAGATGAAGGAGGTGTAGAGGAGAATCGCCAAGCTTTCCTTCGAATTCGGCTTCGGTCCGGCCGAACGCAGGGCATCGATTCGTTCCATATCCTCTTCGCTCACCAAGTCGCCGGAACGAATCAGCAGCTCACCCTCCGCGATTTTTCGCACTATGGGAGAGACTTCCTCTCTCGTCTCCTGCTTTTGCGCCTCGGTAAGTGGGCCGTCGTAAAAAGCGGTGGGGCTGAGAAACATCTTCGTAATACCGACAGCGATCATCCTCTCTCTTTCGGAAAGAGGAAATGGGCGGAAATCTTGTTTTATCGCTTCGCCTAGCACTTCGATAGTCGGAAGACGGTCCTTCGGGATGGATACGTCTATCCGTTCGCCGTTTTCCCACCTTCTCATCCGTATATGCTCGGCGCGTCTCATCGTTTCAGGAGGAATATCTCCTATCACTCCACCCTCGAGCGTGCGGCGCAGCACGGTCTCTACAAGGGGAAGGATTTTTTTTAGAGCTTCCCCCTCTTCAAGAAGAACGGCAAGCTCTTCGTCCATCTCAACGGAGAAACGCATCTCGGTTTCTCTTGCAATACGTTCCCCGCTCATGCTAGCGGCGGAATTTTGTATAAAGGAGGCGAATTGATCAAAAAGGGCGAGACTCTTATAGATACGGTCGACGCGGAGAGAAAAGACCGGCAGCACCTTGTTGATCCGTTTGTCTATGAGCGCCTCCGTCTCCTGTTCATCCACGTAGGTGAGGCTTCTGTCGGCGACTAGATCCCGCTCGGCAATGCTGCCCGCTTCGAAGGAATTGAGATACCGGGCATATCCGGAAAATCTGAACTGCGTGGTTACCACGAGAAAGGTGGTGTCTATGAGAAATGCAGCTGCAACGAGGAGGAGGATGATTCTCGACACCCGCTCCTCCATATTTTGCTTAGGTTTCATTTTCATAGGCGTGAACGATCTTTTTCACCAGTCTGTTGCGCACAACATCGTGGGAATCGAAGAAACTGAAGTGAATTTCTTCTATGTGCTGGAGGAGATTCTTTGCGTGCAGCAGCCCCGACTGGGACGGTTTCGGCAGGTCTATCTGGGTGAGATCCCCCGTTATGATGGCCTTCGATCCCTCCCCGATGCGGGTGAGAAACATCTTCATCTGCTCCCGCGAGGTGTTCTGCGCCTCATCGAGGACAATGTAGGCCTCCTTTAGACTTCTGCCCCGCATGTAGGCGAGAGGGGCTATCTCTATGATTCTGCTCTCTTCAAGCTTATTTATCACCTGTAGAGGCAGAAGATCATCCATCGCATCGTAGAGAGGCTTGAGATAGGGGCTGATCTTCTGCGCCAGGTCGCCGGGGAGAAAACCGAGACTCTCCCCCGCCTCCACCACAGGTCTGGTGAGAATCAGCTTTTTCTTTTTTCGCTCTAAAATTTCCTTCAGCGCATAGGCCACCGCGAGGTAAGTCTTTCCCGTTCCGGCGGGACCTATGCCGAAAACGATGTCCTTGCGCTGCATTCCCTCTATGAACTGGGCCTGATGGATGTTGCGGGGAAACACCTTCGGACTGCTGGGAATGGTGATATGAAGTTCCCGCAAAAGGTCGGTTTCGGCACTTTCATCTTCGACGAGTGAACGGTAGATGCTTTCCACCAGGGCCGGATCGGGCATATGCCCCAAACTATAATGCTCCTTTACCTGGCGAAACAGCTCACGAAAGAGTGTCTGTGTCCGCTGGTCTTCCGATGCGAGTATTACTTCATTGCCACGGGTAAAAATTCGGGTCTCAAGGGCATTCTCCATGGCGATGAGGTTTTCATCCTGAACACCGCAGATATCCTTTATCTGGTGCTGATCGTCCAGCACGATGGTAAGTCCACTTTCCAAACAGGCGTAACCCTCCCTGTATAATGTAGCTATCGTACTCCACGCACGTCAAGGGCGTTAAAATACAAACTCATCTTTGCCGTACTCCATTTCCTTTCGAATTTCCGGGATCGGCTTCCACTGCACCATTATACTAAATTCGCTGCGCCATTTATAGCGCTTTTCCTGCCTATCGAGCTCGGGCTCGCCCACATAGATAAAGCTAAGCTCCCAGTCGTGAAGGTGATGTATCATGGAAAAACCGAGGGATTTGAGGTTGAATTTCGTGGCCAGTAGATCATCATAGGAGAAAATATTGAGGGCCTTGAAAAAATCTTCCCACACATTCGTCCGTTCTATGCCCAATTCTTCGGCATAGGCGGGTATGTAGGAATAGATGCTGCGGTTTTCCGATTTCAGTGAAAAAGTAAAATCCAAGAATTCCGCAATCTCCGCATCTAGATCGAGTCGTATGCCAAGCACGTTGTCGGTAAATCGTTGAAGGTCCATCTGGTAGGCCGTGTTGAGTCCCCCCTTCAATCTGACCCGATTCTTCCACATTGGGTCGGGTTCATATTCGGCATCTATAGCCGCCGTCACCCGATACGGCTGAAAGGCGCTGCGGGGGAGTTCCTGCCAGCCCGTGCTCACCCCGGCCCATTGATAATCGGGAAGGTAGCGGTATTCCAGTGATGCATCGAAGACCCAGAGCCCGAGGCTGCTCTTCGCTTTTTCGGGGCGGTCATTGTCGATATTCCAGTCGAAACTCTGTGATGCTTCTAAAAAGCCCTCCCAAAAGGCCAAAGTAAGCTGCGAGTGCGAATAATCGTCCTTCTCCGGAATGATCAGATGGGCCTCCTGCAGCAGGTAGCTTCGTTCCCAGAGATTGAGCTTTCCCTTCATGTCCAAAGGGCCGTGGATCCACTGATCATCCTGTTCGCTTCGCCGCGAGCGAAAAATCAAATCTCCTTCGAAGGGACCTTCGATTATCGAGAGACCTCCCACATTATCCGGCTCGAGGGGAGGAAGGCTGCCTTCTATATACATGCTCTGCTTGTCCTCTTCAACCCTTCTCACAAGATCCAGTCTCATGTCGTGAGACCGAATGGAATCGGCTTTGAAGCCTTCGTAGGATGCATTCCAATTCTCTTCCGCCTCCTGGTAGTGGTAGGTGAGGTATCGGCTGTCGAAGGTGTAGCGTAATCTCGATGTGTCGAGTTCGCTGAATTCTTCGAGAAAGTAGCTGCTAAACACCGTCTTGTTGTCCACGCTGAATCTACTCATCTCTCGGTCCTGCTGATTGTATTGCGAGAGATCGATTGCCTTCTCCTCGGGATAATGTTCGCGGTACTTTGCGTCGAAGGAAAGCCGGTTCTCGAGCTTGAGGTAGGGGCCGAACAGATCCGCAGTGTAGCGAAAAAACCCATACCCCTTGGAGTCGATGTAGGAGAACTGCGGATCGAATTCAACTCCGGCAGGATCATACCGTTGATTCTCATCGTAGCGGTAGTTGAAGGAGAGCTGCGGTGAGAGAACGTAATCGAGACTATGGCGGTAGGCATCCGGCCGTTTTCTGGAGTAGACCTTCGAATCGGCATAGGATTTTGGTTCTCGCCGCCGATCATTCGCATCGGTTGCACCCGATTCCTCCTTCGGTTCTTCTCCCCCCGCCCATGGCGGTCGAAAGGAGTCGGCGGGACGTCCCTCCACCGGTTCGCCGGCTTCTTCTCCACGCCGCAGCTTCGTCCAGGGAAGAATTTTTCCCTTCAGCGTTATTGCCGTGTCCACTGGGGTAAACAGCTCGGGATAGTAGAAATCCAGAGGGATTGCCGGCTCTTTTGTGTCAGGATACGCGTAGTACCCGTCGGGGATGGGAACATCGTTTAGACTCAGTCGAGTATCCAGCCGGTTGATGGTGAGGTCCGTCAGGAGGTCTCTTTCACCGTTAAGGGGAACTACAAAGTGAAAATGAGAATCCAACACCGGATCCTCAAGAGGATCATCGTCGAAGCCTTCCATCTCTTCTCCCTGAAGAAGAGAGCCCCAGAGAATTTCCTCATCTCTGTCGGTAAATCGGCTGTAGAGATAGGGGTCGGAGTATATCGGCAGTTCCAAATCCCAACTCACCCGCTCCCAGTCGAATTCCATCCGAAGATCTATACCGAAACGCAAGGGTAGATCGTCGCCGAGTACCCACGGCCTCTGGCTGAAGCGCCGAAAGGCAGCGGTCGAAGGATCCAGCGTAAAGGCGGAATAGGCGTTATACTCCGGCCGAGGGAAGATGTAATCGGTAAAAGCCGCGCCGATCTTAAAACTCCCCTGCCGCAGATATCCGGCATCGTTTATCTGGGCATCCAAGGCGGAAAAGAGCCCGAGGCGGGAGTAGTAATCGAAGAGAAGCTTGACATAGGAGTCGCTGTCCTGCAGCCAGGAGCTCTCTATTGGCTCGTTTGTCTGGCGGAGAAAAATCCCTTGTCTCTCCTGCCGGTAGAGCGCCGAATCTTCATCCACAATCTGGAGAAAGGAAAGGCTGTTTTCGTTCCTCCCCTCCTCCTTTCTCCGTCCGAGAAGATAGGTGGTCGTCTGAAAGTAGTATCCTTCGACATTTCGAAATCCGAAGGAGGGATGAAAAATCACATCGTCACCGGGATGAAAGAAAAAGGGAAAGTAGAAGACGGGGACTCTTCCGATATAGAGCAAGGCGTCGCTGAAAGCCCATTCGTCGGGCCCGAGGACCCAGAGTCTGTCCGTGGCAATGTGGTAGTAGGGATCAATTTCGGTGCTGGAAGATATCATTCCTCTGTCGAGAAAAACCCGGTCCTCCTCCGGCCGATAGATAACCTCACCGCGGAAGTAGAAAGAGATCTCCTCTCCTTCGATGCTTCTCGTACGCCGGCTCATTCCGCCGATGAACAGGCCGCGATAGGTCTTTACATCGAAGGAGATCTCCTCTCCGGTAAACTCTTCCGTGCGGTCTCCCTCCCTCATCACGTAACTCACCTCGCCCATGGCGGACATTCTTCCCTCTTTTCTATTGAATACGAGACTGTTCGCCTCTATCCTGTGGGAAGCTCCGGTCTCATCATCCACCATAAGGATTATCACCCCGCCGCTTATGCGGATCTCCGGCCGCCCCGTCTGTTCTTCGGAGTAAAATTCGAGCTTTCCCGCCTCTTCGATCGAGAGCGTCTTCTCTGCGTCCTCTAAGTCACCGGAACTCTCACCGGCTGCATACGAGCCGCCCTCTTTTTTATTCAGTTTGAGTTCGGGAAAGAGTTCGGCGTAGTAATTGCACAGGCGCATTCTCAGCTGCTCTCTGTCTCCTTCTGTTGAAAGTTCGAGCCGCATGAGCCAGTCGCGGAGCTCGTAGTAGGAGGCCGTGTCGATGTCCATGCTGAGGGTCCTGCGCACATATTCATCGGCATCCACCTGGCCATAGGCAGGTCCGCAGGGGACAAGAAAGAGGAGAAGGAGGAGAACGCTCAATAGCAGGGAGATAGTCCTAATGGAGCATCTCCCGCAGATACTTCCCGGTATGTGAATCGGCAACACGGGATACCTCTTCCGGAGTTCCTTGTGCTATAAGACGACCACCCTTGTCTCCCCCTTCCGGTCCTAGATCGACAATATGGTCGGCCTGTTTTATTACATCGAGATTATGTTCTATCAGGACCACCGTATTCCCCCGGTCAACCAAACGGTGAATCACCTCCATGAGTTTTTTTACGTCGGCAAAATGCAGTCCCGTGGTCGGCTCATCCAACAGGTAAAAGGTTTTACCGGTACTTCGTTTACTCAGCTCCAAGCTCAGCTTGACCCTCTGCGCCTCTCCGCCGGAGAGGGTGAGAGCAGATTGTCCCAGCTTGATATAATCCAGTCCCACCGATTCAAGGGTCTTAAGCTTATGCGCCGCTTTCGGAATGTTGGAGAAAAAACCCGAAGCCTCTTCCACCGACATTTCCAAGACATCGTGTATGTTCTTGCCCTTATAACGGATATCGAGGGTTTCCTGGTTGAACCGTTTGCCCTTACAGACGTCGCAGGTCACGTACACGTCGGGCAGGAAGTGCATCTCTATCTTAATTGTGCCGTCTCCGTCACAATTCTCACAGCGCCCTCCTCTCACATTGAAGGAGAAGCGCCCGGGCTTGTAGCCCCGTGCCTTCGACTCCGGCAGTGC
Organism: uncultured Spirochaetaceae bacterium; assembly: GCA_964594775.1. Classification (GTDB taxonomy): domain Bacteria; phylum Spirochaetota; class Spirochaetia; order DSM-16054; family Sediminispirochaetaceae; genus CAYFVU01. The sequence goes on from CAZQNO010000015.1 coordinate 18,289, forward strand.
GGCAAAGAGCTCTCTTATCGGAGTAAAGAGTCCCACATAGGTGGCCGGATTCGACCGCGGAGTCCTTCCGATGGGACTTTGGTCGATATGGAGTATCTTGTCTATGTGCTCGAGACCGCAGATGGAATCGTGCCTGCCCACCTCGATTTTGCTCCTCCCCAAAGAGTTGACAATCGCCGGATACATGATCTCGCCGAGGAGGGTCGACTTCCCCGAACCGGATACCCCGGTAATGACGACGAGCTGTCCCAGCGGTATGCGCACGTCGATGCGCTTGAGATTGTGTTCCGCCGCGCCTCGCACCTCAATTGTGCCTCCGCTGCCCTCTCTCCGCTTCTCCGGAAGCGGGATATGCTCCTTTCCCGAGAGAAACCGTCCGGTGACACTCCTCGGATTAGAGAGGATGTCCTTTAGCGTCCCCTCCGCCACTACTTCTCCGCCGTGAATACCCGCCGCCGGTCCCAGATCTACGATGTAGTCGGCCGCCTTCAAGGTCATCTCATCATGCTCCACCACGATGAGGGTATTGCCAAGGTCGCGAAGATGTTCGAGAGTTTCGATGAGACGCTTATTGTCCCGCTGATGAAGTCCAATGGTCGGTTCGTCGAGAATATAGAGCACGCCGACTAAGGAGGAGCCTATCTGGGTGGCTAGCCGTATGCGCTGGGCCTCTCCGCCGGAGAGCGTCGAGGCCTTCCGCGCTAAATCGAGGTATTCGAGCCCCACACTCTTCATGAAGCTCAAACGATCCCGTATCTCCTTCAAAATTTGCTGTGATATGTGCCGCTGAGTATCGTTCAGTTCCAGGCTGTCGAAAAAAACAAGAGAAGCCGCCACCGACATCGTGGAAACCTCGTAAATGTTCTTATCCCCTACATACACGGAAAGGGCCTCATCGCGCAGTCGTTTACCCCCGCAGGCCGGACAGCTCCGGCGGCGCATAAATCCCTCGAGCCAGCCCTTTACTGCATCGCTGGTAGACTCCACATACCTCCTCTTAAGATCGTTGAGTACACCCTTGAAGGTGCTCGAGTACTCGAATCGTCCGGTCTTCTTCTTGTTGACGTAGGTGACCGCGATTTCCTGGTTCGAGCCGTAGAGGATTATATCGAAGATTTCCTTCGGCAGATCCGCGAAGGGAGTATCCAGACTGAACCGATAATGGGATGCCAGAGATTCGAACCAGCTGCGGTGCCAGGCGGCTTTGGGGTTTGCCGTTGCAACCGCTCCCTGATTGAAGGAGAGTGAGGGGTCCGGGATTACCAGCTGCGCATCGAATTCCAGGGTATCACCGATGCCTGAACACATATGACACGCCCCGTAGGGATTGTTGAAGGAGAAGAGGCGGGGCTGCAGCTCGGGAAAGCTGATTTCGCAGACGGGGCAGGCGTTCTTTCGGCTGAAAAAGTGTTCCTTCGGAGTATTCCCTCCCTGTTCCTGCACTAAAAGAGTACCGCCGCTCAACTCGAGTGCCGTCTCGACGGCCTCCGACAGCCGCTTGCGGGAGTCTTCTGAGAGACGAATTCTGGCGACGACAATTTCGATAGTATGCGCCGCATGTGTTTTTAAGGTAATTTCCTCATCTAAAGAGTGAATTTTTCCATCGACCCTAATGCGAACGAAGCCGGATCGCCGTGCATCCTCTCTCACCTTTTGGTGATTACCCTTTTTTCCCCGTATGACGGGAGCAAGGATTATGAGCTTCGCGCCTTCTTCGAAGGAGAGTATGGTGTCGAGTATTTGGTCCAGCGACTGCTCTCTTATCTCTCTTTTGCACTTCGGACAGCGGGGTCTTCCAATGCGAGCCCAGAGGAGGCGGTAGTAATCATATATTTCTGTAACGGTCCCCACCGTCGACCTGGGGTTTCTATGGGTCGTCTTCTGTTCTATGGCGATGGCCGGAGACAGGCCCTCGATATAATCGAGTTCCGGCTTATCCATCCTCCCGAGAAACTGCCTGGCGTAGGCGGAGAGAGATTCCACGTAGCGCCGCTGGCCCTCGGCGTAGATCGTATCGAAGGCGAGAGAAGATTTTCCCGAACCGCTCAGTCCGGAGACGATGATAAGCGTGTTCCTCGGGAGTTTTAGATCTATGTTTTTAAGATTATGCTGCCTGGCGCCCTTGATGACAATACTATCCATTGCCTGTTAACTTACGATATTTTCCATCGGTGAACAAGTTGTAACAGCAATTTTCCCTAGCGTTCGCTAAGGGCGGGGATCACCGAGAGATCCGGCTCTGCGGCCTGCTCACGGGCGAGGCTGCTCCAGATTCCCGATTCCCTGTGTTCCTTTATGAGAAGCCACAGCTCCTTCGCCGCCTCTTTTCTTCCGCTTCCGTGGAGGGCCGCGGCGAAGAAGAAAAGCTCTCGGTAAAACCCTATCTCATCGAGATAGGTGCACACCGGTTTCACCTCCTCGATCTCAGCTAAAAAGCGCCGGGTATTTTCGAGATAAAAGCCCTGACCGCTTACGGGAAGCTCCTCCTGCATAAAGAGGTAGTCCGCTTCGATCTCCTTCATCCCCTCTATCGCCGTAGTCATCGCGACGGCAAAGGAGACGGTGTACTGTGCTATCGACCTATCGTAGTCTCCATCCAGGAGGGCCTGCTCACCGAGGAGGCTATAGGCGAGACGAACCGGCTTTTCGTTCACGCGATAGAGTTCGAGAACCTTGTCCGGTCCCTGCCTCCGCATCTTTTCCTGCATCGCCGCTAAAAGCGCATCGGAACTTTCTCCCGAGCGCATTTCCGTGATGATTTCCTGTAGAACGGACAGTGATTCCTCTTTCCGGCCCATCTTTCTAAGTACCCGTGCCAATGCGTAGCGTGCCGCGATGCGCTCTTGGTAAGGAGAAAAACGTTTTTCGTTATCAAGGGCCTGCCGGTATTTTCTCAGCGCAAGCTCGAATTCACCCTCCGCCTCGAATACATACCCGATCCAGAGCAGCGCATCGGGATTGCTCGGATCCCTTTCGGCTATTTTCCGAAAGTGCGACAGGGCAATACCGTAGTTACCCCGTGCGAAGGCTTCCTTGCCGTCGAGCATGTGGAGCCAGCCGGGAGTATTCTGGGCACAGAGGGAGAGCGGTCCGGCGAGCAGGAAGGCACTAAAAACGAGCACGTAAACGTAAACGGCGGCTCTCCCGAAGGAATTTCTCATTACAGCTTTTCCAGCTCCTTTCTGAATTCTTTCAAGGCGTCCTCTCTCCGCACCCGCCGGATGATCTCGCCCTTCTTGAAGATGATGATCTCCCTGCCGGCCCCGGTTATTCCCAAGTCGGCATCTCTTGCCTCTCCGGGACCGTTGACCACACATCCCATAACGGCGATACGAGCCTTCGTCTTCATCCCGTAGAGCAACGGCGCCAGCTCCTCAGTAAAGGAGTGGGTGTCGAAACCCGCTCTTCCGCAGCGGGGACAAGAGATGAGGACCGGCCGGTCGATTTCTTTTCCCGAGGCGGCCAACAGTTCTTTACCGGTAATGACCTCGTTTCTCGGACTGTCCGAGAGACTGACCCGGATCGTATCTCCGATACCGCCGCGAATAAGCCTCGACAGGGCAATGCTGCTCTTTACGATACCGGGGATGAGGGGGCCTGCTTCGGTTATGCCCAGATGAAGGGGATAGGGATATTTTTCCGCAAAACGGGTATACGCTCTCACCGTGGTTTCAATATCGGAAGATTTCAAGGAATACACAACGTCGCCGAAGGAGAGTTTTTCAAAGAGTTCCAGCTCCATTTCCGCCGCCTTTATCATCGCTTCGGCCGTATCTTCCTCTTTTTGCAGACTCTTTGGAAGAGATCCGCTGTTTACCCCGACGCGAATCGGCACTCCCCTGTTAGATGCCGCGCGGAGCACCTCCTCAACCTTCCACTGTGCACCGATATTTCCCGGATTGATACGGACCTTGTGTACACCGCCCTCAATGCAGCGTAGGGCTAAACGATAGTCATAGTGGATATCCGCTACTACCGCCATAGGCGATCGTTCTGCGATGCGGGTAAGTATGTCCGCAGATTCTTCATCGGGGACGGCAAAGCGGATGAGACCGCAGCCAATGGATGCGAGCTCATAGAGTTCTGCAATCAGCGCATCCGTATTTCCGCTAAGAGGATCCTTCCACATCGTTTGCACCGAGATAGGGGCGCCGCCGCCTATCTCCAAGGAACCGACGCGGACCTTCTTGCTCTTCATCTTCTCCATATCTTTACAGTGTATCACAGAAAGAAGGCGAAGCACCGTGATGCTTCGCCTTCGTATCTCAGGCAGTTCTCTGCCGTTTCGAGCGCCGTTTCTATACGATGCCCATGAGAAACACCATGACAAACAGGGCAACCGTCTCTACGATACCCAGCACCATGATATACTGTCCGAAACCTTTTCCCGTTTCCGCCAGAGCGTCGGAAGCGGAAGCCGCGGCTTTTCCCTGAAACGCGGCGGAAAAGCCCATCGCAAGACCTCCGAAAACGCCGGCACCGAGAATAAGCCATGAATTCGCGCCCTCCGCAGCCTGAAAAAGGGTATTCATCAGAATATACCCGTAAATCGTCTGGGTGAGAGGAGCTCCGACGAACGCAATGAGGGTGAAGGGAGCGGGTTTATTCTGTGCGAAGCACTTCTTCCATGCACCCACCGCCGCCATGCCGGCCGAACCGGCGCCTATTGCAGAACCACACGCGGCCAAGGCAAGAGCCGCACCAATGCCCAACATTCCAATGTCCATTATTTTCTCCTTCTCCTCTTAGATTATTCCTTGTCGCTATATCGAAAGGGACTGTAGGGAACTCCCGTCCACTCCATTCCCAAATGACCGGAAAACTCCAGCATGTTTAGTCTCACTCCGTGAACTACTACGGAGAGCGCCGCCATGGCAATGTTCAAACCGTGGCCGATGAGCAGGATGATGATCCCGCCGACGATTCCGACTACGCCGCTGCCCATGTCCGCCGCCATTGAGTTGAAGCTCTTTGCTATCTCCACCGTCGCCAGACCGACGGCAAAGAGCCGTATATACGAAATGATGTCGGAAAATGCCGATATCGAATCGAGAAATTTCGGCAGAAAGTTTGCCAGGCCTTTTCCTATTCCCTTGAAAAAATTCCCTTCCTGCTCGGAAAAAATAAACACCGCCGCAAGTCCCCCGAAAACCATGTAGAGGCTGTGCTGCGGCACGGGATACATATCGGCGCCGAGTACGAGATAGAGCACCACGTAGTAGAGTCCCAGCACCATTGACAACCATCCCAGCTGGGCAAGAGAACGGATCTTCGGTTTCATCCGCAGTTCCTTGGCAAAGTTCATTATATGCGCGATGGCGATCTGCACGGTACCGATTATGAAGCACAGGTGCCGGATGACTCTTCCGCTTATCTCGCTGCCGAAACTGGCGATAGGCTCCAAGACAAACCAGGAAAGCACCGGTGCCTCCGCCAGGGCCCGTGAACCGAACCAGGTCCCGCTCAGCAGCCCCCACACGATCGTTGCCCCCGACATGAGCAGGAGCAGCTTGTGCACATCCGTGGCCTTTCCCGTATTCTTTTTGCACTTCGCCGCGCTGTAGGCCGTAGTGGCGAAGAAGAGAACTCCATAGCCGGCGTCGCCGATGATCATGGCAAAGAATACGGTGAGAAAGAGCAAAAAATGAACGCTTATGTCGTACTCCCGATAACCCGGCACGGTCCCTAAAAAATCGAAGACCGGTTTGATTATCTGTACCGCCGGCGGATTTTCGGTGAGCGTAGGCGGATTCTCATCCTCTTCCGGCTCTCTCAAGAGGAGGGCCCAGCCGCCTTCTGCGGCCCTTTCCCTTAGCTTCTTCATATCTCTTTGGGGGACGTAGCCGGAAATATATACGAGTTTTCCCTCTTCTTCATCTTTGGCCATCCCCGCTTTGTACTCTTCGAATTCGATCTGTCCGTCGAGTATGGACACCGCCTTCTGCAGGAGTCTGCGGTAAGAGGAAAGACTGTCGATTTCTTTCGTGAGTTTTTCGCTTTCCTTCAGCATCTTTTCCCGCGAAATCCGCATCTCTTCGAGTGAATTTTCCGGGAGCGGGAACTCCGTCAAAAATGCGAGCTCGGCGGCGGTTTCGTCACCGCCGATTACCGCGATAATCGAGCGATTTTTTCCACGCATGACATCGAAAAAGACGAGATCTTCGGGCAGCTGCTTGTGCTCATCCTTTCCCGCCTCGAACAGTTGTAGTTTTGTTCCCCTTTCCTCGAGGTAGGCGATGTCCTTGGGGGAGAAGTCTCCGAGGGGCGCAATCCGCTCCTCTTCCCTGGTGATTCTTTCCACGTTCTCCTTTAAGTGCTGCAGCTCTTCGTACAGTTGTTCGAGCCTCTTCGCTATCTCGCTGCCGTCATCGACGCTGCGCCGCGAGGCGACGGGCCCCGAAGAAGATCCGCTTTCTTCCTTCGTTTCCAAGGGAAGAATGGATAGTCCCCGTTCTAAAAGCGCCTTTTTTCTCTGCAGTTCTTCGAGCTCCTCGCTCTGCCCCCGGTACTCCTCCAGATGCATTACGCCCGCTCGTTTTAAGGTTTCGAGAGCTTCTGCGCGGGAGTGTTCCAGGGCGATGAGAAAGACCTTCTGCATCTTCGCAATCATCGTCTCACCTACCTCTGCCCTATCTTGTTCTTCGCGATCTTTCCGCGGACTACCGCCGCGGTCTGTTGATCTCCCAGGTAAATCTGAATCCGGCGGATGTTTTCCTTGGTCGTCGGAATCATGACCTTCTCGAAAAGATTGACTCTCTGGGTCGTAATACGCAGTTCGTCGGCCAAAAGCTCCAGCTGCCGCTTGAGGACCTCAATTTCCGCGTCGAAGGCGGCGATCTTCTTCATTGCCGCTACTGCGCGGTCCACCCAGAGCGGTTTTATATAGAGGTCCCAGTGAATGTCTTCGAATTCGAGCTTCTTAAAAATAGGAATATCGACGCCGGCGATGTTTCCGGTCTCACGGTCTATCGTTTTAACCTTCACCATCTCCTGCAGCTCGACTTCTTCACCAAAAACGTCGATCCACTTGATCAGTTCTTGATATATCTCATCGCGCCTTTTCTCCAGCGCATCTATCTTTGCCTCCACCTGACGCATCACCATCTGCAACTGCTGTTTTTTCAGCATAAGGGTGGGAAGATAGCGCTGAAACCGCTTGAGGGAGTCCTTCTGCTTCTTCAGCTCGTTCTTTGTAAGCTTAACCTTTGCCATCGCCTTTAGTTTACTTCATCCTTCCTCGGCCAGAACTGCTTGAGAAGACCGGTGCGCAGCCCCGTTTCTTCGGGAGTAAAACACTCGGCGAGAATCTCCCATCCCCTGTCCAGCGCCTGTTCAATGGGAATGTTCACCGAGAGATCCATCATCCGTTCTTCGAAATTTTCTCCGTATTTCAGCAGTTTATTGTCCCAGTCGGTCATACGGAAGCCCATCGATTTCTTTTCCAGCGATTCCCTATAGTTCGCGTAGAGGCGAATCATTCCGTCCATGATGGCACGGTGGTCCTCCCTGGTATCCTGATTCACCTGCTGTTTCAATCGGCTCAGGGAGCCGAAGGGTTCGATGCGGCCGTTTCTCAAGTAGTACTGTCCTTCGGTAATGTATCCCGTATTGTCCGGTATGGGGTGGGTTACATCGTCGCCGGGCATCGTCGTTACGGCGAGAATGGTTATGGAGCCGGCGCCTTCGAAATCGACTGCCTTTTCATAGCGGGCCGCCAGCTGGCTGTAGAGATCACCCGGATACCCGCGGTTTGAGGGGACCTGTTCCATCGTGATGGCGATTTCTTTCATCGCGTCGGCGAAGTTCGTCATGTCCGTCAGAAGCACAAGGACCTTCTTGCCGTCCAAGGCGAACCGTTCGGCGACGGCGAGACTTATGTCCGGAACGAGCAGACATTCTACAACGGGATCGGAGGCGGTATGAACGAAGAATATCGTTCTGCTCATCGCACCGCCCTCTTCGAGGGTGTTCTTGAAAAAGAGATAATCGTCGTATTTCAGCCCCATTCCCCCCAGAATGATCATGTCGACCTCCGCCTGCATGGCTATGCGGGCGAGAAGTTCGTTGTAGGGCTCGCCGGAGACGGAGAAGATCGGGAGCTTCTGGGATTCTACCAGTGAATTGAATACGTCGATCATCGGTATACCGGTACGGATCATGTTTCGGGGAATGATGCGCCGCGCCGGATTGACGGAAGGACCGCCGATTTCGATCATGTTTTCCTTCAACTCCGGTCCGTTGTCCTTCGGCGTGCCGCTCCCGTTGAAGATCCTTCCCAAGAGATTATCTGAGAAGGAAACCTGCATCGGATGGCCGAGAAAGCGCACCTCGTCTCCCGTTGAGATACCCCGTCCGCCGGCGAATACCTGCAGGGCCACCGTATTGCCGTTGAGCCGTATGACATTTGCCAGGGAATCGCCGTACTTCGTCGATACCACCGCCAGGTCGTCGTAACGAACTCCCTCGGCGCTGACGGTAATAACGTTGCCGGCTATCTGTTCTATCTTGCTGTAGACCTTTCTCATCGTGCTACTCCTCGTTCTCCGCAGCTTTCTTTACCCGGACCGCCTCGGCTTCCAATTCGATGAATTTGTCCTTCAGCAGGCTCCGTATCGCCTCTTCATTCTTCTCGAAATCGTCCGATTTCCACTCTGAATAGTTCCAGTCGATGAAGCGCTGCCGCAGCTGATTGAAAAACGAGCGCGCCTCCTCCTTCGACTCGATAGAGAGCTTCGCTCCGAGTATCTCGAAGAGAAAATCGAATACGTAGTTCTGCCGTTCCACGCTTACCGCCGCGTCTACGGGATCGAAGGAGTTCTGCTGAATGTATACCGAATCGAGAAATTCCGATTTGAGGTTTATTAAGTAATCGTCGAGGCTCGTTCCCTCTTCGCCGACGACCTTCATCATCTGCCCGACCTCGTCTCCATGAAAGAGCAGGTCCTGGGTGTACTTCGTCTTTTTCGGGCTGATAACCCCATTATACTTGCTCCAGCTCTCGAGGGGGTGAATAGAGGGAAACTTTCTTGCTTCGGCCCGTTCCCGGCTCAATCCGTGAAAGGCACCGACGACCTTGAGGGTCGCCTGAGTGACCGGCTCCTCGAAGTTTCCTCCTGCGGGACTGACCGTTCCGCCGATGGTGACCGAGCCGGTGCTCTCATCTTTGAGCCGCACCACGCCGGCCCTTTCGTAGAAGGCGGCGATAACCGATTCTAGATAGGCGGGGAAGGCTTCCTCACCGGGTATTTCCTCCAAACGTCCCGACATCTCCCGCATCGCCTGGGCCCAGCGGCTCGTCGAGTCCGCAAGGAGGAGAACATCGAGCCCCATCTGCCGGTAATATTCGGCAATGGTAACGGCGGTGTAGACCGAGGCCTCTCTGGCGGCAACGGGCATGGAACTGGTATTACAGATTATGATGGTCCGCTCCATGAGGGACTTGCCCGTTTTCGGGTCAATGAGCTCGGGAAACTCCTTGAGGGTTTCCACGACCTCGCCGGCCCGCTCACCGCAGGCGGCAATGATAACAATATCCACTTCCGCATAACGGCTGGTTACCTGCTGCAGTACCGTCTTTCCTGCCCCGAAGGGTCCGGGGATGCAGTAAGTTCCCCCCTTTGCCACGGGAATGAAGGTGTCGATGATCCTCGTCTTGGTAATCATCGGTTCGGTCGGTCTGAGCCGCTCCTCGTAGCTGGTGATCGCCCGCTTTACCGGCCACTGGAAGGAAAGTCCTACCGAATACGTTTCGCCGTCTTCGTCCGCGAGAACGGCGATTTCGTCGGCGGTGCTGTACTCTCCCCCTGCGGCGATTTTCTTGACCGTATAGCTGCCGCGGAGATAAAAGGGCACCATTATGCGGTGGGTAAAAATCCCTTCGGGGACCGTTCCGAGGGTGTCGCCGGCCTCGACACGTTCATCCTCATTTACCTTCGGAGTGAACTCCCACTTGACCTTCTTGGAGAGAGGCTCCAAATAGAGTCCCCTCTTGAGGAAGAAGCCCGCCTCCTCGGCCAGCTCAGGCAGAGGGTTCTGCAGACCGTCGTAGATTTGTGTAAGCAGTCCCGGACCCAGCTCTACGGCCAGCAATTCTCCGCTGAAATCGACGGTATCACCTATCCCGATGCCGCCGGTCATTTCGAAGACCTGCATCTCCGCGTGGGCTCCTCGAATCCGGATGACCTCGGACTTTAGCCGCTGATCTTTCACGCTGATGTATCCGACCTCATTCAGGCTTATGTCTCCTTCAACCTGAACGGTCACCATATTTCCGTTTACGCCTACTACTGTTCCTGTGCTCTTTGCCATGAAAGCTCCCCGAATTCCCTATTCGTATTGCGGCCCGCATCAGGCCGATTGTATATCTTCCTTTATCTGTGCGTAGATTTCGCCGAACTTCTCTTCTCCCTTTTCACGGGTGAAATTCCCCCTCCGCTGGAGTATCTTCAGTTTGAGGGTGTAGACGACGAGATTGGTCAACTCGAAAAATTTACCCGTCTCCAGTTCATCGAGAAAGTTCCATCTCGCCCTGTCAAGAAGTTCCTCCGCTGCCGATGGGGAATCCTGTGCGGCGGCGTTTTTCGCGGCCGATAAAACTCCCGTTTCGAGTTCGCCCTCCCGTCTGTAACGTTCAGCCTCCCAGCCGAGTTTGGATGCCCGCAGGTGTACCAGCTCGTTTCGAAGGGCACCTTCCCAAGAATACCAGCGGTCCAGTACCTCGCAGGCGAACGTGGAACGAACCTCTTGCGGTCCTGCGGTTTTTGGTTCGAGGCTTACCGCTTCAAGCAGCAGCAAATCCTCCTCGGCGATGTTTCCCCTGCACATGTAGAGCAGTTCATCGAAGGTGAGGGGGAAGGTCTGATCGAAGAAGAGCATCGGCAGACCGGCAAGGGTATAGTAGTAGCGTCGCACCGCCTATTCTCCTTCCTTCGCCGCCTCTTTGAGGGTCTCGGCGAGTCGGGGGTTGAGAAACTGCGAAAGGAGTTCGGCAATCCCCTCGGCGGTAAAGTTGTAGTAGGCCGAGCCGTCCTTTAATGACACCTGAAAGCCGGCGCTCGTCTTGGGCAGCGGCTTTATTTCCATTCCCTTTTTCAAAGAATCGGAGAGCTTCTTCCGCAAACCGTCCTCTATCTTCTTAAGCTCATCCTCCGCGACGAGTATCGACACATCGGCCACGTCACCGGACCACTTTTCGACGATCTGGGCGACGGTCTTTTCCAGTAAAGGACCCTTCAGTGCTTCTTCGGTCTCTTTATAGACAAGGGCGTCGAAGACCTCCTGAAGGCGTTTCTCTACGCTGAGCAAGAGGTCGCGGCCTGCGTGCTTTAGCGAGGCCTTGCCGGTCTCTTCCCGCTGGACTGCGTCCTTTTCGGCCTTCTTTCTGATGGAATCGGCCTCCGCTTCTGCATCCGAGACGAGCTTTTTCGCCTTTTCCTGGGCCTCCTTGATTATACGGTCGGCCTCTTGGTCGGCGGTTTCTATTCCTTCCGATTTAATACGCTCTATCAGCTCTTTTAATTGAACGTCCATGGCTCCCTCTCATTGGTTATCTCTCATCCGATATCCGGTCGCAAAAGTAATCCTAATCGATGGTATCGGCTAATTCAACACGTTACGGAGAAAATAGTGGAGTTAACTGTCATTTTTTTACTCTTCCTCCACATAGCGGATGACCTTGTCGATCCTCTTGGCAATGAATCGGGGAACGGCTTGCGGTACCGAATGCTGATTCTGCACCACCTCCAGAACCGCCCTCTTGGCTTCGTCGAGAGAATCTAAATCCCCGGTGTCGAGTTCTTCTATCTTCTTGTGTATCAATTGGATAAGGGTGCGCTCCCTCTTGAGAAGGGCGGTATTCTCCGTCCAGACGTACCCGGTAATTTCGTGTTTTTTGAACCGTTCCTCCGTCGAATCGATGAGCATCTGCAGATTGTCTTCCATATCGGATAGTTCGACGAGGAGGATGGAAAAGAACATTTTCAGCTTCTCTCTCATATCTCTATTCTACGTGGAGAAAATCCCATCCGCAAGGGTCTCGGGAAAACTTTCCCCATTTTCTTTTGTCCTCTATACCTTGATGCGGACGTAGGTCTTTCCCGCGCCCCCTTCCTCGGGACGGGTGAAGGCGAACTCCTCTACCTGAGAATTTTTTTGCAGCTGCCCGTGGATTCCCTGCTGAAGAATACCTTCCCCTTTTCCATGGAGGATGAAAAACTCCCGCAGCCCGGCGAGAATAGCCTCGTCTATCTGCCGTTCCACCGCCTCGATTGCCTCATCGAGCCTTTTCCCCCGCACATCGAGGGTAAAGGCGGCCCCGCCGTTTGTTTCCCTTTCAAATGAGACTTCGGCGGTGCCGCCCCACGCACCAATTTTGCCGCCGGCGTGTGCAGGTACCGTAGGATTGCTTTGCTCCCCGGGTTTCGCCACGATGATATCCTTTTCCGCAAGGGTGACCTTCATCGCCCCGACCTCTACGAGCCATCGGCCGCCCTTCGCCTTTCGCAAAATGCGTCCTCTCCTTCTCCCCGCTCCGATGAGTACTTCCATTCCCTCTTTCAGCTCTCTTCTCTCCTGCGGCGCGAGCTCGGCCTCCTCCGCCTCCAGCCGCCGCTCTTCATCCTCCGTCTTCTCCTCGAGTCTTCCGATGAAATTCTTCACCTCCAGGGTGTCCTCTCTGCCGAGTCCCTCCCTCTTCTCCTCCTTAAGACGCTGAACGAGGTTCTCCAGCTCTTTTCTGCTCTCCTTGAGAAATTTATTCAACTCCTGGTGTTCTCGGCTTTTTAATTCATGTTCGCGCTGTTTCAGCCGGAGTTTTTCCAGGTCTCTCTTCCGAGTTTCCTCCATGAGCCTCTTCTCCTGTGCTCTAAGCGCCCGCGCTCTCTCGCTAAACTCCCGCTGTTTTCTCTCCAACTCACGGATCATCCTGCTCACGTCTGCGCCTTCCCCGGAGAGGTAGGACTTGGCTTTTTGCAGCAGTTTTTCATCGACTCCGCTCCTCGATGCGATATCGAGAGCATGACTCTCCCCGGGAAGCCCGACGACAACCCGATAGTTCGGAGAGAGCGTGGCATCGTCGAAGTCCATCGAAGCGTTTTCTACTCCCTCGGTGGTGTAACCGTAATTTTTCAGCAGGCCATGGTGGCTGCTTACCATGACGCTGCAGTGCCGTGCGATAAACTCGTCAAGCAAGGCCATGCCCAGTGCCGCCCCCTCCCGGGGATCGGTTCCGGATCCCAGCTCATCGAGGAGGACGAGACTCTTCATTGTCGCCTCTTTTAGAATACGCGAAATCGACTGCATGTGCCCGGAAAAGGTGGAAACCGATCCCTCGATCGATTGCTCATCTCCGATATCTGCGAATATTCCGTCGAATACCGCCATGCCGCTGCCGTCTTCCAGGGGCAGGTGCATGCCGAATTGATTCATCAGTGCGAAGAGGCCGACGGTCTTAAGGGTAACGGTCTTTCCTCCGGCATTAGGACCGGTGATGATGATGCCGTAGACACCCTCACCGGTCTCGATGTCGATGGGCACCGCCTGTTTTCCCAGGATCGGGTGTCTGGCCTTTCGCAGAGAGAAGCCGGAGGGAATGACCTTCACGGGCCTGCAGTTATTCTCCTCGGCGTAGCGTGCCCTGCAGTAGTATCCGTCGATACGGGCCACCGTATCGACGAGCAGGGAAAATTCAGCCGAACGGGACCGAAGGGCGTCGGTCAGCTCGCGGAGGATCTTCCGCACCACCTCCTCTATGCGGTACTGCACATAGGCAATTTCGTTGTTCTTCTCCAACATTTCCGGAGCTTCAATAAAGACGGTGGCACCACGTGAGGAAACGTAGTGCACGACCCCTCCGACCCTTCCCCGGTGGGTGGCCTTGAGGGCAAGAACCACCCGGCCGTCTCGCTGGGTCGGGACGCTGCTCTGCCAATAATCAGGATTCTCCCGTATGTAGGACTGGGCGAGGCCGTTGAGCTCACCCCGTATCTTTCCCAAACTTCTTCGCAGCCCTTTCAGTTCCGGGTGACTCTCCTTCACACTCCCGTCGCTTTCCAGAACCCGCCGTATGGCCCCGGCCGCATCGTCGAGCTCCGGCATCTTTACCGCTAGGCCCTGTAATCGATCGAGGCCGTGTTCCTCCGCCCTCCCGATATACCCTTCCAGTTTCTTCGCCGAGGAAATGTAGCGGGCGGCGGCGAAGAGTTCCTCTCCTTCGAGCACCGCAGCTTCGGTGTGCAGGATTTTCAGTGATTCTGCCACCGGAGGAAAGTCGAATGCCGGACACTCATCCCGTGCGAAGAGGCTGAGAAGTTCCTCCACCCGCCCGTGAATCTCTTCCAGTTCGTCTGCCTCGAAGATGAATTTTTCTTTTTCGACCCTGCGCGCCCCCTCCTCACTGAGACAGTGCTCGATGAGCCTTTCACGAATCTTCGGAAACTCGAGGAGTTCCCTAGTCCTCTCGTCCATCTTCCCCGTCTTCTCAGCCATTTTGTCGTCTTCCCTCCAGTTCCTTATAGAGCCGCAGATAACTCTCGTAGCGGTCGGGATGGATCTCTCGTTCCAGGGCCTGCTTTATCCGGCAGTCCGGTTCCTGGCGGTGCGTACAGGTGGAAAAACCGCAGGATCCGAGAAAGGGTCGGAAGTCGAGAAAGAACTCGTCCAGCTTTTCCGCCGCTATTCCGCTCAATTCGATCTGCCGAATTCCCGGCGTATCGATAAACTCGCCCTTCGGTGAAAAATAGAGCCGGCCGTTTTTCGTGGTATGCCGTCCCCTCTCGTATTTTGCGCTTACCTCGCCGACCTCCAAGTCCTCCTGCGGAAGCAGTCGGTTGAGAAGCGAACTCTTACCGACGCCGGACTGACCGATAAAGACGGTTCTTTTGTTTCGAAGGATCTCGGCAAGCTTCTCCATTCCCTCTTCCGTCTTGGCGGAACAGCGAACAACAGGATATCCCATCTTTTCGTACGCTCCTATCCTTTGAAAAACCCGCTCATCCGGGGACAAATCGCTTTTATTGACGATGATGAGACTCGGTGTTTCACCGGCGGCTACCAGCACCCGGTCGATAAAACGCGGTCTGAAGGGAGGCACGCCTGTCGATGCGACACACGCGATCAGGTCCAAATTGGCGGCGACTGTTTGTGGCGCCTCCCGCTTCCTGTTCCAGCGGATAAAGGCGTTTCGCCTTTCTCTGCGGCCGGTTATGAGTCCCTGCTGCGGTGAAGTCTCATCGGGGAGGAAATCGACCATGTCTCCGGGGGCCAGGGGATTGTAGGCATCCTCATCCTGTTTCAGCACCTTTCCCTTGAGACGGCAAAGATAGTCCCCGGCGGTTTCGCTTTTCGTACTGCGCACGGTAAATATGTTGTTGACTCCGTAGATAACGAGCCCCTCTTGAACGCTCATGCCGATACTCTCAAAGCCTGCCCTTCCAAGAGAGACCGAATAGCTCGGCGAAACGTCGATAGCGCTCCTGCCCCTCTTTTCCCGTAATATACATACCGCCCCGCTGCACATCGCCCTGCGTGCCGTCGCGGGCGATCTTTTCGTTTTGTAGTATCCTCATTGTCTGCCGCGCTACTCCGTCACGCGAGTCGACGATTCCCACGCCCTCTCCCAGGTGCCGCTTCAGTTCTTCTTCGAGGAAGAGGAAGTGTGTGCAGGCGAGAACGAGGCGGTCGATGTCCTTTTCACGGAAAAAGTGAAGGGACGGCCTCAGGACCTCCTCCCGCCTTCTCTCGGATGCGCTGAAGAAGTCTTCTTCCACCAGAGCGACGATTTCCGTCCCCGCGTATCTGTGGACCTCGCAGCGGGAGGCGAAATCAGCTTCGAGTCTATCGGTATAGGGATCCTCAACGGTCTTTCTCGTCGCCAGCAGTCCGATACGCCCGTTTTTCGTCTGCTCCGCCGCCGGCTTAAGCGCCGGGACGACCCCCACAAAGGGTATGCCGAATGTCCCGCGAAGCTCCGAAAGGGCGACAACCGACGCGGTATTGCAGGCCACCACGATGAGTTTCGGGTTCATCCTCCCGATTATCCGCTCTATTTCTTGGTCTAAAATAGACCGCAGTTCACCGGTTCCCTTCTCGCCGTAGGGGAAGTGCGCCGTATCGGCCGTGTAGGAAAAGATTTCCGCCGGGAGGTAGTCTCGCAGACGCTGAAGATAGGGAAGACCTCCCACCCCCGAATCGAAGACCACAATTTCTCGCTCGTCCACGTTGGGCATAGTATCCCTATTTCCCCTTTTCCGCAACGTAGTTAGCCTGCCCCGCAGCCCCGCTCTTGACATCTCTTTATTATTGCGTAGCCTTAACGGTATATGTTCGATTTCTCGCGATGTCATGAACCGGACTGTGAACTCTTTTCCGTAGAGGGGAAGAACTTTTGTCTTCAGCACATTGATAAACAGCAAGAGTACTGCCGTGATCTGTTTACCGGCCTTCGCTCCAAAGAGGCTCACCGCGATCTCAATCTTTCCTGCATCAGAATGACGGAGGAAAACTTTTCCTCCTACTCTTTTACCGTTTGCAACTTTTCCAAGGGAAAATTCAGGGGGATCGATTTTTCCAAGAGTAAACTAAAGCTCTGCTTTTTTCATTTTGCCGAATTCGAGGACTGTAGCTTTTTAGAATCGGATATCAAGTATTCGGTTTTCGCCGGGTGCACGATAAAAAACTGCGACTTCTCTCACTCCGATATCGTGCACTGCAATTTCCTCGGACTCGATGCAGCGGATGTGGATTTCAATAATTCGGACCTCTACTATTCCAACTTCACCGGCTCGAAGCTGAGAAATGTTCACTTCGTCGACTGCAACCTCAAGAAGGCGGATTTCGTGAAAAGCGACAGAACGGAGGTCACCTTTCGCTACAGCAACTTCGAAGAGGCCCGCTTCGAACAGGATACGCCGATATGAAACTCTTTTTTCATTTCGCCCTCATCGGTTTCGCCAACTCCTATCTCATTGGGCCGGAGGATGGGGGTGATGCGATACTCATCGATCCGGGAACAATGGATCTTGACCTGCTGAAGCTCATAGAACAGAACCGCTACTATGTGCGAAACGTCTTTATTACCCATCAGCACAAGGCCCATGTTCACGGAATTTCAACCTTGCAGAAGATCTACGAATGCGAACTCTTTTCCTATTCTCCCTACATAATGGACATACCGGCTCGTTCTCTTCGGGACGGAGATTCGATTGAATGCAACGGAATACACGTGCATGTCGTCGAAGTGCCGGGTCATTCCAATGATTCTCTCGTCTATCGAATAAAAGGCATGTTGTTTACCGGCGACGTGCTCGCAGCGGGGAGAATCGGCAGCACGGAGGACAGCTTTTCCCGCGCCCTCCTCCTTCGCTCGATACGGGAAAAGCTCTACGGATTTCCGCAACAGACCCTGATCTTTCCCGGTCACGGGCCGCCCTCAACCCTCCAGGCGGAAATCATGTTCAATCCGGACCTGCATCTCCTCGAGACGCGGGGCTGAGAGCGTTTTTTCTGTTAAATGGCCTTCCGGTGTAAGGGGTTCAGCCGGCCAATTAGTTCCCCGCCGCCGGCAGGCAGCGAAATCGCTCCGGCAGGGGGGCTCTGAAGGTACGGATCCCGCCGTTCGGTAGTTCGATGCGAAGTGAGTAGGCGTGAAGCATCAGAGTGTAATCGGGATCGCCTTTATTTCTCTTGCCATAGAGCGGGTCACCGAGAATCGGATGCCCCGTCGAAGCCATGTGGACCCTCAGTTGATGAGTCCTTCCCGTTTTCGGGCTCAGCAGAACGAGGCCGCCCTCCTTTAGACGGCGGATGCACCGGTATTCGGTCTCCGCAGTTTTACCCGCGGGATTCTTCCAGGTAAACTTCTTTCTGTTCCGAGGATCCCTTCCGATGGGACGGGTGATTCTCCCCGTCAATTTTGCCGGATAGCCGCGAAGCACCGCCAGGTAGCGTTTTTTCACCCTCCTCTCTGCAAACTGGTTTGAGAGGGAGGCGAGAGCATCCGGGTCCTTCGCGGCAATTATGACTCCCGAGGTATCCTTGTCGAGGCGGTGCACAATTCCGGGCCGCATCTCCCTTTCGGGAAAGCGTTCCTTCAGCTTTTCGATATGGTGAAGAAGTCCCTGAACAAGGGTACCGGAAAAATTCCCCGCCGCCGGATGCACCACCATGCCCTGCGGCTTATTGACCACGATTACCCGAGAGTCCTCGTAGATAATATCCAGGTCGATGGCTTCGGCCTCTATCTTCATTTCGACTGCGGGGGCGTAGCGTATCTCAAGCACCGAACCGGTTTTGACGGTTTTTGCAGGCTTAATCGGTCTGCCGTCGAGAAGGAATTCCGCCGCCCTCTGCGTGAGCTGGCTCCGAGTAAAGAGTCCGAGGTAGTCGGCCACGTACTTGTCGACCCGAAGCCCCTCCGCTTCGGGTTCTTCGATTATCGTGGAATAGCTCTGCGTGTTCATTGCGTTCTTTTTCCTAAAAAGTAGTCCAACAGGGCGATACCGGCGGAAAAAGAGATGCTGAAAGCGAATCTGCTGAACTTCGTGTCGTCGCGAAACTCCTCTTTCTCCGGAGAAACCCCGAAAAAGAGGGGAAGGTACCGTTCATCGTAACCCCGGGAAGCGTAGGCATAGGTATCGAAGCCGATATTTGAGAAAAAGAAGGTAAAGGGAAGCGAACCGATGAGGATGATCTCGAATCTTCGTAAATTATGGGCCCAGTCGGGAAACTCATCCCGCCTGTAGGGCTCATAGTCTATGACTTCATCTTTGATATCGTTTTCGGCCATAATTTGCGGTACAATTGAAAAAAAGAGGAGGAGAGCTGCGAGGAGCAGGCAGGAGATCCGTCTCATCAACGCGCCCCGAACAGTGCCGTACCGACCCGTACCAAGGTGGCCCCCTCCTCTATGGCAGTCTCGAAGTCGCCGCTCATTCCCATGGAGAGCTCGGCAAAGGGAAGATCGGGAAAGCGCTGCTTGGTATCTTCGAACAGCCTTCTGAGGCTGGAAAAGGCTCGGCGGATTGCAGGCTCATCGCCGTTTAGAGGACCTATCGTCATTAGGCCGCGAAGGGTCAGCCGCTTCATTGCGGCTATTTCTTCAATGTCCTTCCACATCTCTTTTTTCGATTCATAACCGCTCTTCGATTCCTCCCCGGAGGTGTTGAACTCGAGGTAAATGTCCATGTTCGTTTCCGCCGCCTCGCAGCGCTTCTCCAATTCCTCCGCCGTTTTCAGCTTGTCAATGGACTGAACGCACTGTGCGATCCCAACGAGTTTTTTTGCCTTGTTTGTCTGGAGATGCCCGATGAGATGGAGCTCGGCGTCATCATAAAAACCGGAATATTTTTCCTCCGCCTCCTGAACGCGGTTCTCGCCGAATAGCCGTATTCCCGCCCGGTAGGCAGCCTCTACCAGCTCCTTCGGTTTGGTCTTCGTTACCGCCATGAGACGTATTTCCTTTCGATCTCTTTCGGCCCGTGCGGCGGCTGCGGCGATTCTGCTTTGTACTTCTTCCACCTGCGATTCGATGTTGATCATGCGTGCATAATAGCACCGGGCCGCGTGCTTGAGAAGGGTGCGCGTAAATACGCATCCAATAATTGACATGCTTTGGCGATTATGCTATGTTCCATTCGTTCGTTTTGCGGGCGGTTAGCTCAGTTGGGAGAGCGCCTGCCTTACAAGCAGGAAGTCACTGGTTCAAGTCCAGTACCGCCCATTTTGCAGGGGGCTGTCTAAGAGCTAGGCGGCCCCTTTTTTCTGCATCTACAAATCGAATTCGCCTTCACCCCTCCTGCAGCCGGTCGATTGGTATTGGTAGGAGTTTCTTCCCTATTTCCTCTTTTCCCAAAAACTCACTTATGCTACTATTGTCGCCGACGAGGTAGAGCAGAGAATGGCACAAAGGGCAATGCGCAACATCGGGATCATGGCACACATAGACGCGGGAAAGACCACCACCACCGAGCGGATACTCTTTTATACGGGAAAGAGCCACCGCATCGGCGAGGTGGACGACGGCGAGGCGGTGATGGACTGGATGGAACAGGAGCAGAATAGGGGCATCACGATAAGCTCCGCAGCCACCACCTGTTTTTGGAAGGACACACAGATCAACATCATCGATACCCCGGGTCACGTAGACTTTACCGCCGAGGTAGAGCGTTCCCTGCGCGTCCTCGACGGTGCGGTGGGCATTTTTTGCGCCGTCGGCGGGGTCGAACCACAGTCGGAAACGGTCTGGCACCAGGCGGACCACTACAACATTCCCCGCATCGCTTATGTCAACAAAATGGACCGCCTCGGAGCGGATTTT
This sequence comes from uncultured Spirochaetaceae bacterium, assembly GCA_964594775.1. GTDB lineage: Bacteria > Spirochaetota > Spirochaetia > DSM-16054 > Sediminispirochaetaceae > CAYFVU01. The sequence goes on from CAZQNO010000015.1 coordinate 38,600, forward strand.
TTCGCCGTACTCAAGGAGATAAAGGAAAAACTCGGTGCCGCCGCCGTCCCCCTCTACCTTCCTATCGGCAAGGAGGGTGAGTTCAGCGGAATAATAGACGTGCTGACCATGGAGGAACTAAGCTTCGAGCCGACCAGCTTCGGCAGCGAGGTCAAGAGAATGCCTGTTTCCGATGAGCACCTCGAGTATGCCGAGCAGTGGAGAGAAACCCTCATCGATGCGATCTCACCCTTCTCCGACGAGGTAACGGAGCTCTACCTGGAGGGAAAAGAAATTCCCCTCCCCCTTGCCATGGAAGCGACGAGAAAGGGGACCCTTCAGAGAGAGATCGTACCCGTTTTTGTCGGCGCGAGTCTAAAAAATATCGGCGTACAACCCCTTATCGACGGAGTAGTGAATTATCTTCCCAGCCCATGGGAGGCACCCCCCATTCATGGTATAGACCAGAAGAAGAACGAAGAAATCGTTATCCATGTGGACGACCTGGATGAGCCCCTGGGCCTCGTTTTCAAAATTCAGGCCGATCGCGAGGCCGGTTCCTTGAGCTTCATCAGGATGTACACGGGAGAGATCCGCAAGGGAGCCTCGGTGTATAACGTGGCGAAGAAAAAACGGGAGCGCGTCAACCGGCTTCTGCGGATGCATTCGAACCGGCACGAATCGGTGGACCGCATTACCGCCGGCGACATCGCCGTGGTCGTCGGCTTCAAGATAGCCCAAACGGGCGACACCATCGGCTCTGAAAAGCATCAGATACTGCTGGAAAGCATGCATTTCCCCGAAACCGTCATCTCTGTGGCGATAGAACCGAAGACCATGTCGGACCAGGACAAATTAAAAAAAGTCCTCGAACTGCTGCAGCAGGAAGACCCGACATTTTCGGTAAAGAACGATGAGGAGACCGGGCAGCTGATCATCGGCGGCATGGGAGAACTCCATTTAGACGTATTGGTCACCCGCATCGTTCAGGATTTTAAGGTCGATGCGAAAATCGGTAAACCGCAGGTCACCTACCGTGAATCCATCTCCAAGTCCCTCGAACACGTGGAAGAATTCCACAAGGTCGTAGCGGGAAAGGAAAACAATGCGGTCATCACCCTCAAGGTCGAGGCCCTCGAACGGGGAAGCGGAAATCAATTCGAATGCATGATCGGTGAAGAAGTACTGCCGAGAGAGTATCTCGATGCGGTAAAGCGGGGGGTAAACAACGCGTTCTTTTCGGGAATCATGTACGGGTATCCCGTTATCGACGTGAAGGCCACCCTTGTCGACGCCGAGTACGACGAGCAGACCGCCACCGCCTTTGCCTATGAGGCCGCCGGTTCCCTCGGTTTCGACGCGGCCTGCCGCAAGGCCTCACCTATCCTTTTGGAACCGATCATGCGGGTCGACATCATGAGCCCCAAGGACTTCCTCGGCGACGTGATGAGTCACATCACCGGCCGCGGCGGGGTCATTGAAAGCTTGGAAAGCAAGGCGGTCATCGAACAGGTGCGGGCAGACGTGCCCTTAGCTCAAATGTTCGGCTATTCCACCGCCCTGCGCAGCATTACTCAGGGCCGGGGCACCTTTGCCATGGAGTTTAGTCACTTCGCGAAGAAGGAGGGCGGATTCGACTAATACACTTTTCTTATTGTTGATTGACAACACAGTAAACCGGTACTAAAGTATACAATCCCACTACAGAAAAGGAGCAGATAATGAGTTTTACCACCGCTGAGATCAAGAACATTGCGATTATCGGACACAGCGGCACCGGAAAAACCAGCCTATTAGAACAGATACTGTTTAACGGTGGTGTTATTCCGAAAGCCGAAAGCGTCGAATCCGGGAAAACGGTGAGCGACTATTCCGAGGAGGAGATCGAACGACAAAGTTCAATCCACGCCTCCCTGGCCCACGTCGAATGGAGCGGAAAGTGTCTCAATTTCCTCGACACACCCGGCATTGCCGATTTCGTAGGCGAGGTAGTCGCCGCCCTCAGAATCGCCGATACCGGGCTTATGATAGTAGGGGGCCGTTCCGGCGTACAGATCGAAACCTTAAAGTTATGGAGACGTCTCGATGCCGGAAACATGCCCCGGGTAGTTTTTGTCAACAGCTTGGATGTTGAACGGGCGAACTTTGAATCCACCTTCGAGGACCTCAAGGCCAAGTTCGAAAAGACCTTTGTTCCCGTCACCCTGCCGATAGGAAGCGGTGTCGATTTCAAGGGGATAATCAACCTCATCGAAAACAAGGCCTACCTCGTCCATGATCCCATGAAGAAGGACCAAGCCGACGAAATACCGGCAGACATGGCCTCTACGGTCGAAGAGTACCGTCTCGCCATGATCGAGTCCGCAGCCGAAGGAGACGACGAACTTTTAGAAAAGTACTTCGATGAAGGCACCCTCAGCGAAGATGAAATTCGAAGAGGACTCTTCGAGGGTCTGCGGGACAATAAAATCGTTCCGGTCCTTTGCGGAAGCGCCATGCAGAACAACGGCATTGCCAGCCTTCTCAACTTCCTCGCAAACAACGCGCCGTCTCCCGATGTCCAAGCCGAAACCGGCTATACAGAGGACGGCTCTGAAGTCGATCTTCCCATTTCTTCCGAAGAACCGATGAGCAGTTTTGTATTCAAGACGAGCATCGACCAGTTCTCAGGACGCCTCTCCTTTCTCAAGGTAGTAGGAGGGAGCATTGTAGCGGACAGGGAAGCCTACAACTACCGGGAACAGAAAAAAGATAAGCTCCACAAGGTCTACAAAGTCAATGGAAGAAAGCTCGAAGAAGTAAAGGAGCTTATTGCCGGTGACATCGGCGTAGTAAATAAGCTCGACGAGGTGAACACCAACGACACCCTCTGCTCTCCCGACCGCATCGTGAAGCTGAAAGAACTCGCCCTTCCCCAGCCCATTTACGCTCTTACCGTTGCCGCGCAGGACAGAAAATCCGAGGACAAGCTCAACGCCTTTCTGCACCGAATTACCGAAGAAGACCTCACCTTCAAAGTCTCCTTCAATGCAGAGACGAAGGAAAGCGTAATTTCGGGAATGGGAGAGCTGCACATCAACATGATCCTAGACAGGATAAAGAACAAGCAAAAAATCGATATCGATACAAAGACCCCCAAGGTCGCCTACCGGGAAACCATTACCAAACCGGCATCTGCCGAACACACCCACAAGAAGCAGTCCGGCGGGCACGGCCAGTTCGGAAGAGTCGTTCTAGAAATTCGTCCCCTCGACCGGGGAGAGGAGTACGATTTCGAAAACGCCATCCGCGGGCAGGCGGTCAGCAAAAGCTACATGCCCGGCATCGAAAAGGGAATCCACGAGGCCATGGCCGAGGGTTTTCTCGCCGGTTATCCCGTCGTCGATATCGGCTCAAGGGTGGTCGACGGTAAGGAACACTCCGTCGACAGCTCCGAAATGGCATTCAAAATGGCGGGCAAGGGAGCCTTCAAGGCCGCGGTGGAAAATGCCGCGCCGGTCCTCTTAGAGCCCATCATGAAACTTCGGGTCTTTGCAGAAGATCAGTACCTCGGCGACATTCTCTCCGATCTCAGTTCAAAACGAGGACGGGTCCAAGGACAGGAGGACCTGGGAGGCGGAATCATACAGATCTCCGCGGAAGTTCCTCAGGCCGAGATGCTGCGATATGCCATCGACCTCCGTTCCATCACCTCCGGTACCGGTTCCTTCGAGCTGGAATTCGACCATTACGAAGAAGTACACGGGAAAATAGCCGAAACGGTTATCGAAGAGGCGAAGAAGGCCGGCGGCGAAGAGGAATAAGTATTATTTTTTATACATTATGAGAATAAATATAAAGCCGCCGTGCTCTATCGAGTTCGGCGGCTTTTACGAGCAGGGCACTAGTTTGTGCTATTTCCGGTCTTTTAGGGGCACGTAGCTTATTTTATCGCTTCTAATGTGCTTGTAGGCCGGGCGGATTATTCTTCCCCCGTTTATTATCTCCTCTATACGATGAGCGGCCCATCCGGCAATTCTCGCGGTCGCGAATATCGGGGTGAAGAGATCCTCCGGTATATCTAGCATGTGATACACAAAGCCCGAGTAGAAGTCGACATTCGCCGAAATTTCCTTGTTGGAGTTTTTTACTCTGCTGAATATCTTCGGGGTCAAACTTTCCACCCTTTCATAGAGAGCGAACTCATCGCCGTAGCCCTTCTCCCCCGCGAGCTGTTTTGCCTTCGCCTTTAGGAGGACTGCCCGGGGGTCCGAGAGTGTATAAACGGCATGTCCCATACCGTAAACCAAGCCCCTTCCATCGAAGGTCTCTTTTCGCAGTATCTGCTCTATGTAGGAGGCGACCTCCTCTTCGTCGTCCCAATTCTTTACGTTGTTTTTGATGTTTTCCATCATCTGCCGTACCTTGATGTTGGCACCGCCGTGCTTCGATCCCTTAAGAGAGCCGACAGCCGCGGCGACGGCGGAATAGGTATCCGTATCGGAAGAAGACACCACGTGGATGGAGAATGCCGAGTTGTTACCTCCACCGTGTTCGGTGTGAAGAACCAGGGAGAGGTCGAGGAGCTCAGCCTCCAGTCTCGTATAGGAAGCGTCGGGCCTAATGAGTCTGAGAATGTTCTCCGATGTGCTTGCCTTCGGATCGGGACTGTGGATGTAGAGCGTCTTGTTGTGATAGTAGTGCTGCTTTGCCTGGAAACCGTAGGATATCATGGTGGGAAAGCGGGCTATGAGCTGTATCGCCTGTTTAAGCACGTTTTCCACCGAGTTATCTTCCGGATCCTCGTCGTAGGAGTAGGATACGAGCACGCTCCTGGCAAGCTTATTCATTATGTTATTACTCGGTATCTTGAGAATCATATCTTCGGTAAAGCCCTGCGGAAGGGTTCTGTTGCTGCCTAAGACTTCACAGAAAGTCTCGAGCTCTTCCTTGTTCGGCAGTTGTCCGAAGAGCAGGAGATAGACGGTCTCTTCGAAACCGAAGCGCTTTTCCGATTGAAAACCGGCTACCAGATCTTTCAGTTCGATACCCCGGTAACGAAGACGTCCTTCTACGGCGACCTTCTCCTTCTCGTCGACGATGTAACCGTGAACGTCACCGATCTGGGTCAACCCGACAAGTACACCGGTCCCGTCTTCATTGCGAAGCCCCCGTTTTACCCCATACTTTGTGTAGAGTGCGGGATCGATCTGATTGTTTTTGATCACCGAATCAATATAGCGACCAACGGCAATTTCTTTTTCCTCCATTTCGGACCCTCCGGAAAGTGTTTGTCCATTATGTAGCACAAGAATTGTCTTAGTGCAACAGGTAACCTTATTTCCGCAGAAAAAGAAACTCTCGTATCACATGAGCTTTTTTCATCCCCTTTGTCTCGAAACTCGTCTTCGGCCGCCACTGCTGCGGCTCGGCATATCCGCCATACGCGTTTTCCAGTGTATCAATGCTCTCGAGCGTGTGGAGAATGTGTTCAGCGTAGTCCTCCCAGTCGCTTACGGCGTAAAAATACGCTCCCGTCTTCAGTCGTTCGGCGAGCTCGGCGGCGAAAGGCGTTTGCAATATCCGGCGCTTGTGGTGCTTTTTTTTCGGCCATGGATCGGGAAAGAAGAGGTGTATTCCTTCCAGACTCTCGCGAGGGATCATCTCCCGCACTACCTCTACGGCGTCGTGGCGAATTACCCGCAGATTATTCAACTCTCGCCGATGGATTTCATCGAGCACCTTTCCCACTCCCGGCGGGTATACCTCTATTCCGATAAAATTATACTCCCTGCAGCGCTCTGCAAGAGCTATCGTCGCCTCTCCCATTCCAAAACCGATTTCCAGTATCAGGGGCCGAACACCGGCAAACAGCTCTTTCCGGTCAATCGGCCGGCCGTTGAAGGGTATCCCATAGAGGGGGTAGAGCTCGTCCAATGCCCGCTGCTGGAGTTTTGTAGTTCTCCCTTTTCGCAGAACGTAGGACTTAATCATGCCGGTACTCTTTGATCTCCCTCATCGTTTTCATTGCAAGAAGTGTTTCGGCCTCTTTTTCCAGCTCTTCTCTCTTTATAGATCTTATCGCAGTTCGCACGGAGTCAATCATTCGCGGATCGACGCTAATGCTCCGTATGCCTAAGCCAAGGTAAAAACGCAGCATTTTCTCATCTCCCGCAGAATCTCCACAGACGGAGAGGTGACAACCGGCCATCTCGGCCGCCCGTGCGATATAGGCAATGGTCTGGAGAATGGAAGGATGGTACACGCTGTACCTGTCGGCAACGTTTTCGTTGGTCCTGTCCACCCCGAGCATGTACTGAACAAGATCGTTTGTCCCAATTGAAAGAAAATCCGCCTGCTCCGCCAATACGCCCGCAGTAGCGGCGGCGGAAGGCAGCTCAATCATCGCACCGTACTTTGGGGAGACATTGCAGTCCAGTCCATCATTCTTCAACTCTTCAATGACTTCTTCGGTAAGGGTCTTTGCTTCGAGGAAATCTTCTACCCCGTTAACGAGTGGATACATTATGAAAAGAGGTTTTTTCGCCCCCGCCTGCAGGAGGGCACGGAGCTGGCTTGTAAAAAAGTTTCTATTCTTGAGAGCGTAGCGGATGCCGCGCATACCCATGAAGGGATTGTGTTCTACTCTTCCCTCCGGGCGGGGAAGAACCTTGTCTCCACCGATATCCATGGTGCGAAAATATACCGGATCCATTTCGGTGAGAATCGTACGATATATCTGCAGCTGTTCCTCTTCCGAAACGTAGTCGCTTCTGACGAGAAAGAGATATTCGCTGCGGTAGAGTCCGACGCCGCCTATTCCCTTTCTTTGAGCAGACCTAATGTCGCTCAAGAGGTTTATGTTGGTAAGCAGCTCTACAGGGGTGCCGTCGGCGGTCTTACATTCAATTCCGTCATCTTGCCGGGCGGCTGCCGATTCCCTTCGCTCCTTCATTTCCTCTTTTAGCCGGAGGTACTTATCGATCACCTCCTCTTCCGGCTCTGCGATCACCGATCCCTGATACGCATCGATAACGAGTCTCTCTCCGTTTTTTCGAGTAAAAAACTCTTCATCCGACACCAGAACGGTTGGAATCTCCAAGGACCGAGCGAGAATGGATGCATGACTGGTAATTCCGGATCCGTAGATAACGAAGCCCTCCACGTTCTGTGCTCCCAATTTCACCAGTTCCGACGGCAGGAGGTTCTTCGCTACGACGATCTGTCCCGTATAGTCGCCGTCGACCTGCGCTTCTCCCGCAAGATTTTTGAGGATCCTATGCCCCAGATCTCTTACGTCGTGGATTTTTTCTTGAACCGCCGTATTTTCACTTTGGATAAAGAGTCGTATATAATCGTTGACCACACGAATGACTGCCTCTTCGGGACTTCTGCCTTCTTTAATATACGTACGCATCGAGCCGGCAAAGCTTTCGTCACTCAGCATGAGGAGGTGTGAACCAAAAATGAGCGATCCGGCTTCGGAGAGCTTTTCGTCCATGTGGGCTTGGATATCTTCCAGCTGGCGCTTAGAAAGATCGAGGGCCTGCTCAAAAGACGCTATTTCATTCGAATACACCGTACCGTCCGGCTGCATGAGGGCGGAGACATCCGTATCGCTGATCGCCACTGCCGAGCCGATCGCCACCCCCTCGTACACCGGCTTGCCCTGGTAAAAACGCGCAGGCTCACCGCCTTCTACGGTGCCGTTGTCATTATCCGCGTCTTTCTCCTGCCGCAGTTCCATCAGGATTTTTGCATTCTCTAAGAAATTCGCCAACTGGCTCGCTATCGTCGTAAGGGCACGAATATCGTGCGTTGTATAGTAATCCGGCTTGGAATCTTCGAGAATGATGACCCCGAGCTTTTCCGCTGAATGGAGAATCGGCACGGCAAGAAAGCTCTCATATTTTTCTTCGAAGACTCCCTGCACATATTTGAAATTGGGATCCTCCGAACCTTTCGGCACACAGATGGGCTTTAAGAGTTTTAGCGAGGTTCCCGTGATACCTTCCCCAATTTTCAGGCGAAGTTTGCCGACCATCTCCTGGTTGAAACCGACTGCCGCCCGCATCACCAGGTCCCGACTCCGTTTTTCGAGAAGAAAAATGGCGCAGGCCTCCGTGTGCATATGCCTGGCGATGACTTTTACCACCAGCTGCAGCATTCCGTTGATGTTCGAGCTCTTCTGAAATATTCCGGTGAGTTCTCCCACATTACAGAGAAGATCGAAGGTTTTCTTTCTCATACTTTTTCCTCCGTGCTCAATTCTATCATACTAGCGTTTGGAGTTTTCCCCTAATAAATTCCGTCTTATCCTTGAGATCGATTGCCTCGGTATTCATCGTAAGGACATTTGGATTATGCGGATCGAGACTGATATTCCCCCCGCCTTCCCTTATCAAGCGCATGACCTTATCGACGGAAATGAGAGAAACCTTGGCGAACTCCACATGCACCTTTCCCCTCCTTTCCTTGAGAGACGAAACGAAGAGCTTCCGGCAGAGTATCCGCAGCTCGGCAATGGAGAGAAAGCTGCTCACCTCATCCGGCATGGGACCGAAGCGGTCGTTGAGCTCTGTTACTACCCGGTCCAAGTCGTGTTCCGTATCGACGGCGGCGATCATTTTGTAGATTTCCATCTTTTCACCGGCATCTCGGATGTACTCGTCGGGGATGTACCCCGAGTAGTCAAGCTCCAGGTAGACTTCCGGGGCCCCCCGCTGCTCTCCCTTTTCCTCCTTGAGCTTTGCAACCGCTTCATCGAGAAGCCTCAGATACATATCGAAGCCGACGGAGAGAATCTCTCCGTGCTGCTGACGGCCGAGGAGATTGCCGGCACCGCGCACCTCCATGTCCTTCATGGCGATCTTGAAGCCCGACCCCAGTTCGGTATAGTCGCTTACAATTTGGAGCCGCTTCATGGCAATATCGGAGAGGGCCCGCTGTTCGGGATAGAGGAGGTAGGCAAAGGCGGTCTTGTCGGATCTTCCCACCCGGCCCCTCAGCTGGTAGAGCTGGCTGATTCCGTACATGTCGGCACGGTCTATGATAATGGTGTTGACGTTGGGAATATCGATCCCGTTCTCGATAATGGTGGTTGCCACGAGCACCTGAAACGCTCCATGAACGAATCGATGCATAATGTCTTCAAGATCGCCGCTGGAAAGTTGTCCGTGTGCGGTTTCCACCATTACTTCGGGTACGATGCGCTGGAGAAAGAGTCGCACCTGATCGAGGGTCTCCACCCGGTTGTGAAGATAGAAAATCTGCCCTCCCCGCTGTATTTCCCGGCGAATCGCCTGTGCGATGAGCTCATCGTCGAACTCCTGCACCCTGGTTTCTATCGGCCTGCGATCGAGGGGCGGCGTGGTAATGACCGACATGTCCCGGATCTTTAACAGAGACATGTGCAGGGTCCTCGGTATCGGTGTTGCCGAAAGGGTCACCACATCAACGGAGGTCTTGAGCTCCTTAACCCGCTCCTTGTCCTTCACGCCGAAGCGCTGCTCTTCATCTATTACGAGAAGTCCGATCGACTTGAACCCGATATCCCGCTGGAGAACCCGGTGAGTGCCGATGAGAATGTCCACGTCTCCCCGCTTCGTCATCTCGATGATTTCCTTCTGCCTCTTCTTCGAAATAAAGCGGGAAATCATTTCGATTTTTACCGGATAGCGCTCGAAGCGCTCGGAAAAATTTTCGAAATGCTGCTCGGCCAATATTGTAGTGGGAGCGAGAATTACTACCTGCTTGCCGGAGACCACCGCCTTGAAGGCAGCCCGCATAGCCACTTCGGTCTTTCCGTACCCCACATCGCCGCAGACCAGACGGTCCATCGGCGAGGGCTTCTCCATATCCGCCTTAACCTCTTCAATGCTTCGCAGCTGGTCTTCCGTCTCCTCGTAGGGAAATTCCGCCTCGAATTCAAGCTGCCAGTCCGTGTCTTCGGGATAGGCGAATCCCTTTGCGGCTTTTCTCCGTGCGTACAGAGCGACGAGCCGTTCTGCCAAGTCCTCCACCGAGCTCTGCACCCGGCTCTTCCGCCGTTCCCATGACCGGCCGCCCAGTACATCGAGTTTCGGCACATGTCCTTCCTGTCCTATGTAACGCTGAACGAGATTGACCTGCTCTATGGGAATGAAGACCGTCTCTTCGTTTGCGTAGTCGAGCTGAATATAGTCCCGTTCGGTGCCGGCGGCGGTGATTCTGTCTATCCCCCGAAATCGTCCTATCCCGTAATTTACATGAACCACCAGGTCGCCGGGATTCAGTTCGACGAAGGTATCTATGGCGGCACTCTTCGCCCGCTTTACCGAGGCGGGTCTTCTCTTCCTCCGTCCGAATATCTCACTCTCTAAAATCAGCATGATCTTGAGTTCGGGAATGGAAAATCCGGATGAAACATGCGCAGAGATCACCGTCACATCGAAATCTGCAAAGAGTTGTTCGATGCGCCGGGCCTGGGCCTCGGTTTCCGCGCAGAGGTAGATCTCGTAGCCGTTTTCTAAAAGGGTCTTGAGTTCGCTCTTGAGGTAGGTTACATTGCCGAAAAATGATCTCGGCCCCTCATAGGAGAAGCGGATTCTGTCCGCCTGGGCATCCCGTATCGCGGGAATTGCTACCGTTCGATGATGGAGGGCCTTTACCCGCTCGAAGTCGGCGAGAAGGGCCTCCCGTCGCAGTGCAGGCATTTTCTTTGCCCTGGCCTCCCGGTAGAGGCTTGTGTACTCCTTATCGAGTGTTTCGAAACCGCTTTCCAATCTCTCGCTGTAGAGAAAGAACTGTGTGGCCCTCTCGTCTAGGTAGTCGGCGACGGTCCATTGTCTCTCGAAAGCGGCAGGAAAGAAATACATCTCATCGGCGATCTCCCCCAGCTCTTCCGCCGTCTCCCCCAGCTCGGGGAAATCGGGAAACAAGCGCTCGAGTCTCTCGATCTGCTCAGCGGTCCACATCACTTCCGAAGTCGGCCGTATTACCACAAAGGGAGCGGTCCCCGTAGAGTTCTGACTCACCGGATCGAAAAAGCGGATCTCCTCTACCTCGTCCCATTCGAAGACGATCCTCACCGCCTCTTCCTCGCCCGGCAGAAAAATGTCGAGCACCTCGCCCCTCAGGGCAAATTCACCGGGAACGCTCACCCTCGGCACGCGGATATAACGCATTCTCTGCAGCTTCTCCTCGATACTCACGGGATCGAGGGGCATACCCCTTTCTATCCGAATGAGATGTGCCAAAATGAACTCGGGAGGAGGAACGGGAGTGAGAAAGGAACGAAGAGAGGCAACGATGACTGCCGGCTCACCATTTGCAAGCTGCACGAGACGATGGGCCCGCTCTCCGGCGATATGAAAGGGCATTCGCTTTCCCTCCATGGGAACGGCATCCCACCAGGGAAGGAGGCAGGCCCTCTCGCAGAGCTGCTCCAGGTCCTTTACGAGGCTTTCCGCTTCACCCTGACTCGGGGTAACGATGAGAATTTGCTTTTTACTTGCTTCGAAGAGCCTTGCCGCCAGAAGGGCGAAAAAAAACCCTTCGCTTCCCTCCAATTCGACGTGAAATTTGGAACTCGTCCACCGCTTCAACAGGTCGAGAAAAGGCCTATAACTGCGTAAAAGAGTATTCAGCTTATTTTGAAATAATGTTATCATTAAAAAAACCGAAAATTATAGTATTATGAAGAGGATGAAGAGTTCTATCACACTTCCCCTATTCCTTTGCTTGCTCGGCATGGGTATGACCGCTTCGGCCGCCACGGTGCCCGAAGGTGTCGGATTGTATATCCGGCTCTACGACAAGGAGATCTATACCCCCGAATCACCCGTAACCCTCCACGTCGGTATCGTGAACACCACAGATACGCCCTTTGTGTTTCACGTAGCAGACGATAAAATTTTTAGTCTTCAGCTGACGGTTACCGACCTCCACAATGAGGTGCTCTCTCCGACAAGAGAGTATATCAGCAGGAGAAATTCCAATCAACAAGTCCTTTACCGTGAAATTCGCCTCCTTCCCGGCGAAGAATACGCCTTCCGCACCACCCTTTCATCCTTCGTCGACATCTCCGGGCCGGGAGTCTATTTTGTTAGAGCCGCACTTCATCCCTTTATGGATGGTCCCGGACACATCGATTCGAACGAAATAACCCTACATATACGGCCGGCCGGCCAAGATGCCGAAGCCGCCGCCGTTACCGGCGACGAACGAATCGAAGATGCCGAGCGAGAACTACTCAGGCGCCAAAACCTCAGCCCCGACGACGTCGTGCGCTACATGATCGATGCCCGCATAGCCGGCGACTGGAGAAAATACTTCCTCTACCTCGATGTAGAAAGTCTCATGCTCGCGCACAGACTGAAGCGTGAGCGTTATGCCCGCAGCTCCGAAGAAGAGCGCAGACGGATGATCGAAAAGTACAAGGAGCTCCTTCGCTCTTCTATGGTCAACAGCGAACTACTCATGCGGCCGAGTGCCTACGATGTGGTACAGTATCGCGTCAATTTGAACAACAGAGAAGATGCGGAGGTGACCGTTCTCTCGCGCTTTTCCTACCCCGAGTATACCGAAATCAAACGTTTTATCTACTACCTCCATCGACCCGATCAATACTGGCAGATACACGACTACGATGTTATCAACGAGGGTACCGAGTAATGAAAGCGATTCTTGTCATAGAAAACCCGGATACGTATGAGAGAATCATCTCTCATATTTCTCCCCTCGGTTTCAACACCATTCACTACGCAAATCCGGTAAAAGCCATCGACAATATCGAAGAAATATCCCCGGACCTTGTCATCTTCAGCGCCGAGGACTTTCCACGGCACTGGAAGCCCTATCTCAGTCTCTTGAGAGAGATACGGGGCCGCGACGATTCGGTATTCATTATTCTTCGAGGAGAGTCTTTCAGCGAAGAGGAAGCATCTAAGGCGGCAGCCCTTGAAGTGAACGGCATTGTCGGCTCCCTGCTGGAAAGTGAAGAGGACATCTCGAAACTGGAAGAGATTTTCTCCCGCTACGGAAACTACAGAGACGACCGCGGCGACCGGCGCATTCTCGGCAAGTATCTCAGCGAGACGGAATTTATCTTTTCCCACCCGAAAAGCTTCGCATTGATAAGCGGGGCTCTTACCGACCTGAGTCTCGGCGGCCTCAGTTTTAATCCCGACAATCCGCAGGACGCTGCCGACATCCCCGAAGGCGTGCAAATCGACGGTTGTTCCTTGAGCATCGAGGGGCAAATACACAACGTCTCCGTGAAGGTGGTGCGCAACAACCGCATCATCGCATTTCACTATGTAGAACTCGACCCGGCAACGAAGGATGCCCTCATCAACTACCTCGACATGACGCCGGCCCGTAAGTTGAAGATGAGTTCATAGTGCAGAGGGATCTCCCAAACCTCATAAACAAACTTCAATACACCGCTTGCCAGAAACCCGCTTCTCTCTTATAGTTTTAAGGGGGAAAGAAAAATGAGCGTAAAAAAATATCTTGAAACGCAGCCGCTCTACGAGATAATAAAATACCGCAAGCGTCCCGAAGCCATGGAGGATGCGGTCTGTTTTACCGGAGCTGTACGAAAACATCCCTATGACAAGGAAAAACTCCTGCTCATCTCCGAGCCCTTCAGTTCGGACACGAAATTCTTCGAATTTCTCATTTTCGACATCGTCTATTACGAAGAACTCCCTAACATAAGTACCGACAGCGGAGAAAGTCTCTTTATGGTGAAGATTTGGGTGAAAAACGGCAGTTACGGTATGCAGTATCATCCTTTCGAGCTAGCGAACGGCCTCCGTTTTCTCAAGGACAGCGAGATACTGCATCACGTCATGTCCGAATCATGAGCTTCACGAGTATAGAAGGAGACAAGCTGCGCTGCGAGCTCTGCCCGCATCGATGTCTCATCGCAGAGGGCCGCAGCGGCATATGCAATGTGCGCTGGAATGAGGGGGGCGGCCTCGCCCTTCCCCTCTACGGCGTTCTTTCGGCCGTATCCACCGATCCCATCGAAAAGAAGCCCCTCTACCACTTCCACCCCGGCAGCAGCAGCTTTTCCGTCGGCTTCTACGGCTGCTCCTTTCGCTGCCCCTTCTGCCAGAATTACCGCATTGCCCAGCACGTGCCGCGGAGCGGGGGTCGAGGTAACACCACCTCCGGGCCTAAAGCCGCCCGATCGGTGAGTCCGAAGGAATTGGTAGAGAACGCCCTGCGGGAGGGGGCGGAATCAATCGCCTACACTTACTCCGAGCCTTTGGTGCACTTCGAGTGGGTCCGGGAAACGGCGGAGATCGCCCGCGAGCGGGGCCTCTTCAACGTGCTGGTGAGCAACGGCTATCTCAACCGAGAACCGGCTCTCGAACTTTTGCCCCTTATCGACGCGGCAAATATTGACCTCAAGTCCTTCCGTCAGGAGTATTATCGCCGTACCATCGGCGGCGATCTTCAGCCCGTCCTCGACTTTATTCGCCTTGCAGCCGTACACAGCCATGTAGAGGTGACTACCCTCGTTATTCCCGGTGAAACCGATTCCACGGTGGAAATATCGGCCATTGCCGGCTTTCTCGCCGAGATAGATGTGAATATTCCCTTCCACCTCTCCTGCTATCATCCCGCCCACAACTACCACACCCCCGCTACCGATCCCCAGTCGGTCTTCGCCCTTGCCGGCGCGGCGAAAAAACAGCTCCGCTGCGTGTATCCGGGAAACGTTGGACTTACCGAGGTGAATACCGAATGCGCCGCCTGCAAAAACATTCTCGTACGCCGCAGCGGCTACCGGGTGCGTATGCCGGGAATCGTCACGTGTGCCGAGGGCGGACCGGCGGTTTGCCGCTCCTGCGGCGAGCCCGTTCCCTTTCCCGTGTAAGCTTTACGTGTTGAGATAAATCTTCTGCCCCCGGTTGACACAGTGCGGCCTTTTGGGTATATTTTCCCACGTCGTAAGTTGCGGCGCATTCCCCTGTAGCTCAGTCGGTAGAGCGGGTGGCTGTTAACCACTAGGTCGGCAGTTCGAGTCTGTCCGGGGGAGATGAAGCAAACAATTTGCTAACCGGCTCTTTTAGGTGTACGCCTGAGAGAGCCGTTTTTATTTCCTTATACAGATCGGTTCCGTTTTCTCGGACGCTTTTAATGACTCTATTAGCTGTTCCCTTGCTACCGATCGGACGATTGTTGGTAAACGTAGGTCTTTTCCCTTTGCATGCGGGCGGGGATATATCTATCCTCATACGTCCCGGCAGAATGTCCCTGAAGTAGCCGGTGCGGGTATTCGTTGAGTTCAACACTATCCTATTCTTCAAATAGTGGTTCAAAAGATGTGGGAAGCTGAAGCAGGAGGATCGATACCCCG
>CAZQNO010000016.1:0-53427 GCA_964594775.1 uncultured Spirochaetaceae bacterium
TCGCTCTCAGCGAGTATCTATTGCCTATCCCGCATGATTTGAACCACTATGTTTCGCTTTAGAGCACCCTTCTCAGCACTTGCTCGGGTATCGGAGAAAAACGTGTATCGCCGAAATTTCTCTGCAGAACGAAACGGAGGGTCCTGCTTTGCCGCTTCTTATCGTAGGCCATTGCCGCCAGAAGCGCTTCTCTATCGTAGTCGATGTCCTCGAGACGATAGCCGAAGTCGATAAGCAGCGATTTGACTTTCGCAGCGTAACGTGGTTCGGTTATTCCCAATTCCATTCCCGCCTCTAACGCCTTTCCGATACCCCACGCCACTGCCTCACCATGGCTTACGCCGGTAAAACCGAGGGCCGCTTCGAGAGCGTGGCCGAAGGTGTGTCCCAGATTGAGATGTCCCCGTATACCCGACTCCTTCGGATCCTTCTCCACGTAGCAGGCCTTTACCTTGAGAGACCTCATTACCACTTCACGCAGAATATCGGGATTACGCCTCAGCAGCTCCTCTCTTTGCTCATCGAGAAGACGATAGAGCTCCTTTTCCCCTAAAAGCGAATGCTTAATCACCTCCGCCAGTCCGCTTCGAAACTCTCCGTCGGGAAGGCTTCTTAAGAGGGGAGGTGATATGATAACCGCTTCAGCGGGATAAAAGCTGCCGAGGATGTTTTTGTAGCCTCTGAAGTCCACCCCCGTTTTTCCCCCGAGAGAAGCGTCAACCATCGAGAGCAGCGTCGTGGGAAGCAGCAGCAGACGCATTCCCCGCATGTAGATCGAGGCACAAAACGCCGCGACATCACAGACCACCCCGCCGCCGACGGCGATGAGACAGCTGTCTCTCGTTACGCCCTTTCGCAGGAGCTCTCCGGCGATGAAACAGACGGTATCCATGTTCTTCTGCGACTCACCCGGAGGTATGACAAGGGAAGCATCTTCGTCGATGTCGAGAAGTGCTGCGGTGTTTTCATCAAAAATAAAAATGCTGCGGGATTTTCCGGCAATTCTTTCGATTGTTTTCAAAGGATCATCGCAGGGAAGGACCGATGTACCTGTACCGCTTAGTTCGACGGTAAAGGAGGTATCAGAGGCACTATAGGTATTACTCACCAAGGCTGTGTATGATGTTACGAATATATGGATCGATAATCGAGTAATACCGTTTGTTTCCCTGTACCTCAGAAGCAACTATCCCCTTCTCTTTTAGAACGGCAAGATGCTGGGAGACTACCGGTTGAGACTGTTTGAGAAGCTTCCAGAGCTCGGTAACACAGGCATCTTCCTGCTCTATGAGACAGAGAAGTTTTAAACGGATAGGATGTCCGCAGACCTTGAGCTTTTCGGCATAGATTTCGATTACGCTGTCGGCGCAGCAGGTATTATTCTTCATGATAAATTGTACCGTACAACTTTATCTCTGTTTTTTCAAGCAGGAAATTAAAATTTTTCCTATATAGCTATAAGTTGGCATAGCGGAGCACTAGCAAAAAAGAGGACGTCTTGAAGAAACACCGGCATGCCGATAGTATATCGAACTATGGACCAGCTCTACCTCGATTGGGCCTCTACGGCGCCGATGGATCCCGGTATCATCGATCTCTTCAACACCGCACAGAGTGAGTACTTCGGAAATCCCAGTTCACTTCACGAACTAGGCAGAACATCCCGCCGCCGACTCGAAAAGGCCCGCTCCGATCTTGCCTCTTGTCTCGGCGTCCAAGCCGATCGGCTCTACTTTAGCTCCGGCGGCACGGAATCGAACGCCATTGTGCTGCTCTCCCTTTTGAGAAAAAGAAGAAAAGGGACTGTGCTCATTTCTTCCATAGAACACCCCTCCGTGTACGAGTACATTCCCCTTCTCCAGGAGGCCGGCTACGAGGTGAAAGTAATTCCCGCCGACGAATCCGGGATTATCCGCCCCGAAGCGGTCCGCGCACTTCTCGACGAGAAGACCCGACTGGTTACGGTGATGACGATCAACAACGAAACCGGAAGAATCCAGCCGATAGACGAAATAGCCCGCGAGCTGCGTTACTTCGAGAAACGGCACGAGATGAGGCTTCACTTCCACACCGATGCGGTACAGGCCTTCGGGAAAATTCCCCTCCCCCTTAAACGGCTCGGAGTAGACAGCGCCTCCTTCAGCTCCCACAAGCTTTCCGGACCGAAGGGAGTCGGACTGCTCTATCTATCCGGCAGCATCGAAGCGGCACTAGCGGGCGGGGGCCAGGAATCGGGACTTCGCCCGGGTACCGAGAACGTTCCCTCCCTCATAGCGTTTGCAGAAGCGGCCCTCCGCCGGCACGGAGATCTTCGGGAAAGCTTTGAAAGGGTAAAAAACTGCCGAGAAATCCTTCTCTCCGCTATCGAAGGCATTCCTGGCAGTAAAGTGTTACCCGGTCGGGCCGCAGACAAAGAAGACAAGGCCGCCTGTTCTTCTCCCGCCGCCTTTGATCAGGCGCTTGCGGAAAACCGTTTTCCCGGCGCGGGCTCCTCACCCTATATCCTCACATTCAGCGTCTCTCCCCTTCCCGGCGAGGTCGCCGTGAGGGTTCTCAGCGACATGGGCTTCGCCGTCTCCACCGGTTCGGCCTGCTCAAGCAATCGGAGAAAGAAGCGCAGCCGCGTACTTAGCGCCTGCGCAGTGAGCCCGGAAGATGCATTGGCTTCTATCCGCGTATCCTTCGGGTGGAACACCAAAGAGCAAGAGGTCAAACGGTTCTGCTCCGTCCTCGAACAGAAGATTCCCGGCCTCATGAATACGGTTCGCTGATATGAGTGTTCGCTATCTTATAAAAATCGGTGAAATCGCCCTCAAGGGCAGGAATAAGGCCTTCTTCGAGAAACGATTGCAAGACAACATGCGCATTCTTCTTCAAGGTCTCTCGGTGAAAATTCATAGCCGAGACAGAAGGTTCTACTTAGATGTTCCCGAGTCTTCCGTTCTGCCGACCGAAGAGGCCCTCTCAGCCCTCTTCGGCATCGTCGCCTTTACCCCCACAATGCGCTGCGAGAAGAACTTGGAAGCCCTAAAGAAAACGGCCGCCGGGGTATTGGAAGGATACGCCCGAAAAACCTTCGCTGCAAAAGCCGACTCCCTTGCTTCTGAATCGGTATCCTTCAAAATCGAGGCGCGGAGGACGGATAAATCGTTTCCCCACGATTCCTACGAAATCGCGACGGAGGTAGGAGAACACCTGCGTCGAAGTCTCCCCTTTCTCCGCGTCGATGTGCGGAATCCTCAGTGGAAACTGCGCATAGAAATACGGGAACAGGTGTACCTCTACATCGATGAGAAAAAAGGACCCGGAGGGCTTCCCGTGGCTAGTGCCGGTAAGGGCCTGCTTCTCTTGAGCGGAGGAATCGACTCACCTGTTGCCGGCTATCTCATGGCAAAGCGCGGTCTCGCTCAAGAGGCGGTTTACTTCCATGCCTACCCCTACACCTCCGATGAGGCATTAGAGAAGGTGAAGCGTCTCTCCGCCGTCCTGAGCACCTATCTTGTCGGAACGAAACTCCACGTCGTTCCCTTTACCGAGTTTCAGTTACGGATAAACGATAAAGCGAAAAAGGAGGAAACCACCCTCCTGATGCGTGCGGGGATGGTCCGCATTGCAGAACTGCTGGCGGAACGAATAGGTGCCGGAGCACTGATAAGCGGAGAGTCCCTCAGCCAAGTGGCGAGCCAGACCATAGAGAGCCTCCGTTTTACCGGCAGCATGTCCGGACTCCCCATATTCAGACCGCTCATCGGCTTGGACAAGGCAGAGATCATCAGGATCGCCCGCAACATAGGAAGCTACGAGATTTCAATACTCCCCTATGACGACTGCTGCACCATTTTCTCACCGGAAAATCCTCTTGTTCGTCCGAATTTCGCCGCAATGAGGGACTCATGGGCACTTCTGGACGGGGAAGATCTTCTCAAGAAAGCGATCGAAGAGAAAGAGCTGATAGAGTTTCCGCCGCACAGCGGTGTACGCGGAGAATCGGACGGCCGGAGAGACGGCGAGAGATAAGCCCCTCCGGCTATGGGTCAGCTCTGTGAACCGGCTTCGACTTTTGTCTCTTTTTTTTCACTCGTTTTTACCGCAGAATCGGCAGCAGCGTTCTTTTTGTCCGTAACATAGAAACCGCTTCCCTTGAAAATTACTCCCGTTCCTCCCCCTATGAGCCGGCGGAGCAGCCCACCGCATTGCGGGCAGCTCTGCAGGGGATCGTCGGACATGGCCTGAAAATGTTCAAACTCGTGTCCGCACTCGGTGCATTTATAGTCGTATGTCGGCATCTTTCCCTACTCCTTCGCATCTAAATATACGTAATTTTTTAGTCGACGTCCATCCTCATCGCCAGTCCTGCTTCGACAAGCTCTCGCTTTATTCCCTCTATGCGATACGCGTCGATGTGCACCATGGAAGCGATGAGAGCCGCATCGGCCCGCCCCTCCTTAAGAACCTCCGCCAAGTGCTGCGGTTCTCCCGCTCCGCCGGATGCAACGACGGGAACCTCAACGGCTTGCGATATCATTCTCGTAAGGAAAATTTCATAGCCCTCCTTTGTCCCGTCGGCATCTATCGAGTTCACTACGATCTCTCCCGCCCCCAGCTCAACCGCATGCCGTGCCCATTCCCGCGCATCCAGCTCCGTTGCTCTTCTTCCCCCGTGTATATAGACACGGTATCCCGACGGCATTTTCGCATCCCTCGCCGCATCCATGCCCAATACCACGCACTGATTACCGAAGTGCTTTGCTCCGTCTCGAATGATCTCGGGATTCTCCACCGCCTTGCTGTTTACACTGACCTTTTCCGCGCCGGCGAGAATGACTTGCTTCATGTCTTCAAGAGACGAAATACCGCCGCCCACAGAAAAGGGAATGAAGATCTTCTCGGCCACTCTTCTCACCACATCGATCATGATACCTCTCTTCTCATGAGAGGCGGTAATATCGTAGAACACCAGCTCATCGGCTCCCTGGCGGTAGTACTCCTCGGCCATCTCCACCGGATCGCCCACTTCAACGTTGCCCTTGAAACGTACCCCTTTTGTCGTTTTCCCCTCTTTTACGTCGAGACACACGATGATTCTCTTTTTTAACACACCTGTCCTCCGTCCCTTCTTCTCTCCTTCCCCGTATCGCTCTGGGTATCCGCTTCTGCATCCAGTTGGAGAAAATTCGACAGAAGCTGTATTCCCCGCTCACCGGACTTTTCCGGATGAAACTGCACCGCATAGAGATTTCTCCGGCCGAAGGCGGAGGGAAAGCGGCCTCCGTATTCCGTAAAGGCGATTACCTCTTCGGTTTCCACCGGCTTCGGATAGTATGAATGGACGAAGTAAAAGGAGCTGCCGTCAGGAATCCCCGCAAAAAGGGGAGAGTTTTTTCGCACACGCACCTCGTTCCAGCCCATGTGGGGGACTTTCAGTCCGCTCTTTTTGGAAAAGCGCTTCACCTCCCCGGGCAGAATATCCATACAGTTCGTATCGTTCTCTTGCGAATACGAAAGAAGAATCTGACATCCGAGACAGATGCCGAGCATCGGTCTATTCGATTCGGCGTACTCCTTGAGAAAAGTATCCAGCCCCCTCGCAGACAATTCTCTCATCGCGGAGCTCGCCTCCCCAACCCCGGGGAAGATGAGCCGGTCACAGCCGTCGAGTTCGCGAGGATTTTTCGAAACGACATACCTGCTTCCCAGCCGTTTCAATGCAGTCTTTACGCTGGTGAGATTCCCGGCGGCATAGTCCACCACGGCTACTCTTTCATCCTTCATCCCGCCCTTCCTCCTCGTCAATATGCGGTACCGAAAAAAGCGGGGGAAAAAATTCCCAATAGAAGGATGAACTCCTCCGTGTCTATACGCGCTCCTTTAACGGTAACCATCTCTTCGCTCTGCTGCACATAACGGTTCTCTACGATTTCCATTATCGCTCTCTTTCCCTCCTCTCTTGCCCTTCGAAGCAGCGCCAAACGCAGCGCGAGAAAAAAGGATCGTGCCGTCTTTTCGTCGGAAAAACGGTACATTCCGTCGAGCCGATACTCGTCTTCTCCGGAAAGGCTCATGCGGAACTCCTCTACCCGCGGCAGCAGCCCCGCTATCCTCTGGTCGAAGTAGGAAGAAAACTTTGGATGTCTACCGTATAGGGTAAGAGCGGATCGTTCCATCACGGCAGCGGTCTCGGCAGGTACGACCGTGCGGGTTTTCTCCTCCATAATTGCGTTGAGGAGACCGGGCATATCGGCGTTCGCCGCAACGAGAAGACGCGAATCCGGGACGGCCAATTGCAGGGTTTGCGGTGGATATTCATACCAGGTAAGCGGAGTGCTTCTCTTCTCCCATCCGTCCTTCTTCAGGGCGGCTGCGATTATTCTTCCGGGGTATCGTCCTCTCGCTAGACCTTCGAAGCGAATATGACCTTCTTCGTCCTCGAAAACGCGAAGAGTAATTACATCGCTTCGAGAGAGAAGTCTTTTCGCCGTATCACCCGGGAGAAATTTCGTAAGGATCTCTTCGGAAAGCGCCTCATGTCCGTCGATTTTCAGAACGAGAAGGATGCTTCCTTCCCGATAGAGGAGATCCGGATGCTCTTCGGTCTGCGGCACCGGAATACTTCGGCAAGCGGAAAGAGACAAAATGAGACCGAAGAGGACGAAGAGTGCTCCGGGAATGCCGCGGCCCGACCTGCCCGATCCGCTTATCCCTTTCCCGATCTGCCGAAGACCGGCGGGGAACCCGGAGGAGCCTTCCTCCGCCCTCCTCTTCACGAAGAGGCTATTTCGTTTTGCTGAGGCTGATTTTACAGCTGCCTTCGCCGCACTCGACTTCAATACCGTCCACCGGCTCCTTCCACTGGTAATCCCTCGCCAAAGTTTCGTTGAGCAGATGCTCCTCGAAATTTTCGACAGCTTTCTGTACGTCGTCGGTCCCGTACAGCACGAGGCGGATCCGGTCGGTAACTTCCAGCCCGGTCTCCTTTCTGAGATTTTGAATGCTTCGTACGAGATCTCGTACCGCTCCCTCCTGCCGCAGCTCGTCCGTTACCTCCGTGTCGAGTCCTACGGTGAGGCTTTCCTCGTTGAGGACCTTCATGTGCTCCTTCTCGCTTCGCTGTACGACGATCCCCTCTTCGTTGAGTTCCAGACTCCCGCCGCTGTAGTCGAGGTAAAGAGTCGCACCGTCGAGAATGGACTGTATCTCGCTCATCGAGAGTTTTTCTATCTTCTCGGCGACCTGCTTCATGTACTTTCCGAGCTTCTTCCCGAGGATCTTATAGTTCGGTTTCGCCGAGTAGACCACCAGGTCTTCCTCGTTTTCCTTAAAGAGCACGTCTTTGACGTTAAGCTCCTCTCTGATGATCTCCTCCATTTCTCGGAGGATTTTCCGTTCACTCCCGTCCTTGGTGACGAGGTAGATGGCCTTTAGGGGCTGCCTGGTCTTTATGCTGTGCATACTCCTAAGGGCTCGTCCCATCGAAACGGCCTTTCGAGTAACCGACATCTTCCGTTCCAAATCCAGGTCCCGCTTGGAACTGTCCGCCTCCGGATAGTCTGCCAGATGAATAGACTCGGGCATCTCGCCGGTTTTGAGGTTTTGATAGATCTCCTCGGTAACAAAGGGGATTATCGGCGCCGCGACGTGAATGAGCTTCATCAGCACGGTAGAGAGGGTATCGTAGGCTTGCATTTTGTCAGGGTCGTTTTCCGAACGCCAGAACCGCCGCCTTGAGCGGCGGATGTACCAGTTGTTCAGAAGATCTATGAAGCGGAGGATCGGATCGATTGCCTTCTGCAGGTCATAGGCTTCGAGCTCGGCCGTTACATCGGCCACCAGCCGTTCGGCTTCGGAGAGGACCCATTGGTCGAGCGGGTTTATGAGGTTCTTCGGCTCTCTCCGGTACTCGTAGCCGTCGATGTTCGCGTAGGTGACGAAGAAGCTGTAGGAATTCCACAGGGGAATTATGAAGTTCTTCAGGACCTCCTTGACCCCCTCGTCGGAGTAGCGCAGGTCCTCCGCCTTCACCACCGCCGAGTGCATGAGAAAGAGTCTCAGCGCATCGGCACCGAACTGGTTGATCACGTCCATCGGATCGGAATAGTTGCGCTCCGATTTTGACATCTTCTTTCCGTCTTCGGCAAGAACGAGTCCGTTGGTAACCACGTTCATAAAGGCCGGTTCATCGAAAATCGCCGCCGCGAGGATCGTCAGCGTATAGAACCAGCCGCGGGTCTGGTCGAGTCCTTCGCAGATAAAATCGGCGGGAAAATTCTTTTCGAACCATTCCTTGTTTTCGAAGGGATAGTGATTCTGCGCGTAGGGCATGGAGCCGGATTCGAACCAGCAGTCGAGGACGTCGGGTATCCGCCGCATCGTCCCCTTGCCGTCGGGACTGGGCCAAGTTATTTCATCGATGAAGTGTTTGTGCAGATCTTCCACCCAGACTCCCGACTTTTCCTGCAATTCTTTTCGCGAACCGATCACTTCTCTGTGGTCCGATCCGTCGCACTTCCACACCGGAAGGGGATTTCCCCAGTAACGGTTTCGGCTGATCGCCCACTCCCGCGCGCCTTCCAGCCACTTCCCGAAGCGGCCGTGCTTGAGGTGGTCGGGGACCCAGTTAACCTTCTCGTTCGCCCCGAGCATCTTTCCCTTGATCTTCGCTATGTTTACAAACCAGCTCGACACGGCCCGATAGATGAGCGGCTTTTTCGTCCTATAGCAGAAGGGATAGCTGTGGCGATACTTCGCCCGTTTGACCAGCTTGCCCCGCTCCTTCAGCATGTCCATGATGGGCTCGTCGGCGTCCTTCACGAAGAGCCCCTCGAAGTCCGGAACCTCAGAGGTGAAACGGCACTCCGCGTCTATGGGGCATACCACCGGCACCTCCGTATCTTTCAGCGCTTCGTAGTCCTCTTCACCGAATCCGGGTGCCGTATGAACAATGCCCGACCCCTCCTCCGTGCTCACGTAGTCCGCAAGGATAGTCTTAAAGGCCCCCTTCTTCTCTGCATCGGCGAAATAGGGAAAGAGGGGTTCGTAGTCGATGCCGGAGAGCCGAGAACCCTTCTTCTCCTCTACGATTTTATAATCCTCTTCGTTCTTGTAGTAGGAGGAGAGCCGGTCCTTTGCAAGAATGTAGTATTCATCCCCATCTTTCACCTTGGCATAGGTGATATCCGGTCCCAGGGCAAGGGCCAGATTCGACGGAAGGGTCCAGGGCGTGGTGGTCCACGCGAGAAAAAAGGTGTCCTCCTTTCCCTTCAATTTGAATTTCACCGTGACCGCCGGATCGACCACCTCTTGATAGCCTCCAAGATTCACCTCGAAGTTCGACAGAGGGGTGGACAGTGCCGGGCTGTAGGGCAGGATATTGTAGCCCTCATAGAGATACCCCTTCTCCCAGAGGGTCTTTACGGCCCACCAGATCGACTCCATAAAGTCCGGGTCCATCGTTTTATAGTCGTGTTCGAAATCGACCCAGCGGCCCATTCTCGTTACGATGCGTTCCCACTCGGCGGTATACCGCAGTACAATCGATCGGCACTGCTCATTGAACTTTCCAACTCCGTATTCCTCTATCCGACTCTTTCCGCTTATGCCGAGTTCTTTTTCTATTTCATACTCAACAGGCAGGCCGTGACAGTCCCATCCGAAACGCCGGTCTACCTTCATCCCCTTCATCGTCTTGTAGCGGGGAATAATGTCCTTAATGGTGCCGGGGACGAAATGGCCGAAGTGGGGAAGACCGGTGGCAAAGGGAGGGCCGTCGTAAAAGACGAACTCCTCCTTCCCGTCTCTATTCTCGATGGACTTGCTGAAGATATCGTTCTTCTGCCAAAAATCGAGGACCTTCTCCTCCATCTTCGGAAAGTCGACTTTTGGGTCAACGGGTCTATACAAAACGGCCTCCTCAAGGAATTATCGTCTTCTCTCCTCTCCCGAAAGCGAGGAGAGAGTGCAGTAAACGCTACTGTAGCAGGATATTCGTAGAGACCATTCTAGAGAAAAGGCTTCTCCGATGTCAAGCCGTGGGCCACCATGCGCCGTAGTCTCCATCGCCGCCCGTGTGTTCCCGGGAAATGTACTTCCCCTTTTCCACCTGTGCCCTGCTGCATTCCTTTTCTTCCGTTTTTCGGTAGCGGTTCTTGAGGTTTTCGTCGAGAATCCGTGCCTTGCAGTTGTCCTTCCACTCCGTATCGAAGAGTTCTATGAGTTCCTTCTTTAACTTCTCCTCGAAAATAGGACAGGTTACCTCTACGCGTCTGTCCAAGTTCCTCGGCAAAAGGTCCGCAGAAGAGATGAATACCTTTTCTTCGCCTCCCGCGGCGAAAATGTAGTACCTAGTATGCTCAAGGTATCGGTCCACTATGCTGATGGCCTCGATATTCTCACTGAGTCCCTCTTTTCCCGCAACGAGAGAGAACATGCCGCGAATGATGAGCCGTACCTTTACTCCGGCCCTTCCGGCCTCGTAGAGCTTTTTTCCTATGCGTTTGTCGGCGATATTGTTGAGTTTCATGTGAATGTACGCCTCTTTCCCCGCGGCGGCGTGTGCAATCTCTTCATCGACCAGCCGATTAAAATTGTCCCGAAAGTAGAAAGGGGAGACCAGCAGCGTCTTGAACTTGACGATTTTATAATTGCTTTCGAAAAAGTCGAAGAGCCTCTCCACCTCTTCGGTGATGCGTTCATCGCCGGTGAGAAGGTAGCTGTCGGTGTAGCTCTGAGCGGTATCTTCGTTAAAGTTACCCGTCCCTATGGCGGCGATGCGATACACCTCGTCTCCCGTTTTCTTCTTCGTAATGCTGCAGAGTTTTGCATGCACCTTGAGTCCGGGTATACCGAATATGACCTTTACTCCTTCTTTCTTCAGCTTATTCGCCCAGTTGATGTTCGCCTTTTCGTCGAAGCGGGCCTGCAATTCCAATAGGACGACCACCTCCTTGCGGTTCTTTCGCGCGTTTATCAGGGCATTGACGACACTCGAGTAGCGGGCAACACGGTAGAGCGTTATCTTTATTCCCGTTACCTTCGGGTCGAGGGCCGCCTCCCGCAGAAGATCGATGAGATAGTCGAAGGGATGGTAGGGAAACTGCAGGAGCACGTCTTTTTTCCGAATCACATCGAGGATCTTTGTCTGCTCCTCCAGATCCTTATGCGGAATTTTCGGCGGCTCCTGGTCCGGGTCTTCCCGAATAATCTTCGGAAAGGAAATATAGTCTCGGGAATTATGATACCTTCCTCCCGGCAGGAGCGTGTCGAGGGGTTTGAGCTTGAGCTTCTTCTTGAAGAAATCGACCATCGTTTGCGGCATCTCCGTATCGTAGGTGAGCCGAACCGGTCTTCCCCTTTTTCGTTTATCAAGGCTCTTCTGGATCTTGTTGAGGTAGCTCACGCCGAAATCGTCGTCTATATCGAGTTCCGAATCCCTGGTGATTTTTATATCGAATGCCTGAAAACAGTCGTAGTCGAGCATGCCGAAAATGTAGGGAAGCCCGTAGCGAATGACGTCTTCGAGAAGGATGATATACTGCTTCTTGTCCTCGCCGGGAAGAAGGATGAAGCGGGAGCAGGTTTTTGAGGGAATTTCTATGATGCTAAATTTGGGACTTCCCTTCGTTCCGGACTTGATAAGTTCAACCGCCAGGTAGAGGGCCGTATCCTTCAATTCGGGAAACCGGTAGCGTCCGTCTATCATTACGGGGAAGATCTTGGGCCGGATCTCTTGAATGAGATAGTCGTATACAAAGGCCTGCTGATGCTCGTTCAGCTCATGCTCCCTGAGGAAGTATATTCCGTGATCTTCCAGTTCTTTTTTCGTGGTGTTGAAAACCTTTTCGAATCTTCCATGCTGTTCTATGACTATCTTCTGAATGCTTTCGAGAATGCCTGCCGGGTCCTCCTCGATGAGCTCCATGCTCTTCTTTCCCAGCTGGGTCAATCTTTTGAGCGTAGCCACCCGCACGCGGAAGAATTCGTCCAGGTTATTGCTGTATATTCCAAGAAACTTTATCCGTTGTGGAAGAGGAACCCGCAGGTCCATCGCCTCCTGCAGTACCCGCTCGTTGAAGGAGAGCCAGCTTATCTCCTTGTTGATGTAGTCCCGCTTTCCGCTCATAGTCTTTCCGGGATTGCGTCGCCGAAGCAGGTACCTATGGTGCGGGCCTTCTGTACTATCGGATGATCCTTCGGCACGAGATTGAGCTTCCCCGAAACCTCTTTGAGAGGCACGCGTATCATCGTCTTATTGTGCAGGGCGACCATGCAGTCGTAGTTTTCCTCCGCCGCCGACTGGGCCGCGTAGGAACCGAGACGGGTGGCCAGTATGCGGTCGGAGGCCGTCGGGGTACCACCCCGCTGAATGTAGCCGAGAATGGTCTCTCTCGTGTTGAGGTCGATCCTCTTCTGTATTTCCTTTGCGATGTATCTCGCCGCTCCCTTCCGTTTCTTTTTCTCGGGAATGTCGATGCCCTCCGCCACCACGAGGATCGAATACGGTTTCCCCGACTTTGCCCTTTTCTTCAGATAATCTGCGATGACATCCAAGTCATAGGGAATTTCCGGTATGATAATGACATCTCCGCCGGCGGCCACACCGGAGTAGAGGGCAAGCCAGCCGGCATGATGTCCCATTACCTCTACCACCATGATCCTCTTGTGACTGTTCGCCGTTGTATGGATCCTGTCGATCGCCTCGGTGGCGATGCTGAGGGCCGAATCGAAGCCAAAGGTGAGGTCGCTGCCCCACACATCGTTGTCGATGGTTTTCGGCACCCCGATAATGTGCAAACCCTCTTCCGAAAGCTTGTAGGCCGTTTTCATCGTCCCGTTCCCGCCGATGCAGACTACGCAGTCGAGCTCCAAGGAGTTGTAATTATCCTTTATGATGTCCGGTTTGCTGCGGATGTAATCGTTGTACTGATCCTTCTTGAACGGTTTCTCTCGAGAAGTGCCGAGAATGGTTCCGCCGAGAGTAAGAATGCCTGAGAGGTCCTCCTCGGTAAGAATGCGGTACTCCTTTTCTATGAGTCCTAAGAAACCCGAGGAAATACCGAGGACCTCCATGCCGTATTCGAGCATCGCCGTCTTCCCTACGCCGCGTATCGCCGCGTTGATACCGGGACAATCTCCGCCGGCGCTGAGGATCCCTATTCTCTTTTTCTTTTTCTTCGTCATTATTCTTAACTCTATAGAGAGGAAGGAGAATTTACAAGCAATGCGCAGAACGCTCATGTAATTTTAACATTCGATATTTGCATTTTTACCCTTTGCCGTTCATAGTAGGTAGTAGGAGGCCTTTTATGTCCGTCCTCGCCGTCTACAGCATAAAGGGGGGAGTGGGAAAAACCGCCGCCGCGGTGAATCTTGCCTACCTCGCTTCATTACACAGCTCTCGAACCCTCATCATCGATCTCGATCCCCAAGGCTCGGCGAGCTACTACTTCGGCAAGAAACCGTCGAAGAAATTAAATTCCGAAAAACTTGTCAAGGGGGGAAAAAAGACGGAGAAACACATCGAGTCTACCGCCTTCGAGAGGCTCGATATCTTGCCGTCGAATCTCAGTCTCCGAAACATGGATATCGCCCTCGACGATGCGAAACATTCCAAGAGGCGGCTCGGCTCACTGGTCAAGCATCACGCCGAAAGCTACGCACATATTTTCCTGGATACCCCGCCGAACATCAATCTCGAATCGGAAAATGTCTTTCGTGCCGCCGACTACCTTCTCGTGCCCCTCATTCCCAGCCCATTGAGTCTCCACAGTTTCCACAAGCTCCTCCGCTTCTTCGATGAGAATGCACTTAAGAAGAAAAAACTCCTCCCCTTCTTCTCCCTCGCGGATCGTCGAAAAAAGATCCACAGAGAAACCCTTGAAATTCGGGATATCTCCGGAATACCCCTCCTCTCTACTTCGATTCCTTACAGTTCTCTCGTGGAAAAAATGGGTGAACGGAGAAACCCTCTGCCCGCCTTTTCTCGAAATTCAAAAGCCTCTCTCGCCTTTTCCGCTCTTTGGGAGGAGATAAAAAAGCGCATAGACTGAACCGGGACCTTCCCGGAATACCGTTTTTTTTCACTTTTTCTAAAGCCCTCTCCTGAAAAACCGAAAATTGAAGTGTGAGAAAAGCGGACAAGGATGTCCGCATCATCATTCAAGGAGGATGAGATGATAATCAATCACAACATGAGTGCGATCTTCGCCCAACGCCAGCAGAGCTGGAACAATTGGGAGGTCGACAAGAACATCGAGAAGCTCTCTTCCGGTTTACGCATCAACCGGGCCGGCGATGATGCATCCGGACTTGCGGTTTCCGAGAAAATGCGGTCTCAGATCAGAGGCTTGCACAGGGCACAGAGGAATGCCGAAGACGGCATCTCCTTCATCCAGGCAACGGAAGGATACCTGCAGGAAAGCCAGGACATTCTTCACCGAATGCGCGAGCTCGCCATCCAGGCCAGTAACGGCATCTATTCCGACGAGGACAGGATGCAGATACAGGTCGAAATCAGCCAGCTCGTAGACGAGGTCAACCGCATCTCCAGCCATGCCCAGTTCAACGGCATGAACATGCTCACCGGCCGCTTCGCCAGCGAAACCGGAGAGAACCAGGTCACCGCCAGCATGTGGCTGCATATCGGCGCCAACATGGACCAGAGGGAGCGGGTCTACATCGGAACCATGACCGCCCAGGGTCTGGGCATCCAGGGAACCGGTTCGATGGCCCACGCCGCAACCTTTATCTCTATGTCCTCGCCCGACAAGGCCAACATGGCCATCGCCACCATCGACGCGGCACTCACGAAAGTGAGCAAGCAGCGTGCCGACCTCGGCGCCTATCAGAACCGCTTGAACTACGCGGTGAAGGGGCTCGGAATCGGCGCCGAGAACCTGCAGGCAGCCGAATCGAGAATCCGGGACACCGATATGGCGGAGGAAATGGTCCAATACACCAAGAACCAAATCCTTGTGCAGTCTTCTACCGCCATGCTCGCGCAGGCGAATCAGAAGTCACAGTCGGTTCTCCAGCTGCTGCAGTAGTTCGGTTTTTCTGTGTACCCGCCGTCCCCTTCCCTATGGGGGGCGGTTTTTTATGGCGCATATCAGAATTGCTGAGCTCATATACAAAGGGTCGAGTTTTCGCTACAGTAGCTTTGAGGCTTATTGATGAAATCGCTCCACTTTCGTGTTCCAAAAACAGTTGAGAGATTCGGCCGCATTTTCGAAGAGGCGGGTTTTTCCTGCTATCTCGTCGGCGGCGCCGTACGCAATATGGTTCTCCATCGCAAGCCTACCGATTACGACTTCGCCGGCGATGCCGATCCGGGTCAAGTCATACAGCTTTTCAAGCGGGTCATTCCAACGGGGATCAAACACGGCACCGTTACGGTTCTCTTCGAAGGACAGAGATTCGAGTATACCACATTCCGCGTGGAAAGCTCCTACAGCGATTCCCGCCATCCGGACTCCATCACCTTCACCCCCTCTATTGAAGAAGACCTTTCACGGCGGGATTTTACCATCAATTCCATGGCGGTGAAGATTCCCGGAGGAGCACTGCTCGACCCCTTCGGCGGCAGAGAAGATCTCAAGAGAGCAATCATCCGCACCGTCGGCCCTCCTGAAACACGGATTGAGGAGGACGCCCTGCGAATGGTACGGGGCTGCCGTTTCTCCGCACAGCTCGAATTCGACCTCGATGAGAAGCTCGTTGCGGCAATGAGAAGAGACGCCGCACGAATAGGCCTTGTTTCCGCCGAGCGGATACGGGAAGAACTTGAAAAGATCATGAAAACCGACCTTCCCTCTAAGGGTTTTCTTGAAATGGAAAATTGCGGTCTATTGCCGAATATTCTGCCGGAACTCTCCGCCTGCCGCGGGATAATCCAAGGAGACTTCCACTCCTTCGATGTGCTGGATCACTCCCTCTATTGCTGTGACGGCGCCCCGAAGGATCGTCCGGAGGTCCGCTTTGCCGCCCTGTTCCATGACCTGGGGAAGGCCGAAACAGCCGACGAAAGAAGTTTAGCGCTTGTTTCCGGAGACAGTGCCGAGTATCCGACTTTCCACGGTCATGAAAAGGCCTCCGAGCAAATCACCCATAAGATCTGCCGGCGTCTCCGTTTCTCGAAGGCCTCCGAGGAGCGTATCTGCAGGCTCGTCCGTCACCATATGTTCAACTACAATGAACAGTGGAGCGATGCTGCCGTCCGCCGCTTCATCGCTCGTGTGGGAAAAGACCTCATCGACGATCTTTTCGCCCTCAGGACGGCGGATACCTTCGGCATGAGAAGAAGACCTGGTTCCGGGGCTCCCCTTATCGAACTCAAGCGGCGGATCGAAGGAGTCATTTCCGCCGAACAGGCCCTTTCGGCACACGATCTTGCCGTAGACGGCCACCAGCTCGAAGAAGCGGGTATTCCCAAGGGGCCCGACATGGGCACCGTAATAGATCAACTTCTCGAGGCAGTCCTCGACGATCCGGAGATGAATACCAAAGAAAGGCTCCTGACCTTGGCCAGGAGCTTCTACGCACATCATCTAAAGACTTGACGGTTTCGACTACCGTTTTGATTTTTCCCGACGTTTTTTTTCCTTCTTTTCCACCCCGCCCTCGGCGAGGCTGCGGTAGGCAATTCCCGCGGCATTCTGCTCGGCCTCTTTCTTGTTTTTCCCCTGCCCCGGACCGTAATCCTTTCCATTTATACCGACATGAATCCAAAAGGTCCGGTCATGATCGGGACCGGTCTTCTTCACCAAAGAGTATCGAGGATAACTCTTGAACTTCTTTTGCACGAATTCCTGAAGGAGCGTCTTGTAGTCCTTCTTGTGCCTGTCCTCGAGCACCTTGTTTATTTCCGGCACAAGGTACTTGAGAACAAAGTTCTTCGAGGCTTTGAAACCCGAATCCAGGTAGTAGGCTCCGATAATCGCCTCCATGCAGTCGGCCAGAATAGCCTTTTTCGACCGTCCGCCGGAATACTCCTCTCCCTTTCCGATGAGGATGAAATTATCCACCTTGATACTCTTTGCTATCTCGGCGAGGCTGTCCTCGCTTACCACGAAGGATTTTATCCTCGCCAGATCACCTTCGGCCTTGTCGGTGAGGGTGAGATAGAGGTACTCGCTTGCCACGAGCCCGAGCACGCTGTCGCCCAAAAACTCAAGCTTTTCGTTGTTGTCTACGCCACCACCGTTTTCATTTGCAAAGGAACGATGAGAAAAAGCAAGGTTCAGGAGGTCGAGCTTCCTGAACCTTATACCGATATGTTTTTCGAATAATTGTAATTCTTTCTTTCGTTCCGCAGAAACCGGAGGTGTCTGCACTTCCTGTTGCTTCTGTAAAAGACCCACGGTTTTTCCGTACTACTTGTCCACCTGAGTTTTGAGAAATTCCACCGCATCACCAACGGTTTCAAATTCGTTGGCTTTTTCATCGGGAATAGAGATGCCCATTTCCTCTTCGATTGCGTAGACCAGTTCGTAGGTATCCAGGCTGTCGGCTCCCAGATCCTGTCTAAAAGAAGCTTCAGGAGTAATTTTGTCTTCTTCTACTTCGAGCTTCTCCGCTATAAGTTTTTTTACCTTTTCAAACACGTCATCCATACGCTTCTCCTTCTTCGTACTGCTATTCGATGTCCAAGACCTGTCGGCCCCGGTACGCACCGCACTTCGGACATACACGATGGGGAACAATAAGGTTGCCGCAGGAGCCACATTCGATCAGCTGCGGGGCTCGGTATCGCATGTTTACCGAATTTCTTCTTCTCGTCCTCGACTTCGAGGCCTTATTCTTTGGTACAGCCATATATCATCCTCTCTCTTAGTTCCGGTTTTTCCTTATCGGTAAATCGGTCCTGAGACGATACCGTAGATCATCCCCCATTGTCAACTACTCCCAATCTTCTGCCTAATGCTTCAGCAACAACGGGCGGTACCATCGTCGAAATGTCCCCGCCGTACATCGCTATTTCCTTTATCGCCGAGGAGCGCAGGACGAAATACTTCGGGTCTGTCGGCATGAACATGATCTCCAGATCGGGGTTCAACTGCTTATTTGTCATCGCCAATTCGAACTCGTAGCCGAAATCCGCCAAGGCGCGTACCCCCCGAAGGATAACCCGTGTGTGGAATTTTTCGGTAAACTCTACTATGAGGCGGCTCCAGGGCTCGACCTGCACATTTTCGTAGTTTTGTAGCAGCTCTCTCATCATAGACTGTCGCTCATCGCCGGAAAAGAGACACTCCTTCGCTTGATTCACCGCAATAACCACATACAAAAGATCGAATATCCGGGCCGCGCGCTCTATGAGATTGAGATGCCCGTTTGTCGGGGGATCGAAGGTCCCCGGAAACACTGCCGTCCGCATGACAAGACAGTGTAGTGAGCTTTACCTCTCCCGTCAAGTTCATGTCTCTTTTTCATGTCTCTTTTATAATTCTTTTAATTCCGTAAATTCGTTTTGACAAACTCGGCAAGGCTCTATACACTTATAGTAGTGAAAAGAACTACCGCAACCAATGGTCATCTCTCTTCTCTTTTCTTACCGCTTATTTTCGTACTAGTGCTCTCCGCCTGCGCCGGAGGACCGGATGCCTCAGAAGATCCTGAGCCTGCCTCTCTGCCTACAGCGCCGGTGGAAGAAAAAACCGATAGCCCGCAGGTACAGGAAGGTACGGAAGAGCAGACCGAAGAGGCCGAAGAAGCTGTTACCCGGGAGGCCGAAAAAGCCGGGGTCGAAGGCGGCACCTATGTCATGGACCAAGAGGAATACGAGGAGACGAAAAAGGACCTCCAACTTTTGGTTTCCGATCTCAACGATATTATCTCTTCGCGGGACTACAAGAAGTGGTTAACCTATCTCACCAAGGAATACAAAGACTACTACAGCAACCCTACGGTCCTGAGTGACTACTCCAATGCGCCGGTTCTCAATAAGTACAACATCTCCCTTCGTTCCCTGCGGGACTACTTCAACTATGTGGTGGTACAGAGCAGGCGCAACGTGGAGGTAGACGATATACGAGCCATCAGCCGAAACAAGGTAAAGGCCTACATGTATGTTGACGGAAACCCCGTTGTGGTCTATACGTTGGAGAAGGTAGACGATAAATGGAAGATTACCAAGGAGTGAGCGTATGAAAAAAAGAGTTGCTAAGGTGGTATTTCTCATAATTTGTGGTTTTCTCCTGCTCTTACCCCTTTGCGCTCAGGATTCCGGAGCGGCAAACGGGAATGCGCAGAATGAAGAGCAGACGGTTGAAGAACTCTTTCTGCAAAGCATCGAAATGCGTATAGTCGGTGAACAAGCTTTCGCCGAGGAGAGGGCGATGAAGCTTACGGCCCTCGACAATCTCGAAGCGATGATCGATGACGGAAAGGTCGGAGAGAACGATGAAGAGGCCCACTACATTCTCGAAAGACTTTCGCGGGAAGGAATCGGCGTTCAGCTCGTGGAGGGAAGAAGGGTGGTGAACAACTACCCCGAAGTCCGCAGAAGATCGGCCGAGCTGCTCGGCAGAATGGGCGGTACACTGGCACGGGACAGCCTCATCAACGTCCTTATCTCCGATCCCGAGCCCATGGTCATGGCCGAGGCGGCTTATGCCCTGGGCGGAATAGGCGACAACGAGAACCAGCAGGTAACCCAGGCACTGGCCTTCAGCATCCTCAACCAGAATATCATGACTCCCGATAACAACTTTGCCTTTGCCGCGATACTGGCCTTCGAGAAGCTCATGGACAGCGAAGCCGGTCTACAGGACCGAAACGCATTTCGAGCTCTCATTCGTATCTCCCAGGGCAACTATATCCATACCGTTCGAAAAAAAGCGGACGAAGTTCTGCAAAAGATGGCGGGCTATTAGACGATATAGTCAAGGTGCAGGCGGTAACGTCCTAACTCTCGTAATCGGCGATTACTTCATTCAGCCACTGCTTCTCCGCCTCCAGGTGCAGAAGCAGCTTTTTTGTTAGGTGTTTTCTATACGCCGGCTTTCGGCCGTTCAACTCGTTGTACTCGCGCCGGTAGATCTTCGTGTACTCCTCAACATCCCGGAGCTTTCCCCTGAGCTGTGAGATAATTTCGCCTTTTCCGAGCTTTTCAATGAAAAAAAGACTGAGGGTAAACTCATCCTTTATCGAGTGCTGCACCCGTTTTCTCTCTTTTCCCAGCCAACGGCGAAAGACGTGCTGTCCCGCCTCAGTGATGGAATACACGTTCTTATCAACGGCCTTTTTCCCCTGGCGCGTCTCCATAGTTACGTATCCGTTTTCCATAAGCTTACGCAATGTCGGGTAGAGCTGTCCGTAGGAAACCGGCCATAGTTCTCCCATCATGTGTTCGAATTTTTGCTTTATCTGATATCCGTAGTAGGGAGAGTCTTCAAGCAATCCGAGAATTGCAAATTTAAGCGACATCTTCTCTGTCCTCAGCGGGGAGCCGTTGCCTTATCCCGCATACTGCGCCGCCACTCCGTCTCCTTCTCACGGTTTTCGTAGGGAATAATCTTTTTAACCGAGAAATCCCTCTCCGTCGAACCGGACTTGTAGGATACAACAGCGAAATTTCCCTGTCCCAAGTAGCAAATTTTTTCTCTTGCTCCCAAATCTTCTTTATCGGCGATTTCACTAATAGCACAGTCGAAGTGCATCGGTTCTCCGGACTCCGGGGAGGCTATCGCCATCTCAGGATGGCCTATGGCTTCTCCACAGCGGATGCAGACGAGCCGAATTGACTCTCGAACAGGCGGTTCTCGACGGCTGCGGTTTCTCCCGCCGCGGCGGCCCCTCGGTCTTCCTCCTCTGCCGCCCTTGCCCCTGTTGTCGCCGTCGTTCTTTCCCATTATTCTTCCCTTATCTGAAGAATTTCTTTTGTGAGAGTACCGGCGATGCTCTGGATCGCCGTGGCGAGGTAGCGTTTGTCGTGAATTTTTTTCTTGAGTTCTTCTATCTTTTTTGGATCGCTCGGTTTTGCCACCCGTATCATGCCGCGTCTGTCTCCGTGAAAGCATCTATTATATGCTCAATGTGGGCCCGCTGCGGATCTATATAGACCACATCGTAGCGGATATAGAACCGCCCCTCGGGCAGCTCTTGGTACATGAATCTTCTCGACTCCCGAATAATCTTGTCCCGCTTCTTTCTATCGAGAGAACGGGCAAGTTCGCTAAAGGGCAGTTCTCCCCACGTCTTTACCTCTACGAATACCAGCGTCTCATCCTTAAGCGCGACGATATCTATTTCTCCCCGCCGGCTGCGGTAATTTTTCCGCAGTATCTCATATCCGCTGTCTTCCAGATACGCCGCGGCTATCTTCTCTCCCCCTATGCCGGCTCTCATCGCTTTATCCCACCTCTTTTAGTTCATTCGAGCTCACCGCCTTCACGATGAACAGGGAAGCTTCCTGGCTTAAGTCAATGGTGCGCCGGTTCTTTTCCTCGATCCTTCTGCCCGTCGGCCCGACGAGGATACGGATAACCGGCCGAAGAGGTATCTCCCTGTGGTTTTCTACAACCCTCCCGACGCTTCCGTCGTTCAAGACCACATAGCTGCCTACCGGATAGATCCCCATACTCTTTATGAATATCTTGAGAATCTCCGAATCGAAACGCCGCGAATTATCGTTTAGTATCTGCCGCATGGCACGGTATCCGATCATGGAATTGCGATGGGGCCGTTCGCTCACCATCGCTTCGTAGGCGTCGACTACGGAGAGAATTCTCGAGGTAAGAGGTATCTCCTTCCCCTTCAGCTGTTTCGGATATCCCTTTCCGTCCCACCGTTCGTGGTGATAGAGGGCGGTAGTCCCCAGCTCTTCTGCATAGCCGAGTTCTCTCGTGATGATCCTGAATGAATAGATCGGGTGGGTCTGTATCGCCTTCAATTCTTTATCGCTGAGTTTCCCCTTCTTCTCCAATAGGTCTTTTGGGACTCTCATCATGCCGGTATCGTGCAGGAGCGCCGAAACGGCAAGGCCGGCAAGCTGGTGATTTGGAATCCGCAGTTTCCTCCCCATAAACACCGAGAGGATGAGACAGTTGACCGCTCCCTGAGAGAGGTAGTGTTTGCTGGGACGTGGTTGGAACATCGGCCCTAATACTTCATCCGGTCTCTCCATGAGCAGCTGATAAAGATCGTTGACCACCTTTTCGATGCTGTGCTTGTCCGGCTTCCCCCCTTCCTGGAGGGTGAAAAAGACTTCATCTATGAGCTGTATTCCCCGGATATATTCATCGGAGGCGCGCATCAGTGCGGCATCATTCGGTTCCTGCCGTGCATTTTCCGCCTCCTCCTCGCGCTTTATCTCACCCTCCGACTGTACCTCGTGTATTCCCCAGCGCCGAAGGCGTTCGATATCCTTGTCTCGTATTTCGACGTGTTCGGGAACGAGAATATTCTCACCGTCTATATACACCGGAGCGGTGAAACTCATTCCTGCGGTAATCTCATCAAGTTTATACGATCTCATCTCTCTTCCTGTAAGCCCAGCACAAATGCATAGAGTTTCGCAACAACCTCGTACAATTCTTCCGGTATCGTGCGCCCCGGCTCCAAGACGAAGAGCAGGTCGCTCACTACTTCGTCTTTCTTAAGCGGCACTCCATGTTCCTTCGCTATGGCAATCAACCTCTCCGCCAGGAAGCCTCTCCCCTTCGCAGCGATAAATGGAGCGGGAAGGTCCTCTTCGTAGCGCAGCGCGACTGCCTTCTTCCTGTCCATCTACCTCATACCCGGGCATCAAAGCCCTTCGTCTTCCCCGAGTGCGTGGAAACAAACGCTTCGAACAGGGAAGCCTCTCTTATAGTATCGTCAAAATCCAGGGGG
Source organism: uncultured Spirochaetaceae bacterium (assembly GCA_964594775.1). Taxonomy (GTDB): domain Bacteria; phylum Spirochaetota; class Spirochaetia; order DSM-16054; family Sediminispirochaetaceae; genus CAYFVU01. The sequence goes on from CAZQNO010000016.1 coordinate 22,825, forward strand.
AGGTTATGGAGTTTTTTCCGTAACCCTTCAAGATATTTCCCCGAATGTGCCAATACGTCCCTGTCATTAGAATATACTATACAATTCTTTCTTTTCCCATAGCCTTTTATGGAAAAGTGCCAGCTCTTTTGCCCGAAAATCGACAGGGTATAGCGATCGATTCGTCCTTTCGCGTCTATACGGCAGCGAAGCACTATCCTGTCTTCCCTCTCTTCGAGAGAAAAGGGCACGACAATCCAGTGTTCATGCCTTCCGCGGATATGGTTGAAGAGGGGAAGAAGCCCCGTCGAACTCTCCGCCGTGCCGATTCGATCGGAAATTCTTCCCTCCGCTGCTTTTCGCATCTTTGCGGAGGTGATATCCGCACTTTTTACGTTTCTTCTTTTGGCCGCCTCCCGGCCTCTGCGATCCCCGGATTCTCTTTGGCCGCTCTTCTGCCGTTCTTCTTTTCCTTCTTCTTTCCCTTCTCCGCCGCCCGCGTATTCGCGGCCGCCGACCTGCCGAACGAGTCGTTCTATTTCTTCCGGCCGAGGATACAGCTCCTTATCGGCAAAGAGAGCGATGAGACGGTATAGGGTTTTCTCGTTTGTCTGAAGCGAGCAATAGAGACGAGAGAGAGAGGAGACAAGCTCCTCCCGTATCGGCATGCCGGTCTTTATCATTCCTTCCAGGATACCGTCTTGCACCTTCTGTGTGCGCATACCGTTGCCGCCGGCTGATTCTCTTTCTTTGCCGGTTCCGGTGTCGTGAAGAATTTTTAGATAGATGCGCCCCTTAACGAGGCTGACGGCGGCTCTCATCCGGCTTCCCGGCACCAGTTGTGCTTCCGCGCGCACCTTCAACTCCCGTCCGCCGAGAAAGAGCGTCCAGGAGCCGTCCGCGTTTCTTCCCTTTACCGTGAACGACACGTGAGACCCCGGTTTTAAGGCGCGAACCGATTGAGCGGCTCCGCCTTCAATTACCCCGATGAATCCGGGAAGCATAGAGAACCGTTAGCTCACTGCGGTGTACCGGCAGCAGGCTTTCTGCTCTCTTTTTTCCGAATGAGCTCCTGCACCTTTGCTGCCTTTCCCACCCGTTTGCGGAGATAGTAGAGCTTCGCTCTTCTTACCCGGCCCCGGCGGACCAACTCCACCTTTACGATTCGAGGTGAATGGAGGGGAAAGACCCTTTCCACCCCAACACCGTAGGAAATCTTTCGTACGGTAAAGGTTTTACGAATGCCGCTCCCGTTTATCGCGAGTACGATTCCCTGAAAGATCTGTACGCGCTCGGTCTGCTCCTCAACTATCTTGAAGTGTACCTTGACCGTATCTCCCACATTGAGCTTTTCCGCTCCTTCCCGCAACTGTTCCGCTTCAACCGTTTGTACTAAGTTCATTGTCATTCCCCTTTCGTATTTCCGCCAGATCGGGCCGATTCTTTATCGTCTTCTCGATCCGCTTTCCGTATCTCCATCGCTCTATTTCCGCGTGATGTCCCGAAAGCAGGACATCGGGGACCTTCATCCCGCGAAATTCCGCCGGTCTGGTGTAATGGGGATACTCCAAGAGTCCGTCGGTGAAGCTCTCCTCTTCGAGAGACTCACCCCGGATGACCCCGTCTACCAGGCGGTACATCGTGTCGATAATCACGAGTGCCGCCAATTCTCCAGACGACATGACGTAATCTCCTACGGAGATCTCGTCGTCTACATACGCATCGATGATGCGCTGATCTATACCTTCGTATCTACCGCAGATAAAGACCAGCTCACCTTCCTTTGCCAGCTCCTCGGCATAGCTCTGCGAAAAGAGCCTCCCCGAAGGGCTGGGATATACGGTTCGTTTTTCCGCCGTATTTACCGAATCCAGGGCAGCCGCCAAGGGTTCCGCCTTCAAGACCATTCCGGCGCCTCCTCCATACGGGGCGTCGTCGCAGGTCCTATGGACATCGCAGGCAAAATCACGGATATCTATCGCGGAATATTCTATTATACTCCGCTCTATCGCCTTTGCCATAATGGAGGACTCGAAGTAGGCCCTCACTATTGAGGGGAAAAGGCTGAGCACCGTTAACTTCACCGTCCGCACCCTCCCCGCTCACGCTAAAAGTTCAGGCATCAAGAGCTCAACTCTTCCCGCCGATAGATCTACTTCTCCGATGAAGTGACGGGTAAACGGCACTATTCTCACCCCATCCTTCGTTTCCACTTCGAGGAGATCTCCGGCGCTTCCCGCCGCCACGGAAATGATGCGCCCCCTTTTCTCTTCTCCGCAGAACAGCTCACAGTCGCAGAGATCGGCGAGATAGTACTCATCCTCGGCGAGGGGCGCAGCCTCCTCCCGAAGAACCCATAACTCGGCTCCCGAAAGAGCCTTTGCCGCTTCGGGACTCTCGATCCCTTCAAATTTGAGAAGGGCCCCGTTTTTGAAGTGCCTTGCCTCCTCTATCGCCAGCGTCCTTCTCTTACCGTTCATATTCAGCTCAACCCGCCTCAGTCTCAAGAGGTGGGCCGTTTCGCCGGAGAAACTCAGAACCTTCACGAAGCCCTTCACCCCATGGGAGCTTCTCACGATTGCGACGGCGAGGGTGTCCATCCGTGCGGACCTCCCTAATCGAGTATCTCAAGCACGATTCTCTTCCCCGTCTTCGTTGCCGAAGCGCTGAGGATGGTGCGGATCGCCTTTGCAATCCGACCGTGCTTCCCTATGACCTTTCCAATATCGTCCTGGGATACGCGAAGTTCGAGGATCGTCGATTTTTCTCCCTCGATTATGTGTACTTCCACCCCGTCGGGATCGTCAACAAGAGACTTCGCGATATATTCTACCAGATCCTTTTCCAATTCAGCCTCCACTTTTCATCCATCTCCCTTTTCGAAGTTATTCCTTGCTTTCCGCTGCGCTTCTTTCGAAAAAGATATTGTTCTTATTGAGAAGACGTTTTACCGTATCTGAGGCTTGGGCGCCTTTGGCAATCCATTCCTTGATCTTCTCTTCATTCAACCTGAGCTGGGCCTCTTGCTTTTCAATGGGATGATAGAGACCGACCTCTTCCAGGGCACGTCCGTCCCGGGGCGACCGGGAATCCATTACCACGATTCGGTAGTAGGGTCTCCTCTTGGAACCGAATCTCTTCAATCTAATTTTCACACTCAACAGGAACCTCCTAAGCTTTCTGCTCGTAATATTCGCTATACACCAAGACCCTTCATCAACTGAGCCTGGTATTTTTTATTCTTTGCGACCTTTTTCATCATGAGCCGCATCTTTTCAAACTTCTTGAGAAGCCGATTTACCTGGAACACGTTGGTCCCGCTTCCTCCGGCTATTCTCTTCTTGCGCGATGGCCCGATAATTCGATGATTACGCCGCTCCTGCAGGGTCATCGACAGAATTATCGCCTCCTCCCGCTTCATCTCTCCCTCGTGTATATCGTCTTCGCTCACCCGGCCCTTCGCACCGGGAATCATTTCAATAAGAGACTCAACGCTCCCCATCTTTCTCACCCGCGAAAAGGATTCCAGATAGTCTTCCAGGGTAAAACTCCCCCCCGCCATCTTCTTGCGAAGGTTTTCCGCGTCGTCCTCGTCGATCGTCTCCTGAGCCTTTTCGACGAGGCTCACCACATCACCCATCCCCAAGATCCGTGAGGCGATCCTCTCCGGAAAGAAGGGTTCGAGATCGTCGTGTTTCTCCCCCACCCCGATATACTTGAGGGGGGTCTTGGTAACCGTTTTCAGCGAAAGGGCCGCCCCTCCGCGGGTGTCCGAATCGAACTTACTGAGTATCACCCCGGTGATCCCGACCCGCTCGTTGAACTCCTTCGCGATATTCACCGCATCCTGGCCCGTCATCGCATCGGCAACGAAGAGCGATTCCACCGGCTTCGCGGCCTTGTGGATGCGCTGAATATCTTCCATCATCTCTTCATCGAGATGAAGCCGGCCGGTGGTATCGATGATAATCGTATCGAAGAGCCCCTTTTTCGCGTAGGCGAGGGAATTCTTTACCACCCTTACCGGATCCTTCGTCTCTTCCGCGTAGACCTCCACCCCTATCTGCTCGCCTAAAACCTGCAGCTGCGTGATCGCCGCCGGCCGTATAAGGTCCGCCGCAACGAGGAGGGGCTTTCTCCCCTCCTTTTTTAGGAGCTTCGCCAGCTTCGCCGAAGTCGTGGTCTTGCCGGAGCCCTGAAGCCCCATCATCAGGAGGACCGACTGCGTATCCGGCCCTTTTAGCTCCAGGTTTTGCCTTTCATCGCCGAGGAACTCCACCATCTTATCGTAGACGATCTTGACGAACTGATGGCCCGGGTTGACCGATTTAAGCACCTCTTCTCCAAGGGCCTCCTCGGCGGTACGATTTATGAAGCGCCGCACCACCCGCAGGTTAACATCGGCCTCTAAGAGAGCGAGCTTTATCTCCTCCACCGCATCCTGGATGTTCTTCTCGGAAATGGTGTTTTTTCCCTGTAAGCGGCGAACTATGTCTCCGAATTTATCCGAAATTCTATCCAGCATACCTATACTAGCCTTCGAAAAGAGGATTACTGGGTGCTTTATACCGCGATTTGAAGGCCCTTGTCAATGTCAAGGCACTGTTAACGGACCTGAAGATAGTGGCGCTCTAAGTAGGAGATACGCTCCTTCGCTCTGTACCAGAATATACCGGCGGGAAAGTTGTCCACCACCCTGCGGTAGTAAGCGATTGCCGTTGATTCGTCGCGAATCGGTCCGGGGCTCTCGTAGAGTCTTCCCAGGAGAAAGTAGATTTCCTCCAAGGTACGGGCATCCTGCGATCCGTTTCTTATTGCCGCTAAAAGGAGGTCGAGGCTCTCCCGTTCCCTCCGCGCATCGAGGAGGACTTCCGCCGCATCTACGATTAGCGGGGGAGCCGGCGCTTGGAAGGCCGGCGCTTGCTCCCCAGTGTTTTCATATCCGGCGGCACGCAGCAGGTAGTGGTAGTGAGAGAGAAGAAAGGAGATGTCCTTCGCAGCTACAGCCTGGGCCAGCTCTTTTGCTCCGGCGGGAACCGCATCTCTCGCTTCCCTTCCCGTTTCCCAAAGTTCACTCTCTCTCTCTCCCTGATAGTTCGGTTTTTCCTCGGTGCTGCACAATAGTGAGATGACTTCCCGCTCGCTCTCCCCCGTCCTCATGTCTTCCCGGGAAAAACTGAGGCGGTAAAATCCCTCGCGATACACCGCAAAAATAAACTCCGTCTTTTCTTCTTCGTAGAAGCGTTGCTTGAACTCCAGCCCATCGGCCTGCGATCTGCTGCGGTCATAGACCCATCCTCGGCCGGGGAGAAAGAGATCCACCGTGTCTCCGGGAAGAGCCCGCACGACTCGCCCGTCTTTCTCTTTTTCACCGCCGGCCGGAGCGGCGGCAGAGGAAGAGGCTGCCGCGGGCGTTGGAACGGCGGGTGCCCTTGGAGCGGCCTGCCGCGAAGACGCCTCACCGGCCGTCGGCTCTGTAAACGTATCGGCTTTCCGGTCTTCTCCCCGTGCGAGGGTGTCGTTTTCGGTGTAACGCGGCGAGAACGCTGCAATTCCGGCGGTTTCGCTTTCATGGGGAGGCCGCTGCGTCGAATCCTCCGAAGCGGCAGAAGAGGAAAAATCATCGTCCTGCGGCTGTTCTCCCTCACGCCAATAGAGGCGGCGCTTTGCCGTTTCCTCCTTTCGAAGGTGAGCCGATGCATCGGGCTCTGCGATACTAGCTATCGTTGAATCGGTCAACAAAGCTTCCGGGCGAAGAGATTCTTCATCAGGAGGGCTGAGAAAACCGGTGGAGAGAATCTGAAGCTGCGGATCTTCTCCCGGCTCTTTTTGTGCATCATTTTCCGTTTCGCCCGACCCTTTTTCCGTCGGATCTTCCCCCGCCGCAGATTCCTGCTCGCTCTGCGCTTCAGCTTCTCTATGAACCTCAACATCCTCCACCGCAGGAGAGCCCGCGCATGCGAACAGAGAGAGGACGAGGAGAGCCATGAGTGCCGATTTACCGTACAGTTGAATATTCGAGGAATGCCGAGACATCACGGCAGCTCCTCAAAAAAGGAACTCACCGCCTTCTCACTCTCCTTTCTCAGCTCTTCTTCGATGATCTTTTGAGGATCGATCCAATAGGCTTCGATTTGCGGTTTAGTCCATCTTCTCTGTAGCTGCCTGAAGGGTTTCCATTCGGCTTCAAAGAGCGCCTTGAAGTCCTCCGGAACCTTCATTCTGCCGCTGAGTATCGGTTTCGTGCGCAGGGGGTCTTCTGTTGCGCTGTCGGGTTTGTAGGCTTCCACCCGCTCGGGCCGCCGGCCGCCGCCTTCCCCATCTCCTCTTCCCCCGAGGAGGATAATAAGGGCGGTGACGAAGACCGCGAGAAGCGTCACCAAGGCGACGATCATGAGATAGAGTTTAATTTCCCTCGCCGTGAGAAAGGCCACTGTCTCCCCCTACGCCTACCGGCTCTCCTTCGTCTTTGTTCACACCCCTTCCGTCGTCGGCGAGTCGTACAGCGATAATCTTAGACACCCCCGACTCCTCCATCGTAACTCCGAGGAGGGTCATAGCCCCGGAAACGGTTTTCTTGTTATGGGTAATAATGACGAATTGGGAATACTTCCCGAACTCTCCGAGAAGCGCTATGAAACGCCCCACATTCGCCTCGTCGAGAGCCGCGTCTATCTCATCTAACACACAGAAGGGAGAAGGTCTGACCATATACGTAGCAAAAAGCAGCCCCACCGCCGTCAAACTGCGCTCTCCACCGGAGAGGAGAGCTATGTTCTCCAGGGATTTGCCGGGAGGCTGAGCAAAGATCTCGACGCCTGAATCTAGAACGTTGTCCGGATCGGTCAACTTGAGCTCTCCTCGACCCCCGCCGAACAGCCTCCGGTACATCGAGTGAAAATTCTTGCGGATTTTTTCGTAGGTCTCCAGAAAGAGCTCGGTAGATTCGGTCCGGATCTGCTTCGTCACCTTCTCGAGGTCCTCCCGCGCCTCCTGCAAATCGGCAAGCTGCCCGCTGAGAAACTCGTAGCGTTCCTTGACCTCTGCGTACTCTTCGGGAGCCATGAGATTAACCTGCCCAAGGTTCTTGATCTCGTTTTTTGTCTCAGAAAGATTCCTTCGCAGGCTCTGAGAATCCTCCTTGATGTCGAACATCCGGGTCTCGTAGTCGGAGAGTTCCTTCGAAAACTGTTCACGAAAGGAATCGTAAAGACCGCGGATCTCCGTCTTCACCGAGGCCACGTCCATCTGCAGTTTTTCCACCTGGTCCTGAACCTTCGCCAGTTGATCGATCCGTTTTTTCAGCGTCGATTCCTTGCTCGATAAATCCTTGTTCTTTTTGGTAATCGCTTCCTCGAGCTCCTCCAGCTCCGCCTTCAGCTTCTTCTCCTGCTCGGCGAGCTCCACCCGTTCCCGTTCGACCTCTTCCCGTTTTTCTTTCGTATCCTTGATATTCCGGCCGTTCCGCTCTCTCTCCCGTGAACTATCCTCCAAGAGACCGTTCTGCTCTTCGATCCGCCGGATCAGTTCCTCCTTCGCCTCTACCGCCGCCTTTCGACTCATCTCCACCTGTACGCGGTTCATCTTGAGTTCTTCGAGGGTCTTGCGATACTCCTCCATCTTTTCTCCGAGCTCCCGGTTCTCCTTTCGCATTCGGGCAATCTCCCGGGATGCCTCTACGCTTTTCCGTTGGAGCTCTTGCACCGCGGCGTCTATCTCCCGTTTCTTGGTAATGATTCCTTCGGGAGCGAGAAATTCGTCGAGGAAGGAGGGTACGGCGGCCCTGTACTCTTCAAAGACCTCCGAAAGGCGCAGAAGATGAGTGCGCATTTCTTCTAAGCCTAGCAGGGTCTTCTCCACCGCTTGGAGCAGAGTCCGATACGCATCGGATGAGGTCGACTTGGCGTCGGCCAAGAGCGACTGCTTTCCGTCTATTCGGATCTTCAGATCTTCTACAAGAGCTACGATCGATTCTTCGGTTTCACGACGGCGGGTATAGGAATAGCCCGTTTCCCGGAGCCTGGTATCGAGCTGCGTCACAATATCCTCGGTAAGTCCGTCGAGTTTCTTACGGTATTCCTGCAGATCATCGCCGATACGGGAAATTTCCGCTTCCAGTCGACTCTCCTCATCCTCGTTTCTCATAATCCGCCGCCGGGCATTTTCGACGTTCTCTTCGAAACGAGCGATGTGCAGGTCCGTATCTTTCAACTGTCTGCCGTATACTCCGACCTGTGACTCTTTTTCCGTAACCGACTCTCGCAGCGATCCTATCTTCTTCGCGATATTTTCTTCACGTACTCCCGCCGCCTCGATCTGTCGCTTGAACTCCTCTATTCGTTCGCTCAGGATGGTCTTTCTACTCTCCCGATTGCTCTTTTCGATATCGATGCCGTAGAGCCGCTTCTGGCTCTCAATCAGCCGGCTCTCCATCGTATTTACCCGGTCGAGGTTCTCTTCTAAGGATTCGTTTATTTGATCGATGCTCTTTTTAAGCTCATCCCGTTCGGCCAGTTTTCCAGAAAGCCTCTCTTCTTTTTCTCTGTCTTGGGCGGAAAGTTCCTTCAATTTGAGGAGTTGAATGTCCCGTTCCAGTTCGAAGGACTTCTCCCGCAGCGCACGGTAGCTTTCCGTTTTTTCTGACTGAATCTTTAGGGTGTCGTGGCTGCGCTTGACTTCTCGAAGAATATTCTCCACCTGCCGCATATTTTCAGATGTGCGTTCGAGCTTCCTCTCGGCCTCTGCGCCGCGTATCTTGTATTTGGTTATCCCCGCCGCCTCTTCGAAGAGGTATCTTCTTTCCTCGGGTCTATGAGAGAGGATCTGATCGATCTTCCCCTGTTCCATTATTGAGTAGGCGGTCTTGCCGATACCCGTGTCGAAGAAGAGCTCGCGCACCTCTTTGAGCCTGACGGGGGTGGAGTTTATGAGGTACTCGCTCTCTCCGCTGCGGTGAAGACGGCGTTTTACCGAAATTTCCGGCATCTCTATGGGCAGGACTCCGTCGTCGTTGGAAAGGGTGAGGGTCACCTCGGCGACCCCCATCGCCTTACGGCTTTCCGTGCCGTTGAAGATGACGTCTTCCATGTGGTCGGCCCGCAGAGAGCGTGTCGACTGTTCACCTAAGACCCACTTTATTGCGTCGACTACGTTACTCTTCCCGCAGCCGTTGGGTCCTAAAATGGCGCTGATTCCGTCGCGGAACTCGATGACGCTTCTGTCGGCAAAAGACTTGAATCCGAATAGTTCGATACTCTTTAGAAACACGGTGCACTATACCATATCAAAAAGCCTTGGGGAATACGAAACGGCAGCTTTGAAAACAATTACGCGCCCGAAGTCTCCCGTTTTTCAACCTGCTTCTTCAAGACCTCCACTGCATGCTCGGCGCTGCCCTGACAGACCCAGAGACCGAGGTGCTCGAATCCCCCCGTCTCCTGGGTATAGGGAAGAAACTCGAAGTAGATACCCGCACCGGGCCCGTTGTGAAGCACCATGTTGTAGGCCGGTTCCTTCCCGATCCTCGGCATTATTTCGAGAATAGCTGCTACGGCATCACCTATCCCGTCGGCCGCATCTGTGAGTTCGGCATCTGTGAGTTCGCAGAGATACTGCTTTCCCACATCCTTGACGATGAGAATCATGTTGTAGGGCCGTTTCATAAAATAGGGCACCATGAGTACCGCCTTTCCGTAATCGCGAACCACGAGCTCTTTGGGATTCTCCTTCAACAGGTACTCGCTGAAGAAATGTTTGTGCCGCATAAAGAATTCCCAATTATTGTAGAAACTCCTCGGCATGATGTTGCTCCAACCGATCTGCTGGTGTCCATGCTCCAACGAACCCCCAACCGGTGCCCCGTAATTCTTAATTATCTCGACGAAACCCGCCGTCTCTTTCTGACTCCGCCATTGAGAGGATGGAGGCATCTGATGGTCTGCGTGGAAGAGGAGCCGTTCCTCCAGGGCCGCCAGACGACTGAGAACCTGATATCTGTCCTCCCGCGGCATATTCTGCCAATCCTTCTCATGGTAGTTACTGCTCCACTGGAGAAAGTGCAGACCGTAGGCCACGCGGCCGTGGTGCGAGGGGTCCGGATAGAGGGGCTCGCTGAGCCACTTCTGCTCTATCTCGTCCGGGGGAAAGAGAACGGGAAAGAGGTTCTTGTTGATGAAGGTAAAGCCCTCGCTCAGTTCCGCCACATCGAGAACGCCGGTGGTATTTCCTTCGCATACGGGACAGGCCTTCTTCGGCTTCGCCTCTGCGAGGCCTCCGGTGCCTCCGGTGCCCTTTTCCTGCGCATTGTCGTGGGGGCGCTTTGCCCGCTTAGAGTTGTAGACGATCAGGGCTCCATCGCGGGGGTCGATCTGACAAAAGGCATCGGGAGCGTGGTCGGGAAGCTTCCCGTCGCCGCGAAAGAGATCGAAGAGTTCGTCTACCTCCACTTCCTGGATGCTGCTTTTCTCGAGAAATCGGTTCAGCACCTCTCGGTCGAGTTTTCTCGCTCCTTCAGCCATCTGTTTTTACTCCCATTTTATCGAGCATTCGCTTGGTCATCTCTTCCCAGGTGAAGTAGGGAATGGTGATATCGAGAGCTCTCTCTCCCATCCTGCGTCGCAGCTCTTCATCTTTGAGAAGGAGCGAAAGAGCAGAGGAAAATCCGTCGATTTCATCCGAGGGAACGACGATGCCGCCCTCACCCACTTTCACCGGGCCGCTGTTCACCCCTTCAACCGTCCTTTCCTCGGGACCGTCACCGAGGAGATACTCCACAACGAAGGGTATCTTGTCGCTTCCGATAACCGGAACGGCGGTCGCCGCCGCCTCCTGCACCGACATGCCGAATCCTTCCATCACCGAAGGAGAGCAGTAGACCGAGAGCAGCGAATAGAGATACGGAAGCCGAGCGGCCTCGTGACCGATCACTATTACCTCATCTCCAATCCCGAGACGCTCGATAAGTCCCGTCAACTCTGCGTAGAGCTCCTTCTCCGTCTGGTCGATGGAAACGATAAGCAGGAGATCATTATACACCTTTAAGGCCCGGGCAAAGGAGCGAATGAGGACATCCTTCCTCTTCGTCTTGTCCGTCCGGCTGACTTCCATGATAAAACGGGACTTCTGCAGTCTGCCCCTCACCAGGCCGGAAGCTTCCTCGAGGAAATCCCAAATCTCATGATCACGGGAAATTTCGCGCCGGTGAAAATTCTCCGGATTTATACAGGGCGGAAGGAAGAGACTCATATCTCTGCCGTAGTCGTTTTTCAGCGAATCACCGATTAGAGAACTCGTGGCGGCTACATGATCGAGTTTTGGAATGAATGCCTTTTCCGTCTCGATCCGCTCGTCCACCCTGAGCTTTTCCCAGGTCTCCGGCGGCATGTTCCTCTTCTTTACCGCGCCGAGGGAATGAGGTATCCAGAGATGGGGAATGGCATTTTTCAGCCGTTCGTTGAACTGTACACCGATCAGCGCGGCATCCCAGTAATGACTCATAATGAGATCCGTCTTTTGCTCTTCCTTCGACAGGGTCTGATAGAGAAAGTCTACCAACTGCGGCACCTGCTCCTTCATATCCTCCTTTCGAACGAAGTCTTTTACCTCATCTTCGATGTAGAGTATACGCTGCTGCTCGTCCTTGTATCTGGAGCCCCGGCGCATTTCACCGCTTGTGGGATGGGGATAGCCCCCGCGGTTTATGATCGTTATCTTGAAACCGAAATCGGCCAGGACTTCGGTCAACTGATTGACGTAGACATTCTGTCCTCCGGTATCGGGCAGCCCCGAGATCACCTCCCACTGATGAATTCCGTGGTTGGTAATCATGAGAATGTGCGGTTTTTTCGATTTTAAGAACTCTTGCGCGAATTTTTTCTGTTCCATCATAGGTATACCGTTACTCCTTTTCAATAACGTGAAAATATTGCAGCCCCTCGTCTACTCCGGCAGCATATGACGCCTCGGCAAAGTAGTAGGAACTGACCGGCTTCTCTTCCCGCAGTTTTTTCAATTCAGGCTTCGCGTTTCCCACGACGATGCCGCCGGCGAATTCGTCGAACATAGACCGGTCGTTACCGCTGTCGCCCGCAACGATTACCGTCTCCGCTTCCAGTTCGAGGAAGGACAGGAGAAATCGTATGGCCTTCCCCTTACCCGCAGCGGCGGGAATGATGTCCAGGTCACGGCCGCTGGACCAGACTATCTGATAGAGGCCGCCGGCCTTTGCCGCCCGGCGGCGGATCTTTTCCACAGACTCCTCCGGATTTTCTGCCGAGTCGAGAAAGCAGCTTACCTTCAGTGGAGTATTGAATTCCTCCGGCTGCATCTCTAAACCGTCGACGCCGGTGAGGAAGGACTCGGCTTCCTCCCGGGAAAAATCCTGGAGAAGAATATCGTTCCACACGTCGAGAGGCTCTTCATCCTCCTCGTAGGGAGGAAGAAAGATCTCCGTTCCCACCTGTGAGATAACTGCATCTCCCCGTGGGATACCCTCTTTTTCGAAGCCTTCTATGACCTGGGAAAGCCTGCGCCCGGTCGAAAGGACGAGAAAGAGACTCCCCTCCTTTCGCTTGCGACTCAACTTGTCTGAAAGCTTCTTCAGTGCCTCCGGGTCACCTGTCAGGGTATTATCTATATCCGAAGCAAAGAGCCATTTTACCTTCATCTAGTTCCCCCTTTACACGAAAAAGGGGAAATTCCCCCCTCATCGGGCGGTAAATCCCCTTTTCGTCGTATACAATTAGTCATATAGTCTAGTATAATATCTATGAGCTATATTTTCAAGGATACCCGTCCATGGGGCATGTTCTTAGGCAGAGGGGGTGTTCGGTGAAAGCGCCGGGAACCGAGACGCTATGCGGAATCGATGAAGCCGGCCGCGGTCCCCTCGCCGGTCCTGTTACCGCCGCCGCCGTAGTCCTCGGTCCCCTCTTCGACCGCTCAATATTGAAAGATTCAAAGCGCCTCAGTCCCGCCGTGCGCGGGCGAATAGCGAAGGAACTCCTTTTCAAGGCCGCGGCGGTGGGCATCGGCTGGGTATGGCCGGAGGAGATAGACCGCATAAACATTCACCGGGCAAGCTTGCTGGCAATGCAGCGGGCCTTCTTTGAAATGCCGGTTCTCCCCGATTCGGTACTCGTGGACGGGAAGTTTATTCCCGAGCTTCCCGTTTATTCGCAAGCCATAGTGAAGGGAGATTCGAAGATACCGGAGATTTCCGCCGCCTCTATCGTAGCAAAGGTTGCACGGGACCGCTGGATGATACGCTATTCATGGATCGAACCCTCCTGGGGTTTCGAACGGCACAAGGGCTATCCCACCGGGGCCCACAGAGAATCATGCCGGCGCTATGGTCTCAGTCCCATTCACCGCCGAAGTTTTAAAATCGCCCTCTAGTGGGACTTCATGTAATCGACGGCCTTCTGAAACTCCGAGAGGAACTTTTCCAAATCTTCGTCGAAAACTACTACCGAATGCCGTTCGAAGCCCGTGGCTCCCTGTTTCTTGCTCTCGACGATGTTGAGGAAGAGGTCGCCGTGACGGTTTTCCTTCACGTTGAAGAAATAGGTCCTCTTTTCCGTCGACATCTTTGCGGTAAAGACTTCGCCTCGTATTCCCATACACCCCTTCCTTATCGAGTAGTAGTTATTCGAGATATAGGATAGTAGCCCATCGAAACCGATTATGCAAGAATCGCTGTCAATCTGCTGCCGGCCGTCCCTGCGTCTTGCCCTCCCCTCCTCGTTTGTGCTTCAATACCTCATAAGGGAGTTCACCCAATGAGCAAAAGAGTCGTAGGAATAATCGGCGCAGGTGCCTGGGGCAGCGCCGTTGCAAAGGTCCTTGCAGAGAAGGGCACCAGGGTTGAAATGTGGGCCTATGAGGAGGAACTCGTGACCTCGATCAACGAGAAACACGAAAATCCTCTCTATCTTCCCGAAGTAACCCTTCCCGAGGCGGTTCACGCGACCTCTGTAATCGAAGAGGCCTGCAGCGAGGCCGACTATCTGCTTCTCGCCCTCCCCTCCCTCTTCCTGTTGAATACGGTAAAAAAAATAGTCACCGTCCCGAAGGTCCTCGAGGGAGAAATGTATATCGGGATTCTCACAAAGGGATTTATCTCCGGCGAGCGGGGTCCGGCCCTGATCCTCGAAACCCTGGAACGTTACCTCCCCGGCGCCTACAAGGACAATCTCGTCTATATATCCGGTCCCAGTCATGCCGAGGAAGTCGCACGGGGAAAACTGACGGGTTTAATCAGTGCTTCAAAAAATCCAAAAAACTCCATCCGCTTTCGGGAGCTGTTCAGCGGTTCTCACCTCGTCGTCTTTTCCTCACTGGACACGGTAGGGGTGCAGACCGCCGGGGCGGTAAAGAACATCATAGCCGTGGCTTTCGGGATTCTCGATGCCCTCAAGGAGCTCGATGCACGCTTCGGAGACAATACCGAATCGCTTTTGCTTGCCGCCGGACTAAACGAAATCCAACAGCTTGGAAGAAGTCTCGGCTCCAGCCATCCGGAAACATTTACCTCGATCGCGGGAGTAGGAGATCTTGACGTCACCTGCAGAAGCGTATATGGACGAAACCGCAGATTCGGCAGAGAAATTATTACTGAACGAATCCTCGAACCCTTTCACGGTTTGGAAGATCTTCTTTCGAAGATCCACAGCTTGCCCTACTTTCCCGAAGGCGCCGCAGCCTGTTCTCACGCTTACAGCCTCTCCCGCCGCTACCGTTTGAAGACGCCCATAATAGACGCGGTCTTTCGCATTTTGAACAGGGAGATCGATCCGCAGATTGCCCTTTCCGACGTCCTTTCAAGCCTCTCCGATCCGTCAAGCATGAGAAGAGGGTCTTTAGATGCTTGACTTCGACAAAACCGCCTTCGAAAAACGCTGTGTGTATGACCAAGAGCTCATGAGGACCATCATTGAGGGCAGTGTGCCGAATCTTTACGCGCAGCTGCGTAAAATGAAGGCGGCCTATAGACAGGGAGACGCATCTCTGCTCGAAAGAGAGGCCCATTCCCTCAAAGGAACCTCAGGTACCCTCAGCGCCGAAAGGCTCTACGAATCGGCTCTGCGCATCGAAGCCTCCGCAAAAATCGGCTCTCTGGACAACGCTGTTGAAGAGGAGATCCGAGATGCAGGGAAAAACGCTGAGCGATTCGTGCAAGAAGTGCTTCGCCTCGGACTCTATACGGAACCGAAACAGAGAGAACCATGAGCCTGTTTTCCGCTCTCAATATTGCCGCCTCGGTCCTCTATGCGGTAATTGGGTTTAATGCGCTGCGAAAGGATTCGAAAAATCCCACTAATCGGCTTTTTTTTCTTCTCAGTACTCTCCTCGCCCTCTGGGCCATGGCAAACGGTTTTGCCGTGGGTGCCGGTACGGAGCACGCCTGCAGCGCTGTTTTTAATCGCTTTGCCTTTGTGTGGTTTTTCTTTCCGCCGCTCATTCTCCACTTCGGTCTCAGGCTCACCGGCGGCCGCAAATTTGTCGGCTTTCGCGCCCTTCTGCTCTACCTTCCGGGACTCCTCGTGTACCTCTTTTCCCGTCTTGGGAAAGAAATCGTTAGGGGATACGAAGGAGGGCGCGGATTTTGGGCCATCGTCTACAATCGGCAGTCGCCTTGGTATTATTTCAATATCACCCACTACCTCGTATACATGATCTTCGTTCTCATACTTTTCATTCGATGGTACCGGGCGGCGGGGAGCCTGCGGCAGCGAAAACAGGCGGGGGTAATTCTCTATTCTTTTCTCGCCGGTTCCGGCTTCGCCGCCGTTTTCGATTTGTTTGACCCGCTTTTCGGTATCTCATCCAGGCCGCCGATCAGTCCCGTATTCATGCTGGTCTGGTTTCTCGGCATCGGCTTCGCCATAACGAGATATCGTCTCATGACGCTCAACCCGCGCATCGCAGCCACCACCATCCTCGACCGCATTCACGATCTGGTGATACTCTGCGGCACCGATGAGCGGATCATCCATATAAACAACCCGAATCGGCTGCTCTGCAGCAAGACCGTAAAACGTCTCAACGGCACCCATATTTCCGGGCTCCTTCCCCTCTTCTCCACGAGAAGCTTAGAAAGCCTCTCCATCCCCGGCGCCGAATTTTCTGTCGATACCGAATGCAGCGGGGCAGACGGCGAAACAATCCCCCTCAAACTCAATGTATCCTCCCTCTTCGAAGAGGAAGATGAACAACTCGGCTATATTATCATCGGCCATGACCGCCGCCTCATTCTCTCGCTCGAAGAGGAACGGGAACTGCACCGCCGGACGGCGGAAGAACTCAGAGCGAGCGAAGAAAAGTTCATGAAAACCTTCTATCTCAGTCCCGTCGGCATGGCGCTGTTGAAGGAGAACACGCTCGAAATTGATGAAATCAATGATTCCGGCAGCGAACTGCTGATTATCGACAAGAACTTTCCAAATTCGCAAATTCGCTGGATGAACGAAAAGCACCGTGAGCGATTTTTGCGAGAGTTAGACCATGTCGACTCAGTGCAAGCCTTTGCTGCAACTCTCATCCGAGAGAACGGAGAGGTCCTGGAGTGTTTTGTGTCGGCCGATCTCGTGCCCATAGCCGGCAGCCGCCGCATTCTCTTCTGTTTCGTCGATATCAGCAACCGAAAACGTTTCGAACAGGAATTAACCCAAATGCAGCGCTTCGAATCGATCGGAATTCTTGCCGGCGGTATCGCCCATGATTTCAACAATCTTCTCACATCCATTATTGGGAACATCGGCATCATCAAGCTCTACCGCAATGCAAATGAGGAAACGCAGGAGGCAATTGCCGCCGCCGAGAGTGCGGTGAGACAGGCATCGAGACTCACCGACCAGCTTCTCAGTTTCTCAAAACCGGATACGCCGAAGATGGGGCCCGTCGATATGCGTAAGGTCATCGAAGAGGCGAAAACTCTCGCCTTAACCGGTTCGGCCATCGAATTCAAGCACGATGCAGCCGACGATCTTTGGCTCATTCAGGCAGATGAGGGACAGTTGATCCAGGTGTGCAACAATATTCTGATCAATGCAAAACAGGCCATTGTAGGAGAAAAGGGCCTGGTGTCTGTTGAAACACGAAAGCATCGAATAGAGGAGTTCGTGAGATTCAAAAATACTCCGCTTTCACTGGCCCCCGGCCGCTACGTCGAGGTGGTCATATCGGACAACGGACCGGGAATCCCCAGGGCGCAAATGAAACACATCTTCGATCCCTACTTCAGCACAAAGAAGGAGGGCAGCGGACTCGGTCTCAGCATCGTATACTCGATTATCAAGCAGCACGGCGGCGAGGTTACCGTCTCGTCTCTCGAAGGGGTGGGAACGACCTTTACCCTTTTTCTCCCCGTCAGCGATTCTTACCAAGAATGAGAATCGCTCCCACCCCGTCGAAAAGGGTTGAGTCTATCCTCCTCATAGCGCGGAGGCTCTTCTTCACCACGCTCAATGAGGTGTTCAAAGAGATGCACCACCCGTTCACCGAGTACCGGATGCAGGACATGAGAGGCGATATCCGCCAAAGGCTTTAACACGAACATCCGGGTATGGAGACGAGGATGGGGAAGCACCGCCTCTTCGAAGGAGGTAATCAAATCACCGAAAAGAAGAATGTCGAGGTCGATTGTTCGCGGCCCCCAGCGAATGCTTCGTTCCCGTCCCAACTCTTTTTCTCTTTCGAGAAGAGTTGCGATGAGGGAGCGGGGCGGCAAAAGGGTCTGAATTTTCGCCACCGCATTGAGAAAATCACCCTGTCCCTCCGGTCCCACCGGTCGCGTCTCATACACCGACGACAGGTCAACCACCCGAATGAGTTCGCCTGCATCCAGTGCGGTAAGAGCCGAATAGAGGTATTCGATACGGTTGCCCCTGTTGGAACCCAAACCGATATAGACCTCCCGCCACTCCCGTTCTATCTCCACCCCGACGTACTCCACGTTTCTTTCCGACGGAGCACGGGGCTTTTTCAAACTAAGCGATACATGACGAACCATGTCGTAGTGCAGGAGGATATACGTTGCCAATTCCTCGGCGCTTCGTTCCATCAACTTGCGGCTGTTTTTTGAAAACACCTCCTCAAGCTCATTGCAGAGCTTGAGCGAATCGATGGTATTGGATATGCGGTCGGTAATACCGGCGAGCTTGAGGTCGAGGAGCAGCTCTGCGGAGATAAGGAACTTCTCTCCCCTCTTATCCTCTCCTGCCTGCATTCCGCCGGAGGCGAATACTTCGAGGTTTTGCAGGATGAGCTTATCCACCGGCGTCGTCTTCTTTGCGAAAAATCCGGTCCGCCATGCGGGCGGCTCTGAGATTCTCGCGAATGTCGTGGACCCGAATGAAACTAGATCCGGCTTGTACCGCCGCTGCGGTGCTGACGATGGTACCCTCAACTCGTTCATCCGATGGAAGGTCCAGGGTCTTGCCGATCATCGATTTTCGCGATGCACCGAGAAGCCAGGGATATCCAAGTTCATTCATTCTATAAAGATTTCTCATTATTTCGATGTTCTGTTCCACCGTCTTACCGAACCCTATACCCGGATCGAGGACTATTCCGCCGGGATCCACCCCCGCCGCTACGGCCTCATCGGCACGGCTACGCAGACTTCCTAACACCTCTTCCAGTAAGTCCTCGTATACCGCCTCCTTCTTATTGTGCATGAGGCAGCAGGGCAGATGGTATTTGGCCACGACATCGAGAACGGCCGGGTCTTTAACTCCGCCCCAGACATCGTTGACAAAAGCGGCCCCGGCGCGTACCGCTTCTTCCGCCACGACGGCCTTCGATGTGTCTATCGAAACGGGAATCTCGAGCCGTAGAGAGAGTCTCTCTATGACCGGGATGACCCTCATCATCTCCTCCTCTGCCTTAACGGGGACGTGCCCGGGTCTCGTCGATTCGCCTCCCACGTCGATAATATCCGCACCCTCCTCTTCCATCTCTAAGGCCCGCTCGACGGCCCGCTCTGCATTCTCGTAGAGTCCTCCGTCGGAAAAGGAATCGGGAGTAACGTTGAGAATGCCCATGAGATAGGTCCGCTTTCCTACGGCAAAATCGACATTTCCAATCCTCAGCAGTGTCATAAAAAAACTATAGCAAGGCTTCGATGAAATGACAACAGAAGGGCGGTACATGCCGCGGCAGTACAGGATCTGCCGTTACGCGTAGGTGTCAAAATCGCTGCGCGGGGGAACCACATATTGCACATTTTTTTGTATTATTATACTATTAGAATGTAAATTTATACATTTTGGGGGTCCTAAAAGAGATGAAACGAGTAGGTATTTACGGCGCTTCGGGCTATACGGGAGTTGAACTTCTGCGTATCCTCTTAGGCCATCCCGAAGTGGAAATTACGTGCCTACACAGTCGCAGTTTTGCCGGCAGCAGCATAGAGGAGGTCTTCGGCAGCTTCCGCGGACTCACCGAGCTGCGCTGCGAGGATTCTCGCATAGAGGAGTGTGCGTCCCGCTGCGACGTCCTCTTTCTTGCCCTTCCCCACGGAATCGCATCGCATGCGGTAACGGATGAGCTGCTGCGAGAGACGCTCATCATCGATCTGGGAGCGGATTTTCGGCTGCGGGACCGGCGGGTATACGAACAATGGTACGGCGTAGCGCATGGAAATCCCTCCCTGCTGCCGAAGGCACAGTATGGGCTCTGTGAGCTCTACCGCCGGGAAATCGCTTCTGCCGATCTCATCGCCAATCCGGGATGCTATACCACCGCTTCCATCAGCGCCCTGGCGCCTCTGCTCATGGAGCATCTCGTCGATCCGGCTTCGCTCATCGTCGATGCGAAATCGGGCGTCAGCGGAGCGGGAAGAAGCCCTTCCCCGAAACTCCACTTTGCCGAAGCGAACGAGTCTATCAAGGCGTACAAGGTTGAGGGGCACCGCCATACACCGGAAATCGAGCAGGCCCTCTCCGATCTTTCCTCGCAGCAGATTGTCATACGCTTTACCCCCCATCTCGTTCCGATGAACAGAGGAATCCTCGTGTCCGCCTATGGCAAGCCGAAAAGGCGCGTCTTTAACGATGAGCTCCAGGCCCTCTACCGTCGGTATTACGGTGATGAGCCCTTCATCCGCCTCTTAGAGCCGGGGAAATTTCCGGAAAGCCGCTGGGTCAGAGGGTCGAACTATATCGACATCTCCGTTCACTACGATGAGAGAAGCGATACGGTCCTCGTACTTTCCGCTCTGGACAATTTGGTCAAGGGAGCGGCGGGACAGGCGGTGCAGAATATGAATATACGACTCGGCTTTGACGAAACCGAAGGGCTCCTTTACCTACCCATGTTTCCATGAGACAGGAGAAAGAAAAATGAACGGACAAACGAGTACACTGCCGAAGGGCTTTTATGCTTCCGGTTTTTCCGGAAAAGTGAAAAAATCCGGTAAAGACATGGCGCTTATCTACAGTGAGCGGCCCGCCGCCGCGGCGGGAGTCTTTACTCGAAACATCGTTCGGGCCGACTGCGTATCCCGTAACGAGAGCCTTATTACAAAGGGCGGGACCTTTCGCGGCATACTGGTCAACAGCGGAAACGCCAACGCCTGTACGGGAGCGCAGGGCCGCAAAGACTCCCGGACCCTTGCCGAAGGGGCCGCCGAACTTCTTTCCGAACGTTTTGCCGGCAGCGGCCCCGGCGGCAGCGGCCCCGGCGGGGGCGGGGCGGCGGAAGTGAAGGCGGAGGAACTACTGCTCGCATCAACCGGAGTCATTGGCGTGCCTCTTCCCGTCGACAGGATGATGCAGTCTCTCTCGACTCCCGGCATAAAGCCTCATGCCGACGGGCTTGAGGATGCGGCCGAAGCCATCATGACCACCGACACCTTCCCAAAAATCGCCGCTGCCGATTTCACCATCGACGGAAAGTCCGTCCGCCTCAGCGGCATCGCAAAGGGATCGGGGATGATTCATCCCGACATGGCGACGATGCTCTCCTTCGTGCTGACCGATGCCGATATTGACCGGCAAACCTTGGCCGAGGCGCTGCGTCAAAGCGCAAATAAGAGCTTCAATATGATCAGTGTCGACGGAGACACCTCCACTAACGACATGTGCATAATCCTTGCTAACGGTGCCTCTAAAGCCGCCCGCATAGATTCCCTCGAGACCGAGGCCGGTTCTGCCTTTCTGGCGGCATTGGAAGGGCTTACCCGCCGTCTGGCGGTTCTGATAGCCCGAGACGGCGAGGGTGCCACGAAGCTGCTGGAGATAAGGGTCCGCGGTGCAGAAAGCGAGGAATCGGCGAGACGCATCGTGCGTTCGGTGAGTTCGTCCACCCTCGTCAAGACCGCCTTCTTCGGCGAAGACGCCAACTGGGGCAGAGTCCTCGCCGCCATGGGGTATTCAGGGGCCTCTTTCGACCCGGAAGAGGTTGACATCGCCTTCAGCTCCGATTTCGGCGATATTGCGCTGATGAAAAACGGGACACCCGTATTATTCGATGAAAAGGAGGCGGCAAATATCCTCTCCGCCGAGGATATCTACCTCGACATCCAAACCGGCGGGGGCCCCGCAGAGGCGGTTGGATGGGGATGCGACCTGAGTTACGACTACGTCAAAATCAACGGCGATTACCGCACATGAACACCACATACGTAGTATCCGCCGGATAAAAGGAGCCGAAAGGTGAATACCGTAACGGAGAAAGCCCGCATTCTGCGGGAAGCCCTCCCCTACATGAGAAAATTCTCCGGAAGCACCGTGGTGATCAAGTACGGCGGGAGCGCCATGCAGGACCCTGAGCTCCTGGAAAAGACCACCGGAGACATCGCCCTTCTTCATTATGTCGGAATAAAACCGGTGATCGTCCACGGAGGAGGCCCCGCGATAAGCGAGATGCTCGAGCGCTTGGGAATTGAATCCCGCTTCCACAACGGCCTTCGTGTAACCGACGAGGCTACGATGGAGGTTACTGAGATGGTCCTCTCGGGCAAAGTGAATAAACGGATGGTACGGGAACTCAGCCTCCACGGATTAGACGCTGTGGGAATAAGCGGCGAGGACGGCGGCCTTTTCTCCGTACAGGCCAGGGGGACCAATTCGAACAGCCCCAGTCCGGAACTCGGCTACGTGGGAGAAATCCGCTCGGTAAATACAAAGCTGCTACAGGTACTCATAGACGCAGGTTGTCTCCCGGTCCTTGGTCCCGTCTCTATGGCCGCAGACGGGACCACCTTCAACATTAATGCCGACGATGCGGCGGTCGCCGTTGCCGCGGCCTTGAAGGCGGAAAAATTGGTCTATCTCTCGGACGTCCCCGGCGTATTGAAAGACAAGGATGATCCCGATAGTCTCATCGCCTCTCTCTTTACGACGGAGGCCGAAGAGCTCATACAAACGGGTACTGTAAGCGGGGGCATGATCCCCAAGGTGGAGTGTGCCCTTCAGGCCGTATCCGCCGGAGTCGGATCGGTACATATTCTCGACGGACGCATGCCCCATGCCCTTCTTCTCGAGGTATTTACCGAAGAGGGAGTGGGTACCCTCATTCACCAGTAAAGGAGCTATCATGAAAACACTAGAAGAGTACGCCCGGCGCTCCGGCGAAGTTCTGATGCACACCTACTGCAGGCTGCCGATCGCCTTCGACCACGGGGAGGGAGTCTACCTCTACGACACCGAAGGAAAGGCCTACCTCGACTTTCTTGCCGGTATTGCCGTAAACGCCCTCGGTTACGGTCATCCCGCGCTTATAGAGGCCATGGAAGGGCAGATGCACAAGCTGTGGCACTGTTCGAACTACTTCGAGATCCCGTCTCAGATCGCCCTGGCGGAGAAGCTCCTAAGCTGCAGCGACTTCGATAAGGGTTTTTTCTGCAACAGCGGGACGGAGGCCAACGAGGCGGCAGTGAAATTGGCGCGAAAGTGGGGAGGGCTTCACGGCGGCGGTACGAAGCTGCTGGCCATGGAAAAATCCTTTCACGGTCGCAGCATCGGCTCCCTCTCCCTGACGGGACAGGAAAAGTATCAAAAGAGTTTTCGTCCCCTCATGGGAAACGTGGAATTCGTCCCCTTCAACGACATCTCAGCCCTTGAAAAGGCCATGAACGAAGAGGTATGCGGCCTCTTCATCGAACCCCTCCAGGGAGAAGGAGGCATACACCCGGCGGAGCAGGAATTCCTCAGGGCCGCACGGCGGCTCTGCGACCGGGACAAAGCGTTGCTGATATTCGACGAGGTCCAGTGCGGACTCGGCCGAACGGGAAAGCTCTTTGCCTACTCCTGTTTTGGGGTGCTACCCGATGTCGTTACTCTGGCCAAGGCCCTTGGCGGCGGTTTTCCCATCGGAGCGGTCCTTGCGCGGGAGAATGCCGCCGTTTTCGAACCGGGAGACCATGCGGCGACCTTCGGCGGTAATCCCCTGGCCACGGCGGTGGGACTCGCCGTAATTACCGAGCTCACCGAACGGGGACTTGTAGAGCGAGCCGAAAAAACGGCGGGGTATCTTTCTGAGAAACTCTCACGGCTCGCCGAAGAAAAAGCCCTTATCAAAGAGGTTCGCGGCATCGGACTGATGTTGGGGATCGATTTACACGAAGCAGCAGGCCCTTACGTGGACAGTTGTCGGGAAGAAGGACTGATCGTGGGAAAGGCCGGTGATACCGTCCTGCGTCTCGTCCCTCCACTCGTTATCGGGAAAAATGATGTGGATGCGGCGATAGATATCCTAGGCCGCATCTTGTAGGGGCCCGCGTACAGAAAAAAAATCCGCCGGAGCAATTCTACGCAGACACTACGGAGAACAGTTCGGCGGACCGAATAGACAATATAGCCGGTTTACATAAGATCCTTTGGTTTCCGTGCGGTATTTCCCGTGGCTTCGCAGATCGCCAAATGGCGCATCTTGCCGTTCTTGAACACGGATTTCATCTTTATGGCCCCGCCCCAGCGGCTTACGAGCTGTTGAGCCCCATCACGGCGGGCATTTTTAGAGACATTGGCAGCCATTGGCTTCCCTCCTCAGAAAATTATTCGACCAGAATATACTACAGCCTGCGGCGGCTCGTCAATCGTTTCGCAAACCTATTGCGGAATTTATTCTCTCCAGCTACACTTTTCCCCGATATGCCTGTTCACCCAATGATTCTCCTCTTTCGCCGCATTTTTACCCTGCCGATTCTTCTCTACAAGCATCTCATCAGCCCTCTTCTCCCCGGCGCCTGCATCTACACCCCCACCTGCAGCAGCTACTTCATAGAATCGCTGATGCGTCACGGCCTTATCAAGGGTTTCATCCTCGGCTGCAGCCGGATCTTTCGCTGCGCCGGAGGACTCTTTACCGGAGGTGATGATCCGGTACCGCAGAAATTCAGTTTTCGTAAAATTGGAGAAAACTACCGTGCATTCTGGGCAAGGGGGAAGAGAAAGAAATAAGAACTACGCTTCTCTGCCCGGGCCGCTCACTACGCAGGTCCAGCCGAAATCTCAGCTTATTTCCTTCATGAAGGCGGTGAGGACCTGAAGTGCCTTCTCATTGAAGCCCCCTTCGGGAACGATGAGGTCTGCATAGAGCTTCGTCGGTTCGATGAATTGGTAGTGTCCCGGCCGAACGATCTCGAGGTACTGCTGAATCACCGACTCGACGGTTCTTCCCCGTTCCTTTACGTCCCGCTGAAGACGCCGAATAAAGCGGATGTCGTTCGGGGTATCCACGTAGAGCTTGAGATCGATGAGGCTCCGTATGTCCGGATCGGTAAATACCATTATTCCCTCAAAAATCACCAGCTTTTTTGCTTCCACTCTCACCGTTTCTTCTTTGCGCCGGTGCCGGACGAAGTCGTACTGGGGCATCTCAACGGCGAGGCCCCGCTTGAGCTGAGAGAGATGCGCATAGAGAAGACTGTTATCGAATGCCTCGGGATGATCGAAGTTGAAGGCGGTAATGTTGGTGTTGTTGATATACTCGGCGGACTTGTAGTAGTTGTCTTGGGGTATGAATACGAAGTCGGGTACTATCTCGGATATCCTTTGGACTATCGTCGTCTTGCCCGAACCCGAGCCGCCGGTGATGCCGATCAGTTTTACCTGATCCACAATCAAGCCCTCCTCAGCCCCGAGGGGCTTTCTCGGGATCTACCGGCTTCCCGTTCTTGTAGACGAAAAAGAAAACCTTTGCGTTGCGCTCTATAGGGTTGATTCCCAAGCTTCCGATAACGGTCCCGGCGCTCACGCTGTCTCCAACCGCAACGAAGGTCTCGGCATTCCCCCCATAGGCAAAGATGTGGCCGTCTCCGTGCTCAACCATTACCAGCTCCCCATAGCCGCGATACGGCGCCACCCAGACGACCTTGCCGGAAGAGACGGCGATGACTCTGTCGCCCTCCTCCCCCTCGATCTGGGTGCCTTTCAGTTTGCCGGTGAGTTTTTTTCGTTTCCCCGAATGGGGCCAAAGCAGTGAGGGGTCCGAATCCTCCTGCGCAAGCTTCTCGTAGCGGACCTCCTGAACGGTTCTGTCCATTTCATCTTCCTTCCCGTTTGCAGCGGAGGCCGTTCTTTCGAGTACTCTCTGCGGCTCCGATATGTTTTCGGGCGAAGAGGGAATCCGCAGCACCTGATCAACCTTGATCGGCTTGTTCTCGTCGATTCCGTTGTACTCGCAGAGTTCGGCGACCGTGATACCATAGGTCTTCGAAATGCCGTAGAGGGTATCTCCCCTTTTAACTACGTGAGTTTGAGGAATAACGATGCGGATCCCGCTGCGGAGATTCCGCGGATTGAGGATTCCGTTGAGTTCAAGGAGCTGCTGAACCGATACGTGGTATTCCCGTCCGATGCTGTAGAGGGTATCGCCCTTTTCCACCGTCACGGTAATAGGCGTCGAAGAGACCGAGGCGGCTCCTAGCGTAAATAGGATGAGCGTAGTGAAGGCTCTTTTCCTCATCTTCATCTCTGTCTTATCTTCGGCCCGAGCAGGCATAAACTAAAGAACCTAAAGGAAATGGTCGCGGATATCCTGATACACATCGGCCGTTGCCAGCCTTTCGATTGTTTCTATAATCCCTTCCATGTCGTGCTGTACCTGGTTTTCTCGCCGCAGCACATTCAAGACGTTCCGGTCGTTGAAAAAGAAACCGAAAAGATAGGATACACTCACCAGCAGAGAGAAAATGTCTCCAATGCTGCGTCCCTCAACGTACGTGCCGGAGTTTTCGAGAAGGTTCCCGCTGGGGAAGGGGGTCTTTTGATAATCAGAGACGCCAAGTCCTATCTTTTGGAAGTTCTCGGCCCTCACTATCCGGTCGAAGGGGCCGGAATGAAGAAGAGGGATTATGCGGGAGGCAATGCTGCGCAGAGAAGCAACCGTTTCGCCGATGAGGCTCACCGCTTCTGCCTCCGATTCTATCGCCTGCGCGTGCTTTATCGTTATCTCCATGTAACGTTTCTGAGAAAACACGGGCAGTTGGAAATTCAAATCCTCGCACTTTGATGAAATCATCTGCAGTTTTCCCAGATCCTTTCTGAAGGGGTCTCCCTCGAATAGAATAACGCTGCCGATACCGGAGATGCGTACACGGCAGCAGAGCAGGTCCTCGAAGACCTCCAGAAAGGCTCGGGTAAAATGTCCGAGAAAATTCAACAATTTGTCCTTCTCCTTCTCGAATGAAACCTTTTTCGAAGGAACGCCCGATTCATAGAGACTGCGGAGAGGCTCAATATCGACATTTCCATTTTCGTCTCTCTGCATGAAGGCCCTCACCTTGAGGATCTCCTTCCTCTCCTTTTCCAGGAGCTCGAGCTGGGTGATGAGCTTTGATATATGTTCGTCGATTTTCTCCGCCGTCTCCTCTTCACAGTCGAACTCCCGCGTGCCGATAAGCTCTCCGTGCCCTTCTATAAGGAGCGCATCCTGAGTGATGTAGCGTCGATAACGCATCATATTCACCGCAAGCAGAACGTTGTACAGCGAAGGGCGCAGCTCGTTTTTCGCCATGAGTTTCTTGATCATTCCGGGAAGAAGCTCAAGATTTCGGATGTTTCGCCGGTTTTTTTCCAAGAGCAGATCTATGGACGTGCGGATTTGATCGAAATACTCTTTGCGGTAGTGGAGAAGCCAGAAAAGATGCTCCGTCTGCTTGAGTCTTTCCGAAACCTTCGGATCGTTGAAATTGAGGGAGGTGAATTCGGTGGATTCGATGGAGTTGCACAGTTCGGTAAGGAGAACGAGCAGATTGTACTCTTTCTTGTGAAGAAAGAGCCAGCTGTTGCCCATGAGCTGATTGAGGATAACGGCCACTTCCTTGGCCACCGGCTTGAGCTGTATCTCCAATGCGCTGCGCATCTCCCTGTCCGCCTTTATACCCGGAGGGAAAATGGTCGAGACCATGGTTCTTGTGGAAAAACCGAACTCCTTGATCTTCCCGTAGTGACGAAAGAGAAAGGAGAAATAGCCGGGTCTTTGGAAGTGGTGCTTCAATGTGTAGGAACTTCGCGAACGTTTTTTGCCTCTTCGTTTCTTCTCTTTCGGCGGGACGGTCCCGAAATAGCGTTCGACCCGCTCACCCCTATCTGCGCCGTTTTTGCCGTTTTGTCGTTTTTGCTCCTGTTCGACAACTCCTGTTTCGCTGTCAAGGCGTTTTATTTGCTCGACCTTCTCTTCGTCGGAGAGATCGCTCTCGAAGATCTTCTGGACCTGGGCGTTTTTCTGCGCCGACCTCTCCTTTCTCAGAAGAGTACCGAGCTCGATGAGGATGTCGGCCTCTCTGTTGATTTTTTCCGAGCTTTTGTTTTCGGGCATTTCTTCTCCACGGAGGTGCTACGCAGAATCATATGAAACCTGATCACTCCAGTCAAGACATTTTAGAGATAAAAACAGTTCACTGATCCTTTTACTCTTCGTATATTAGTTTCATGCGGCGGCTCTTCTTTCTGTTCATAGACGGGATAGGATTGGGCATTGATAATCTGGAAATAAATCCTCTGCTCGACCTCTTTTCCCCCCTTCTGGGGAAAAAGAGCTTTTCTCTCTCATCGGTCCCGCTGAGGGGTGAAGATTTTGTTCTCCTGCCCATAGACGCCTGTCTGGGAGTGGAGGGACGCCCCCAGTCGGCCACCGGACAAACGACCTTTATGACGGGTATTAACGCCCCGCAATTGCTCGGTTATCATATGCAGGCCTTCCCGAACGACAAACTCATCGCTCTTCTGCGGGAAGAGAACCTCTTTATTCCGTTAAAGTCAGCAGGTATTCCCGTTAGCTGTGCCAATCTGTACAGTCAAGATTTTCTTGACGAAAGAAAGGCCCGGCATAAGAACATGCTGCCCGTCTCGGCCCTCTCCATCGAAGCGGCGGGAATCCCCTATCGTTTTTTTGCAGATTACGCCGCCGGGAGGGCTCTTTTCGCCGACATTACCAATCGCTCCCTCCGAAAGCGGGGACTCATGCTTCCTTCGATCAGCCCCGCCGAGGGTGCCGAACGCATAGTGAACATCATGAATGACTACCGCTTTGTCTTTTTCGAATACTTTCTCACCGACAGCTTCGGCCACGGGAGAGACTACGAGGCCCTGAGTGAGGAGGTTAAGACCCTCAACGGATTTTTATCCCGCTTGAAGACCGCCGTGGACGATCCGGAAGACGGAATCGACATCCTCATCACCAGCGATCACGGCAACGCCGAAGACAACCGCAGCGGCGATCACAGCAAAAACCCTGTGCCCTTTTTCCTGGCATCTCGAGATCAAGAGCTGCTCTCCTTTGCTGAGAGAAGCATCGAGGATTTGACGGACATCAAACCCTTTATCCTCTCCTTCTTCGGCCTCACAAATCGAGAAACACGCAGGAATCGCTGATCTCCTGAGAGCTCATACCCCCGACCAGATCCGCTGCATGCATGACCAAGGCAAAGGGACGGCCTCCGTATATGCTTGTGGCGTTTGTCGTCACCACCCTCCCCCCATGTTCGATGGAGGGACCCTCCGCGGCCTTTCTCGGCTCATGACTTCTAAATATATGATGCACTCCCAGTGCCTCACAGAACCGACTGCTCACATCTGGGCCGAAACAGCTGCCTGCTCCCCGCATATTCTTGGAGATTCCCGGCTCCGGACTCGGATCGCTCCAGAGCAGCTCCCTCTCCACCGATTCACTTGCCCCTTCGATGTCGGCAGCCGATTCTATCCCAATGCCTATGCCCCCGTGAACGAAGAGGGCCGCCGCGGGTAAAATCGCCGCCAATGACAGTTTCCTTGCAAAGGGCCGAAAGGTGTGCGCGTAAAAATCGGTCCAGCTGCCCTGCTTTCTCTCCGCCTCATCGACAAGGGTACAGGGAGCGAAGAGGGGGTCTCCTTTCTCATCATACTCCTCGTGGTTTCCCTTAAGGGCCACAATGCTCTCGGGATACCTACTCAGAAGCATGTTTATCCCCTCGATTACTTCGACTCCTTCGGGACCCCGATCGGCGTAATCACCGAGAAAGATGAGAAGGTCCCCCGGTCTCCTCAGTGAAACCCCCCGCTTCAGTGCTTCGAGATCTCCATGTATGTCGCCGAAGATCAACAGCCGTCCATCGGCGGCGGGATGAAGGTAGCTGAGCCGTCCTCGCTTTTCTATGTTTTTGCTCTTGTCCATTATAGGAATGGTACAGGCTCCAGTTCTTACATGCAAGGGCGGACGGTCCGGGACGGAGCATCCGGTATCATACCGGAAGATCCGAACCCCGCCCGGGTACAAACTTGCCTTTCAGTACCTTTTTCAGTCCTTCAGCGGAAAGTAAATCTCCGTTTTCAGCTCATCCGGCACCGTTTCTCTCGGATCGTTGAGGTACTACTCATAGCAGTACTCTTCCGTATCCAGTCCCTTCTCCTTTACAAAGGCGGTGAGCCGATCATAGGCATCGACGATCTCCACATCGAGGGCCGACATGTCCATGTTGTGATAGAGGGCGAAGGGCGCCCCGGCCGGCTCCACGCCCCGTGCCGACAGGTATTCGAAAATTTTCCTGTAGCCGTTTCCCGTCTCTTGAAACGAGAATCGAGGAGCTGCGGTTCTTTAAGGCGCGACATGCGGAAGAGCCGATAATCCTCCCGCAGCCGGCAGAAGGCAAAGAGATACCAGGACCTCCATTTGAAGACGAGGGTCATCGGTTCGAGCACGCGCGTGCTCTCTTTCAATGTATTGCTGGTATAACGGATTTCAAGCAGACGCTGTTCATCGATCGCCTTTTCTACAAGAGAGAAGATCTCATATTCTTTCCCTATTTCCCCGAATTTTCAAGAATGGCCCGGTCTGCCGAGGAACTGGCATCCCGCATACAGGAAGACGACGATGTAATGCGGTACATCCGAGCCGTTAATATCCGGGCCGACAGGGATTTCATCGAAAAATGGGGCCTTATGCTGCAGGAAGCCGACGACATCGAGCGATCCGCCGATCTCTACAGCAACTACAACCTGCTGCCCTTCATGAGGAGCCTCAACGACTCAATGGAAACGGAGTATCTCGATTTCGATCCCGACGAAAAGCTCTCCAACAATGCTCAGGAAAAGGAGACTGTCGAGCTCTTCGGAACGATAGAGCGTTTCACCCTCCTCCTGCATGAGTCTTTCATAGTGGTTCAAATCATGCGGGATAGGCAATAGATACTCGCTGAGAGCG
>CAZQNO010000017.1:0-51528 GCA_964594775.1 uncultured Spirochaetaceae bacterium
GACCTTCACTCCCCTCCCCGCATCCGCAGATGCCAAAAGAGCGTGCGCAGTTTCTCCCATACACGGCATCCAATTTTCTTAGAGCCGGACTTGCAGTATATCATTCGATAAAAATGCTGTCAATTTGTCGACAGCATTAATTTGATATTGAAATCAAGCCTTGTATATGCCGTTCGTATGCGCAGTTACCCCTTGGGGCAACAGGAGAAATCCTATACGAAGACGGGAAAAGTGTCAATATCATTACGAAAAAAGTACAAAAAAACCCGGAAAATCTCAAAATTTCGGTCGTGCATTTACAAGATACATAAAAAACGAGAGGACCGAAGATAAGGCCCCGAAAACAAAAACAAGCAGGGCGGCGGTGCCGAGAATATCTAAGAAGACTGCTTTCTCCACGCCCGTTCGCGCAGCAATTTCAAAGACCACCCCGAGCAGTCCGCCGAGGGCGTAGGTAACGGCCTTCGCCTTTCCCCAAACCGATGCAGCCATGGCAACACCCCGTCGGATGAGGACCATTCTGAGGAAGGTAACCGCCAGCTCCCGGTAGATGATGATAAGAAAGACCCAGGCCGGCATGAGTCCCGAAAGAGTGAAACAGAAAAAGTAGGTGATACGGCTGAGCACATCTGCAAAAGGGTCTAGTACCTTCCCTATATCGGTAACCAGGCCGAAACGGCGAGCTATATATCCGTCAAGGACATCCGAAGCCTCGATGATCACGAAGATAAGCCCCATAGATACGGCCGATAACAGAAAGCCGCCGCCGCTCCATGCGGGGAAAACGTACGCAAGGAAAAAAAGCGGTGAAAGAATCATTCTGAGTACGGTAAGTCTGTTCGGCCAATTCATACGCTGAGGGTACGGAGACTCTTTGAATATGTCAAGCTAATAGGCGTATTTGGTTTTCTTTTCGCTAGTATCGCCCTTAGAAAAGAGGTCTCGGTATTTTTCCGAGCGGGAATAGCTGTAGAGAAGCGTGTAGCCGAGGGAAAAGCGCCGCCTGACCAGGCTTCTGAGCTTTGCATCAAGCTGCTGCTTCGTATCGAAGGTGTAGACCTTTCGGCGTCCGGTCTCTATATAAGGTCCCCAGATTACCGTAAGACTGTAGCGGGAAAAGAGGCTTATCTGGTAGTCGTGCAGAGTGTAGTAGTAGCGTCTGTCTCCGGAACTCTTTACAAAGGTAACTACCATGACACTCACTCTATCGGCAAAGAAGGGTAAAATCTCCAGCCGTTTACCGCACTTTTTTCACCGCTAAGCCTTCGTCCGATATCAACAATCGGTAGCGGGAGAAAACTTCGAGCTTACGCGCTTCGAGAAGCTCATCGCTCAGTTCGACAAAGGGCAGAAAAACCATAATCTTCTCAATGACCGAGTATTCTCTCTCCTCTTCAACAAAGCCGACGGAAACCTCTTGAAGTCGCGCCAGCCGTTTTGCCCGGGGGAAGAAAACCCAGTCATCAAAAGCGGCAATGGAAACACGAAATACCAAAGGCAAAATCGTACCGGCTTCCTCCCCCGGGCCCTGCAGCTTGTCCTGGTCTGCCGTTCCATCGAAGGACTCACCAAAAACCACCACATCGTGGCCGAGAGATTCTCCTCCCTTATCGAGAATCTCTATCTCCACCCCCTCTGCCGTAATGCCGAGGGGCCGAAAATCGAAGAGAAGACCGCCGGTCTCTTCGCATACTCTATCCTCCGCGAAGAACGCGAGGAGGATGACAAGAGACAAGAAAAGCAGCAGAGAGGGAAATCCCGCAATGCGCTTCCATGTGTTAAGGACCGCGCCGACACCCATAGCCGAGAGAAAGGCGAGAAGAAATCCTCTCTCGTAGGAAAGAGCGGGAATATCGACGGCAAAAAGAGAAAAAGTCACTACGGCGAAAAAGGCCGAAAGGGACAGATAGAGCCCTACGAGAATTCTGCTCCGCCGTTTTCCGCGGGAGGGCACGCTTCGCACGAGAGAGCTCAGCGCAAGGCCCAAAAAGAAGCCGGCACTAAGGAAATAGAGATAGGGGGAGTGGAAATCAATTCCCCCGCAGGACATGACGCTTCCTACAATTCATATATTTTCCCGTACTTCTCCCGCAAATAAGAGATATAGGGCTCGGCATGCAATACCTCTCCTGTAAGCTCTTCGAGGAGCTCCGCCGGGAGCCTTGACGAACCGTGACGGTGGATATTCTCCTCCATCCATTTTCGAAGGCTTTCAAAATCGCCATTGAGAATACGCGGATCCACATCTCCCAGATCTTTCTCCATCTTCCGATAGAACTGGGCGCCGTAGAGATTTCCCAGGGCATAGGTGGGAAAGTAGCCTATCGCTCCCATGGCCCAATGAATATCCTGCAGAACCCCTTCGGTATCGTTTTTCGGCTGTACTCCCAATAGACGCTGCATCGCCTCGTTCCATCGGCCCGGCAAATCGGAGACCGGAATTTCCCCGTTCACCAGCGCGAGCTCCAGTTCGAAACGAAGAATCACATGGAGACTGTAGGTAAGCTCGTCGGCCTCGATCCTTATCAACGAAGGCTGCACCCGGTTAACGGCCCTTATCCACGCGCCGAGACCGACTTCGTCGAGCAGACCGGGAAAGTATTCTTTGAGAACAGGAAAATATCTATGCCAGAAGGAGATGCTTCGGCCTATCATGTTTTCCCAGGTCCTCGACTGAGATTCATGAATACCCAGAGAGGTCCCCTTACCAAGGAGGGAGCCGTGGTGTTCCTCGGCTATGCCCATCTCATAGAGCGCATGTCCGCCTTCGTGAATCGATCCGAAGAGGGCGGACGTGAGCTTGTTTTCCCGATAATGGGTGGTAATCCGAATATCATCGCCTCCCACGGAGATGGTAAAGGGATGAGCCGAAACGTCCAAGCGGCCCCGTGAAAAGTCATAGCCTATGTCGGACAGAACGCGCCGGCAAAAAGCCTCCTGCCCCGCCTGGGGAAAAGTCTGATGGAGAAAGGAATCCTCCACTTCCCCCCTGTCTACCAGTTCCTGCACGAAGGGCACCAGAGCCTTTTTGAGCTCGTCAAAGACCGCTCCTACTCTTTCGGTCGTCATCGAAGGTTCATATTCGTCGAGAAGAGCGTCGTAGATCTGCTTCTCGTAGCCTATTGCCTCCGCCTTTTCGACGTTGAGTTTTAACAACTTTTCCAGATGAGGAGCGAAAGACGGAAAATCGTCACTGCCGCGGGCATCCACCCATACCGCCTGGGCGGTGCTCACCGCAGAGGCCATCTCCCTTACGAGACGGGTGGGGATCTTCGTAGCCCGCTCGTACTCCCTGCGCAGGACCCGCAGAAAATCTGCGTGCCGGGGCGGAAGGTCCTCAGCCCCTGCCGGCCGGTCTTCCGTGGAACCTGCCGCATCGAGGAGATCTCCCAATTCGACCGAAGCGAGCCGTTCGTGGCTCAAACCCTCCAAAAGCGCCAGCTGTTCGGACCTCTCGACTATCCCTCCTTTGGGCATCTTCGTTTCCTGGTCCCAGTTAAGGAGGGCTGCGCTGTGCCGGAGGAGCTGGATCTCTCGATCCAGCTCTCGCAGCCGCTCAATGGCCGCCGACCGTATAGGTTTTTGCCCGCCGTTTTGCTGCCGGCCGCTCATAGTTCCGCCTTGCCGTCGATCTTCCCTCGGGCAAAGGCGATGAAGTCGTCCACTCCCATCACTTCCTGCTGCTTTCCTTTCCTCAGACGAAGGGCCACCGAGTCGGCATCCTTCTCCTTCTCCCCCACTATCAGCATATAGGGTATCTTTTCGTTCTGTCCGTCCCGGATCTTCGCGTTCATTCGGTGGTCTCTCAGGTCCGCATCGGCCCGGAGTCCCGCCTGTACAAGCTTTTCTTTCACCTCTTGGGCGTAGTTATCGAAGGCCGCAGCCACCGGTATAACTCGGGCCTGTACGGGAGAGAGCCAGACGGGAAAGGCGCCGGCGTAGTGTTCCACCAGGACCCCGAAAAACCGTTCTATCGAGCCGAGGAGGGCCCTATGGACCACATAGGGCCGCTTTTCCTTTCCGTCATGGTCGACGAAGGTCATGTCGAAGCGCTCGGGCAGATTGAAGTCGAACTGCACCGTGGTCATCTGCCACTCTCTGCCCAGGGCGTCCTTAATCTTGAGATCGATCTTAGGCCCGTAAAACGCACCGCCGCCCTCGTCGACCTCGTATTCCAAGCCTTCTGCTTCGAGGGCCTTCTTGAGAGATTCCGTCGCCTGACTCCAGGAAGCCTCGTCTCCCACCGCCTTGCCTTCCGACGGACGAGTGGCGAGATAGGGCTTGATCTCGGTAAATCCGAAGTCCCGCCATATGCCGAGACTGAAACGGAGGACAGTGAGGATTTCATCTTCGATCTGCTCGGGGGTACAGATGATGTGCGCATCGTCCTGGGTGAATCCCCGGACCCGCAGCACGCCGTGGAGGACTCCCGAACGCTCATAGCGGTAAACGGTACCGAGCTCGGCCCAGCGCAGCGGCAGGTCGCGGTAGGAGTGGAGGTTCGTCTTGTAGATCATGATGTGGAAGGGACAGTTCATCGGCTTTATGTAGTAGTCGTTCTCGTCCACCTCCATTGGGCTGTACATACCTTCGTGGTAGAAATCGAGATGTCCGGAGGTTTCCCAGAGCCAGGATTTTCCTATATGGGGAGTATAGAGCAGTTCATATCCGTTATCCAAATGCCGCTTGCGCCAATAGTCCTCAATGGCCAGGCGTATGCGTCCTCCCTTCGGATGCCAGTAAATCAATCCGGGGCCGGCTTCTTCGTGGGTGGAGAAGAGATCTAATTCCCGGCCCAGCTTGCGGTGGTCCCGTTTTTCCATCTCTTCGAGGTGGTTAAGATACTGCCGCAGCTCCTTGGGGTTGCTCCAGGCGGTGCCGTAGATCCGGGTGAGCATTTGATTTTTTTCATCGCCCCGCCAGTAGGCACCGGCGACGGAAAGGAGCTTGAATGCCTTGGGATTGAGCTGCTTGGTGCGCTGCACGTGAGGGCCCCGACAGAGGTCGGTAAACCCGCCCTGACTGTAGAGCGAGACATCTTCTCCCTCATCAATCGCCTCAAGAAGCTCGAGCTTGTAATCTTGATTCTGTTCGCGGAATATCTTCTCCGCTTCGTCCCGCGACACCACCGTCCGCACGAACTCCCGGTCCTCATTTATTATTTTTTCCATTCGATCTGAAATCTCATCGAGGTCTTCCTCGGTGGGCTGCCTGGGCAGTTCGAAATCGTAGTAGAATCCGTTGTCTATCGGGGGTCCTATCGCCACCTTGGTGCCGGGAAATTTTTCCATCACCGCCTCAGCCATCACGTGAGCCATCGAGTGTCGTAGTTTGTAGAGTTTTTCTTCGTCGGCCATGTTCTTCTCCTCCCCCTGCGGGTGTGTATTTCGTTCACTTTTTTCGCGCACGTGTTTCGACCGGTGAAAATTAGGTCCAGGGAAAAAGAGAGGCCTCCGTGCCTATCTTCCCCACACTGCTCGTGTAAGGACGAAAAGCACCGAGGCCCTCCGCGGTTCCACCTTACTTCCGACGCCCTCCTGCAGATCATCTGCCGAAATTATTCCGGCTTCCAGCCGATCTGTATTCGGCGGCGGCTCTTCATTCGATCCCGTTTTCGCCGGGACACACGGCTCGGTCTACTGACTACTCCGCCCGTTCAAGCTGGAGGTGTTCGACCGGCGGCTCGGGAGTGGTTTTCGGGGGAGGCGCGGCGGGCGGCTTCCAGCCGATCGGATACCCGAAACGGCCGCCCTCTCTCTTGCCGCTTTCTGTCCCCTACTCGTCTCCTTCTACGCTTTACAGTTATAGTGCGAAAAAGCCGGGGCATTGTCAAGCATCGCGGGTAAAGATGCCCGTCTCTTTTCAATAGCTTCAATGAGTTTTGCCATTTTCCTTCCTCCTACTCAAGATTCTGTAGATAGTGTTCCACCTCGTCAATTATTCTGTCGGGAGTCGAGGCGCCGGCGCTGATTCCAATGGTTCGGTAGTTTTTCACCTCCGGCGGAAGCTGCTGCGGAAGCTCGATATGCCACGAAGGTTTCCCGAAAGAGAGGGCGAGCTGATGCAGTCTCTTGGTATTCGAGCTGTCGAAACCGCCGATAATAACTATCGCATCGACCCTTTCAGCGAGCTCGCGAAGTGCCTGCTGACGCTCCTTCGTTGCGGTGCAGATGCTGTCGATGAGCTCCAGCTCAATATCCTTCTTTTCGATCATTTCGACAATGCGGCGATACTCATCCGCCGTCACCGTCGTCTGGGCAATCACCATGGTCGGACCGTCGAGAGAGAGGGCTTCGGCTTCCTCCGGAGAGCTGACGACCTGCGTAGTCTCCGCATAGGCGGCTACCGCCTTTACTTCTCCGTGCCCGGGATCTCCGACGAGAACGATGTTCCACCCAAGCTGAGCGTATCGCTGCACGAGCTTCATCGAGCGCATGACACGAGGGCAGGTCCCGTCAATAACCGCCGCCCCGCAGCGCGTCAATTCCTCGACGGTATTTTTGGGAACCCCGTGCGCACGGATCACCACCGATCCATCGCTAAACTCATCGGGAGAGTCGATACGTTTGACCCCCTTCTCCTTCAATTCTTCCACTGCCTGTCTATTGTGAATGAGGGGACCGAAGGTGCTGATCCTTCCCGCATCGTTTCTTTCCACGGCCTCCTCGACCTTCTTCATGGCGCGACGCACTCCCATGCAGAAACCAAGGACCTCCGCTCGGAATATTTTTCGCTTCATTATCCCTTTTCCTCGAAAAACCCGATGAAAAAAGAGGGGCCCGGCTGTAAGGCCGCACCCCTCTGGTTTTTCCTTGATTCGCCGCATTCGTCTACGGCTTCACCTATCATTCGGCCTTTCCCTACTTTTTCTTTCTCTTCTTCTTCCGTTTTCCCTTGAGCTTTCGCTCGGCACTGGGAATCTTTTCCGGATCGGAAACCCGGGATGCCGCCGATGCGGGAAGATCTGAACCGCTTTCCCCCGCCTTTTCGGCTTCTGCTTCTTTATCGACCGGCTTCTCTTCCTGCACGCCTTTCAGCAGCTCCTTTTCCATGGGTTCTATCGGAAGTCCCTGCTTCTTTCGCCGCCTCTTGTATGCGGAACGCCACCAGCCGAGGAGGGCCGGAGAGGCGATGTAGATCGAAGAGTAGGTACCGACGATGATCCCCACGATCAAATTGAGGGCGAAGTCCTTGATCGGTCCGGAACCGAAAAAGTAGAGGGCCAGGACCGCCAGCATCGTCGTCAAAGAAGTAATGAGGGTCCGGCTCAGCGACTGGGTGATACTGGTATTGATAATTTCCTTGTAGGGCCTCCCCTGCAGGAGCCCCTCGTTCTCTCTTACCCGGTCGAAGACGACGATGGTATCGTTGAGAGAATAGCCGATTATCGTCAGCACCGCGGCGATGGTGGTAGTCGATACTTCCAGCTGCGTCGCTCCGATAAAACCGAGCATGATCAGCACGTCATGGGTCAGCGCCATGATGGCGGAAACGGCGTAGCCGAATCTGAACCGGATCCAGATATAGAGAAGGATGAGGACCAGGGCCAGAACGATCAAGCTGACGGACTGCTGTGCCAGTGTCTGAGAGAACTGCGGTCCCACATAGTCGGACCGCTTTATGATGACCGTATCGGCGCCGAATTGGGCTTCCAGGAGCTCCTCGACTCTCGTTTCGAGCCGGTCCTTCATATCCCCGGTGGGATCGGCGACCCGAATGAGGAATTCCTGATGACTCGGATTTCCCACGACCTGCACCTGGGGAGAGCCGAGGGCATCGAGGGCCTCTCTGACTCTCGCGATTTCGGCGTAAGATTTTTCATCATCGTTGCGAATGTTGATACTCACCGCATCGACACTCAACTCTTCGGGAAAGCTGAGACCCGTCACTATGTCGGCACTGTTTCTATTGCCGCCGGCGCGAAGGGTGAGGCTGAAACCGTCGAGGTTGTCGACGGCGGCGCTCAGCGTGTCGAGACCGCGGTACCGTTGGAAGGGAAAGCGGTGCTCGGTTACCCCGGATTCACCTCGGACCTCGATTATGAGGGTCTCGTTCTCTACGTTCACCGTTGCGTCGTCGGTGCCCGAGTAGCGGATCTCCATGCCGACGGGTGCAATCTGTACCCGTTGATTGAGCCCCGCTTCGAAGTCGATTCCGAGGTTGAAACCTCCCAGCCGCACCGTACCTACTATGCCCGCCGTGATCACTATGAGAGAGAATGCGATCATGAAGAAACGGAATTTCGTAAATTGTATCACTCTCGTCATCGAATCCTCCAACCTAAGCTCAGTTTCTTCACCCGCACCTGTTCAACGAAAAAGTCGAAGACGAGTCGAGAGACGAAGAGGGCCGTAAACATCGAACTGACGATACCGACGGCCAGCGTATTGGCGAATCCCTGTACCGGGCCGGAACCGAGCTGGGAAAGCACGAGGGCCGCGATAAAGGTGGTTATGTTCGCATCCATGATTGTCCAGAAGGCCTTCTTAAAGCCCGCCCTCACCGATGCCTCCGGGGTCTTACCCAGACGATACTCCTCCTTGATGCGTTCGAAAATGATAACGTTGGCATCAACGGCCATACCGACGGTGAGGATGATACCGGCGATGCTGGTAAGCGTAAGGGTGAGGTTGAAGGCCGAAAGGATCGCCACGATTATGATGAGGTTGAGGATGAGGGCCATATCGGCAACGAGACCCGCTCCCACGTAGTAGAGGATCATAAAGGCAATCACCAGGATAAATCCCAGAGTGATGGCCCGGAGGCCTTCCCGTACCGAGTCCTCTCCAAGGGAAGCCCCGACGGCCTGCTGATTGTTGACGCGCAGGTCCACAGGCATCGCCGCGGTCCGCAGCACGAGGGCGAGGTTATTCGCCTCCTGCAGTTCGAAGCCGGTCATCTGGACCCGGTCTCGGATCGGTTCGGAAATTCGGGCCATGGATTTGACCTTCTCGTCGAGAAGGATGGCCATTGTTTCTCCTTGGTGGGCAGAGGTGAGCTTGTAGAAGATCTCTCCGCCGTTTCTGTCCAGGGTGAAGTTGATCACCGGCTTGCCGGTGATCGGATGCTGCCCCACCGTCGCATTCTGGATATGGGCGCCGTCTAAACCGACCTCTTCTTCCACCACCACGTAGCGCCGGAGTTTGTCGATTCCGTACTCGTCCCGCTCATAGAATCCTCTCACGACCAATCCGGCCGTTAAGAAATCGGGACGCTTGATCTCTCCCTTCTCCGTGTATACCTGGGTGGGCCGCTCATTGAAGTAGCGCTCTACCCGCTGGCTCATTTCCTGATCCACGATGTGGAAGTTCAGGGAGCCTTTTCCCATGAGAAAAGAGTCGACCCGCTCCGGATCGGCGGCACCGGGTATATTTACCGATATCTGATTCTGCCCCTGTCTCCGAATTTCCGGCTCGGTAACGCCGAATTTATCGATCCGGTTGTTGAGGATCTCCATTGCCCGGTCGATGGCCTGGTTCTGGTCCTCCGTGGTGGGCTCTCTCCCCAGCCTGCGCGCCAAACTATCGGCGTCGGCTTCCAAGAGGATGCTCATCCCCCCGGAGAGATCTAATCCGAGCTGAAGGACCTCACCGCTTTTCGTCTTGAGCGCCTGAAGCCGTGATCGGTGATACGACTCGATAGCCTCGAAGGCTTGCTTCTCGCTGCGGTAGGCCGCCAGAATGGTTTTTACGGTCCAGGAATCGGGAAGGTCCCGCTCCTCGCTGCGATACTTTTCCTTTGCCGCCTCTCTGATGAAATCGAAACCTTCCGGCAACTCGGCTTCCCCGTCCTTTTCGGCAAGGGAAGTCAGCATATCCAGCTGTTTCGCCGCCTGTCCCCGGGCATATTCTCGAATCTGTGTGTTTGATCCCGCTGCAAGCTGTTTCATGTCTTGGGGGACCATGAAGTACCACTGGAAGGTAGGATAGAGGAATACTCCGCTTATCACCAGAACCAGTAGTACAACGAATAATCGTCCACGTTTGCTCATACGTTAACTCCACTCGTGGGATTGTGTAATGGGTGCGAAATCCGTGAGAAAGGGACCCGCTATTCGTCGTCCGTCTCTTCGGCCTCTTGTTCTTTGTCTCTTCCCTTCTCGAGGACCGTCGCTACCGCGTTCTTGGTAAACTCGAGCTTCGTATTGTCGTCGACCTTTACCACAACGGTCTGTTCGCGCACGGAGGTCACGGTGCCTCGGATTCCGCCGATGCTCGCCACGCGGTCGCCCTTCTTGAGGGCCGCCAGCATCTTCTGCGTCTCTTTCTGCTTTTTATTCTGCGGGCGAATGATGAGAAAATAGAAAATGAGAATAACGAGACCGAAGGTAACGAAGGTCGTCATCATCTGTCCCGAACCACCTGCGCCGCCGGCACCCGCCGGAGCGCCCATGAATATCGAAAGATGGGTTACAGCATCTATCATATAGCTACATCCTCTCTGTAAAGGGTTTGTAAAAGTCTGAAAAACTTAGCATGGAAACGGCGCACAAGTCAAGGACAGGGCTGAGAGCCTGCTCAGAGCACCTTCACCTTTTCCCCCTCTTGGGGGACTTGATACACCCCGAGCATCCTCTTCATATCTTCAATCGTTTTAAGCAGTGCACCGCTGCGCTTGTTATAGCCTTCCACAACCGTTTTCATTTTTTCTTCATCCTCTTCGTAGAGAGCGGAGCAAAAAGCCGCGCGGAACAATCCCTTCTCGATGAGCTCTTCCGTCGAAAGTTTACCGTATTCCTTTTTCGCCTTACCGTCGACCAGCGTTATATCACTTTGATAGCCGATGGTGAAAATGAAATCTTCCCGTTTCATTTCTCCCTCCTCCCTTCGAAGCGAAATACAAAACGGCCCCCGTGCGCTTCCCGCACAGGAGCCGTGGGTCTAGTAAATCAAATGAGCAGGCGGGCGATTACATCATGCCGCCCATTCCTCCCATTCCTCCCATGCCGCCCATTCCGGCGGCGGCGGCACCGGCTCCGCCATCGTTCTCCTCGGGCAGATCGGTAATGGCGCACTCGGTGGTGAGAAGCAGACTGGAGATGGACGCGGCGTTCTGCAGAGCGCTCCTGGTGACCATCGCCGGATCGATAATGCCGGCCTTGATCATGTCGGTCCAGTCCATCTTCGCCGCATCGAAGCCGATCCCCTTCTTTTCCTTCTTCGCCCGGTCGGCGATGATGGCACCGTCGAGGCCGGCATTAATGGCGATCTGGCGGATCGGTTCTTCCAGGGCCCGGAGGATGATCCTGAAACCGACCTTTTCCTCTTCGGCCATCTCATCCATCTTCACTTTCTCGAGAGCGTGAACGGCCTGGATGAGGGTGACTCCTCCGCCGGGGATGATTCCCTCTTCGACGGCAGCCCGGGTGGCACTCAGGGCATCTTCTACCCGATGCTTCTTCTCCTTGAGCTCCGTTTCGGTGGCGGCACCTACGTTGATGACGGCAACACCGCCGGCGAGCTTGGCCAAACGCTCCTGGAGCTTTTCCTGGTCGTAATCGCTGGTGGTTTCCTCGATCTGGGCCTTTATCTGGGAGATTCGGTCCTTGATCTCGCTCTCCTTGCCCTCACCGTTGATGATGGTGGTGTTTTCCTTGTCCACCTTGATCGACTTGGCCCGTCCGAGCTGATCCATCTCGGTGTTTTCGAGCTTCATACCGAGCTCTTCGCTGATTACCTGTCCGCCGGTGAGGATGGCGATATCCTCGAGCATTGCCTTTCTTCTGTCGCCGAAGCCGGGGGCCTTTACGGCAACCGCATTGAGAGAGCCGCGGATGCTGTTGACGACCAGAGTGGCGAGAGCCTCACCTTCGACGTCTTCGGCAATAATGAGGATGGGCTTGTTCGCCTGTGCTACCTTCTCGAGAATGGGGAGAAGGTCCTTCATGCCGGAAATCTTCTTGTCGTGAATGAGAATATAGGGATCTTCCATGACCGCCGTCATGGTGTCTCTGTTGTTGGCGAAATAGGGGGAGAGGTATCCGCGATCGAACTGCATACCTTCTACGAAGTCGGTGCTGGATTCGATGTTTTTCGATTCCTCGACGGTAATGACCCCGTCTTTACCGACTTTCTCCATCGCGTTGGCGATCTCTTCACCTATCTCATGATCGTTGTTGGCCGAAATGGCCGCAACCTGGGAGATCTCTTCCTTGTCCTTGATCTCCTTGGAGCTCTTCTTGATCTCCTCTACGGCGATCTCCACCGCCCGGTCGATGCCCCGCTTGATTCCCATGGGATTGATCCCGGCGGCGACGCTCTTCATTCCTTCCTTGATAATGGAATAGGCAAGCACCGTTGCCGTCGTGGTACCGTCACCGGCGACATCGTTGGTCTTAGTGGCGACCTCTTTCAGGAGCTGCGCTCCCATGTTCTCGTAGGGTTCCTCGAGCTCGATCTCTTTGGCCACGGAAAC
This sequence comes from uncultured Spirochaetaceae bacterium, assembly GCA_964594775.1. Classification (GTDB taxonomy): domain Bacteria; phylum Spirochaetota; class Spirochaetia; order DSM-16054; family Sediminispirochaetaceae; genus CAYFVU01. The sequence continues at coordinate 12,415 of CAZQNO010000017.1, forward strand.
ACCGTCCTTGGTGACCGTGGGGGCGCCGTACTTCTTGTCTAAGAGTACATTTCTTCCCTTCGGTCCAAGGGTCACTCTCACCGCGTTTGAGAGTTTCGTAACCCCCTCCGTGAGTGATCTTCTGGCCTGTTCGTCGAACTTCAATTGTTTAGCCATGGTTCTACCTCGCTCTTTCGTTTGTGTGTAAATATGGATATTTTCTATTGTTCTGGATGAAAAATACTAATCTTTTCTCAAGGTATCAAGAGAAAAAACACAATTTTTCTGTTCCGACGCACATTATTCAGCCTGGGGATTGCCCTCAAGGCCGATTTCCGCCGCCACCTCCCGCATTCCCATGATCGTGTCGGTAATCAGTTCGCTCAGCTCCACGCCCAGTTTCTCGGCACCGAGCTCGATGATCTCCCTGTCCACGTTGGCGGAGAATCGGCGGTCTTTCCATTTCTTCTTCACCGACTTCGCCTTCATATCCAGAACGCTCTTCGAGGGCCTGACCAGGGCCGTAGCGGCAACCAGGCCGGTAAGCTCATCGACGGCGAAGAGACAGCGTTCCATCAGGCTCTGCGGCTCGACGTCCGTCACTATCTTCCATCCGTGGCTCTCCACCGCCCGAATATACTCTTCCGCATATCCCAACGGCTCGAGGATCTCCCGGGCCCTCTTGAGGTGTTCATCGGGATACTTTTCGTAATCCACATCGTGGATCAAACCGACCACCCGCCACTTCTCTTCGTTTTCCCCGTGTTTTCGGGCCAAATACGCCATCACCGACTCAACGGCGAGGCAGTGCTTGATCAAACTTTCCGATTTCACGTGCTCGTTCAAGTGCCGCCATGCCTCTTTCCGCGTTTTTTCCGCCATGTTTCCTCCTATTTCCTTCTATATTTTTTCCTAAGCAATTTCTCCGCTTGCTATATGCCGCCGGAGGCCGCCGGCCTCCTCTATAAGAAGGGTGCCGTTTTCCGCAATTCCAATCTGCAGCCCTTCGCAAAAATTTCCCCTCTCCGGGTGCCCTACGGCGACTCTCACCCGCTCGTTTCTCCGAAAGAGCCGCGCATTGGCCTTTTCGACCAGATCCGTTGAAGTCATACGATAGGCCGATGCGAGGCGGGGAAGCAATTTCCCGAACACAGTGGCCGGAGCAGGCCTCGCTCCCGTTTCCATACGTATCGAGCTCAGGCGGCGGCCGTCCCCGGCTCGAAGCTCCTCCTTGAGTTCCTCTTGCAGCTCCTCGATATCCGCCTTTTCCTGCAGGCAGTTGATCCCGATGCCGACGAAGAGGAATTTCCGCCGCAGTTCACTGAGTATTCCCGACAACTTGCAGCCCCCCACCAACACATCATTAGGCCATTTTATCTCCGGCTTAAGCGTGAACTCCTCCTCTAAAAGCATACAGAGAGCGAGGGCCGTTCTGAGAGAGATCGTCGATACGGTCCCTTCCGCTAGGTCCGCAGCGCCGCGACGAAAGATGAGAGTCGCCAGAACGCTCTTCCCGGGGCCGGAAATCCACCGGCGGTCCTTCAATCTCCCCCGGCCGCCGGACTGAAAGGAACTGAGCAGGGCCGTACCGTTTTCCACGTGCGCAGCCCCGCGCTCTTCATCAGCGACCAGTCGTGCGGCTTCATCCATCGTTGAACCGGTCTCCTTTTGAAACAAGACCGGCCCGCCGAGGGGATTGGGAATATCCATCCGTTCCATTCTGCATCTATTAAATCAGCTCATGCGGGCTATTGCAATATTACCGATGCTGTTCTGTAAAAGCGGAAAAACTGTTGTAAATTTATTCATAATTGTAGTATAAATATCAATAATGAAGGATCGATCCGAAAGACTAAAAAAAATCGAGGACCTGATACGCTCAAATCGAATAGAGAGTCAGGAAAAGCTCCTCGAATACCTCAACCGAGAGGATTTTCACGTGACCCAGGCGACTCTCTCGCGGGACCTGAAGTATCTTCGGGTGGGTAAGGTCTCCGACGGCTGGTCGGGCTACCATTACACGCTGCCGAAAGAGGAGCACCCTCCGGATGAGGAAAACGGCTTTGTTCAGGACGTGCGCAGGGGCATCCTCTCCATTGAGTTTTCTTACAATATAGGCGTGGTAAAAACCCTCGCCGGCCATGCCAACAGCGTCGCCCTGGCCCTCGACAAGCTCAATCTCCCCGAAATATTAGGCACCGTCGCCGGCGACGATACGATCTTCATTATCCTCAGGGAGGGAATCACGAAAGAGGACCTCCTCCGCTCATTTCGCAAGAAGATCCCCGAGGTACACACATAGCGGGGATGTTTGATAGATATTATTTACTCAAGGAGTATGGACATGGAAAAGAAGGAGATAAAGAAAATAGTCCTCGCCTATTCGGGAGGTCTAGATACCTCGATCATCATTCCCTGGCTAAAAGAGAACTATCCGGGCAGTGAGATAGTGGGAGTCTGCGCCGACGTCGGACAGGACGAAGATTGGGACGGTATGGAGAAGAAGGCCGCCGATTCGGGAGCATCGAAGCTCTATATAAAGGACGTAAAGGACGAGTTTTGCGAAGATTTTCTCTTCCCGATGATGCGCTCCGGTGCCGTCTACGAACAGAAGTATCTTCTCGGTACCTCCATCGCCCGGCCGCTGCAGGCAAAACACATCGCCGAAGTCGCCCTGCAGGAGGGTGCCCAGGCGGTTTCCCACGGCTGTACGGGAAAAGGAAACGACCAGGTCCGCTTCGAGCTCACCTTCAAGGCCCTGGCGCCCAACCTCAAGGTGATCGCCCCGTGGCGGGAATGGCGCATCAACAGCAGGGAAGAGGCGATCGACTACGCCAAGGCACACCACATTCCCCTCGGCGACATTTCCAAGAAGAATATCTACTCCCGGGACTGGAACCTCTGGCACATGAGTCATGAGGGAGGAGATCTGGAAAATCCGTGGAACCGTCCCCAGGAACAGATGTATCAGCTCAGCACAAGCCCTGCCGACGCACCGGACAGGGAAACCGTCATCACTTTGGACTTCGAAAAATCTTTCCCTGTCGCCCTCAACGGGAAGAAAATGAGCCTTCGTGAGATCCTCGCCGAACTCAACGAAGTGGGAAGGGCCAACGGCATCGGCCGGTCCGACGTGGTGGAAACGAGAACCGTCGGCATGAAGAGCCGGGGAGTCTACGAGACACCGGGCGGAACGATTCTCTATTCGGCCCTGCGGGAGCTGGAGATGATCACCCTCGACGGCGACACCTTGAGCTATAAATCGACCCTCGCCCATAAGTACGCCGAGCTGATCTACGTGGGCAAGTGGTTTACCACGCTGCGCCAATCGATAGACGCCTTTATGGAGAAGGCCACCGAATTCGTGAGCGGAACGGTCAAGCTGGCCCTCTACAAGGGCAACGTCATCGTGGTGGGAAGGAAGTCTCCCTACAGCCTCTACCTCGAGGATTTGGCCTCCTTCGGCGCTACGAGTTACAACCATAAGGACGCAACGGGCTTCATAAACCTCTTCGGCCTTTCCACCGGTGTAGCGGCCATGTCCCATTCCAAGGTGGAGGGGGGAAAGGGCCAGGTCGACGAGATGAAGAAGACCGCCGCCACCTATCACGATAAATAGGGATAGAGCAATGAAAAATCTATCCTATACGAACATGGACCGCTGCGCGGCCTATGCCGAACTGCTGAAGAGAAGCCCGAAAAAACTCTCATCTCTCTTCGATGAAAAACGAATATCCCGCTGTGAGATTGACGCCGGTGGAGGGCTGCGCTACAACTGGGCCGCCCAGCCGATAGGAAATGAGGAGCTCGCCCTTTTGGCACAGCTCGCCGAGCAGCAGCAGCTCATAGAGAAGTACCGGGCCCTGGCCTCCGGCGAGCGAATGAACACCGGAGAGGACCGAATGGTGCTCCACCATCTGAGCCGCGGACGGATCGGTGAGAAGGTAACGGAAAAAGGAAAGGATTTCGGCGCCTTCTATGCCGAACAACAGCAACGGATAGCCGAGTTTTCCCGGAAGGTCCACGAGGGGAAGATCCTCGGCTCGACGGGAAAGCGCTTCGACACGGTGGTGCAGATAGGCATCGGCGGTTCCGATTTGGGGCCCCGGGCCCTCTATCTGGCCCTCGAGGGCCTTTACGGCGCTGCTGCCGAAGCCGGTGAAGTTGAAACCGGCGCCGGCGGTACACAGAAAATGCGGGCCCGATTCATCTCCAATGTCGACCCCGACGACGCCGCGTCGGTCCTCGAAGAGCTGGACTTGGAGCGCAGCCTCTTTATTCTCGTCAGCAAGAGCGGGACCACCCAGGAAACCCTCACCAACAGAGACCTGACGCTCCGCTATATGAGAGAGCACGGACCGGCAGCTCTCGACCCGGCGGCCCACATGATCGCCGTAACCAGCGCCACCAGCCCGTTGGCCGACTCTTCCGACTTTCTAAACAGCTTCTTTATCGACGATTATATCGGCGGACGCTACTCCTGCACCAGCGCCGTCGGAGGAGCCGTTCTCAGCCTAGCCTTCGGCCCACAGGCATTCGCCGAGCTCCTCGCCGGAGCCCACGAAGCGGACCTCGCGGCGACCGAAAGAGACAGTGAAAAGAACGCCGCCCTCTTGGACGCCCTCATCGGGATTTACCACCGCAACATCCTCGGCTATCCCTTTACGGCGGTGCTGCCCTACAGTCAGGCCCTAAACCGCTTCCCCGCTCATCTCCAACAGTTGGATATGGAGAGCAACGGTAAGCGGGTGAGCCGCTTCGGCAAACCCCTCGCCTATTTTACCGGGCCGATAGTCTTCGGCGAGCCGGGGACCAACGGACAACACTCCTTCTACCAGCTCCTCCACCAGGGGACCGAAGCGGTTCCTCTGCAGTTTATCGGTTTTCGCAGGAATCAACGGGGACTGGATGCCGAGGCGGAAGGTTTCAGCAGCCGGCAGAAGCTCAACGCCAACCTGGCGGCCCAGATAATCGCCTTTGCCGCGGGAAAGAGCGATGCCGATCCCAATAAGTTCTTCCCCGGGGAGCGTCCCTCTTCCCTCCTCTTCGGCCAAGAGCTGGTGCCCCGCAGCCTCGGTGCCCTCCTGGCCCATTACGAGAACAAGGTGATGTTTCAGGGTCTCTGCTGGAATATAAACTCCTTCGATCAGGAGGGGGTACAGTTGGGAAAAATTCTTACGAAAAAAATTCTTGCCGGCGATCGATCCGACGCACGGCTCACCCTTTTCTCCGAGAAACTCGGGGTTTTGTAAAAAAAATGGGCGGCGGATCCAACGGACCCGCCGCCCATATACGCAAAAAAAGCCCTCAGGGAAAAGGAGGTACAAAACCCTGAGGGACTAAAAAAATAATAAAAGGAGGTCGATGAAAAAAGTGTTTCTCGTGCTCATCTATGTAGTAAACCATTCCGGCTGAAAATGGTTACAGAAGATTCGCACTATTTTTATAGTTAATTGATAAAAAAATGTCAATAAAAACAGAGATTTTTCCCTAAATTCTATTAATAGTGCCTACTTTGACGTGAGGACTTCGGTTCCGTTCCAATCCGGCGGCGGCGGGCTTGCAAGATAGATCTTGCAGCGTTCCTGGTAGACCCCCGCTAACTTGTCATCGGGGAGAAGCTTCTTCACACCCTCAAAATACTTGAGAGCTCTTTCAAAATTCCGCCCGTAATAGTGCTTCAGCCCCAGGTGGTGATAGTCCCAGGCCTTTTTCTCCCGCTTGCTAAGCTTTCTCTTTGCCGTATAGATATTCTCCGGCTTCGTTTTCCCCTTCACCACCACCTTGTCGACCATCCGGCAGCTTATCTCTCCCTTCACCTTTCTAAAGACGCTCTCGGAGAAGATGACTCCCTGTCCGTAGGGCTTCGTTAGACCCTCCAGGCGGGAACCGAGATTTACCATATCGCCGATGATGGTGTAGTCCATCTTTTTCTCGGAACCGATGTTTCCCACCGTCACTACTCCGTAGTTTATTCCTATTCCGGTAATGAACTTTGGCTTTCCCCGTCTGTCCTGCTCCTCGTTGAACTCGATGAGGGCTTCCTGCATTTCGACCGCAGAGAGCAAGGCCTGCAGCGCGTCGTCATCGTGCTTCACCGGCGCGCCGAAGAAGGCCATGATGGCATCTCCGATGTATTTATCGATAACTCCGCCGTGGCTCATGATGATGTCGACCATGATTTCAAAATAGCGGTTGAGGGCGGTTACCAGCTCATCGGGCATGAATCCTTCGGAAATGGTGGTAAAGCTGCGGATATCGGAGAAGAGAATCGCCACCACACGGTTGTCGCCGACGAGCATTCTCTCCGGATTGTCAAAAATCGTGTCGATGACGTCCTTCGGCACGTACTTCTGAAATATGCTGCGCACTTTGTGCTCGTTTTTCTGAGCCAGGACCGCCTTGAAGGCAAACTCCTTGATCTGCCCGTAGGCACGGTCGAGCTCGATACTCATGATGTTAAAGGTATTGGCCACGGCGCCGATCTCGTCGTTATATTCCACCGGGACCCGCCTGCTTAAGTCGTTGGTTTCGATGACGTAACGCATCCCCTTTACCAGCAAGACGAGGGGCCGGGTCAAGTACCCGGCGAAGGCAATGAGCAGAATGAGAGAAACGATAACCGCTCCGGCAAGCACATAGCCGGTCTGAATGATGATGGCCTGGGCTTCTTTATAGAAAGAGGAGGATTGCTCGGTGACCAGCACGTACCAGCCGAAGGGTTCGAAGAGGAAACTCTGTCCGACCCGCTCGATCCCGCCGATGCGAATACGCTGCCAGCCTCCCCTTTTCCGGCGGATGTTTCGGTAGAGCCGTGACCGCTCGGCCACCTCCAGCTCCACTTCACCGGTGGCCATCACCACCTGGGCATTTTCGTTGAGGGCAAAGATGATTTCCGTATCGCTCTTGATGATGGACTGGGCGTAAGAAGCTATGGCGTTCTTCGTTACCTCCAGGTACTGCTCCTTTTCCTGGAGATTGTTTTCGACCAGGAGGTTCCACTGACTCTGCATATAGTTTTCCAGCTCTTCCGCCTTGAAGCCGAGAAACTCGATAGCGATTCGCGTTATGCCGTTGCGGGCTGAGAATGAAGAGACGACACCGGTAATCACGAGGGCTGTCATAAGAACGGGAAGAACCACCAGTATAATTTTTAGTCGGATACGCACGCCGAATCTGCTCCTTTTCCGCAAGTCCTCATTTCACCATCGGTGTACATTATCTTTCACTTGAGCACGAGCAGAGGCAAAGAACAAGACTAAATGTATTCACCCCCTCTGTCGACAATAAAATGAGGCTTTGCCCTCATAGGTATTCGGCACAAGGAGTTCTCCAGGTGAGCAGTTCCCTCCAACCACCCTCCTCTCAAAACGATGACTTTTTCGCGGAAGTAGAGAATCTTTCCGAAAAGGAGCGGGCAGAAATTTTCGAACAGATCGAGAATGTCGCCACCGGTGGAGGACTCAAAGACCGAAAGGACCTCTTCACAATTCACGCCTTGAAAAAAGGCGGCGTATTTCCTCTGATAGTCAATATCATCGCCGTCCTTGCCATGGCGGGAGGAGTCTATTACGCAAACCACTACTTCAGCCGCCAGGAGGAAGAGCTCAACCTCCGCAGCAGCTCCTATCTCTCTGCAGAAAGCAAGATTATCGAGGAATTCAAGAAGGAATCGGAAAAGCGCCTGCAGGAAAAAGAGAGCGAGATAGAGAACATAAAAAGCGATCTCCTGAAAATCGAGCAGGAGAGGGAGGCTCTGGCGGCCGACATCGAGGAACAAATCTCCTCAAGGGAAGAGGAGCTGCGCCGGCAGCTGGAACAATCCCTCGCCGAAGAGCGGGAACGCTTGGAAAACCAGGGCATAAGTGAAGAGGAGCTGCAGCAACGGCTCGCGGAATTTCAAGAGGCCCGCAGCGGTGAAATTGATGAGGCGGTCTCCCGCTTTCGCGGCGAAATGGAGGCGGAGCTGCAGGAGAAGGAGCAGGAACTGGCGGAGGCCGAGGCCACGGCCCAGCGGATTCTCGATGAGGCCGGCAGAGAGCGGGAAGAGCTCATAGAGGAGACCCGCCGCAGAGAAGAGGAACTGCAGAGTCAATACGAGGAGGAGATGGAACAACTCTCCGTCCAAGCGGGAAGGGTGCAGGAAGAGCTCGAGGAGCTGAGCGAGCTTCGCAAAAACGAACAACTGGTTCTCGACCAGATTTCTTCGATGTATCTCCAAATAGAGTCCGCCATAGAGGAGAGAAAGCCCCAGGAGGCCATGGACAGGATAAAGGCCCTGCGCGACCTCATCGAAAGGCCCTCCGTTTCCCGTCTGCCGAGTCTCGAGAAGCGAAGAGAGGTGGACAATTTTCTCATTTCGACTCTAGAGGAATACGTGAACAAAACGCAGAGAAGCACGGCCGATACCTCTCTGCTCGATTCGGCGAAGCTCCTCGCCTCCGCGAAGGCCTCGGTGGAATCGGCGCAGGAGGCCCTTGCCGAAGGAGACGGGTACACCGCCCGGCGTTACTTCAGTCAGGCCCTCAGTACGGTGCCGGAGCTAGACACAGCCCATGAGGAAATCAATATCCTGGATGCCCTCAACAGGGGAGCGCGGGTAGACGAACTGCTCGCCCTGGCTGAGGAAGCGGCATCTGCCGGAAGCACCGACGAGGCGGCCGACCGGTATGCAGCGGCGGCGGCCGAAGCATCGCCGGCGAATTCCGAAAAGGCGCGAAGCGCCGTCAATCGCCTGGAAGAGCTCATCACCGCCCGGTACCAAGAGTCCCAAAATGCTCTGGAAGAGAAAATCGCGGAAGTGAATGAAAAATTGGCGGCAGCGTCTCAGGAAATTCCCCCTCTCGAAGAGCGGATCGAAGCTCTGCAGGAGGAGCTGGAGGCGGAGAATACCGCCGTTGAGAATCGGCTGCGCAGCTTAGAAGAGGAGAAGTCCCAATTACAACACAGGATCTCCCAACTCAACGGGGAAATCGAAGATCTCGAAATCCGCCACAGCGCGGCCAAAGAGCAGGCCGACCGCCTGCAGAAGAACTTGGAAGAGGCGGCAAACGAAATAGCTTCAATGGTTTCCGGTACCGGCACCAACAGTCTCCTCCTCGAGGCGGTAGACCGCTACTCCCGTTTCCGTGACACCCAGCGCTCCCTTTTATCCTCCGCCGGTGAGGGAAGCGGCCGGGCCGAGAAAAACTTCGAGGAGTTTCTCCGCAGTAATGAAATCTCCTCTCTCTTTCCCGATCTCGCAGAAATCTACCGGCAGAGTCACAGATAATACCTACTGATCGAGGAGTATATACTCCTGCGGATGAAGAAGGGCCTTTGCGTACTGGGCTCTGCTGTACATCTCCGGCTTCTCGTTATTTTTAAAACTCAGCCTGCCGGTAAAATCGGCAAGACCGGCAAAGCCGTGCTCATCCATCCAGTCGGACAATTCTCCGAGGATCTTAGGCAGAATGACGATCGAATGGGCGTACAGGGCACTCACCATCTGCGCGACCTTCGCCCCGGCGAGGAGAACCTTGAGCAGACTCTCAACCGAATGAATACCGTTGCTTGCGCATACCTCTGCCTTCGTCTTTCCATAGAGGAGCCCGGCGAATCTAAGGGTGAGTCGATAGTCGTTCGATCCGCTTAGATTGAGCGAGTAATCGTTCTGCAGCTTGTTTACATTGATGCTCGGTTGAAAAAGCCGGTTGAAGAGTACCAGGCCCGCCGCCCCTGCATCGTCCAGCTTCTTGATGAAATTGAGGGGACTCGAGTAGTAGGGGCTCAGCTTCACGGAGATGGGCACGTTCACTTCCTTCTTCACCTGCTTTACCGACTCGATCTGCTCGTTCTCTATAACTTCTCCCTCGGTATCGAAGTCCGTCGGGAGGCGGTAGAAGTTCAATTCCAGTCCGTCTACCCCCGCCTCCTCCAGTTTTTTCGCGTAGTTCGGCCAGGTCTCCGGTTCGCTCGCATTTATACTGCCGATAACCGGTATCGCTACGCTCTCTTTCGTTTTTCTCACCCATTGCAGGTGTTCTTCCGGGCCCGCATGCGCCAATTCCGGAAAAATGGAAAGCATCTCGGAATAGAGATTGTCACTCTTATGCAGGTTTTCCTCGTGTCGGTATCTCTCCAGCTTGATCTGCTCCTCGAAGAGGGATTTGACCACGATTGCCGCGACCCTCGAGTCTTCCAGCTTCTTGATGCTGTCCATATGCGAGGTGAGCCCGGAGGCCCCCGCGATGAGAGGGTTTTTCAATTCTAATCCCATGTAGCTTGTCTTTAAATCAGCCATATTCACTCCTTTCTCCTTTCTAATATAAGGCCTATCGATAAGATTGCAAAGTTTTGCCGCCTCTATTACAATTACACAGTACATGCAAGGAGGAAAGTACACTATGGAAGGGAGAATGGAGAAACTCATTTCGACACTCACTCCTCTAACGAAGCGCTTACGAGAAATGAGGGATACTCTCCTTACCAATCTCATCATGCTCGGTGAGATACCCGCTCCCACCTTTAGAGAGGACAACAGACGCCGTTTTCTCATAAACCGATTCAATCAATATCAGCTCCTCAACTGTTCAACCGACGAGGTAGGCAACGGGCTCGGCATACTGCCGGGAAGCACGGGAGAGCGGAACATCATGGTGGTAGCTCATATGGATACGGTCTTCGACGAAAGCATAGACCATACCATCACCATCAGACCCCATGCAATCAGCGGACCCGGTGTCGGAGACAACGCCCTCGGCATCGCCGTCCTTGCCACGCTTCCCGCCCTTCTACAGGAACTGAAAATCGAGCTCAAATCCAACATCATCTTGATGGGCTCCTCGAGGAGCCTCGGGCGGGGCAATATCGAAGGCCTCCGCTTCTTCCTCAACAATACGGAGACCCAGATTCACCAGGGAGTCGTCGTTGAAGGCGTCAGGCTCGGCCGTTTGAGCCACTCCTCCATCGGCATGTCCAGATGTGAGATCTCCTACCATCTTCCGGAGGAATATGACTGGACCCGCTTCGGCGCCGTCGGTTCGATCGTCACGATAAACGAACTGATCAACCGTATCCTCGAAATTCCCCTTCCCAAGCGGCCGAAATCCAACATTGTCCTGGGGTCCATTCGGGGCGGAACCGGTTTCAACTCCATCGCCAACGAGGCAACCCTCCGTTTCGAGATCCGCAGCGAGTCCGATGGAATGGTACAAAAACTGCGAAAACAGATAGAGGATATTGCCACGGAGGTATCCAGCCAAAACGGATCGATGGTAAATGTCCAAATACTGGCGCAGAGAAATCCCGGCGGAATTTCCTTCTCCCATCCCCTGGCGGCGAACGCCAGAATGATCATGAACGGACTCGGCATCAATCACAGAATTTCCCCCAGCACATCCGAACTTTCGGCCTTCATCGATAAGGGCATTCCCGCCCTCACCATCGGTATCACCAACGGTGAAAACATGGATAAACCGGACGAACAGATAGAAATTGAACCGATGTACACCGGTCTCGCCCAGCTGGTGGGGCTCCTGCAGGCTATAGACAAAGGGTATTGCGATGAATCTTAACAACTGGCTCAAGCGAAACACCTATCATCACTCCACATTCTCCGACCTCGAAGACCTGGTAAAACGGAAGGAGAAGCAAAAACTCCGCATCTCCCTCTGCATTCCCACCCTCAACGAGGAGAATACCATCGGCAAAGAGATCGTGCTCTTCCGTTCGGAACTGATGAATCGATTTCCGCTCCTCGATGAGATCGCCGTTATCGACTCCGGCTCATCCGATCGCACGCGGGAAGTCGCCGATTCCTTCGGCGCCGACGTATATCTGGCCTCCGACATCCTCCCGCGGCTTGAATCTAAACGGGGCAAAGGAGAAAATCTCTGGAAGGCGATATACCAGCTTAAAGGCGACATCATCGTCTATATCGACGCCGATATTAAGAACATTCATCCGCGTTTCGCCTACGGGCTCATTGCTCCCCTCGTCTACCGGGATGAAATACAATATGTAAAGGCCTTCTATGACCGGCCCCTCGCCTTCAGCCAGGGTATACGCCCTTCCGGAGGAGGCAGGGTAACGGAGATCCTCATTCGGCCCCTCTTCAGCCTCTTCTTTCCCGAGCTGTCGGGACTCATCCAGCCGCTCTCCGGCGAATACGCCGTTCGCCGGGAAGTCCTCGAACAGATTCCCTTCCCCATCGGCTACGGCGTAGAAACCTCCCACATCATCGACGTGTATCAAAAATGGGGGCTGGGTGCCTTCGCCCAGACCGATCTGGATCAGCGGGTCCATCGGAATCAGGACACTCGCAGTCTTGGAAAGATGGCCTTCGGCATTCTCCAGACCTTTTTCTCTCGTCTCCAAGCCCTCGGCGTCATCGAGGACAAGCTCGAATTGAGTCACATTCTACGACAGTTTCAAGCCAGAGACCAGGAGTTTGAGACGATGGAAATAACCATCGAAGAAGAAGAAAGACCACCGATGAATACCATCGAAGAATATATCGAACTGCGAAAAGGAGGTAGTTCCTCATGATGCGATTGTTATTCCATCTCATACTTCTCGCCGTTGTGGCGATATTCGTCGCTCTCAACGTATCTTACACGACCAGCATAAACCTCTTCGGTTATAGGATAGCGCATATCTCTACCGTAGCCGTTGTCCTCATCTCCCTGATCGCCGGAGTGCTCTACTCCTTTATCTATTATGCCTTAAGCTATATTCGGAAGAGCGGAGTGCAGCGCGCAAAGCGTCGGGAGGAAAAGACAAAGGACCGTGAAAAAGAGCTGAAGGAGCGGGAAAAGCTCATCGAGAAGACCGGTGAAGAGCAAACGCCGGGGGGCGCCGAAAAGAAGAAGGGTATCTTCAAAATAGGCAAGCGGAAAGGGTAGAAGCAATTTTTTCGATGGAAGCCCTGCTGAACAACACCGTTCTCTGGACGACTCTATTAGCGGCCCTCATCGCTCAGCTCATAAAGGGTCTGCAGGAAGCGATGTTTCAGAAACAATTCAAACCCCGGCGCCTTTTCGAAACCGGCGGCATGCCTTCCAGCCATTCCGCCGCCGTCGCGAGCCTGGCAAGCAGCATGGGACTCAACTACGGCTGGGACAGTCCCTACTTCACCATCTCTACGGTGCTGGCGATCATTGTGATTTACGATGCGACGGGAATCCGGAGGGCCGCGGGTGAGCACGCGATCATTCTCAATGAACTCATCGAGGAGTTCAACCACGTCCTTCATGACGGGCTGAAGAGTCAAAACCTCAAGACCCTCCTCGGGCACACCTATCCCCAAGCGGCGGTTGGCATAATTATAGGGGTGGTCATGGCCGTACTCATCCACAATTGGACATAAGGAGATCATTATGGCAGCGCTTTTAGACCTGCTTAGCCGACGCAGGAGCATTCGAGAATATCAAAAGGTGAAGGTCGAAAAATCGCTCATCGACACGATGCTGCGGTCCGTTCTCTTCTCGCCCACCTCTAAGGGCATCGCCTCGAGAAGCATCATCGTCGTAGACGATCCGGATATTCTCGCCTCTCTTGCCGAATGCAAGGCCCACGGCGCCGGATTTCTCTCGGGGGCTCCCCTTGCCTTCGTTGTTGCCGCGGACACAGAGAAGGCGGCGGCCTGGATCGAGGATGCCTCCATCGCCGCAATAACGCTGCAGTACAGCGCCGAGGAACTGGGTCTGAGCTCCTGTTGGATACAGGTGCGGGGCCGCAAGAGGAAGGACGGCACCGAAGCCTCCGCTTACATCAAGGAGCTCCTCTCTCTTCCTCCTCAATTAGCGGTAGAGGCCGTCGTGGCCGTCGGCTATCCGGGAGAATCTCTTTCCCCCCACGGAGAGAACGAGCTTGACAAAGAGAGCATTCGTCTAAACGGCTACGAAAAGCCCTATACCTTGGACTGAACGCCGATGGAAGAGTATGCCGTTGCTCCTGTTTACGATTTGCTGCTCTTCCCCTTCGTGCGCAAGATTAGATTAAAGATACTCGAACTCTGTCGAAAGTATGATTACGCAACGATTCTCGACGTCTGCTGTGGAACGGGAGACCAGCTGAAGCTTCTCGGTAAAAACGGTTTTCGGGTGAGCGGGGTCGATCTCTCCGAAAAGATGCTCGAAGTCTCAAAGAGGGGGGACTTCAATCCCCAGTGCCGGCTCGAGGATGCCTCCGATATGGCCTACCCGGATGACAGCTTCGATGCCGCCATGACGACATTCGCCCTCCATGAAAAATCTGCAGAAACATCTCGGGCCATCGTAGAGGAGATGTTGAGAGTGGTGAAGCCGGGAGGTCATCTCATACTCACCGATTTCCGTCTCTCCGAGGAGACCTTTTTCATTGCAGGGGCCATGGTCCACGCCATTGAGCGGTTTGCCGGAGGGGAACATTACCGCAATTTCCGCAGCTACACGGAGGCGGGAGGCATCCCGTCGATCATCGAGGGCCTGCCCCTTCGACTCCACGAACGAATCCCGGTGGGCATGGGAAGCGTTAGCATCGACCTCTATCATGCGAGATAAACTCAATACTTGACCGGAAAAAGTCGATCATGATAGTATAAAGATGCTCAAAAGGGGGACTTCATGGAAAGCCCGGCCGCAAGTAGTGAGATAAAAAGTAGCAGGCGAAGGTCAAGAAAGATTTACTGTGCCAACTGTAAGCACTGTAAGCTGGTCCGTAATGCGCAGGGTGACGGAAGCCAGTACCAGTTGAGGGTTCGCTGCGATGCGGGAATGTGGAAGAAGAAGCTCGGAGGCGAGAAATTCTATAAATATTTCACCGTCGCTCGGCGAAGCATCGAAGAATGTGAGCTCTACGAAGCAATGGGAGATGAAAAAGAGTTTATCCGAGAGCTGAAGAAGACCCTTCCCATCAAGGACGAGGTATACTCGGATCTATTTTATTAATTTGTACCAATATGAAACACCATAAACCTACTGCACACGTTGTATACAGCGCGGCCCTTATCGCGGCCATTGTTTTCTCCGCCCTTTCCTGCGCTTCGGAACCGAAGGAGATACCGCAGGATCTCGAGCCGATAGAGTATTTTCAAAAGGCACAGCAGGCAGCCTCGAACGACAACAACTACTCTCTGGCTCTCCACTACTACGAAACCTTCATAGAACGCCATCCCGAAGACTTCCAGAGAATCATCGAGGCGAAGTACGAGATCGCCTTCATCCATTACAAACAGAGAAAACTCGTAGCAGCGGAGAAGGAGTTCGAGGAGCTTTTGGCCACCTACGAGGGTGAGAATGCAAACGTTCTCCCCGCATGGCCCCGTGTGCTCTCAGAAAAGGTCCTGGAAAAAATCCGCGAACAGAAGATCGACTTCGCCATCGAAACGGAAACCGAAACAGAAGAAGAATAAGCGCTCTGCCGCTTTGCTTAGGCAGAACCAATCACTCGATCGTGGTCCGGCATAAAACCGGCAGGGAACGGTTAGTGAGGCAGAATGATCGTGTGGATCCGGATCTTCCGTGCCTTCGCCTCGCTTAACACCATCTCCTTCGTTACCTTTCCCCTCGGCCGCGGATGAGGCGGCGCGTCTCCCACCAGCACAAGAAGCCGGTCGTCCGCCAGCCAGTCATAGGAAGTTATCCCCACATAGAGTGCCTCATACACCGCCTCCGGAATGTCGCGGCCGCCGTACACAGTTATCGTGTTGAGCACACGCTGAATCGTTGAAAAGTCGGGACTGAAGGGGTAGGGTTTCGCAAGATAGGACTCGTAGTAGTCACGGTAGAGAACCAGGGCGAGTCGAAAGCGGTCGAATCCTTCGATTTCCTTCTCCAGCATGGGAATGAGGGATTCCTTAAGATGGGGCATATCGTCGTGCATGCTCTTGGTAGTATCGAGGCAGAGCACGAGATCGAGATTCTTGGAACCGGAGTTTCTCACCACTCGGCGGATGTTTTCTATGATATCGCCGCCGCCCTTGCCGTAGATCGTCTCTCCCTCGCCTTCCCGCGAGAGTTCCTCATAGGCCTCGACCGTCTCTCCCATGTAATTCTCTTCCGGAGGTGCATCCGGTTTTTTCGGCAGAGGCTCCTGGACCACTCGGATTACGAAGGGATTGTCTTTATAGGGGCCTTCGTAGCTCGCATAGCGCTCACGAAATGCCCGGATATTTATCCACGTTCCGTCGAGAATCTGAAGCTCTCCTTCCCGACTCCAGGAATATCCGAATTCTACGACGTAGGGAATGAATATACGGTAGGCTTTCCCCAGCTCGGGATGATCCTCCGGCGTGGAATCGATGAGGGAGAAGAGATTTTTCTCCTTGGCGGGAAGAAATTCTCCATTCAGCATCCGCCGTTCGTCGCCGTTTACCGGATGATACTCGGGGTTCCGAAGAGCGTAGCTGCTCGTCTCCTTCTGCGGGTCCGCCGTCGATTCGGTCAAGAGGACCGAGCCCAATCCTTCCACCGCCTTGATCCACAGATTGTAACCGCCGTCGATGTTCTGATCTATTCGTGTTTCGGAGGGGAGAACGATGAGGGGACCGTCGGCGTCTTCGCCGCTCTGGGCGAACAGTAGAGGAGCGGGCAGAAGCAGGAGTGTCACGAAAAAAAATCGGAAAAAACGGAGATCTCTCATACTCTTTGTATCGGCGGATAGAAAAAATCTTTTACCCTTACAGACTTTGCAGCGACTCGAAGAGATCGGTCCACTCACTGCCCTCTCGATAGAAGACCGGAGGCTTTCCTATAGGAGCGCTTACGTACGCCCGTCCGCCTTTGTAGACCTTTCCCGTCCAGAGATGAACCCAGGAATCATCGGGCAGGTAGAGCCGGCGCTTCTTTCGTCTTTTCAGATACACCGGAGCGACAAATAGATCGTCGCCGTAGAGATACTGGTATTTGTATCGGTGGAGTTCCGTATCATCGGGATACCGCATGGCCGGATGCCGGATCGGCGTAACCGCCTTTTCCTGGTACTCCCGGGCTAAGGCCTGATGATAGGGGCGAAGCAGAGAATAGATCTTCGTCATGCGGGCAAAGTGGGCTAGCGTCTGTTCATCGTCGTTGAACTGAAAGCAGCGGTGCGGACGATTACTCTCATGAGAACGCATGATGGGATTGAAGGGAGCGTACTCGGCCCAGCGCAGCAGCAGTTCCTTGCTCCGCTTAATATGGGCAAGGGAGGTAAAGCCGCCCACATCGCTGTGGAAGTTCGCCACCCCGGAGAAGCTCAGGGAGAGACCGGCGGTAATGGCCGTAGCTAAGCCGTCGCCGAGCGAAAAGTCGACCATCTGATCTCCGGCCCAGTGCGCCTGCGCATGGCGGGAGGCATGATTGAAGCCGGAACGCATGAAGAAGACCACCCGTTCGGCTGCACCGGCCTCTTCGACGGCCTCCCTGTTCACCCTCGCCCACTCCACCGGATAGCGGTTGTGAAAGGTTTCGCCGCTCTCACCGGAAAAAAGGACCGCGTCGGTGGGAAGATACTCTCCGTAGTCGCACATCCACCCGTCCAGTCCTATGCCGATCATATGCTTCTTTATGATCCCCTTGATCCACTGACCGGCTTCGGGATTGCTGAGATCTATCAGTGCGGCGGGGAAACTGGTCACAGTTACCAGATAATCCTCACCCTTGGAATTCTTTACACAGTAGGATGCTTCACTCGCCTCCTCGTAGAGATCTCCCTCTATGGCGAGAAAGGGATTTATGTAGCCGAGAAATCTTATCCCCCGCTCCTTGAGCGATTCGATCTGCGCGGGTAAATCGGGATACTGGTCTTCGGCGTACTTCCAGTTCCACATCAGCTGTTTACCAAAGGGGGTTATTCTCTTTCCTTCCCAATCCTGGGTCCAGAGGGCTCCCACCTTCATACCCGCTTCGCGGGCCTCCTCGAGCTTCCGCTCGATCTCCTCGCTCCCCCCCTGCACGCCGAGCCATATACCGTTGTAGGTCCACTCGGGAAGCTCCGGCTGTAAGCCGTGGTTTCTGTTGAGCCCGGCCGCGGCGGCGGAAAAACTCTCCTCTACCCCTATTCGTATGACCGGCAGGTCCCAAAAATAGAGACGGTGATGCCGGGCCGAGAGAAAGTCGAATTCGCTGTAGGCGGAGGTTTCGGCCAGGCAGTACCATCCCGCCGAAGAGACGAAGCTGGTCTCGGGGAAGTAGGTGGAGTACCAGGTGCCGCCGGCATGAGAGTGGAGGTTAGCCAGCAATGTGATCATGCCTCTGCCCCTGCCGACTCCCTGCTCCTGGACCCAGAGGGGAACACGACGACCCCGAAGGTTTAGGGCGGTGTACTGCTCACCGCAGCCGTAGATATGCTCATCTCCGTCGGCGGCGAGACGCAGCCACATGCGGTTACAGCCTTCCGGCGCATTGTCTACGGAAATTTCCAGCACGGGCCTTCCCGTCTCCTTTGCTTCCAGAACGCGGAGTTGCAAAAACGGAGTATCCACCGCCTTGTCTTCTTCGGAGGACAGGCACTTGAGGGTAATCCGGTCGGTTTTCTCTTCCTCGATTTCGATAGTATCGTAGTGGATGACCTCAGGACGGTCTTCATGAATCTTGTAGTTTCCGTGCCAGGACCTGAATCGTCCCTTCCCCCATCCGAGAGAGAGAACCGGCTTAACCGAACTGTGTTCAATTATCGTCCTTCCTGCGAAGCGGACCGTGAGACGAGAAGCATCTTGCACCACCTGGAGAATAGTTTCAGTGCTCATATCTACCGGGCTCCTGTTTTCCTTTCATAGTAGCACCGCCTTTCCCCGCTCGAGGGATCTGCGGGCCGCGAGGGCAATTTCAAGAGAACGTAAACCGTCCTCGTACTCGGCGGGAAAGGGCCTGCTCTCTTGTAAGGCGTCGACGGTTTCCATGACATACTGTCGAATATTCCACGGCTCGGTGGCTTCCCTGCCCCAGCGGGAGATTATCGCGTCCTCCGGTCCCGGTACTTGTAGAGCGCCGACCGAACTCTCGGCATCGCCTCTTCGGGCGAAGCTGAGCAATCCCAGGTAGTCGCTGCTTCCACCGTCTAAGGAGCTGTACACCTCCTCCTTGAGGCCGCACCAGGCAGTACCTTCCGTTCCATGCAGCTGCAGAATTAGGGAAAAATCGTGCCCCGTAAGGGCATGGGATATTTGAAAGACCGCATCATCGTCGAAACGCCCCTGCACGAAGGCCAAGTCCTCGTAGTCGAAATCCGCATGGATATCGCCGGTGCCTACGCAGTTCAGTTCGACGACCTCTCTGCCGGTAATGTAGCGGGCCAGATCGAACCAATGGCAGGTCTCTTCCACGAGAAGTCCCCCGGAGCGGTCCTTCTTCTGTATCCACTGCTGCCACTTGTTGCGCCGAAACGGGGTCCTAAAGTGGTAGAGCGCGAAGGCGCGCACGCAACCCAGCTCTCCCTTTTTCACCAGTCTCCGCAATTCCCGGACGGCCGGATTTACCCGAAACTCATAGCCGAAGGAGAGCCGGCCCTTCGAGTCCTCCAGTGCCCGGCCTATCCGTCTCGCTCCTTCTGCAGAGAGGGCGAGAGGTTTTTCCAAAAGGAGGTGCTTCCCCGCCGAGAGAAGCCGCAGGGCCAATTCCTCGTGGGTGTCGTCGGGGGTGCAGAGGCTTACCAGCTCAATCTCCGGATCTGCTATGACCTGCTCGGCATCCTCATAGACCCGGCAGCCGAGCTCCTCCCAGCTTCGCGAAAGGAGATCCGCCGGAGCCTCCGGTGGCTCAAAAAGGGGCTTCAAGACCTGCATTGCTCCTTGGGAAAAGGTCCCGTTAACCGAGGCCCTCCGTTCAGACCAGGCATCGGCCACCGCCGTCAATTGCGCCTCCGGATGTGCGAGGTATCCGGCTGCATGAGCCATTCCGATACCGAGTCCGATTACCGCCGTCTTCAATCCGCTTCCTCCTCTATCAGTTTCAGAGCTGCATCAATCCGCAGCCTCCGCTCCTTCCGCATATCATCGGTCTCTCCCTTCTCAGAAGCTCCCCAGTCCTGCAGATATCTCATGAGTGCTGCCCTATCGGCTTCCCTGCCTTCGGCTCTGCCCTCTTCTCTCCGCTTTTTGGCGTTCGAAAGCCAGAGCCTTCGCGCATTTTCCCGGCCGATCTTCTCCAAAACCTCGTCCGAAAGTTCGAGACCAAGAATCAAGGCCTCCTCCGGAAGGGCGGGAAAGGGGCTGCCGAAAATTTCTCCGGTCGAAAGGAAGCGCAGGAGGCGGGCATAGCGTTCCAGATTCTCGCTCAGGCTCGTGCCGGCGATTGCCGCTCCCCCAAGGGGAACGAAGAAGCCGTCGGTACCAAGGAGAAATTTCCCGGCATAACGGGTAAAAAGGCTGCGAGCCTTCTCGTACGTAGTTCGGTCCTTAGGATTCCGCGGGTCCCGGGCCGAGGCCAGACGCGGGTAGAAGTAGTTTCCCGGCGCCAAGTCGAGATAGGCATTGGGATGATCCTCGATAAAGACGGCCATGCGCTCGAGATCTCCCGCAAGAAAGAGAAGATGGGGGAAGATGAAGGTGGTTTCGGGAGCCGCCGCGCAGATCGCGTCGGCCTGCCGGAGAAACTCTTGGTAGGGAGAGACCTTCCTGCCGACATACGTCCACGGCCCCTCCTCGCTGGTCCAGAAAACCGGGGGGTCCCCCGAGTGCACGAGGACCGGCATTCCTCGACTTCCCGCCTCCCGGTATGCCGCAAGAAAGGCGGGATGGTCGAGGCTGATGTTGAGTGCGGCCTGTAAACTCGGCTTTCCCTCCCAGAGCTTGAGTCCGCTGAATCCGGCCCGGTAAAGCTCCTCCACCTGCGCGGCGGGCTCCCACTTTCCCACCGGCCTATCTCGCGGTTCTCCTTCCGCATTCTCCGTCAGCCGGCGGTTGTCGAGGGAGCCGAAGGCGGCGACTATCGTTTCGAGCTTCCGCGACAAGAGGTATGCCGCCGTCAGCACCTCGGGGTTGAAGTTGATAATCGCCGCTCCTTCCTTCCCCTCCCCCACAAGCGGCAGGGAAAGCAACAGGAGCCCCTCGAGGTCGAGAAGCTCGATATAACGGGTAAGTTCATTGAGGCGGGAGAGATCGCCGAAATGGAGATGTGAATCGATCATTTTCTTGTTCGTCATGCTCAGGTGGCCGCCACGGCTAACGGAGGCCGAAATCCGGCGGAGCCGCCACCTCCTTGGTCATCGTTACGACGGCCGAGGGATGCTCCTGCGCGTAGGAGGCGGGAAAGTGCGGGCCGACCGGACCGTAGAGGAGCTTCCGGACCACCGCCCGCTGCCAGGGACGGTTGAGATAGATCATCAGACTCCGGCTCGAGAGGATCTGCCGCATTCCCACCGTAACCGCCCGGGCGGGAATCTGTTCCCATGCGCCGCCGAGGGCCGTATTGCTGTTGATGGTGATGGTCTCCCTGCTGAGACTCAGCGTCCTGGTCGGACTATTCCTAAACTCCGGGTCCCCGTCCTCCGGCGGCTCGTTGAAGGCGAGGTGGCCGTTTATTCCCACCCCGGCAAAACAGACCTCCGCTCCCCCAAGATCCTCCAGCCGGCGGTCGTAGTCCTCCGTCCGCCGGGGATCGGGAAAGTAGACCTGCTCCGGCCGAAAACCCTCCACCTCTTTCATCGGTCCGAGCAGCTCCCGTTGGATGAAACCGCGAAAAGAGAGAGGACCGGAAGGATCGATCAGCCGGTCGTTTTCAACGAGGTATTCATCCATGAAGAAGAGGTGGAGCCCGGAAAGATCTATCGGCATCTTTCTGCAGAGCCAGACGAAACGCCGGTACTGAAAGGTCGGGCCCACCGGGACGATGAAGACGCTGTCCTTATTACTGCGGGCGTTTTCCTTCACACGGATGTACATCTCCAGCGCCATGTGGTAGTAGAGATCTATATCGCTCTCCACCACGCGGAGGACAGGCGAGGCATCCTCCGCAGGGGGGATCGGCCGGCTGTACCAGTTAGTATCGAACGCTTTCATACGTATCTCCGCTATCCCTTTAAGGCGCCGGTGGTAAGACCTTTAATGATCTTCTCGTGCATGAAGACGTAAACGAGAATACTGGGAATAATCGTTAGAACGATGGCGGCGAACATCGAGGTGTAGTCGGTAAAGAACTGACTGGTAAAGAAGCGGATACCGAGCTGCAGGGTCCGGGTCTCCGTGCTGGAGGTCAGCAGCAGGGCGTAGATGAACTCGTTCCACGAGAAGAGAAACACGAAGGTTCCCGCCGTCACCATCCCGACCCGGGAGAGGGGAAAGATCACCATAGAGTAGCGCTGAAAAAAGCTCGCCCCGTCGATCACCGCCGCCTCTTCTAATTCGCTAGGAATGGTCTTCATGAAGCCGTACATGAGGAAGGTGGAAATCGGAATGTTGATGGCCGTATAGGTGAGGATCAGCGCGAGTAGACTGTCGTAGATTCCCAAGAGATTGGTAATCCGGAAATAGGGGGCCATGAGGGCGATGATGGGTACGAGAACCCCGGCAATGATCATGTTCAGCAGAGCCTGCTGAAAGGGAAACCGTTCCCGGGAAAAGACGAAGGCCGCCATTGAGGTGACGATCATCGCCAGGCCCGTCGATACGCTGGAGACGAGGATACTGTTGATAAAGAGACGGGGGAGACTCGAAATCTGAATCGCGTTTAGATAGTTTCCCCACTGCCACTTTTCCGGCAGTGCAAAGGGCGCCATTTGGAGGGCCAGATTGGTTTTGAATGAGTTCAAGATGAGCCAAATGAGCGGAACGAAGGTGAAGAAGAAGAAAAAGAGAAGAACCGCCCATTTTGCCGTATTACCCAGCGCCTTTTTCACGGCGCTGTCGTTTCCTACCGTTGTGCTTAGTCTTGCCATGTCTCTCTCCTCATCCTCTACTGCACGCCTTCGGAGGCGGCGCCCCGTCGTCCGAGGGTTCGTATCGTCACGATCATCAGCACTCCCAACACGATGAGGGTCGCCCCCACCGCATTGGCATGGCCGTAATCGAGATAACTCAGCATCTTGTACAGCTGTATGCCGAGGACCGATGTGCTGTTCGCCGGCCCGCCGTTGGTCAGCAGAAAGGTCGCCTCGAAGTGCCGCAAGCCGTAAGCCATGGCCAGGGTCATCGTGGTAATGAGGATGTCCCGAATCAAGGGCAGGGTAATGAACAACTCCTGCTGCAGAACACTTGCTCCGTCGATATCCGCAGCCTCGTAGTAACTCTCCGGTATCGAGAGAGTCGCGGCGAGGATGATAATCATAAAGTAGCCGATGTAGAAGACCTGCTGCACCAGTATAGAGGGAAGGGCCGTGCCGAGCTCACCGAGCCAATTATGGGTGAACTGCTCCAGTCCGACCATTTCGAGAAACTGGTTTATTGCCCCGTATTCGGCGTTGTAGAGGGCGGCCCACATCATGGCAATGGCAACCTGAGAAATAACATTGGGAAGGAAGTAAACCGTCCGGAAAAAGCGCCATCCCTTCGGGCGCCGGGCAAGAATTATCGCCACCAGAGCGGCGAGAAAGATCTGAACAATGCCCAGCGAGAAGAGCCAAATAAAATTATTTCTCACTGAAATTTGAAAGGTCCTGTTACTGAAATTATCGATGAAGTTTTTTAAGCCCACGAACTGCGGTGTATTGATCCCGTTCCACTTGAGGGTGCTGGTAACGAAGACAAAACCGAGAGGATAGATGAAGTACATCGTAAAAAGAACCATCACGGGAATGAGGAAAAGAATGATCCCGATGCGGGTATTTTTTCTTGATTGGACAACCATATCCGGCTCCTAATAAAGAGATGAAATCGGCGGGGAGTGGATATCCATTCACCCCCCGCCTTTTATATGCAAAACTTAGTTATTTACCGAAATCAGCTGGTCGACGAAACCTTGTGCGTCGACCTTGCTGAGGGCGAGGGCCGAGAGGGCCTGCCCGAACTCGCTGACGACTTGAATGGGATACTGGCTCTGAAAGTGTCCGACAACGAAACTCGCGTTGCTGGCCACCTCTACAAAACTCTTCTGCAGAGGATCGGCGTCGGCGCCGAGCTCGTATTTGATTGCAAAAAGAGAGCCCGCGCTTTCACTCAGCATCTTTACGTTGGCCGGATCGGTTACGAACTTCATAAACTTGACCACCGCCGCCTTGTGGTCGGGATCGTCGGTGTTTCCCGCGGCCAGGTTGGAAAGGAGAAATCCGATCTGGTGGCCGCTGTACTCGCCTAGCTTCGGCGCCGGGGCAACCTTCGTTGCCGCGTGGGTCTCGGGAGCATCGCTTTTGATCCGTCCGATGTACCAGGGCCCGTTGATAAAAACCGCCGTATCTCCGGCCATGTAGTGGCCGCCGGATACACCGGCATCGCCGCCGACGGCATCCCGCGTGGTGTTTCCGTCCGAGTAGAGGGTCTTCATGTACTCTGCCGCCTCCACGTATATCGGATCGGTGAGCGGTTTACTCCACACATCGGGTCCGCCGAGACTGGCCAGGAGGTGGCTGTACCAGAGCATGCTGGTCCATGCGTTGGAACCGCCGGTCATCTGGCTGGTCGGGGTAATGTCTTCGGCCTTGAGAGCCTTGGCCATCGCCATGAAGTCGTCCCAGCTCTTCGGCACCTCATTGACTCCCGCCTGCTTCAGCAGGTCCATGTTGTACCACAGCGGAGTAATACCGATCTCAAAGGGTACCGACTTGATCACTCCGCCCTTCGTGCTCTCCTTGAGATAGCTCGTGACGAAATCCTCTCCCCAGGAACCTTTCAGCTCATCGGTGAAATCCATCAAGATGTCGCTTTCGTAGTACTGAAAGGTCGTGGGGTCGGGATTAAAAACGAAGATGTCCGGCGCCGAACCGGTGGCAAGCTGGGTATTGAGCTTGTCTCGATAGCCGTCGGTGTCGGGATTCGGCTCGATCACCACGCGGATCTCACCCTCGTTCTGAGAGTTGAATTCCTCAACGAGGGCTGCGATTCCCTCGGCCTTCGAATCCTGTCCTACCCAGAAGGTAGGGAAGGTGAGAACGATCTCTTTCTTCTTTTCCTCTTCTCCCGCGGCCGCAGCCTTCTCTTCCTTCTGTTTACAGCCGGCAAAGGCGAAAACCAGGGAGAGGAGCAGCGCTGCCGCGAGGATTACATACAATGCTCGTTTCATAATGCCTCCTATTTATTTTCTTTCTCTAACTAATTAAAGCACGGCCCGGATGAGCTGTCAATAATAAATTCACTTAAATAACGAGTAAATGCTAGGGAGTATTCGCCGATTTGTCAAGAAAAAATGCAGGCGCCTGCCGCCTGCAGCTCGGGATCATCGGTTAATAGACTTGGGTCTATCGGCCCTTCATCGAGTAATGAATCAAGGAAGGCTTGTTCTTTTGCGGTAAAGGGCAAAACCCTCTTTAAGCCTTCCCGACAGTGTTTTACAAGCTTGTTTCCGTATACTTTCGGCGTAAGTTCCTGTGAAGCACTTTGGCTGTGCAGTACCGGGAGAAGTTTTCTTCCCAGATCATCAGGGTCAACCGCTACCCTATCGATTGTAATCTCTCTCCAATCGATGCGATTCATTCCGCCGTAGACAATAAAAGCCATTCTCAGTAATTCGTTATCTAAAGTTAATGATTCGAGAATACGGGCTGAATCATAGAGATCCCTGGACTGGGTCCTCGCAAGAAGAGCCGCCAGTTTTCCCGCAACTAACTCATGTTTATTCAATACAGGAATGTCTTTAGCGGAATAACGACCTATCTGGATTGAGTCTCTTTTCTGAGATTCCCAGAGAGGCTGACGGAACATGAAGTTTAAATCCACCTCAAGGTTGCCGGGCTGATGGGTATAGCTGGTATACGATAATATCCATTTTCCGCCTGCATGATCGGTGGGAACTCATTTGATGGTAAATCCTTCCCTCGAGAAGACCGCCTTACATGCCTGTTCTATCTTTGACCGCTCTTTTTTCGTCTCTTCGGGATCAACTGGACCAATATAGTTGAGATCAATATCAACTGATAAGCGGGGGAGTTTGAAGATGAAGAGATTGAGAGCCGTCCCGCCTTTGAGAACCCACTTTCCTTTCAGGAGGGGGTGTTTGTTCATAGATTGCAGAAGCTGCAGGAGGTGGAGTGCTTTCTCAAGCATCAACGGATTGAAACCAATCTCTCCTGCCGGACCCAGGAGCTCTTTTTCTGAAAAAAATCATATTACCTCACCCCACGATCGGTGTATCAATTCGCCGGGTACCAGCAGATTCCATCTCTTCAGCAGGGTGCAATTTTTTCTGTTCTTTCTTTCCATATAGTGTAGGCTTTTTGGCTTATACGATTCCAGTTTTTTAAGGAATGATTCATCAACCATCAATGCCTCTTTGTGTTGCTCAAGGTAGAACCCGACCTTTGCAAAGGCTGTGGTATTGTCCAGTAATGACAGGTAATCATAGAGCAAATCCAAATCAAAGTATTCAACCGTTTCCAGGGACCGCCATATCTCTTCCCAGCCTCCGGCCAAATCCGGTCGGGAAAGTACATCAACCATAGTCCTCTCGAATCCGGTAATCTTTATTTCAGCGCCCTTCCTGTTGATTGTAGTTGTTCCAAAGTCTTTCTTGTTTTGTGCTGTCAGTTCAGGATTGACCCGGACTCTGTGATAGACCATACCCTGAAAATTTAAGGGTTCCACCTTTGAAGTGGATAGGAAAGTCACTTTCCGAGTCATACTATGCGCTTTCCCCAGTACCTCTATGGCTGTATGATGGGATAAAACCGCATCGCCTGCCAACTTAGAGGCCAACAGGTAGGGATCGACCTGAAAGCTATGCGTTTCGAATCCCTTTGGCACAGTTGCATAAAGTCCCCGGCGTATAGAGAGAACCTTTCCGCGCTTCTTGTAATAGGCAAGTGAGGCTTTCCGTGTATTGACATTCCCGGTCCGGTAGGTTGAATGAAAGGAATCCAGTTCCTCCAGTGTAAATACGGAATGGGTATCGAGAAAAGTCTCAAGAGATGGTTGTATAGCTTCTTGACGTTTTGGCTTCATAGTATTGATAAAATTAATTCTATTAAGGATTATTGTCTCATTTTGAAAGGAAAAAGACTTCCAAACTGAGAATTTGCTCTATAGTTATTTGACAATTTGTCGTTATAGTGTTTACTATCATAATTCTATCACGGATAGATGTCAAATAGCGGGAATAAAAAAAGTTAGCTTCTCCACCATCCCACGTCCCCGCCGGCCAAATTCCCGTTTATACCCTAAAATCAATAGTAGAAACACATCAATAAAATGAGGGTGCCGGTGTCCGCCACAAATCTTTCAAACCTGATATGGTCCATCGCAGAGCTGCTGAGAAACGACTACAAACAGTCCGATTACGGGAAGATTATCCTCCCCTTTACCCTGCTCCGTCGCCTGGACCAGGTCCTGGCGCCTGCGAAACAGAAGGTGCTTCAGACTCTGGAGGCTCAGAAAGAGGCCCCGGAGGCTATGAAGAACCATCTTTTCAAGGAAGCTGCCGGGTACAGCTTCTATAACGTGAGTAAATTTGATTTTTCCAAGCTCTTGGGCGAACCGGACCATCTGAAGGTGAATCTGCTGGACTATCTGAACGGTTTCAGCCCCAATGCTCTTGATATCTTTGAAAAGTACGACTTTGTCGGCCACCTTGACCGTTTGGACGGGGCGAATCTGCTCTATCTCATCGTGGAGCGTTTTGCCTCGGTCGATCTGTCGCCCCGGGAGGTTATCAGGCTCCTGGTTGATCTCCTCTTTCATCTCGATGATCTCCTCCTGGCCAAGGAGGGCACGGTCCGTACCCTCTACGATCCCTGCGCGGGGACGGGGAGAATGTTGTCGGTGGCGGATGAATACCTCTTTCAGTTGAATCCCAAGGCCCAGCTTGCCCTCTACGGGCAGGAGGTGAACCCCGAATCCTACGCCATCTGTAAGGCCGATATGCTGATAAAGGGGCAGGATGTGGGCACTATCATCTTTGGGAATACCCTCTCCAATGACGGCCATGAGAATCGATGCTTTGACTATATGCTCACCAATCCTCCCTTTGGGGTGGACTGGAAGAAGGTGGAAAAAGTTGTTCGGGATGAGCATAACGATCAGGGAGCCGCCGGCCGCTTTGGACCGGGACTGCCCCGGGTTTCCGACGGCTCGCTCCTCTTTCTCCTTCACCTGGTAAGCAAGATGCGTCCAAGGGCTGAAGGAGGATCGAGGATAGGGATTATTCTCAACGGCAGCCCCCTCTTCACCGGAGGAGCGGGAAGCGGAGAGAGTGAAATTAGAAGATATGTGCTGGAGAACGATCTGGTAGAGGCGATCGTCGCCCTGCCCACCGATATGTTCTACAACACCGGTATCGCCACCTACGTGTGGATACTTTCCAACAGCAAAGAGGAAAAGCGGCAGGGGAACACGATTGTTCTGTGTCTCATTCTATTTCTTAAATACATTTTCAATCCTTACTTTTTTCGGTAATCGATATATATCAAAATCCGAATCAATGCTTATAATGTGTTTTATTCCAGTCTTTTCTGCTGCTACAATTAATGTTGCATCTGCGAAATCCATTGGCCTGTCTCTATATTTTTTTGTCAACTCGACAATTCTGGAAATATCTTTCTGTTCTATTTCTTGAAGTAATAAGCCTTCCTTCATTATCCATTCAAAAAATGCTATTTGAACTTCAATATTGAAATTCAACACATATGATACTTCAGTGATTACAGCAATAGTTGTTATCAACTTAACGTTTTTATTTTTTAAAAATTCGATGATTTTTTTGTGGTAATTATCATCTTTATCAAAAAGTGCTATCAATGGCCCTGCATCAATGAGAATGGTGTTTAGCATGTATCAATTCCTCTATTTTCCTTTTATATGAGGTTGATAAAGTTCCATCAGCACTTCCATATTTTCCAAAGTATTCTTCTCCAAGGCTAAATGAATCTTTTTCCGATTCTGCTTCGATAAAAAATAATTCAAGTGCTTCCTTTATTATATCGGTCTTAGAAGTATGTCTTTTTCTAGCAAGCATTTCCAGTCTCTGCTCAACATCAATTGGCAATCTAACCGTAGTCATGAATGGCCTCCGTAATACATATAGTATTACTTTCTGTTGGCATTGTCAATACATGCCGATTTTGGCTTGACTTCAGAAATAGTTATTTTTATTTTAATAGAAAGAGGGAGCTATGAACATGTTAAAAGGTAAAGTTGCACTGGTTACGGGTGGTGCTTCCCCAATCAAATAGCCGCCGATGAGAAAAACGGCATATTCTATCTCCCCCTGAGAAAAAACCGCATCATAGGTGTCGACGTCATGAGCGGAAAAATAACGAAGGACTTTACCATCCAGCTCTTAGAAGACGAGTCAGGCTGGTAAGCATCAGGCGCCTCACAACAGCAAAACCGACCGCCTGCCACCCTCTTTCAGGGCTTTTCTTGAGGCCTTTGGCAGGCGGTTTTTAAAAACCCAAAATTACACTAAAAATTGTAGAAACTCGATGAAAGATGAAAATTTTTCTTGACAACAAGCGACCGGTGGATTTATTCTGTTATCGTTATCTGATAACCTTTTCAGATAACGATAACATTTTTTCACCATAATTAAGGAGGTTCCTATGAAAAAAACTGGAAGAGTCCTCGTGGTTCTAATCATTCTATGCGCACTGGTACCGGGCATGCTGTTTGCAGGGGGCAAAGCGGAAGAAGATGCGGATGAGGAAATCGTCTCACCGCGCGGGGGCGAGGTGAGTAAGTTCTACCCCGCTTTCGGCGAGATCCCCACTCCCAGCAAGAAATGGCGCATCGGTGTAATGGAAAAATCTCTCATCAACGACTTCTGGCTTGATGTGAAAAACGGCTATGAAGATGCCGCACGTGATTACGGTGTCGAGATAGAGATCTTCGCCGCTCCTACTGAGAGCGATCTCCGGGCACAGGCCAACACGCTGGAGGACATGCTCGGAAAAGACTTCGACATTCTCTGCGTCTCTCCGATAACCGACACCAACCTTCTTGCACCTCTGTCGAAGGCGACTCAAATGGGCATACCGATCATCAACTCCATCGATGCTCACATTACCAAAGAGAACCAGAAAAAGCACAACATCGACATAGAGGCTTTCATTACCGTTGATTTTAAGGAAAACACCAGGCTCTCTGTCCGCTACATTGCAGAGAAGCTCGGCAATGTAGGCGGCAAAGTTATTCACATTATGGGTATCCCCGGAGGACGTGCGGCAGAAGAACGTAAGGAAGGATACCTCGAGGAGGTCGTTAAGTACGACGAGCTCGAAGACCTCGGAGTCTACAACGGTGATTGGGACCGGAAGAAGGCCATGGACATAGCCGCAGACGTACTCCAGGCTAACCCGGACCTTAAAGGCATTGTAGCGGCCAACGACAACATGGCCCTCGGCGCCTACCAGGCCGTAAAAAATGCGGGGAAGGAAGGCGAGATCATCATTACCGGTGTCGATGCAATTCCCGACGCCATCACTTCTATTACAAATGGTGGTGTTGATGCCACTACTGCCTTCTTCCAGTACGGGCTTGCCTATCTTTCCGTAGAGGCTGCAATTCTCTATCTCGAAGGAGAATTCGACGACAAGCCGAAGACGGTTTTTGGTCCCCAGGAAATATGGGATGCAAAGAACGTTGAAAGCAAAGTAGAAGAGTACAGGGAGATGTACGTAGGTCTTCAAAACATGGAATAATACTTCCGTACACACAAGGATAAACGGCATTCGGGTGAACGCCCGTCTGCCGTTTATCCGTCTTTACCTTATTAATCAAAACCAGGGACGAGGGGAGAAATGAGGAAAACCGTACTGAAAGAGATCATAGACAAATACTGGGGAGTCATAATCAGCCTTATCGTCATAAATACCTTCTTCGGCTTTACCTCCGAGTACTATCTGACCACCTACAACATATACAATATCATAGACCACTCCGCCATATCTCTCATCCTCTCCATCGGCATGGTGTTCGTCCTTGCATCCGGAGGGATAGACCTTTCCGTCGGCTCGACACTCGCTTTCACCGGAATTATAGCTGCACTCCTGTTTACCAACGGGGTGCCTACCATCATCGCCCTCGTGCTGGCCGTGCTACTGGGCATGTTCATCGGTTTTACCAACGGTTTGATTATTTCACATTATAAACTCCAACCCTTTATCGTCACCCTGGCCATGCTCAGCATAGCAAGGGGTCTGGCCCTCGTATTCTCCGGCGGCAATCCGATTATCGGCATGCCTTCAGGTTTCCTCATGGTCTTCGCAGGAGAGAGTCTCCTCGGAAACGGTATTTTTATCGCCCTGGGCATCACCATACTGGCGGCATTTATTTTTACGAAAACGAAATTCGGCACCTATGTGAAGGCCATCGGGGGAAATGAGGAGGCAACGTACCTCGTGGGGGTAAAAACTTCAAAAATAAAGATCCTCGTCTATGTAATTTCAGGCTTCTGCGCAACCATCGCTTCTTTTCTCTTTATGGCGAGCATGGATGCGGCAGAACCGATAGCGGGACTGACGACCGAATGGATGGAAGCCATCGCGGCGCCGATAATAGGAGGCAATTCCCTCAACGGAGGAAAGGCCTATATTCTCGGGACCGTCATAGGGGTGTTCATACTGTCGAGCATAAAAAGCGGGCTGAACATGATGGGAGTCGGTCAACACTTCCAGCAAATAGCAATCGGCACAGTGATAGTTGCTGCCGTCATTCTCGACTCGCTTCGTCGGAAAATATAGGAGGGCAGAGTAATGGGCAACCTCGTGGAAATACTTTCTCTGAACAAGCGATTCGGCGGAATCCAGGCCCTCGATGATGTGAGTATGGACATTCGCTCCGGAGAAGTGCACGGACTGCTCGGAGAAAACGGTGCGGGCAAATCCACCCTGATGAGAATTCTCTCCGGGCTTGAAGACCCTGACGAAGGCCGAATAAAAGTCGAAGGCAGAGATGTCAGCTTCAGGGGGCCTGCCGACGCCCAATCACTCGGTATAGGGATGATACCGCAGGAGCTCATTCTCATTGACGGGATGAGCGTATCCGAGAATATTTTTCTCGGATACGAAATTAAAGATAAAGCAGACCTGCTCAACCACAGGGAGATGCGCAAACGTACCGTTGGTCTATTGGAGTCCCTGGGATGCGGAGACATAAACCCCGACACCGCACTCGGCTTCCTTCCGAAGGCCGACCAACAGATGGTCGCCATTGCGAGAAGAATAATCCAGGGAGGAAAGGTCTTCGTAATGGACGAGCCGACCTCGGCTCTTACTGAAAAAGAAACCGAAAAGCTCTTCAGCGTCATACGAAAGCTTTGTGATAACGAAAAAGCCGTCGTATTCATCTCCCACCGCCTCGAGGAGGTTATGGAAATCTGCTCCCGTTTTACCATCCTCCGTGACGGGAAAAAGGTCGTTTCCCTCGAAAACGGACCGGAGGTTTCCAAGAAAGCCCTCATCGCCCACATGATAGGCAACGAAATCGAGGAGGAGTTTCCCCACATCGCGACCACTCCCGGCAGAGCAATCATCGAGGTAGAAGGGCTGTCCTTCATATCTGCCCAGGGGAGAATTATCGACAATGTCTCTTTTCGTGTTCGGGCAGGAGAAGTCGTGGGGATTACTGGCCTCGTCGGCATGGGCAAGTCGGAGCTTGCCCAGACCATCATGGGACTACGAAAGAAGGTAAAGGGGAGCATCAAAGTCAAGGGCAGGGTAAAGAATCTCAACTCCCCAGTAGCTGCAGTCAGAAACGGGTTCGGCTACGTGACGGAAGACCGCCGTGGAGAAGGCCTGGTGCTCGATCTGAAAAGCCTCTACAACATGACCCTCGGTTCCCTGAAGCGGATTGTCAAGGCCATGGTCATCAAGGCGAAGGAGGAGAGAAAACTCGGGCTCCGGTTTGCGGGATCTCTCAACATGAAACCGGAGTACATACACCTGGAAGCGAGAAAACTCAGCGGAGGCAATCAACAAAAGGTCGTAGTGATCCGCCAGATGATGAGCGATGCGGACATCATACTCTTCGATGAACCCACCAAGGGAATCGACGTGGGGGCAAAGGCCGAAATATCCCGCCTGATAAGCGACTTGAGCGGGAAGAACAAGGGGATATGCATTTTCTCATCCGAACCGAGGGAAATTCTCGGTATCAGCGACACTATTTACGTGATGAACAACACCGGCTTTTACGGCCCATACGCAAGGGGTAAGCTCGATTATCCCACTCTCATGACCCTCGAGTTCGGGGAAAGAGCCAAGGAAGAAAAGGGTGCAGCCAGGAATGCTGCTGACAATTACACGGGAGAAGAGAAATGAGTGAGAAAAACAGCATACGATCAGCAGCTTCAGGGTTTTTGTCGAGTGTGTACAGCGGTCCTTTCATTGCGATACTCATTATCGGTATCTTTCTCTCTCTTACCTCACCTCAGTTTCTGAAAATTTCCAATTTTGTAAATATAAGCAACCAGATCGCCATCAACATTATACTCGCCGTCGGCATGACCATTCTCATTACCAGCGGCGGAATAGACCTTTCGGTCGGAGCAAACGTAGCCCTAACCGGCGTCGTAGTAGCCATTTACTTTCGGGCGGGCCAGAGCGAGGGATCCGCCATAGCGGGGATCCTCCTCGGGCTGTCGGTGGGGACTGTCCTCGGCCTTGTGAACGGGCTTATCGTTGCCTACCTGAAAGCACCGCCGTTTATTACCACCCTCGGGACAATGGGTGTCTTTCGGGGGCTTGCATTGATTCTGTCTGGAGGACGCCCTCTGATGGGAATAAACGATGTCTTCTTGAACACATTCAGCGGCTTCATCGGACCGGTACCCAAGCAGTTTCTCATCGCTCTCCTTTTGGCAGCCCTCGGAGGTTTCATCCTCAATCGGACCGCCATAGGGCGTATAGCCCAGGTAATGGGCGGTAACGAGAAGACCCTCCGTGTCAGCGGTATCCCGATAGAACTGTACAAGGTTCTCATGTACGTACTGACCGGCGTTCTTGCAGCCATCGGCGGACTGGTCCTGACCAGTATGATGGCGGTTGCCGAACCTATTGCCGGGCAATTTTACGAACTCGATGCGGTAGCCGTGGTCGTTATGGGCGGGACCCCCCTGCAGGGAGGGAAAGGGACCGTACTCGGAACTCTACTGGGCGCCATTTTATTGGGGATCGTGCGAAACGGGCTCAATATGCTAGGAGTCGAGGCTAATTATCAGCAACTGTTTATCGGTTTGATCATCATGATAGCAGTAATATCCGGCAGCCGCAGGAAAACTACCACCCAACTATAGCCAAATTATGGGCCCAATTAGTGAATCAGGAGGAAGACCAATGAATCCGGAAGTTGCATCTCTTGGAACTCTCGCGGTGGACTACTTCGGAATCGTCCCTGTCATACCCGGAAAAGACGGCAAGACCATGGCCGAACGACTGGAAGAACATCCGGGCGGTGTGGCAGGCAACGTCATAACGCAGATAGCAAGGCTTGGAATCAAGGCTGGATGGATGGGGAAAATCGGGGGCGATGAGACCGGAGATATCCTTATCGACAATTTTCATAAAGACGAAATCTCAACAGACCACGTCGAAGTGGTAAAGGGAAAGAGATCGATGTTTACCTGGATACTCGTCGACCCAAACGGCGACCGGTCCATCACCATGTTTCCCAATGTCCTCAACGAGTTTACTGCCGAAGACGTAGAGAAAAAACACGGAGATTTCATACGGTCCTCTAAAATCCTGATGGCAGAAGCATGCGTACTTCCCCTCTCACCTGTGATACGGGCTATGGAAATTGCGCGGGAGGCGGGAGTAAAGGTGGTCTTCGACCTCGACGTCACTCCGACTGATGTAGTGAGAACGAACATGGGCACTAAAAACGACCTCTACAGGACACTTGAGCTCTCCGATGTGTTCATACCGGGCAAGGCTGCCGCAGCCGAACTCCTCGGGACCGACGATATCGAGGGACATGCAAAAAAGCTGCTTGACTATGGTGCGGAGAAGGTCTCCGTTACCTTGGGCGATAAAGGCTGCATTATTCTCAACAGGGCAGAGATGCACCACGTACCGGGCTTCGATGTAAAAGTGGTGGACACCACGGGTGCCGGCGACGCGTTCCATGGAGGCTTTGTGTACGGTATGCTCAAGGGGTTCTCCCTGAAGGAGACGGCCCGTTTTGCAAACGCTTGCGGGGCATACTGCTGTACCGGAATAGGCGCTCGTTCGGTGGGTGGGCTCGCAGATATACAAAAACTACTCGAAAAAAAGCCCAATGAAGATGTATAATACAACTATCATCTCAAGAACAGAAAGGAAAGAGGAGCATGGCAATTACTCTTAAGGACGTTGCAAAAGAGGCGGGCGTTTCCGTAATGACCGTCTCGCGGGTCATCAACAATAAAGAATACATAGCGGACGAAACGAGAAATCGGGTCAAGGCTGCGTTAAAAAAACTCGACTACAAGCCGAACATAAATGCCCGCACCCTGGTGACAAAGAAAACCGACTTTCTCGGTCTCATAGTCCCCGACATAGCCAACCCCTTTTTCGGCCATCTCGTACAGGCTGCGGAAAATATTGCCCGTAAGAGAGGCTATTCGGTAATTCTGGGCGACAGCGGCGGCGACCCTGAAGCCGAGCAGGAGTACATTGAAGCTTTCAGAGGAAGGATGTGCGATGCAATGATACTCATCGCTTCCCGTGTGAAGGACGAGCTGATCATCGAGCTTAACAGGACGATACCCCTCGTCCTTGTGGACAGACACATCGACGACAACGACGTCATCCAAGTGTGGCTGGACAACAAAAAAGGTGCATTCAGCGCAGTGGAGCATCTCATCTCCCTTGGTCACAGGAGGATAGGCTTCATAATGGGCCCTGAAAACGTACCAAACTCTTTCAGGAGACGAATCGGGTACCTCGAAGCGCTCGAGAAACACGACATTACACCCGAAAAGCAGCTCGTCGTCCAGGGCGACTTCAACAGGGAAACAGGGGCTAGGGCCTTCGAGGTATTCAATTCACTGGACGAAAAGCCCACGGCTGTCTTCGGATCCAACGATCTCATGGCACTGGGATTTATACAGAAGGCGAGAGAGCACAATCTCTCTGTGCCTGAAGATTATTCCGTCGTGGGCTTCGACGATATCTTTCTCAGCTCGATGACCGAACCCCCTCTAACCACGGTGCACTATCCCATAGTGGAGATGGGAATAGTAGCAATCCAGGACCTTCTCAACTCTCTCGAGTCCAAAGAAACGGCGACGCTCGCCTCTCAATTGAAACACACTCTCGTAGTGCGGCATTCCACCGCGCCACCGAAAAAAATGGAGAAATAAAAATGACAGATTGGAAAAAGCGATTTATGGAAACGTTCCGTACCGAAAAACCTATTCTCGGAATGGTGCATCTCAAACCCCTTCCGGGCAGCCCTCTGTACGATCCCGAAGGGGGGATGAAGAAAATACTCGCCCACGCAGTTGACGAGGCCGGGCGTTTGGAAGAAGCCGGTGTCGCAGGCATACAGATCGAGAACCAGTTCGACCGCCCCTTCCTAAAGGCGGATGCCATCGGGCCGGAAACCACTGCGGCAGTCACCGCAGCTTCTGCGGCCATTACCGAAGCCGTGTCGCTTCCTGTCGGCATAAATATCCACCTCAACGGAGTGGAACAGGCGATCGCCATTGCCCACGCAGTAGGGGCAAAGTGGATACGGGCATTCGAGCTCGCCAACGCCTACGTGTCGACATCCGGGGTAGTGGACGCAGCCGGTCCTTCACTGTTTCGCTACCGGGCCTTTCTCCATGCCGAGCAGGTCATGGTCTTCGGCGATTTCCACGTCAAGCATGGCAGCCACTACATCATCGCAGACCGGACGCTTGTCGAACAGGCTGAGGACGTGGTGGACTTCGGGGCAGAAGCGATCATCATATCGGGTACGAAGACCGGCAATGCCCCGAAAAAAGAAGAAGTACAAGAGGTAAAAAGAGCAGTTGATGCCCCGATCCTCATAGGCAGCGGTCTCACCCTGGAAAATGCCGACAAGCTGGTACCCGTCATCGACGGTGCAATCGTGGGCAGCTACTTCAAGAAAGAGGGAAAAATAGAGAACGATGTGGACCCCGCCCGGGTAAAACGCTTTTTGGAAAAGGTGAGGGGCCTCTCCTGACCTTTACCGTGTGTTGCTGCCTGTCGACTCCCTGATCGCTCTATCCGGAGAAACATGACTATTGACGGGAGAATGGCCTGCTTCTATACTTCTATCGAGAGGGCAACGTGAAACGCAACGGCATACTCAACGGACAGCTTCTCAGCCTCATGGCGCGACTCGGTCACGGCGACATGATCGTAATAACCGACAGGGGGTTTCCCTTTCCGCACAACGGGTTTACCGAGGTCATCGACCTGGGGATCATACCGAACGTTCCGTCTTTCGCCGACGTGCTCTTCCCTCTCCTCGAAGAACTCGAAATAGAAGGGTATATATACGCTCAGGAAATGAAGAAGTCGAACCCCCGGATGGCCGAACGCATAGAGCAGCACCCGGCACTCAATGGGAAAGCCATGCGTGAACAAAGCGTCATACCGCATCCACAGTTCAAGCAGATCGTTATGGGAGAGGACCCTTCACGAGGCCTCCTCACCGGGTTCATCCGAACCGGTGAGTTTACCAAGTACACGAACGTTATCCTCACCTGTGGAGTGACTTTTTCCTGAGCGCATGTTATTGAAAGCTGTCATTGACAGCCGCCTGTAGCTCCGGGACATTCTATTACAAACTCGCTGCTCCTCTGATTACCGGCAGTTTTCCGTTCCACGTGGATCGAGCCACCTATCTGTTTTACCAGCATCCGTATGAGCTGCAGACCAAAGCTGGGTGTATCCCCAAAGTCAACATCTTCCGGAAGGCCGGGACCATTGTCAAGGTTATGTGGAGGCGGTGATGAGGACGATCAAACGGGACTTCCAGGGCGAGGCCCAGCGGGCGGGGTTCACAACTCTGGAGGAGCTGAACAGCGCTCTGTGGGCGTGGCTGGATGTGGAGTACAACCGCCGCAACCACTCATCTACCGGTGAGCCCCCGGCGGTGCGTTTTGAAAATGGTCTTGCAGAGGACCATCGCCGGGTGCAGGACCTCCAGTGGTTCGAGAACCTCTTCTTGCTGTATGTGTATCGAAAAGTCGCCAAGTGGGGCACCATCAAGTTCGAGGGCAATCAGTACCACAGCGACACGACCGCCGGCGACAAACCGAGCTCGACCGCCAGAATGCGGCGGTCGATTACCACAAACTAAAGACGGAGGGGCAGCAATGAGAGAGGCAATACTGAGGCATTACGGCTTCTCCCGGCTGCCCTTCGGCAAAGACATAGACGGGGAGAAGATTTTTCACACCGAAGAGCTTAGCCGTACCACTGCAATGCTCGAGCTCGGCATCGAGAGTGAAGATGTGATGCTCTTAAGCGGACCGATCGGCTGCGGGGGATGAAGATCGAACCACCACACTCGCTCGGCAAGGCAAAACCGGCCTTCTTTTCTGCGGTCGAGGAGAGTCCGCGCAAGCCGGTGGTCGTACTTGATGACGCTCAGGATATTACCGAAGAAGCGCTTATCTCGATCAAGGCACTGACGAACTTCGATTCGATTCGCGCCCGCATTCGCCTCTCGCACCACCTCTCACCGATGAGCTTGGAGGAGACCGCCTCCTACCTCGACCACGGTCTTGAGGTTGCCCATCGTAAAGAGAAGCTTTTCTCGGATGCGGCGAAGATGGAAATATTCAAACGAACAAACGGAATTGCCGGACAAATAAATCGGATTTGTTACAACGCTATCGTCACCGGTACAATACAGGAAAAGAACCTAATCGACTCCTCGGACCTTCCGGCTGATGAGTTGTGAGCTTCTCTTTTTTGCTTTTGTCGACAACTGGAATTACCGCAGGGTTACCTGCGGTAATTCCGCACATTTACAAGGGGAAAGCTATTCTGTCAAGTTGAGGAAACTTCTTTTGGCGGGGAACACCATAGCCAAATCCACTCGCATTATTTATGAAGTATGCTTTCCCCTGAGAAAATAGCATATTCATTTCCTCTATGAACTTTGCCTATATCTGCTCTTCGGTGTAGGTGCCGGCGATCGCTTCGTCCATAATTGCCCGGTCCTCAGTATTCCTACTG